>NZ_BMKL01000001.1:1645000-2245000 GCF_014644315.1 Tsuneonella deserti | reverse complement strand
TCACTCAGCCGATCTTCGACCTTGGGCTCGCGGGGTCTGCCACAAACCACGGCGAGCCGGCTTTCGAAACCGCGTTTTCGGGGCGGGACCTGATCCTGCTCGCCGGCGGCCTGTTCCTGTTGTGGAAGGCGACCAAGGAAATCCACCATTCGATGGAGCCGGAAGACGACTCGGGCGACCTGCTCGACAAGACGCCAGGGGCGGCGGATGCGGCGAAGGCCGCGTTCGGTGCAGTGATCGCCCAGATCATCGCGATCGACCTGGTGTTCTCCGTCGATTCAATCCTCACAGCGGTAGGCATGACCGACGAAGTGCCGATCATGGTCGCCGCGGTGGTGATCACGGTCGGCATCATGATGGTTGCCGCGGACCCGCTGGCTCGCTTCATCGAGCATAACCCCACGCTGGTCATGCTCGCTCTCGCATTCCTGGTGATGATCGGGCTGGTTCTCATTGCCGACGGCTTCGGCTTTCATGTGCCCAAAGGCTATATCTACGCGGCGATGGGCTTTTCGGTCGGTGTCGAATTGCTCAATATCGTCCAGCGGCAGCGCCGTCAGCGGAGGAAGAACGCATGAGCCAGTTCAGGCGCCTGTCCGACACTATGCTTGCCAGTCCGCAGATCACCGTCGCCGACCTGGCGGAAGCGAAGGCGCAAGGGGTGACCCTGATCGTCAACAACCGCCCCGAGGGCGAAAGCGCGGATCAGGCCCCGGGGTCGGAAATCGAAGCTGCGGCGCGGGCTGCGGGGATCGACTACATGGCGATACCGGTCAGCGGCGCAGGTTTCAGTCACCCCCAGGTATCGCGCCTTGCCGAAGCTTTGAGCGCCCGGGATGGCCAGGTTCTCGGCTACTGCCGGTCCGGCACGCGGTCGACCCTGCTCTGGGCCCTGGCGCGCGCCAGCCTGGGGGACGACCCGGATGAATTGGCCGCCGCCGCCGCGGCAGCGGGTTATGACGTCTCCCCGGTGCGGCCGGCCATGGACGCGCTCGCCGCCGGACGATGATGACCGGGCAGTTGCTCCAGTTCGGGGGCTCCCTGCTCGCGATCCTCGCGCTGGCGTGGGCCGCGCACCGGCTCGGCCTCGGCGGCGACACCCGCATTCGTGACGAGTACCACTTGCGCGAGCTGGCGGAAGAAGCGCTATGCGGTTTCGAGCCGGTGGACGTCGCCATCGACCGTTCCGGAATAGGCGCGCTCGCCCGCGACGCGCAGGGCCGGGTGATGCTGCTGCGGCGGCACGGTTCGCACTTCGCCTCGCGCCTGTTGGACAGCCATCTGCACGTGCGGCTGGACCGCAATCTCCTGGCGGTGGGCACCGGGGAAACGCGCTTCGGGACGGTGATCCTCGACCTCGGCGACAAAGCTCCGGCTTGGGCCGCGAGCCTGCGGCGGTTATAAGGTCATGGCGATGCCCGATTTCTCGCCAACCGAATACGCAGTGCCCGGCTTCGTGCTGCTCGTGCTAATCGAGATGCTCTGGGCCAGGAAGATGCGGCGCGAAGCATACGAGCCTCGCGATACGCTCACCAGCCTCGCCTTCGGGCTCGGCAGCACGGTTGCCGGCTTGCTCACGGGGGGTGTTTTCCTCGCTCTGTTCCTGTGGGCCTGGCAGTTCCGCCTGTTCGATATCGGCTGGCAATGGTGGACCTGGCCCGTCTGCTTCGTGCTGGACGATCTGGCTTATTACTGGATCCACCGGTTCGGCCACCGGGTGCGGTGGTTCTGGGCCAGCCACGTGAACCACCACTCGAGCCAGCACTACAACCTGTCGACCGCCCTCCGGCAAACCTGGACGGGATTCCTGACCCTCGGTTTCGCTTTCAAGCTGCCGCTGGTCCTGCTCGGCTTTCATCCGGTGATGATCGCCATCTGCGGCGGCTTCAATCTCATCTACCAGTTCTGGATTCACACAGAAGCGATCGGGCGAATGCCGCGCTGGTTCGAAGCGGTGATGAACACGCCCTCGCACCACCGGGTCCATCACGCGACGAATCCGCGATACCTCGACCGCAACTATGCCGGCGTCTTCATCGTGTGGGACAGGTTGTTCGGCACTTTCGAGCCGGAGTGCGATGACGAGCGGATACGTTACGGCATCGTCAGGCAGCTGGGCACCTTCAACCTTCTCCACAGCGTTTTTCACGAATGGATCGCCATCGCGCGGGACGTGCGCGCGGCTCCCTGGCGGCACAAGCTGTCGTACCTCCTGCGCGAACCTGGCTGGAGCCACGACGGCAGCCGCGAGACCAGCGGGATGATCCGCGCCCGCTGGGAAGGGCGCCGGAAATCGGTTGCGGCAGAAAACCCGATTGCCGAGCCGCGCGAGGCTGCCTAACCCTTCTCCTGCAAGGAGAGGGCAAATGCAGGAATTCGATATCATCGTGATCGGCGGCGGCAGCGGGGGAAGCGCTGCGGCCGGACGGCTCGCCGAAGATGGCAAGCGCACGGTGTGCCTGCTTGAGACGGGCGGGAGCAATGACACGGTCCGGGTCAAGACCCCAGGATTCATGCCGTTCATCCCGCGGGGATCGAACTACCGCTTCGAGACCGTACCGCAGGCCGGGCTGAAGGGACGCACCGGCTATCAGCCGCGCGGCCGGGGCCTGGGCGGGTCGAGCGCCATCAACGCGATGGTCTACATTCGCGGCAACCAATGGGATTACGACAACTGGGCGGAGCTGGGGTGCACCGGCTGGTCGTATGAAGACGTGTTGCCCTACTTCCGCCGCTCCGAAGACAACGAGCGGGGAGCGAACGACTTCCACGGCGGGAAGGGTCCTCTGCACGTGTCCGACCAGCGCTGGCCGAATCCGGGCAGCCGGGCCTTCGTCGAGAGTGCGGCCGCGCTGCAGTTGCCGGTCAACGACGATTTCAACGGCGCGAAGCAGTCAGGCTTCGGCCTCTACCAGGTAACCCAGTACAAGGGGGAGCGCTGGTCGGCAGCGCGCGCCTACGTCGAGCCCCTGCGCGGCAAGCCCAACTTCTCCATTCGCACCGGAACCCTGGTCGAGAAGCTGGTGATCGAGGATGGCCGGGTGACCGGCGTGCAGGTGATGAGCGGGCGGGGCCGCGAAACGCTGCGGGCGCGCGGCGGCGTGATCGTCAGCGCAGGCGCCTTCGGCAGCCCGCAGGTCCTGATGCTCAGCGGCATTGGCCCCGCCGCGCATCTCAAGGAGCACGGTATCGAGGTTGTCGCCGATGTCCCGGCGGTCGGTAGCGACCTGCAGGATCATCCGGACTACGTTTCGAGCTGGGAGACGGCGAGCACCGACTTCTTCGGTTCCAGCCTGGCAGGCACCTGGCGCATGGTCAGGGCGATCGCCGAGCATCGGCGGCGGCGCACCGGGATCATGACCACTCCCTTCGCTGAAGCCGGCGGCTTCTGGACGGTCATGCCGGATTCGCCCGCGCCTGACGTGCAGTGGCACTTCGTCCCGGCGATGCTCGAAAATCACGGACGCGAGAAAGTGAAGGGGCACGGCTTCTCGCTCCATGCCTGCGTGCTGCGGCCGGAAAGCCGCGGCACCGTTCGCCTGGGCAGCGCCCTTCCGAGTGACGCGCCCGTGATCGATCCAAACTTCCTCGACGATGATCGGGACATGGCCGTGCTTCGCGCGGGCGTGCGCCTGTCGCACCGCATTGTCGAATCGCCGCCCTTGTCGGACTATGCGCCGAAGGACCGCTACCCGATCGACCTAAATGACGACGATGCACTCGACGACCTGATCCGCAGCCGCGCGGACACCGTCTATCACCCGGTGGGCACCTGCCGGATGGGGGGTGATGCGGATAGCGTGGTCGATCCCACCCTCAAGGCCCGGAGTGTCGATGGTCTCTGGGTGGCCGACGCATCGATCATGCCGCGGCTGGTGTCGGGCAACACCAACGCGCCCAGCATCATGATCGGCGAACGCTGTGCGGATTTCGTGAAGGCGGCTCTCTGAGCAGTGGTTTCCTGTGCCAGTCCTTTCGCCTAGACGGCGCGGATGGCGAGTGAAGTCACATATTCCAGCTATCTCGATCTGGGCCGGATCCTTTCGGCCCAGCATCCCGCCTCGGGCGCGCATGACGAGATGCTGTTCATCATCATCCACCAGGCGAGCGAGCTGTGGCTCAAGCTGTGCCTGCACGAACTGAGCGCGGCCCGAACGGAAATCGCCGCCGACGACCTGCGGCCGGCATTCAAGATGCTCGCCCGCGTCGCCCGCGCACAGGGCCAGCTTATTTCCTCCTGGGACGTGCTCTCGACCATGACCCCGGCGGATTATTCGCTGATCCGTCCGCACCTCGCCAGCTCCAGCGGGTTCCAGAGCGCGCAGTACCGGCTGATGGAGTTCCTCCTTGGCGGGCGCAACCCCGACATGGTCACCGTTCACGAGGCGACACCTGAAGTGGCGACGGCTCTGCGCGCCGAACTCAGCCGTCCCAGCCTCTATGACGAAACGGTGCGACTCTTGGCGCGGCGTGGCTTCGCGATCCCGTCAGAGGTGATCGAGCGCGAGCACGCCGGGCCGTGGCAGGCCTCGCCGGCGGTCGAAGCGGCCTGGGCCGAGATCTACCGCGATCCGGAAGCGCACTGGGATCTCTATGAGCTCGCGGAAAAGCTGGTCGATCTCGAATATCACTTCCAGCGCTGGCGCTTCGGCCACCTGAAGACGGTCGAGCGGATCATCGGCTTCAAGCGCGGAACCGGGGGAACGGCGGGGGTGCCGTACCTCGAGAGCGTGCTCAAGCAGGTGTTCTTTCCCGAGCTACTGAGCGTGCGGACGGCGATCTAGCCGCCGGCGGAGATACCGCTCATTGGCAATTTCAGCTGTCCTACAAGGGGCACGGCGTGGAAATGTCGCCCTCATGGCCGGTTTCCGCTCCGCATTCCTGCGAATCCCGAAGGTGAGGACCGAGACGAGCGGATTTCCTGCAAGTTATTGGAAATACGCACGAACCCAGGGCGTCCAAGTTTTTAAACGACCCCCGGTCGGCGGTCCACGCGCTGCCTCAGGCCTCGAGCTCGATGTCCCAGTAGAGCCAGTCGCGCCAGGTTTCATGGAGGTAGTTGGGCGGAAACGCCTTGCCGTGCTGGTGAAGCTGCCAGCTGGTCGGGCGGATCGGCCGCACGGCGGGGTGCATATGCGCCTGGGCGGGCGTCCGGCCGCCTTTCTTCAGGTTGCAGGGGGCGCACGCGGTGATGATGTTCTCCCACGTCGTCCGGCCGCCGAGACGGCGCGGGATGACATGATCGAACGTCAGATCCTTCTCGCACCCGCAATACTGGCAGGCGAACCGGTCGCGCAGGAACAGGTTGAAGCGGGTGAAGGCGGGAAACTCGCTTGGGCGAACGTATTGCCGCAGCGCGATCACGCTGGGGATCTGCATGTCGAGGTTGGGCGAATGCACGCAGCGTTCGTAGCTGGCGACTATGTCCACCCGTTCCAGGAACACCGCCTTGATCGCGGTCTGCCATGGCCACAGGCTCAGCGGATAATAGGAGAGGGGGGTGTAATCCGCGTTGAGCACCAGCGCCGGGCAGCTCTCCAGCGCGCGCGAGGGATCGTCCTCGGCAAGGCGGAAGCGGGCGGTCCGCTCGATGAGTTCGGCATTGAACACGTGCGCGGTGCCCTCCGATTGACCACAGGCAAGCATTTGCCCATTTGTGCGTCAACCCTGTGACAAGCACGCCATCCACAACGATCGCGACCCCCAAGCCTTCTGCGAACGGCAAGAGATTGGTGGAAACGACCCGCTTCGCCCCCAGCCCCAACGGCCCGCTGCACCTTGGTCACGCGTTTTCCGCGATCGTCGCGCACGACCTGGCGCGGGCGAGGGACGGCCGGTTCATGCTGAGGATCGAGGATATCGACGGTGCGCGCAGCCGCCCGGAATTGGCGGGCGAATTCCGTGCCGACCTCAAATGGTTGGGGCTCGAGTGGGAGGACGTTCTGCCCCAGTCGGACCGGCTCCCGGCTTACCGCGATGCGGCGGACCGGCTGCGGGCGATGGGCCTGCTATACCCCTGCAATTGTACCCGGGCAGAGATCGCGGCCGCCTCGATCGAGGCGGGGCCGGAAGGGCCGATCTATCCAGGTACCTGCCGCAACCGGACCGGCGTTCCGGCGGGTGCGGCGTGGCGGCTCGACGTTGCGCGGGCGATGGCGCTGGCTGGCCCGCTCACCTGGACGGACGAGCTCGCCGGGTTGCAGCACGCGCAGCCCGAATTGCTGGGAGACGTTGTTCTCATGCGCAAGGATGCGCCCGCAAGCTACCACCTGGCGGCCACGCTTGACGATGCGGCCGATGGCGTCACCCTTGTGACCCGGGGGCAGGACTTGTTTGATGCGACCCACGTGCATCGGCTGCTGCAGGCCCTGCTCGGCCTGCCCGTTCCAACCTGGCATCACCATCCGTTGCTGGTCGAGCCAGGCGAAAACGGGGGCGGCTTTCGCAAGCTGGCCAAACGGCGCGGCTCGGGTGAAGCGGGCTTCGGGCTGGCCGAACGACGGGCTCGGGGCGACGACGGCCACGCTCTTGCCCACGCCCTGCGGATGCATCGCTTCCCCACTGGCATTTCGCTGGGCGGCTCCCTAGATTACGGGGCATGACCACATTCCTTGCCATCGTCCTCGTCGTGCTCATGGCGCTCGTCGTTTACTCGCTGGTGCGCGGGATCGTCGCATTCCTGCAATCGCACCGGGCGGAGATCGACGCGGGCGGCGAGCGGCAAAAGGACATGCAGCTCCTCCAGAACCGGATGATGTTCAACCGCATCAAGTACCAGGCCCTGGCGATCGTCGTCGTGGCGCTGATCATGATGATTGCGCGCTGACCACGCCGCGAGCCTGATCGCCGAACTGCATGGTCAAGCTCAACAAGATCTACACCCGCACCGGCGATGCCGGCACCACGGGCTTGGTGGACGGCACCCGCCGTCCAAAGAATTCGGCGCGGATCGAGGCGATCGGCGCGGTGGATGAGGCCAATTCGGCGCTTGGCCTGGCGATCGTCGAACTGGACGGGCCGCTGCGCGATTTCGCGATGCGGATCCAGAACGACCTGTTCGACCTCGGCGCCGATATCGCCACTCCGGGAGACGATTTCACGCCATCCGAAATGGTCTTGCGGATAATACCCGAGCAGGTGACCTGGCTCGAGGAACGGATCGACCAGGCCGGGGAAGTCCTGGCGCCGCTCACCAGCTTCGTCCTTCCGGGGGGTAGCGAGGGCGCGGCGCGGGTGCATGTGGCGAGAGCCGCCGTCCGGCGAGCCGAGAGAGCGATGACGGCGCTTGCCAGTGACGAGCCGGTCAATCCCGCAGCACTCGCATTCATCAACCGGCTCTCGGATTACCTCTTCCAGCTTGCCCGCCTGCTCAATGACGAAGGACGCACCGACGTGAGATGGATTCCCGGAGCCAACCGCAGCTAGCCAAAGCTGCCCGCTCTCGCTAACCCGCCTTTGCTGCAGTTGCGAAGGGAAACAGGGCATGGAGACAATCGGGGTCATCGGCGCAGGTCAGATGGGTTCGGGCATCGCCCAGACCCTCGCCCAGCACGGGTTCGACGTCCTGCTGTCGGACATCGACCTGCCCGCGGCCGGACGGGGCAAGGCGAATATCGACAAGGCGCTCGTCCGGCTGGTCGGTCGCGGCAAGATCGAAGCCGCCGAGGCGGATGCGGCGCTTGCCCGCATCCGGCCCGTCGGCGACCTGGCGCCGATGGCCGGGGCGCGCTTCGTGATCGAGGCGGCCACCGAGAACGAGGCGATCAAGCAGGCGATCTTCCAGTCGGTTGGCAAAGTTCTGGCCGGCGACGCGATCATGGCCAGCAACACCAGCTCGATCCCGATCACCCGCATGGCCAACTGGTCGCCCGACCCGGCGCGGTTCATCGGGCTTCACTTCTTCAACCCTGTGCCCGTGATGGGGCTGATCGAGGTCATTCCGGGCCTGGCTACCTCGCCCGACACGATTGCGCGCACCCGCGCGCTGGCCAAGGCTCTCGGTAAGGAAGTGGTCGAAGTGCAGGACGAGCCGGGGTTCGTGGTCAACCGCATCCTGATACCGATGCTCAATGAGGCGGCCTTCGTGCTCGGGCAGGGCACTGCCAGCATCGAGGACATCGACAAGGGTTGCCGGATCGGCCTCAACCATCCGATGGGCCCGCTGGAGCTGGCCGACTTCATCGGGCTCGACACCTGCCTCGACATCGTGCGGGTGCTCTACACCACCACCGGGGACAGCAAGTACCGCCCGGCGCCCTTGCTGATGCGCTATGTCGAGGCTGGCTGGCTCGGCCGAAAGACTGGCAAGGGATTCTACGACTACTCGGGCGAGGCGCCCGTTCCTACTCGATAGGAACCCGGGAACGGCGCGTTACGGCGCGGGTTGATCGGGCAAAGGAGAACACCTCGATGGCCACCGACCCCAACCTTGCCCCCGAAGCTCACAATTCCGAACAGGATGACGAGCAGGCTCAGGCGCAGACAGTCGCCGACCAGGCACAGTCATTGCGCAAGGGAGACCCTACCTCGAGCGTGAAAGTCGGCGGCGGCGATGTGCAGGATCTGGTCGATCACATGCGCGACATGGAAAGTTCGGGCAGAATCGACATGAGCGCCTACCAGGGCGAAGAGAACATGGACGACAACGAGGACCTCTACGGGGCCGAACGTAATCCCGATCCGGATCTGCCCTCCGACGGTTCCTGAAGACTATTGCCCGGGCTGTTCCGCAGTAGACTGGGGCGCTTGCGCCGCAGCCTCGCCCGTCTCGTCGCGGGAAACGATGACCACCTGGTCCGCAATGTCCTGCGGATCGCCAGGATCGACCGCTGGCATTTCCTCGGGCGGAGTGGGATCGTATCCGGTTGCCGGGTCGATCAGGTCCTCGTCCGCGGCGAAGGGCGCCTCGATGCTGGTAGTAGCTTCAGGCAATTTCGGCGCCTGAGATGAGCCGGTCAGTCGGTCCGCTTCCGCTTTCTGGCGGGCGATCTGGTCGGTAGCCTTGTCGATGGCGCCATCGCCGTTGCCGGTGCCGATGAGCGTCGTCACGCTCGCGAGCGTAAGGCCCACGAACAGCAAGGCCGCCCAGCGATTGCGAAACATATATCCGCGCATCGGCCAAGCATAGCCGGGAATGGTTAAGCCTCGCTTGAGCCTGCTTCGCGCTTGAGTTCGTACAGCGTTTCGAGCGCCTCGCGCGGTGAAAGGGCATCGACGTCAAGCGCCTGCAGCCGGTCGCGCAAGATATCGCACTGCGCTTCCTCCGCTTCCGCTGCGGCGGCGAACAACGGCAAGTCACCAAGGCCCGCGGCAAGCCCCCCGGTCTGCGCTCGCCCCTTTTCGAGCTTGTCGAGCACTGCCTTTGCACGGGAGATGACCTTGGGTGGAAGACCCGCCAGACGGGCGACGGCGATGCCATAGCTTCGGTCCGCCGGCCCGGGCGCCAGCTCGTGCAACAGGACGAGGTCCCCTTTCCATTCGCGTGCCCGGACATGGTGCAGCGACAATGCGTCGCAGCTTTCGGCGAGACGGGTTAGCTCGTGATAATGGGTGGCGAACAGGCACCGGCACCGGTTAGTCTCGTGAACCGCTTCGACAACCGCCCAGGCGAGGGCGAGTCCGTCGTAGGTCGAGGTTCCCCGTCCCACCTCGTCCAGGATGACGAAGGAACGATCGGTCGCCTGCGACAGGATCGCCGCCGTCTCCACCATTTCGACCATGAAGGTGGAACGCCCCCGGGCCAGGTTGTCGCTCGCCCCCACCCGGCTGAAAAGGCGGTCGGTGAGCCCGATAACGGCGCTTGCCGCGGGCACGAACCCACCCGCCTGCGCGAGCAGCACGATGAGCGCATTCTGCCTCAGGAAGGTGGACTTGCCGCCCATGTTGGGCCCGCCGATAAGCCACAGCCGATCGTTAGCGGCCAGCATGCAGTCGTTTGCCACGAAACGCTCCGCTCCGCCGCTCCGTCGATTTGCCATGAGCGCGGCCTCAACCACCGGATGGCGGCCGGCCTGCACCTGGAGCACGGATTCAAGTACGATCCGGGGGCGTGTCCAGCCACCTTCGACCGCCCGCTCGGCCTGGCCGGCAGCAACGTCGATGCGCGCGAGTGCTGCAGCCGTCGCTGCTATCGCCATGCGCGCCGCCATAACGGCTTCGACCAGTTCCTCGAAATGCGCTTCCTCGGCCGCGAGAGCGTGACCGCCAGCCTCTGCGATGCGGCCTGCTTCTTCATGCAGGCCGAGCGAATTGAAACGAACTGCGCCCGCCATGGTCTGACGATGCGTGAATCCGCTGTCCGGCGTCATGAGCGCGTCGGCGTGGCGGGCCGGCACCTCGATGAAATAGCCGAGCACGCCGTTGTGGCGGATCTTGAGCGCCGCAACGCCGGTTTCGACCCGGTAGCGCGCCTCCAGAGCGGCGATCGCCCGGCGCGCGCTTCCGGAAGTGCGCCGCAAATCGTCCAGCGCGGCATCGTACCCTTCTGCGATGAAGCCGCCCTGGCCGCGTTCGGTGGGCGGCTGGGGAACCAGCGCGCGGCCGAGGAGATCGGTCAACGCTCCGTGTCCGCCGAGAGCCGGCAACAGCCGATCGAGCAACGCTGGCCGGTCCGCCGAGCCCGGTAAGCGGTCGCGGAGGGCCCGCGCCTGTTCCAGGCCGTCGCGCACCTGCCCGAGATCGCGCGGGCTCCCGCGCCCCGCGGCTATGCGTCCCAAAGCGCGGCCGATGTCAGGCAAGGCTCGCAGCGCACTTCTGATATCGCCCCGCAGGATCGCATCGTCGTGCAGCCAGGCAACCAGCGCGAGGCGCTCGTCGATCAGCTCCTTCCGGGTCAGCGGCGCCGAGAGGTCTTCGGCAAGCTGGCGCGCACCGGCGCCGGTGACGCAGCGATCGACCGCATCGATCAACGAGCCTGCCCGGCCGCCCTGGCTGCTCTCGATGATTTCGAGACTGGACCGAGTGGCGGCATCCATCGCCAGCGTATCGCCGCATTCACGCGGCACCGGCGGCAAGAGCAGAGGCATGGTGCCGCGGCCGACATGTTCGAGATATGCGATGAGGCCGCCCGCCGCCGCGAGCATCGCCCGGCCGAAGCTCCCGAAACCGTCGAGCGTGGCCACCCCGTGGATGCGGCGAAGGTCCTCCCCTCCTCCATCGCTCGAAAAGCCGGCCCGGGGACGGGCAATCGCGTCCGTCGGCGCTTCCAGCCAGTCCTCGGGGACGACCACCTCGCGCGCGTCAAGCCGGGCAAGGGCGGCTGTAACATCGTGCGCCGGACATTCTTCCAGTTCCATGTACCCGGTTGAGATGTCGACATGGGCAATGCCGCACACGCCGCGAAGCTCGCACACTGCGGCCAGGACATTGGCGCGGCGCGGCTCGAGCAGCGCATCCTCTGTAAGGGTACCGGCGGTGACGAAGCGAACGATGTCGCGGGCCACAAGTGCCTTGGACCCGCCGCGCTTCTTCGCCTCCTCGGGCGTTTCCACCTGCTCGGCAATCGCGACCCGCTGGCCTGCGCGGATAAGCCGGGCGAGGTAACCTTCGGCCGAATGGACGGGCACGCCGCACATCGGGATGGGCGCCCCGTCATGCTCTCCGCGGCTGGTCAGCGCGATGTCGAGAACCGAAGCCGCGATCCGCGCGTCATCGAAGAACAGCTCGAAGAAATCGCCCATGCGATAGAACAGCAGGCAGCCTTCGGCCTGCGCCTTGAGCGCGAGGTATTGCGCCATCATCGGAGTTGCGCTGCCGGCCACGCCCGACGCCTAGACGGGGGCGGCGTGATTCGGAACGGCGCGCAATCCCGCTTTCCCCTGTTGCACCGCGCCGAGTTCCGTTACGGCGCCCGTGCAAGCGAACAGAAAGGGTGCCAATTGGCCAACGAGAAGCCCACCGCCTTCACCGCGCGCGAGGCGCTGTTTTACCATGAGACGATCCGTCCCGGTAAGATCGAGATCATCGCCAGCAAGCCGATGGCAACCCAGCGGGACCTCAGCCTCGCCTATTCCCCCGGCGTCGCCGCACCCGTGCAGGCGATTGCCGACGACCCGGCGAATGCGGCCAGGTATACTGCGCGCTCGAACCTGGTGGCGGTGATCTCCAACGGCACGGCGATCCTTGGCATGGGCAACCTGGGGGCGCTGGCTTCGAAGCCGGTGATGGAGGGCAAGGCCGTGCTCTTCAAACGCTTCGCCGATGTCGACGCCATCGATATCGAACTCGCCACCGAAGATCCCGACAAGTTCATCGAGGCGGTTGCGCTGATGGAGCCCAGCTTCGGAGGCATCAACCTCGAAGACATCGCCGCGCCCGAGTGCTTCATCATCGAGCAGGCGCTCCGCGAACGCATGAACATTCCGGTCATGCACGACGACCAGCACGGCACCGCGATCATCGCCACCGCCGGTCTCATCAATGCCTGCTATCTTACCGGCCGGGAACTCAAGGACGTGCGGATGGTGGTCAACGGCGCCGGCGCCTCGGCGCTCGCATGCACCGCGCTGATCAAGTCGGTGGGCGTCCCGCACGAGAACGTCATAGTCTGCGACCGCAAGGGCCCGATCTATCCCGGCCGCGACGGGGTGGACCAGTGGAAGAGCGCACATGCGGTGGAGACGGAGGCGCGCTCGCTGGAAGAGGCCCTGGTCGGCGCCGACGTGTTCCTCGGCCTGTCAGCCGCGGGTGCGCTGAAGCCCGAATGGGTCAAGCGGATGGCCGACAAGCCGATCATCTTCGCGATGGCCAATCCCGACCCCGAGATCACGCCCGAGGACGCGAAGGCAGTGCGTCCGGACGCGATCATCGCCACCGGACGTTCCGATCATCCCAATCAGGTCAATAACGTCCTGGGGTTTCCCTTCATTTTTCGCGGCGCGCTCGACGTGCAGGCGACCGCGATCAACGAGGAAATGAAGATCGCCGCTGCCCATGCGATCGCCAGCCTCGCGCGCGAGCGGGTGCCCGATGAAGTCGCGGCCGCTTACGGCGTCAATCACAAGTTCGGAACCGATTACATCATCCCGGCTCCGTTCGATCCGCGGCTGATGGAAGTGGTCTCTTCGGCAGTCGCGAAAGCGGCGATGGATACCGGCGTGGCAAAGGCGCCGATCGAGGACTTCGCGGCCTACAGACTTGGTCTCAAATCACGCCTCAACCCGACCACCGCCGTGCTGACCCGGGTGTATGAGGACGCCAAGGCCAGCCCCAAGCGGGTCGTCTTCGCCGAGGCGGAGGAGGACGTGGTCCTGCGGGCGGCGATCCAGTTTCGCGACTTCGGCTACGGAACCCCGATCCTCGTCGGCCGCACCAAGGCGGTGGTCGACAAGCTGCACATGCTGGGCGCGAGCGATCCGGGCGGGTTCGAAATCCAGAATTCGGCCGACAGCGCGCTGGTGCCGCAGATGGTGGATTACCTTTACCAGCGGCTCCAGCGGCGGGGCCGGACCGAGCGCGACGTGCGCCGGCTGGTCAACCAGGAACGCAACGTCTTCGCCGCGTTGCTGGTTGCCCTCGGCCATGGGGACGCGATGATATCGGGCATCACGCGCACGTTTGCCCAGTCGATGCGCGAGGTGAGCCTGGTGCTCGACGCCAAGAAGGGCGCGGTTCCTTTCGGCGTCCACCTGATGATCGGCAAGAATTCGACCGTCTTCCTTGCCGACACCACGATCAACGAACGTCCTTCTGCCGAGCAATTGGCCCATATAGCGCGCGAGACAGCGGCGGTCGCACGGCGACTTGGCCACGAACCGCGAGTGGCGTTCCTGTCATACTCGACCTTCGGCAATCCGCCGGGGCAATGGCTCGGCAACATCCGCGATGCAGTCGCGATCCTGGACGCCGAGAAGCCCAACTTCGAATACGAAGGCGAACTTGCGCCCGACGCCGCGCTCAACCCGAAAGTGATGGAGCTTTATCCGTTCAGCCGCCTGTCGGCCCCCGCCAACGTCCTGATCATGCCGGGCCTTCAATCGGCCAACCTGTCGGCCAAGCTGCTGCGTGAGCTCGCGGGAGAGACGATGATCGGGCCGATGATGGTCGGCATGGAAAAGCCGGTACAGATCGCTCCCATGACTGCCCTTGCACCCGACATTCTCACGCTGGCTGTTCTCGCAGCAGCCGGGGTGGTCGGCTAGCTCGCGTCAGACGGAAATATTTGCTGCCGCAAGCGAACCCTTAACCCTGGTCGGAGCAACGCTGGTCCATGGCCAAATTGAACCGACCCAAGCTTGCCACTCATTACAGCGGACCGCGCGCGGGAGATCGTGACTTCGTCTCGCTCGAAGGTCGTTGTGTCGTGGGCGAGGGCGCCGGCGAGGACATTGCGATCCTCGACCTGGACGAACGCGGCTGCCGGGTGAAGGGGGTGACCGCAGCGGTGACCAAGTCTGACGTGCTGCAGGTCTGGCTCGGGGATGTCGGGCCGATCGAAGGGCGACTGCGGTGGGCAAAGCGCGGCAGCGCGGGCATTGCCTTCATAAAGCCGCTCGGGCCAGAGGAACTGGCGCTGGCGAAGAGGACAGCGGTGCCGTCGACGCCTCCGCAAGTGATCCCGCTGCGGCGCCGGGCGGCCGAAGCCTAACCATCGGACAAAGCGGCGGTCGTCCCTGCTTCATGCGAGACGACCGCGCCGAACAATCGTCAGATATCCGAGGTCCGCTCGTCCCGAGAGCGATCGGAGCCACTCATTCTTTCGTGGTCGCTTGAATCGGCGCGAGGCGCTCATGCGACTGGCCCTGTTCCTGCTGGGCGGCGCGGCGGGCGGCCTCTTCGCCGACCGGGACGGAGCGGGTGGTGGTAGTGCCGCCCTGCTGATCCTGTAGCGAACCCGACTGGCCCGCATCCTGCTCGAACTGCCCGCCGCCCTGGCTTCCACCCATACCGACCTGCGCGAACTGGTTCGGCGCGTTGCCGGGGGTTCCGTTCTGGTCTGCCATCATGCTTTCCTCTTGTTGAACCTGTCCGTTCATGCGGACGCATGGATGGAAGCGACAGGCGGAGGCGGCGGTTCCATCGCTCCGGCATAAGCTGCAGCATTTGCGCTAGAATGTTGTGAGGCCCGGCCCGGCCTTGGCGGCCTATCGCAACGGCCAGACAAGCGCGATCAGCGGAACTCCCAGCCCGACGACGAGTAGCGAAAGGGGCAGCCCGAGGCGCCAGTAGTCTCCGAAGCGATAGCCGCCCGGCCCCATGACCAGCGTGTTGCACTGATGGCCGATCGGGGTGAGGAAGTCGCACGCGGCGCCCACGGCCACCGCCATCAGGAAGGGATCGGGCCTGTATCCCAGCTCTTTTGCGAACAGGGCGGCGACGGGTGCCATGACCAGCACGGTCGCCGCATTGTTCAGGAATGGAGTAACCGCCATTGCCGCCACCATGATCAGAGCCAGCGCGCCGACTGGCGGCATTCCCCAGGCCCACGCCGAAAGCTGGCGCGCGAGGAGATCGGTGGCGCCGGTTTGCTCGAGCGATGCGCTTAGCGGAATGAGAGCTGCGAGCATGACCAGGATCGGCCAGTCGATCGCCGTGTAGGCTTCACGCAAGGGCAGGGCGCCCAGGGCGACTATGACCGCCGCGGCGGCGAAGAAAGCGATCTCGACAGGCACTACGCCCAGCGCCGTGAGCACCATCGAAACCGCGAGCACCGACACCGGTACGATGGTGCGCGTGGCGCTACCCAGGCGGACTTCGCGTTCTGCCAGCGGAAGCACTCCAAGCTCACGCAGCCGTTCGGGAAAACTGCTGAGAACTCCCTGCAGCACGATGACATCGCCCGCCCGCAGACGGATATCGCGCAGGCGATCGGTCAGGCGCGCGCCGCTCCGGCCGACCGCCAGGAGATTGATGTCGAAGCGCCTGTGCAGCTCCAGACGGCCCGCAGCGCGGCCCTCCAGAAGCGAACCGCGGGCGATTACAGCCTCGATCACGCCGATCTCGTCGGTGGGTTCTGATGCAAAGACGCGATCCTGACCTTCCAGCTCCAGATTCTGTTTCGCGATCGTGCGCTCGAGCGCATCGGGCGCGCCTTCGAGCAGGACGATATCGCCTTCTTCAAGAACGGCCTCGCTGGGCCGGACGCGACGCGACCCCTCGCGCACGACGCGGGTTACGGTCACCTCATCCTCGCCGTCGGCGGCTATCTCTGCGGCGTCCTTGCCTTCCGCCGCAGATCCGGCGGGGACCCGGGCCTCCGTCACGTAGGCGTTGATGTTGAGAGCCTCTCCGATGCTCGCGGCCGGTTTCTGGCCTCCTGGGAGCAGGCGGTAGCCCACGGCGAGAAACGCAAGCCCTGCAAGTGTCAGAAGCGCGCCCACCGGCGCGTAATCGAACATCTGGAAAGGCTTGCCGGTCAGGTCTTCGCGTATCCCCGAGACAATGATGTTGGGAGAGGTGCCGACGAGCGTCATCAGGCCGCCGAGCAACGAGGCAAAAGCCATCGGCATGAGATAGCAGGAAATCGATGTGCCCGACCGTTTGGCCATCTGCATCGCAATCGGCATCATTATCGCCAGCGCCCCGATGTTCTTCACGAACGCACTCATGAGCGCGACGGCCGCGATCAGGAGAAACAGCTGTGACCGGAATCCCTTGAGGCGAGGCGAGATCGCCTGCACAGCGTGTTCAATGACACCGGAGCGTGCCACCGCGGCGCTCACCACCAGCGCGCTCGCTACGATGATGACGATGTCGTTGCTGAAACCGGAAAAGGCTTCGTCGGTGGGGACTACGCCGGCGAGCACTCCTGCCAGCAGGCCCGCGACCGCCACCATGTCATAGCGCCATCTGCCCCAGACGAACAACGCCATCGTGCCGGCCAGTACAGCGACGGCCAGACCCTGTTGATAGTTCAATACGATCTCCTTGTTCGCAGAACCGCGCAGGTGAAAAAACGCTCCAGAGCCGTCCATCAATTTTTCACGTGGCGACAGGATGGGAACTGATCGTTGTTCGGTGCCTCACCCTGATCGACAGCAGCAGGGCAATTTATCGGGCCCGAAGACACGCTGCCGCACCTGTTCAGCCCTTACTCGCTGAAGGAGGGCACAAGGAGATGCAGCCTGCCGTAGCCCGGCCGCGCCATTCAGGACGAACGTATCGACCTCGTCCTTCTGGGGCGTTCAGGCCTGCCGAATCCTGACTTATCCAGTTTTCGGACACATGACAGGATCGGCTCAGCCGGCTCTCGTCACGGATTGAATGCCTTTGCGAGAGCCGCCGGGTCGAGCGGCTTGCGGACGAGCGGAATGCTATGCTGACTGCCGAGCCTGAGATCATCGGCATTGCCGGTCATCAAAACCGCCCGCGCTTCGGGTGCGATCTCGCCGATCGTGCGCAGAGTTTCGAGACCGTCCATCTCCGGCATTGCGAAGTCGCTCAGGATGTAGTCGTATTTCTGGGGGGCGTCGCGGATAGCCGAGATCGCGTCTTGTCCGCAGGCGAAGTCATCGATCCGGGCGCCGGCATCGCGAAACTGCTCGCTCAGGATCGTGCGCACCGCCTCGTCGTCATCGATGAGCATGAGGCTCTTGTCCGCCAGCCACCCGAGATCGCTTGCGTCATCGCTCGAAAGGGCAGCGGCAGTGGCCTCGGTCGCGGGTAGAACGAGGTCGATGGTGGTGCCCTTGCCAACGACACTCTCGATCCGCAATTCGCCGCCCGACTGGTGTACAAAGCCCGAGACCATCGAAAGGCCCAGCCCCGTGCCCTTGCCGGTTTCCTTGGTCGTGAAGAACGGCTCCGTGACCTTTTCGATCGCCTCCGCCGGAATCCCGCAGCCTTCGTCTTCGATCCGGATGCGCAGCCTGGGGTCGTTGTTCGCGGCACCCTCGTCGCGCGCGATCGAAACCCGGATCTCCCCTCCCGAAGGCATCGCATCGCGAGCGTTGATGATCAGGTTCATCAATGCAAGCTCGAGCTGACTCCGGTCGACATAGAGGTTGAGGCCCGTCTTGGGGCATTCCCAGGCGACGGTGACGGTTCCGCCGAGCGTATGCGAAACCAGTCCCGCGACGGATTCGCACAGGTCCGACGGGTCCATGCTTGCCGGAGAAAGGTCCTGTTGACGGGCGAATGCCATCATGCGCCGCACCAGGTCGGTCCCTTGGGTTACGGCGTGGCGCATCTGCTCGATGACGCGCTGCTCGCGCTCACCCAGTTCGAGGCGTCGCTGCAGAATGCCGATGCCGCCGAGCACCGCGGCAAGAAGATTGTTGAAGTCGTGAGCCACCCCGCCAGTCAACTGGCCCAAGGCATCGATCTTGCCGGCGTGGACGAGCCGGGCTTCGAGTTCCTTGCGCTCGGTGATGTCCAGCAGGGAGCCCGCCCAACGCCGCTGGCCGGTTATCGGGCTGGTCGCGATCCTCTGGTCGAGGATATGGTGACGCGATCCCGCCGGGCCGACCCAGCGGTATTCGACGGTCACCGTGTCGCCACCGCGTTCCGCCTCCCGGTAAAGCTGCTCGCGGTCGTCCGAGTGCACCCACTCTTCCCAGGCACGCTCGCCCCTCAGGACCGCGTCTGCCTCGTCGCCAAGGAAATGACTCAGGTCACCGCCGTGAAACTGGCGCAGCAGCTCGCCATCCTTCTCGGTGACTTCGTAGATCGCCATCGGCAGCGCGCGAAGGATCGATGCCTGGCGCCGCTCGCTGATTTCGAGCTGCCGGCGCATCTCGAATAGATCGACGAAGACGCCGACTTTCGATTTCAGGATCACCGGATCGACCGGTTTGAAGACATAGTCCACGGCGCCCATTTCGTAGCCGCGCATCAAGTGCTCGGTTTCCTTGTTCACGGCGGAGAGGAAGATAATCGGGATCCGCGCGCTCTGCTCACGCTCGCGGATGAGGGCCGCGGTCTCGTAACCGTCGAGTTCCGGCATGAAGACATCGAGGAGGATGACTGCGAACTCATTGCGAAGGAGCTGGCGCAGCGCGTCGCGACCGGAAGTAGCGCATACTACGTCGGCAATCGGCTTAAGCACCTCGGTCAGTGCCAGAAGGTTTCGCTCATCATCGTCGACGACGAGTATTCGCGCCGCGTTGCTGCCGCGGCCGCTCGCGAGGAGGTTCATGCGGCTGCCTTGGCGCTCGCCGACCGCTCACCCTTGCTGATGCCCGCCCGCTCCGTGGTCACGCGAAGGAGGGCGAGAAGGACATCGATGTCGACCGGCTTGGCGATGTAGTCGCTCGCCCCCGCGTCGAGGCACTTCTGGCGATCGCCCGCCATTGCCTTGGCCGTCACCGCGACCAGCGGAATGCCGGCGATCGCAGGATTGGAGCGGATGCGGCGCATCGTCTCGTATCCGTCCATTTCGGGCATCATGATGTCGATCAGGGCAGCGTCCACTTGGGGATGGGCAACGAGCAGGTCGATGCCCTCCTGGCCGCGTTCGGCGTAGAGGATTTCGGCGCCGTGGGCCTCCAGCACGCTGGTGAGCGAGTAGATATTGCGGATGTCATCATCGACGATGAGCAATTTCTTGCCGGCCAGCTGGCCTGCGCCGCCGGTATTGCCACGCGAAACGGTGGCGCGGGACTTGCGCCGCTTGCGCTTGGCGACTTCGGAGAACATCGCGCTCAGCCGGTCGTGCTCGACAGGTTTCTCGAACACCTCGGCGGCGCCCAGTCCCAGCGCATCTTCGGCCATGTCGCGTCCTGAAATGACGTAGACCGGGATAGACGCCGTCTCGCTTTCCTGCCTGAGGAGGTCGAGCAGGACGAAACCGTTCATGTCGCTGAGGCCGAGATCGAGCGTGATCGCCCATGGCTGCAGCTTGCGCGCCAGGGCTGCGCTTCCCGTGCCGGTTGGGCAGACCACGCCCTTGAGCCCGGCACCATGCGCGAGATCGAGCAGGATTGATGCGAAGGTGGGATCGTCTTCGACGATCAGCACGAAGGGATCCGGTCCCAGATCGCCGCGGTCGTCGGTCGGCTCCGGAGCGATAACCGCGTCGCTTGCCGGCTCCTCCGTTTCGAATGCAACGGGATGGGATAGTGCCGGCGCTGCCGCGGCATGGAACGGCAGAAAAAGCGTGAAGGTCGAGCCTTGACCGGGCGTCGAGCGGACTTGCAGTTCCCCGCCCAGAAGCCCGGCGATCTCGCGACTGATCGAGAGGCCCAGGCCAGTGCCGCCGTACTTGCGGCTGGTGGTGCCATCGGCCTGGTGGAAGGGCTCGAAGATCAGCTTCTGCTTATCCGACGGGATGCCGATGCCGGTATCGGTCACCGATATCTCCAGCGCTTCGCTCACGTCCCGCAGGACCGGGTGGCCGGCGCTCCATCCCGAGCGGGCGATCCCGACTTCGAGTTGGACCTTGCCCTGATCGGTAAATTTGAAGGCATTGGACAGCAGGTTGAGAACCACCTGCTGCAAGCGCTTCTCGTCGGTGTGAATCGATGCCGGGAGATCGGACGCGAACTGGACCTCGAAGTCGATGCCCTTCTCGGACGCAAGCTGGCGGAAGGTTCGTTCCATGTGCCGCTGAAGCGAGGTCAGCGGCATATCGCCGAGCTCGATCGACACGGTGCCTGATTCGATTTTCGACAGATCGAGGATGTCGTTGATGAGATTGAGCAGATCGGTGCCAGCGCCATGGATCGTGCGCGCGAACTCGGTCTGCTTGGGATTGAGGTTGCCATCCTGATTGTCGGCCAACAGCTTCGACAGGATGAGCAGCGAATTGAGCGGGGTGCGCAGCTCGTGGCTCATGTTGGCCAGGAACTCGCTCTTGTACTTCGAGGTGAGGGCGAGCTGCTCGGCCTTTTCCTCGACCGCGCGGCGGGCCATGTCGATTTCGAAGTTCTTCGCTTCGACCTGGCGCTTCTCGTTCTCGAGCAGCTGCGCCTTCTCCTGCAGTTCCTCGTTGGTCGCGTGCAGTTCTTCCTGCTTGGTCGTGAGTTCCGTCTGGCGCGCCTGCAGCTCCTGGGTCAGCAGCTGCGATTCCTTGAGCAGCTCTTCCGTCCGCATGGTCGCGGCGATCGTGTTCAGCACGATGCCGACGGTCTCCATCAGCTGGGTGAGGAAGCTGTGGTGCGTCTCGTTGAACTCCTCGAAGCTTGCGAGCTCGATGACTGCCTTGACCTCGTCCTCGAACAGCGCGGGCAGGATATTGAGGTGCGCCGGACGCCCGTCACCCAGGCCGGACGCAATGCGGACGTAGTCGCCGGGCACTTTATCGAGCCGCATCGGCCGCTTGTCGGCCGCGGCCTGGCCGATCAATCCTTCGCGCAGCGCGAAGCGCGGCTTCATGGCGTCGCGGCTGCCGGCCCCGTAGCTCGCGACAAGGTCGAGTGTAGTCTCTTCGGTATCGTTGGCATTGGCGACGTAGAACACGCCGTACTGAGCGTTTACCAGCGGCGCGAGCTCGCTCATGATCAGGTTGGAAATTGTCGCAAGGTCGCGCTCGCCCTGCAGCATGCGGCTGAAGCGGGCCAGGTTGGTCTTGAGCCAGTCCTGTTCGGCATTCTTGAGCGTCTGATCCTTCAGGTTGCGGATCATCTCGTTGATGTTGTCCTTCAGCGCGGCCATCTCGCCCAGGGCCTCCACCGAGATCGATCGGGTAAGATCGCCCTTGGTCACCGCGGTCGCCACCTCGGCGATGGAGCGGACCTGGTTGGTAAGGTTCGCGGCAAGCTGGTTCACGTTGTCGGTGAGGTCGCGCCAGAGACCCGCGGCGCCCGGCACGCGCGCTTGGCCGCCAAGCCGGCCTTCCACACCGACTTCGCGCGCCATGTTGGTCACCTGGTCGCCGAAGGTGGAAAGCGTCTCGATCATCCCGTTGATCGTCTCGGCGAGAGCGGCAATTTCGCCCTTCGCATCCACGGTGAGCTTGCGATTCAGGTTGCCCTGGGCGACCGCGGTTACGACGTCGGCGATGCCGCGCACCTGGTTGGTAAGGTTGCTCGCCATCAGGTTGACGTTGTCGGTCAGGTCCTTCCACGTGCCGCCGACCCCCGGCACGGCCGCCTGACCGCCGAGCTTGCCCTCGGTGCCGACTTCGCGCGCCACGCGGGTCACTTCGGATGCGAAGCCGTTGAGCTGGTCCACCATCACGTTGACGGTGTTCTTCAGCTCGAGAATCTCGCCCTTCACGTCGACGGTGATCTTTTTCGACAGGTCGCCCTTTGCCACCGCGGTGGTGACTTCGGCAATGTTGCGGACCTGGCCGGTCAGGTTGTCCGCCATCAGGTTGACGTTGTCGGTCAGGTCCTTCCACGTGCCGCCGACCCCCGGCACGGCCGCCTGACCGCCGAGCTTGCCCTCGGTGCCCACTTCGCGCGCGACGCGGGTCACTTCCGAGGCGAACGAGTTGAGCTGGTCCACCATCGTGTTGATGGTGCCCTTGAGCTCGGCGATCTCGCCCTTCACGTCGACGGTGATCTTCTTCGACAAGTCGCCCGAGGCCACCGCCGTGGTGACTTCGGCGATGTTGCGAACCTGGCCCGTCAGGTTGGCCGCGAGTTCGTTCACGTTGTTTGTGAGATCGGCCCAGGTACCCGCAACGCCTTCCACCTGCGCCTGGCCGCCCAGTTTGCCTTCCGAGCCCACTTCGCGCGCCACGCGGGTCACTTCCGAGGCGAACGAGTTGAGCTGGTCGACCATCGTGTTGATGGTGTTCTTGAGCTCGGCGATCTCGCCCTTCACATCGACGGTGATTTTCTTCGACAAGTCGCCGAGCGCCACCGCGGTGGTGACTTCGGCGATGTTGCGGACCTGGCCCGTAAGGTTCGCCGCCAGCTCGTTCACGTTGTCGGTGAGGTCCTTCCAGATGCCGGCGACGCCTTCCACCTTCGCCTGGCCACCGAGACGGCCCTCGGTACCCACTTCGCGGGCCACGCGCGACACTTCGGAAGCGAAGCTGCTGAGCTGGTCCACCATGACGTTGATGGTGTTCTTGAGTTCCAGGATCTCGCCGCGCACCTCCACGGTGATCTTCTTTGAGAGATCGCCGCGGGCCACGGCGGTCGTCACGTCCGCGATGTTGCGGACCTGTCCGGTAAGGTTCGCCGCCATCAGGTTCACGTTGTCGGTCAGATCCGCCCAGGTACCGGCGACACCGGGCACTTCGGCCTGGCCGCCGAGCTTGCCCTCGGTGCCCACTTCGCGCGCCACGCGGGTCACTTCGGAAGCGAAGCCGTTGAGCTGGTCGACCATCGTGTTGATGGTATTCTTCAGCTCGAGGATCTCGCCTTTCACATCGACGGTGATCTTCTTGGAGAGATCGCCGCGGGCCACCGCGGTGGTCACTTCGGCAATGTTGCGAACCTGGCCGGTGAGGTTGTCGGCCATCAGGTTGACGTTTTCGGTGAGGTCCTTCCACGTGCCCGCGACACCGCGCACTTGCGCCTGGCCGCCCAACTTGCCTTCGGTGCCCACTTCGCGCGCCACGCGCGTCACCTCGCTGGCGAACGAGCCGAGCTGGTCGACCATGGTGTTCACCACCCTGCCGATGCGCAGGAATTCCCCTTTCAACTCACGCCCGTCGATCTCGACGGTCATGTGCTGCGACAGGTCGCCCTCCGCCACTGCGCCGATCACGCGCGCGACTTCGGTAGTCGGCTGGACCATGTCGTCGATCAGGCCGTTGACCGCGTCGAGCTTGACCTGCCAGCCACCCTCCGCGGCGCGCACCTTGGCGCGCTGGGTAATCTCCCCTTCCTTGCCGACGACCTGCGCGACGCGGTTCACTTCGTCGGTGATCGCGTCGTTGAGACTGACGACCTGGTTGAAGAGCCTTGCAATCTCCTGGTCCCGCGGATCACCGGATTGCAGATCGAGCCGAACCGAGAAGTCGCCTTCGCGCAGCCTGGTCAGCGATTCGATGAGGCTGTCGCGCAGTTCATCGCAACCGTGGGCTGATTCGTATTTCGACACTGCGTATCCCTCCAGGCGAGTCCGTGGCTGCTCCCGAACGCAGGAAGAAAAGCGCAACCGTCCCTGTCGGAGAATTCCTGAGGGGCGAATCGGTTCCCGCGGTCTTTTCGAAGATTCGTGAATGACTCCAGAGGAGTTTACACTTCGCCGGCAAGTGCCCTAGGGCGCGCCGGGACACCTGCAGAATGAGGGGAAATCCGTCGGCATGGCCACCGACTCTGCAATCGAGACCTTTATTTTGGACAGCTTTTCCTCTGTCTGGGACCTTGAGCTTCTGTGCACACTGTTAGACCATCAGGAGATTGCGCTGACGCACGCCCAGCTGGTTGAGCGAATGCGGTCGAGCGAACTTGTCGTCACCCAGGGAGCGCAGGCGCTCGTGGCGTCGGGTCTGGCGGCATTCGTCGAGGAGGGCGCCCTCAAGTTTTCTCCGGTCAATGCGGACGCAGCCGTTTGCGCCCGGCAGGCATGCGATTTTTACCGGCGATTTCCGGGGCGGGCCCGTAGGCTGCTGGTGTCGCGCCATTCGCCGGGGCTCAACGCATTCGCCGATGCATTCCGGCTGCGAAAGGACTGATTATGATCACGACCTTCGCCGATCTGGTATATCTTTTGTGCTTCTTCGCCAGCGCACTGTGCGCGGCACTGCTGGTGCGTCGTTACGCCGTTTCCAGCACGCCGATCCTCCTTTGGAGCGCGGCCTGCTTCGTGTTTCTGGCCCTGTCCAACCTGCTTGTGGTGGTCGATCAGATGGTCCTGACCGAAGTCAGCTTCCGCACTCCCCGGCTGGTTCTGACGCTGATGGCAGTTTCCGTGCTATTGTTCGGGTTCATTTGGGAAGTGGAGCGTGACTGACATGGAGCAGTTTCTCTCCGGAGCGGTCGCAATGGGCTTCGCGGTAGCGGGCCTCTTGTTCCTCTCGTATTGGCGGCGCCTGCGCCAGCGCCTGTTCCTGACCTTCGCGCTCAGCTTCTTCCTGCTGGCGGTGAACTACACCTGGCTGGCTGTTACCCTGATACCCGTCGAGGAGCGCAGCCCGCTTTTCCTGATCAGATTGCTGGCCTTTGCTATGATCATCGTCGCGATCGTTCAATCGAACCGGCCATCATCGACGCGATAAGCCGCTGGTGCGGAGCAGTAGCTCCGTGCGCTCAGTCGCCTGAAAGTTCCCGCGCCCGGCGCCACAAGCTTTCGGCCCGCGCACCGGAGCGGCAGAAGGCAAGCACGGGGCTTTGCGTCTCGTCCAGGATCCGGGCCAACCGCCGGGCGTCCAGGTCCGTCGCCTGGCCCGGAACGATCGGGAGGTACTCGAACCGCAGGCCCTGACGCGCGGCCGCCGCTTCAAGCTGGCTCGCCTCCGGCTGGTCTGAGCCTTCGTGGTCCGGGCGGTTGCAGACAACAGTGCGAAATCCCTGGCTTGCCACAACAGCCATATCGCCCGGCGCGACCTGGCCCGTCACGGCGAACTGGCATGACAGCTGTTTCAGTTCCATGTCTGCCCTTCCTGTCGAGTCTGCGCCTACGGAAATCTACCAAGTTACCAACTGACTGCATAGCGTCATTGGTCGCCTGGCCAGGGCAACAAGGACCGGTAACGTGCGCTCAATACTTATTCACGTCGATAGTGACCACGCATTCGAGGCGCGCGTCCAGACATCGCTCGACCTCGCCCGAGCCTTCCAGGCGCACGTCACCTTCCTCCAGGCAATTCCGTATGAGCTGGGAGTTCCCGGCGACGCTTATGGAGCGATGATTACGGAGGCGGCGGTCGCTTTCCAGGAAGCGGCTGACCGGGTTCGCTCTGAACTCGAAGCACGTCTGGCGCGAGAGGACCTGGCCTGGGACTGGTGCCAACTCGATGGCTGGTCGAAGGTGATCGTCAACCGGCGCTCGGCGCTTTCCGATCTGGTGGTCTTGGGGCCGCACCAACCCTTCGACGCCAAGGGCGCACCGTCTCCGCTGGTCAGTGACGTTGCGCTTCATTCGCGGACCCCCTTGCTGCTGGTCCCGGAAGAGACTCGCGCCTTCGAGTTCGACCGGCCCGCGATCGTGGCGTGGAATGGCTCGCTGGAGTCGGCTCACGCGCTCAGGGCTGCGGTCCCGCTTCTGCGCGAGATGGCGGGCGTCGTGCTGGTGGAGGTGACTGATCCCGAACCGAAGGAACAACCTGCGCTGCCTTCCCTTGAGGGTGCCGAATATCTCGCCCGCCACGATGTCCGCTGCGAGATCGTCGCGATCAGCCAGGAGGGATCGGTTGCGGAAACGCTTTCGGACGCCGCGAGCGTCCGCAAGGCCGGGCTCCTGGTGATGGGCGCTTACGGGCATTCCCGATCGCTTGAATGGGCATTCGGCGGAGTCACCCGCCAGCTTCTAGCACGTCCGCCATTGCCGATCTTCGCCGCCCACTAGTTTGGTGCGCCCGGGGCGAGACGGCGCCTGCAAGGATACGCCCATGAATATCGCCGGCGCCACCAAGCGCCTTCCGGCCCTGGCCGTAATTTTCCCGGTGCTCGCGGCGCTGCTCGGCACACCCGCACTAGCCGGGGGGCGGGGGGACGATGGAGAGCGCTGGGACACAGCAACCGCAAGCAGTCTGCTTTCGTATATCGAGGATGCGGGTAATCAGGGCCTCCGGCCGGCGGACTACGAGGCGGACGCACTGCGCGCTGCGCTTCAGTCGCAAGATCCGCAAAGGCTGGATGATCAGGCCGCGGAAAGCTTCCGCATTCTCGCAAGCGATCTTGCGGGCGGCCACGTCCGTCCCGGTTCGCGGGGACGCTACTTCATTCCTGCCAATACGCTTGATCCGCCGCGTGTAGAGCAGCTTGCGCGCGAAGCCATGCGCACGGGGCAGGTGGGGACCGTGCTCGATTCCCTCGCCCCGCAGGATCCTGCCTATGCCGCGCTGAAGCAGGAGCTCCGTCGTGGTCCATCGAACAAGCAGACGCGCGGTCACCTTCTCGCGACGCTCGAGCGATGGCGCTGGCTGCCGCGCGATATGGGCCAGCGGTACCTTGTCGTGAATATTCCCGAGTACCGGCTGCGTCTGTATGAGGGCGGTCGCGAAGTCGCCAGCCATCGTGTGATCGTCGGCAAACCGTCGACTCCCACCGCGCAGTTCCATGCCGACGTGACGGGCGTGATCCTCAATCCATCCTGGTATGTGCCCAGCTCGATCATCCGCGAAAGCGTCGGCAGCCTGGTCCGCAACCGTCCGGCGGAAGCGCGGAGGCGCGGCTATACCTGGACCTACGCCGGCGGGCTGCGCGTGACCCAGGGGCCGGGGCCAGGCAACTCTCTCGGCCAGATGAGGCTCGACATGCCCAACCCGCTGTCGATGTTCATCCACGACACCCCGTCCAAGGAGCTGTTCGCGCGCGAAGACCGGGCGCTGAGCCACGGCTGCATGCGGACCGACAAGCCTTTCGACCTGGCCCAAATCCTGCTGGGCAAGGTGGGTTGGGATCGCGCGTGGATCGACGCGGTGGTGGCGAGCCGGCAAACGACGAGGGTGGCGCTGGATATGCCCGTGCCCGTCTATGTCGTATATATGACAGCGATCCCCCAGCCGGACGGAACGATCGCCTACGCCAAGGATCCCTACAAGCTCGATGGGTCGCTGGCCTCCCAGTTCGACTAGGGTGCGTCAGATCATGACAAGGCAGAAAGCAGGCGTCTTCACCGGGGGACGGGGGGACGGGCTACCTGGTGGAAGGCGCCTGCAGAGTGCGTTCTAGGCCTTCACAAAGGGCGCGAGGTATGCGGAATTCTACGGAGAGCCCGCTCTTGCGAACCCGCCCTGGCCAGGCACACTCCGGATGGACGGGTCTGACCTAAGGTGCGCATTATGCGGACCCGGCGAAATTGGTCGCCGATACAGGAGCGCAGCCATGGCATCGGTGCCCCCTACCAAGCCCGACAGGACAGGTCCCCTTCCAGAACCACGCGAGCCTCTCGCCGAGCCGTTCATATCCGACTCTCCGGAAACCGAGCCCGCAAGCCCCGACTTCGGCGAGCCTGCGGCGTCTCCGGATAAAGTGCCGGGCGAGATCGACGAGCCGGAACCACTTGACGATCTTGCGGCCATGATTTGACAGTCAACCGCTAAGAACGCCGGCGGTTAATTATCGAATATCATAGACGGATAGCCCGACTTATGAAATAATGCGCCCTCGCGTATAATCAGCAACCATAATGACGGCCCGCGATTGATGCACCGGGTCGCCCCAAGATCGGGGTCGTAAGAGGTGCGTATGGGGCGAGGCCGTCGATCCGAGGCATCCGTTGCTGTGGGTATGCTTCTGATTGTCTCGGCGCTTGTCGCCGCGTGTTCCGACAAGACCGATGTAAAGCGCCAGACCGATGGGAGCCGAATCCAGCCAGGCTCGCCCGGTGATTGCATCGGCTGCGTCGGCCCACCCAGCTGGCGAGTGGCAAATCCCGGGCGGCGACTTCGCGCTGCTCGCGCTGGTGGTTGCCGCACTTGCGATCTTCCTCTGCACCGAAAGCTGATCCGCCCTTATTTGCAGGTAAGTTCAGAACTGGCGACCTGCTCACCGCGCTTGGCGTACGCGGATGCAAGAACCTTGAGAGCACGGCAGTCGAAATCGGCACCGGCGCGGCGAGCTGCCGCAACCGTCTTTACCGTGTTTGCCGGGGGCGCCAGGCTGGCGGCGCGGCGTACGAAGTTAGACGACCATACGTGCGTATTGGCGAGTGGGATCGCGAAGGCTTCCGGTCCCCCTTTCATGGCGAGCAGTTGCCTCGTCAGCGGAACTGAGGAGGGGTGGGTGGGGTTTTCCGCCCACAGCGCGGCAATCCGGTTCGCCGCCCCTGCCAGGTCCCCGCTGGCCAGCGCAGCCTGTGCGGCGGTGACCTGAAGCGGTGCGTAGCGCCATCCCCGGGTCGAAGCAGCGCGGAATGTCGCGGCAAATGCCGCAGGGCGGCCGCTGCGCAAGTCCGCCATCGCGAGGGTGAAAAGGTGTTCGGCCGGCATCGGCCGACGGCGGACCAGCCTGCGGGCTTCGATCTCCGCGCTCGCCGTATCTCCTCCTGCCAACGCGATGAGGGCAAGGGTCGGCTGCGCAAAGCTGCGGAATGGCTTGGGAACGACGACAGATAGCTGCGGTTTGAGGTAGCTCGCTCGATCGAGCTGCGCGCACACGGCGATCACGGCAATGGCTGCCAGCATCACTCTCACGATCCAGCGCATCATGGGCGGGCCCCGGTGGGCGACCTGACGGCGGGAGATCGTGCGAGCAGCACGATTGCCAAGGCGCCCACGCACAACATGGCCTGGCTTCGCAAGGGAAAGGCAAGGAGCGATTGTGGGTGGTGAATGTTGCCGCTACGCAGCCCGGCTTCGACGTGGGTGACGGGGATTTTGCGATAGTAGGCCGCGAGCGCGCCCGCCATCGCGGTGGCGGTATCGCCCTGGACGATCACCCAGTCTGGTTTCTCGGCATCGAGGACGCGGCATGCCCGTCAGCAGGTTTGCGGTCAGCGCGTCGAGCGACTGGTCGGGGCGCATGAGGTCGAGGTCGTGATCCGGCGTCACCCCGGCGATCTCGAGAACCTGGTCGAGCATCCCGCGATGCTGTCCCGACACGCAAACGCGGCTCTCGAAGCGTTCGTCGGCCTCAAGCGCGCGTACCAGCGGGAACAGCTTGATGGCTTCGGGGCGAGTGCCGAAGACGCTGAGAATCTTGCGCGGGGCCGTCATGCGCCCAGCGGCTAGCACTTTCGTGCTGCGAAGGCGTTAAGCCCCGGTCTTCGCCTTTGCGTGTTCCTCGCGCGCGATCTCGTGCAGCCAGTCGGCGTGGCGCGGAGCCTTTTTGGTCTGCGACCACTCGTCGAGCATCATCGGCGCGACGCGTCTGAGTTCGGCATACTGTTCGGCCGTGCCGATGTCCGCGGCGAGCTCCACCCGGTGACCGTTCGGATCGAAGAAGTAGATCGATTTGAAGATGCCGTGATGCGTGGGGCCGAGCACTTCGATCCCTTGCGCCTCGATATGCTCTTTTGCCGCCAGCAGTTCGTCCTCGCTGCCGACCTTGAAGGCGAGGTGCTGGACCCACGCGGGCGTGTTCTCGTCCCGGCCCATGTCGGTCTGGTTAGGCAGTTCGAAGAATGCCAGCACGTTGCCGTTACCGGCGTCTAGGAAGACGTGCATGTAAGGATCGTACTCGCCGGTCGAGGGCACGTGGTCCTCGGCGAACGCGGTGGTGTAATCCATGCCGAGGACACGGCCGTACCACTCGACGGTCTCCTTGGCGTCCTTGCAGCGATAGGCCGCGTGGTGGATGCCGCCGAGCCTGACCGGCGCGCCGGTCATTGGGCCGGCTCCACCTGCAGCACGCCGCGCTCGATCTGGTCGCGCTCCATGCTCTCGAACAGCGCCTTGAAGTTGCCTTCGCCGAACCCTTCGTCGCCCTTGCGCTGGATGAATTCGAAGAACACCGGCCCGACCTGGGCCTGAGCGAAGATCTGCAGCAGCAGCCGCGGGCTTCCGCCCTCGGTCGTGCCATCGAGCAGGATGCCGCGCGCCTTCAGCGCCTCGGCGTCCTCGCCGTGATTCGGCAGGCGCTCGTCGAGCATGCGGTAGTAGGTTTCCGGCGGCGCGGTCATGAAGGGCACCCCGAGCGCCTTGAGGCGATCCCACGACGCGCACAGGTCGTCGCAGATGAGCGCGATGTGCTGGATGCCCTCGCCGTTGAATTCGCGCAGAAACTCCTCGATCTGGCCCTTGCCGCCTTCGCCTTCCTCGTTGAGCGGGATGCGGATCTTGCCGTCGGGCGCGGTCAGCGCCTTGGAGGTCAGGCCGGTGTATTCGCCCTTGATGTCGAAGTAGCGGATCTCGCGGAAGTTGAAGAGCTTCTCGTAATAGTCCGCCCAGAACTTCATCCGCCCGCCATAGACGTTGTGCGTGAGGTGATCGATGTGGCTGAAACCCGCGCCAGCAGGATGGCGGTCCACGCCGGGCAGGTACTCGAAATCGATGTCGTAGATCGAAAGGCCTTCGCCCTGGCTCTCATAGCGATCGACGAGGTAGAGGATCGCGCCGCCGATGCCCCGGATCGCCGGGATATGCAGCTCCATCGGACCGGTTTCGACCTGCACCGGCTCCGCGCCACGATCGAGCAGCTCGGCATAAGCCTTGCGCGCATCGCGGACGCGGAAGGCCATGCCGCAGGCCGACGGGCCATGCTCGCGCGCGAAGAACCACGCCGCGCTGCGCGGTTCGTAGTTGGCGATGAGGTTGATGCCGCCCTGACGCCATAGCTGGACGTCCTTGCTGCGGTGGTTGGCCACGTGGGTGAACCCCATCGCCGAGAAAACCGGCTCGAGCACGCCTTTTTCCGGAGCGCAGAACTCCACGAACTCGAAGCCGTCGAGCCCGATGGGGTTTTCGAACAGGTCGGCCACTACGATTCTCCTAGAAGGTTTCTTGTGTAACTATCTATCAGCAATCGCCGTTTCTGTCAAAGCCGGCTGGCGGCGCCCAGGCGCGTTCCGACCCCGCCGGACGTCAGCCCATCTATGGCGCCAGGTCGCCGATCGGACCCGATTTTCGCGACGATTGCCCGCCGAGGAGGACGTTCAGCCGCATCGTCATCGGCCGTTCGATCCAGCGATAGAAGGCGAGCGACAGCGCGATCAGCAACGGGACGCCCGACGCCATGTAGCCCAGCGAGCCCCCGGGATGATCGAGGCCGTGGTGGAATATCCGCATCCACACGAGAGCAAACGGCACATGGATCAGATAGATGGCGTAGCTTGCGTCTCCCAAGGCTTCCCACAGCGCGATGAAGGGGATTCTTAGCGGCCCGCCCATGACCGTCACAAACGTCAGGATCGCCGGAAGTCCGGCCCAGCCGAGGTATCCGACGCCAAGCTGGCTGTCGGCCGGTTGGGGCAGGGCGAACGCCGCCAGTGCTGCAACCATGGCAAGCGCGCGCACCCAGGCAGGAGACGCGAGTCCGCGCTGGAGGGCAAGGCCGGCCACCATGCCAACGATGAAAAGGAGCAGGATCGGCCGGGTGACGATGAAGCCAGGCAGGCCGGAAGGGTTCGCCAACGCGCCCGCGACGACCAGGGCCCCGATGGCGAGCGCCGTCAGGATCACCGCCCGCGTTCGGCCAAACCCGACGAATGCGCCGAACAGGGCATAGAAAATCAGCTCGTAAAGCAGCGTCCACCCCGGCCACAGGAAAAGCTGGAAGCTTCGACCGCCCGCCCTCGGCGTTGGAACAAACGCAAGCGACCGCGCGAGGTAGCCCGTGTCCACCGCCAGGCCGAGCGCAAGCATGACCGCGGCCATCACGCCGGTGGCGATCCAGTACGGCGGAAGCACGCGCACCGCGCGCCGCCGCCAGAAGTGCACGGTTGCGCCCGCAGAGCTGAACAGCCGCCCCGACGACAGGACCATCACGCAGCCCGATATGACGAAGAACAGGGCCACCGCGGCCTGGGCCAGCTGGTCGCCTTGCGGCAGTCCGTCCAGCCGCCGGTCGATGTGGACGGCAAAGCCCGAGAAAAGGTGCACCACGGCAACGGAAAGAGCGGCCACCGCGCGCAGCGCCTGGATCGCCGGAAGCTTGCCACCCTCCGGGCGCGCGCCCCCTTGATCGGACGCCGTCCGTGCGGGACGGGATGGAGCGTGCTCGCAATCCGGGCCAAGGTGCTGGTTCGATGATCCCACCCGAATCCGTTAGCAGATCGGCACCGAGTTGAAGACTGTTGAACCTTCGGGATGCGGGGAGGCTCCAGATCGGGTTAACCGCTTCTCGATGATGCGGTCGCGCGGAGCCCATGTTACGTCGTCCGCATGAGGATCCGCGATGTACTGACGATCGAGGCGGCGGCCGGATGAACCGGCGGTTTGCGATCAAGGCCGCCGGAGGCGCGGCGGTGACCGCGCTGGCAGCCACACTCGCCAGCAGGACAAGGCTTTTCACTGTCGCACCTGCCCTGCGCACCAGCTCCGCGCCGCCGATCGAACCGGGTCCGCGGTGGAACGGCAAGGCGGGTTCCGGATTCGCGGCCCCACCGCGCGACCCTGTCCGCAAGACCGCAAAGCCGGCGCTGCGCATGCTCGTTCCGCCCCGCCAGGCTTATACCGACGAGCTTCTCGTCGGTGTCTTCGCCGGGGCCAATTTCAATGGCACATTGCTCGACAACATGGGGCTCGAAAAGGTCACGGCTCACTACGAAGGCCGCAGCGTCGACATTTTGAAGCCCGGTTTCGAAACGTTCGACGACGTCAACGGCAATGCCGTCACCTACTTCGGCTGGTGGATCCGGCTGCGCCACAACGGAACTCATGGCGAGGCCAATCTCTACTTCGAAGCTGTTCCCAAGGACCCTGCGATGCAGCGCCGGACCGAGGGGCCTTTTTCCTTCCTGCCTTCGGAAGCGCTGTACGATTTTGATGTGACCATCGACCCTGACGCGCCCGAAGTGGAGGATGTGAACTATCGTTCCGCCGCAGGCGCGATCTCGCGCTTTGGCTCCGATGCGAGGCATCGCGGGCGCCTGCGCTTCGTCACCGCCGGTACGTACGACATTGGCAAGATGGGCCGCCCTTACAAGTCACACAGCGGGTGGCTCGAAATCAGCGCGGACGTGCCCGGAGTGGTCATCGGCAAGACGGCCGCCACAAAGGGCCAAGTGCGCCCGCAGGTCGACCGCATCCGGTTTCGCGGGCGGAACCTCACCCTCGATATGCGCTTCATTTCGCAGTTTCGTCCTCACTCCACCAAGACCGGGGGTTTCTGGTTCGACGGCTGTACGATCGTCAACAGCGCCGGCCGCAATGCTCTTTGGGACAAGCGCGCTCGCGATATCTTCACCCTGGCGCGCAACCGGCCGTTCTACACCGAATGCACTGTCAGCGGGATCGTCCTGCCGTTCGCCTCGGCAGCGCTCGTGCGCGGTTGCCACATTCGCTCGGGCGCGAGCGACTTCGCCTTTGGCACGCTATGCCTAGTGGACAACCGGATCGACGACTGGTCCAGCGAATTCTACAAGCGGCAGATCCCCGGGCTTGCGGTCCACTATGTTGGCGGGGGCCGGACCGCGACCATCTCGATCAGCGGAAACAACGGCGCCCCTATGCGGACGTGGACCGCAAAGGTCGATGGAAAGATCGTGGGCACGTTCACCGTGCAGAACGCCGACCCTGCGCTGCCGACCTATAACGTGGGTGACATCGCCAACTGGCTCAATACCCTCGAAGACTGGCGCGCGACCCTGCTCGACGATACCCGCGATGCGACCCATTGCGGTCCGCCCGGGGTCGTGGGGACGGCCGGTGCGGCCCTCGTCGACCAGGACGTGAAGAGCGCTCCCTGGACGGCCGTCACGATCTTCGATTTCCACGTCGACTGGTGGCAGAAACCGATTGCGAGCAAGCTCGAAAACGTCGTCATCGCGAACAACGTTTCTACCCGGCTGGACCAGGTCGCGAATATTTTCATCAATGGGGACGAGGCGCGCGATTACCTCATCATCAACAATGCGTTCGGCAATACCGACAGAACCGGCAAGGCAAGCCAGCTGGTCGCCTCCCTGAGCCACGTGGTGATCGCCCACAACGACATCACCCAGCCGCTCAACCTGCGCGCCGAGATCGACGCCCATTCACTGATCGCCAACAACGTGGTCGAAAGCTGGGGCGGCTTCCGGATGGGCGACGAGGCGAGGATCGCCAACAATCATCTGATGGCCAACGCCCGGGACGAGGATGCCCGCTTCGGCAAGGGGACCACGCGGGGCGGGGACAAGCGTTCGCTGTTCGTCGACCCCTCGGCAGGAAACTTCTCGCCGACCGGGCCGCTGCTGGCCAAGCTCAAGCCGCCGGTAATTGGGCATGATCTGAACGGAACCAAGCGCGCCGCGTTGGCGCCGGTCGGAGCCGTATCGGATTGAGGACGATGGGGCCGGCGGCCGATGAATCTCGTGTTCGCAGACGGCTTCTACGGCTGACTGTTGCTTTGGTCTTCGGGAGCGTCCGTTTTCAAAGACTGGTGGTACCGAATGGCCTTCAACGCTGCCTCTGATGCATGACGGGCATAATCCGCTCGACCAGCCAGTGCGCGCCGAAGGCGCTAAGGTGATCGTCATCGCGGTAAAGCAGCTTCCCTCCAAGTTCGGTCATGCAGACATCTGCGCACATCTGGTCTCGCACGCTTAACACCTGGACACCGTACCGCGCGCTCACGTTTCGGAATATCGGGGTGATTTTCGAGTTTCGCTGGTCGTAAGTTTCTCGGCTGGTCCGGCGCTGAATGAAGTGTTCCCCACTCTGTCCCAGGAGTTCCGAGCGCGCTATCAATTTGGGAAAATTGGTTCCCTGTTCAGGGATGCTGGTGAGGATAACCACCTGATGCCCCCGCGAACGTAAGTGAGACGCCAAGCGGGTAAGGGATTCGCTTACCAGTATTGCGTTGCTCTCATTTGCATGCGGTCGCTGGCCGGACCTTGCCAGGACGGCCGCTTCCCCTGCTTCACCCGCCGCGCGGGCCGACTGGGTCGCGAGTGCCCACCGCGCGACGAGAACTACCGTCGCTGATGGATATTCTCGGTCTATCAGACGCAACACGTCCGCGTTGTGACCGTCGCAATTGTGCCTTTTTCCTAGGTCTACGCGCCACAACCCCGGCAGGGGAGGACAAGCAGACTTTGCGAAGGCAACGGCCGATTCTCCGGATTCGGACAGCGCATTGTCGAATGCCGACAGCATCGCTCCCGCGTGTGAATCACCCCAAATCACGTAGCTGACCGGTTCGCTTGCCGATCCCAATTTGCACGGAAGTTCGCCGATACCTCGGGACATGCACTTCCGTTCCAGAGCGCCGCGATCAGAGGCTTCGCGAAGCACAGCGTTCATTTCGGCCGGGATCCGTCCCGATGCACCGTCGCTCAGCATCACAGCGCCAGAGACAAGTATCAAGCTTCCGGTCGCCGTTGCTGCTGCAAGGAAGACGCGACGCCGGGCCGCGGGTGAGTCATTGCGGGCTCTTCGGAACGGCCTTTCGACAAAACGCCAACTCAACCAACCAAGCAGGACTGACAGGGCCATGCACAACAGGGCCGTGTTCATGTCGATGGTGGGGCTGCCCCCAATCAGTCGCGCCGCCGCCAATACAGGCCAATGCCAAAGATAGAGCGAGTATGAGATAAGGCCGAACCACACGAGCACAGGGTTGCTGAGAACCTTGCCAGCGGTCGTTACCTGTAGCTGGCCCGACCAGATGATCGCAGCCGCGCCCAGACATGGTGGGACGGCCGCCAGTCCGGGAAATGGCGTCGTTTCGTCAATCATGCCAACGCTGACGAAAATGAGCACAAGTCCCCCGAGAGAAGCCGCGTTGCCGAATGTTGCGCCTTTCGCGGCGGGCACTGCGCCCAGGGCGATGAGCGCCCCTAACCCCAGTTCCCAAGCCCGGGTCGGCAACAGGTAGAAATTCGCCGTCGGGTGGGAGTAGGTGACGGCAATCGAGAGCGCCAGTGACGCCACCGAGATGACACCAATCATCCAGGTCCACAGCGTTTTGCGTCTTGCCATAACTAGCATAAGGAGCGGAAAAAATAAGTAGAACTGCTCTTCTACAGCTAGCGACCAAGTATGCAGGAGCGGAGCGCCAACTACGCCATCACCGAAGTAATCTCCAACGGCGCGATAAAACTAAATTTTCGAGGAAAATAGCAAGGCCGAGACTGCGGACTTCGCGAAGGCTACAAATTCGGTTGGCAGCAGAATGAGCCAACCTCCGGCGAAGCACACTGCAATCATCGTGAGCAGCGCGGGCATGATCCGTCGAATCCGACGGTCGTAGAAGTTCAGGATCGAGAAATTTCCGTTGTTGATCTCTCGGGCAACGATTCCGGTTATCAGAAACCCTGAGATTACAAAAAATATGTCGACTCCGACGAAACCTCCCGGTGCAAATGGCAATCCAGCGTGATTGAACACTACCGGCAGGATTGCGAGGCTGCGCAAACCATCGATGTCTGTGCGATGTGCGGCCTTGCCCATCAGAGCGACTTAGTGCTCGACGCAGCATCGTGGCAATAGGTTGAGGTCAGGGCGCCCCCGCGCGAGCAATCGCAAGCCACGACGTCCTTCTGGGGACCTACAGGGAAGTCATAAGCGCGGCGCCAAACGATTGGATAGGCGATTGTGCAGTTTACAAACCCACCCGAAAGGGCCATAGCTAAGGACGCGCTCTCGCTCGTGACAACCCTGTTGGTGATCGGATTGTTCTTCGGCCTCTGTACCGTCGCTTTTCTGGCACTGCTGTATGTCGGTACGCGAGACAGCGAGGGGATAGGTGAGGGGCCCCCACAATGGGGAGAACAGCGGGCCAACTCACCAACGGTAGGTGAACAAAGAGGCTACAGCAGCCCTATCACGAAGCGCAGCGTGTAGTATCCGCCAGAGGCCATCACGCGCGATACAGCCTCACGGAAACGGTCGGCCTCAGCCGCGGCACAGTCGCCCACTTCCTGCGGAGTGTCGATCATAGTCTCGATGTCGTCATGGCGGTGAGAGCGACTTCGGATTGAACAGCCCGATCGCCTCGTGCTCGGGCCCAGGCAGCAGTTCCAGTGCCGCCGACTTCGCACAAGTGGTGGTTGGCGATGATGAAGGCACTTGTGCGCTGGCTTTAGTGACCCAGGCAGTTCGTTGGTATCTCGCCGCTACGAAGCTTGGCGGCGGCGAGCAACCGGGCCGTGGCCGGCGAAGGCCTCGCCCTGCCGATTGACCATGACTGGTTGGTCCAGCTGTGGTCCCGAATGGAGCGCGGCAAGCGCCTTTAAGACTTGGATCACAGCGACCTTGCGGTCTTCCGCGACCTCTACTCGTCTTGAGCTATGTGGCAGAACAACGACATTCATCCATCCACCAGCCGTCCCCGCGACAAGACGTCGCTGCAACAATGTCGCAACGAATATCGCGCACTGGGTGGTGCCCCTGTTTTCTCATCTTGAAAAGCAACAGGGACACCACTGAGCGATTGGCGGATCCGTCGCAGTCCAAAAGGCCGTGGCATCAGTATCTATGCCGTCTTGGCTCTCACATCCAATGCTCTTAGCAGGCAGCGATTCAACAAACTCTTCCTCGACACGAACCGCTAAAGGGGTGTCTCGGCGAGATTCTACCCATGCAGTTCAAAAGCCGGCATGTTCATGCCACCGTCGCCTATGGCCAGCGTGAGGGGGTGTTACGCAAGAGCAATTTCGGCCGGTTGGGCCAATGCAACGTCCACCCTCTATCGAGTTGGACGCCTATCGCACGGTTGGCCCATCTGATGCTGAATCTCTCACATCGCGTCGTATGGCCAAACGACGCGCCCCATCCAGGCAAAGCAATCCCCAAGTCAGCCTGAATGGGAGGCTGCACGTGTAAGATACTGGAAGAAAAGGGTTTACATGTTGCCGGAGAGGGGGGGTAGATCACTTGACCGAAGGAGAACGCAGATGAGCCGCATTCCTATTGGTAAGCAGGCTATTTTCGTTGGTTACGAGGACCTTTTTGACGGCAATCTGAAGCCGGGCGAAAGGGTTGTTGTGTATGATGTGGATGGTGAAGATGCCTGTCGGGTCCATCCTGTTCGAAACCGCAGGGCGGACGCTACCGTGACCGAATGCGTTTACTATAGCGAGTTGCAGCCCCTCCCTCCCATCATAGCTGTCGGGTAAATATTCGGCCGCCTCTTGGATATACGACAAGCAGGCGATCAGTTTAGCATGTTCAGTGCCTCGCGGCACTGTCGAACATGCGACCTCACCTTCAATCGATGTTCACGCTCCTCTCGAGTGTGAAGTCCGTGTTTGAGAGCGTTTTGGTTCAGGAGGGGTGCGCCAGATCCATGCGCGCCTCCATGCATTCTGCATCTCGATCTTCCGGCGACCGCAGGAGATTTGCACACGCTTCCGCGCCTTGTTTTCGCGCTACAGCGTGGTGCTTCGTGCGTTGCGGCATAGTTCCGATGCGATATCATATCATGACTTCCCAGTAGATCCACCCAACGCATCGGTTTCGGAAGGCTGCTTGGACCTCCGCTCTGCATCATCTATACTGAGGTGTCCGACAATTGCTTGCCACCCAGCAGAAACATGCACGTGCTCGACTCTAACTTGCTGTTTTCCGCGCCCACGGTGTCTGTCGAGTGCTGCAAGTTGCCGCATATACAAATTACTGAGGCGTTCAACATTGAGCATATGTGATTTGAACGCCAATGGGTTATTTGTGCTGGCGACGGAACGCCGATGGCAATCCAAATAAAGCTCGTGGATATTCACCAATTGGATGGCCAACATGCTTGCTGTCGGGTTAGTTGCTTCGATATTTGCAAGTCGGTCCAGCGCCGACAAAAAGCGCGCCTGCATACCTTCTTCGGGGTATCCATCCGTAAAGGCGACAGCGGGCGCGATTTCAATTTGCCGCTCAAGGCGGACCTGTTCGGCAATTTCTTCAGGAAGCTGCGAAATCCCCGACCAATTGTCGCGTGGACGAACTGCTCGCCGAGGGGCGGTGGGCTTGATATTCGATTGTAGATAGGTTGGGTCAGGCATGCCAGCCCAACTGGTATCTCAGCGATCGATGACAGGACCTTGTCGCAAGTTTGAAAACTGGATTCGGCTCGATTAGCTGCAGACTTCACTTTGCATAGGGTTGATTTTTAGAGTCGGCCCCCGCCCCCCCGGGGGAAACGCCAAGCCCGTGGGTGAAGGTGTGACGGCTGATTTGATTGAGTTGTCACCGCACATGTGGCGCAGCTGCATTTAACAAAGGGCCGGGCAGCGGCTGCCCGGCCCTACCTTGCTATTGGCGGCTGGGATTAATCCACGAAGTCCTCGACCCGCTCGATGATGATTGCCGGGGCCATGCCGCCCGCGGCGCACATGGTGACGAGGCCGTAGCGCCCACCGGTGCGCTCCAGTTCATCGAGCGCGGTGCCGATCAGGATCGAGCCGGTGGCGCCGATCGGATGGCCCAGCGCGATCGCCCCGCCGTTGGGGTTCACCTTCTCCACCGGCAGGTCGAGGTCGCGGATGAACTTGGCGGCGACGACAGCGAACGCCTCGTTGATTTCCCACACGTCGATGTCGTCCTTGGTCAGGCCGGCCTTTTCGAGCACCTTCTTGGCCGCGGGGACGGGCGCGTTGAGCATCAGCGTCGGGTCATCGCCCATGTTGGCGGTGGCGACGATGCGCGCGCGCGGCTTCATGCCGTGGCTCTTGGCGTAGTCCTTGCTGGCGAGCAGCACCGCGGCAGCGCCGTCGACCACGCCCGAGCTGTTGCCCGCGTGATGGAAGTGCTTGATCTCGAGATCGGGATATTTCTGCTTGATCAGGCCGCTGAAGGTCGTCCCCTGTTCGTCGAGCGGGGCATCGGCGATCTTGGCGAAGCTGGGCTGAAGTTCGGCGAGCCCTTCGGCGGTGGTCTGCGGACGGGGGAATTCCTCGTGATCGAGCACCACCTTGCCGGTCTCGTCGGTCACCGGTACGACGGACTTGTCGAAGCGGCCTTCCTTGATCGCCCGGTCGGCGTTCTGCTGGCTGCGCAGCGCGAGGTCGTCGAGCTCCTCGCGGGTGAAGCCCTCGATCGTCGCGATCGCATCACCGCACACGCCCTGGTGGCTCTGCGGATGGACTTTCTGCAGCCGCGCGTTACCCGCGCCCATGCCGAGCGGGCGGATGCCGGCCTGCATTTCTTCCTGCGCCGAGCTGGAGGTGTAGCTCATCATCTCGGTGCCGCCGGCGACGACGAGGTCGGCCATGCCGCTCATCACTTGCGCCGCCGCGAGGTTCACCGAAGTGATGCCGCCGCCGCAGAAACGGTCGAGCGTCATGCCGGACGAGGTGATGTCGTAGCCCGCGTCGAGCGCGGCCATGCGCCCCAGGTCGCCGCCCTGCTTGCCCTTCTGCGTGCTCGTGGACCAGATCACGTCATCGACGTCCTTGGTGTCGAGGTGGTTGCGCGCGGCAACCGCCTTGAGGACGGTAGCGGCGAGGTGCTGCGGGTGCATGTGCGCCAGCGCGCCCTTGTCGACCTTGCCCACGCCCCGGGGAGTGCGCACGGCATCGATGATGTAGGCTTCGGCCATTCTCGGTAATCCTCTCATTATGGGAATCAGGTTGACGCAAGCGTAAACCTTGGGGACAAGCCGCACAAGACAAGTTGCAAAGCGAAATGGGAGAGTGGGCGTGAGCGAGGAACTGCTGACCGAAGTCCGTGACGGGGTGCTGATCGTCACCATCAACCGGCCCGAAGCAAAGAACGCGATGAACAAGGCCGCTGCCGAAGGCATTGCCGCGGCGATGGACCGGCTCGATTCCGATGACAGCCTCCGGGTGGCGATCCTGACCGGCGCGGGCGGCACGTTCTGTTCGGGAATGGACCTCAAGGGATTCCTGCGCGGCGAACGGCCGTTCGTGGAGGGTCGGGGGTTCGGCGGGATTACCGAAAAAGGCCCGGTCAAGCCGTTGATCGCCGCGGTCGAGGGTTATGCGCTCGCCGGCGGGATGGAGCTGATGATCTCGTGCGACCTCGTCGTCGCCAATTCGAAGGCCAAGTTCGGCATCCCGGAAGCCAAGCGCGGCCTCGCCGCCGCAGCAGGCGGGTTGGTCAAGCTGCCGGCGATGATCCCGCCCAAGATCGCGATGGAGCTGGCGCTGACCGGCGACTTCATCGACGCCCAGCGCGCCTATGACCTGGGGCTGATCAACCGGGTGACCGACGGTCCGGCGCTCGACGCCGCGCTCGAGCTTGCCAAGGCGATCACCGCCAATGGCCCTGTCGCTGTGCGGGTGTCGAAGCAGGTGATCAACGAATCGCCGGGCTGGAGCCACGAGGAGCGCTGGCAGAAGCAGGGCGAGCTGATGCCGCAGGTGTTCATGAGCGAGGACGCGCGCGAAGGCGCTGCCGCCTTTGCCGAAAAGCGCGCTCCCAACTGGAAGGGCAAGTAACATGGCAGGTCCGCTCGCAGGCATCCGCATCGTCGAATTCGCCGGCATCGGTCCGGGGCCATTCTGCGGCATGATGCTGGCCGACCACGGCGCGGAGGTGATCCGCATCGATCGCGCGAGCGGCTCGCGCGGCGGCTCGCAGCCGGTCACCAGCAAGGATGTGCTCGCGCGTGGGCGCAAGTCGATCGCGCTCGACCTCAAGAGCGCCGAGGGCGTCGCGCTGGCCCGCAAGCTGGCGGCCAGCGCCGATGGCATCATCGAAGGCTTCCGCCCTGGCGTGATGGAGCGCTTGGGGCTGGGGCCCGAGGAGTTGCTCAAGGACAATCCCAAGCTCGTCTATGGCCGGATGACCGGCTGGGGTCAGACGGGTCCCTACGCGCCCTACGCCGGGCACGACATCAACTACATCGCGCTCGCCGGGGCGCTGGCGCACTTCGGGCGCGCCGGCGGCAAGCCGACTCCGCCGATCAACATGGTCGGCGATTTCGGCGGCGGCGGGATGATGCTCGCCTTCGGGATGGTCTCCGCGCTGCTGAGCGTTGCGCGGGGCGGCGAGGGCCAGGTGATCGACGCGGCGATGACCGACGGCACCGCCGTGCTGATGGCGATGATCCACGGCATGACCAGCATGGGCGTCTGGTCGGAGGAACTGGGCGTCAACATGCTCGATACCGGCGCGCATTTCTACGACACCTACGAAACGGCGGACGGCAAGTTTGTCTCCATCGGTTCGATCGAGCCGCAGTTCTACGCCGAGCTGCGCAAGCGCGCGGGGCTCGAGAGCGATGCCGATTTCGATGCCCAGCATGACCGCAAGCAGTGGCCCGCGCTGAAGGACAAGCTGACGGCCCTGTTCAAGAGCAAGACCCGCGCGGAGTGGGACGCCCTGATGGAGCACTCGGACGTCTGCTACGCGCCCGTGCTGACGATCAGCGAGGCGACGCATCACCCGCATAACATGGCGCGCGGCACGTTCGTCGAGGTCGGCAGCGCGCTCCAGCCTGCACCGGCCCCGCGCTACTCCGCCACCCGCACCGCCGTTCCCGCGCCCGCGCCTCTACCCGGCGACGACACCGACGATATCCTCGAAGGGCTGGGGATGGACGAGGACGAGATCGAAAGACTCCGCGTGGCCGGAACAATTGCCTGACCGCCATCGTTGTCTCACTGGAACGTAAGCCCCCTGCATAAATTGGAACCGGCATGTCCGCCTCCATCCTCATCGTCGAAGACGAATTCCTGGTGGCTCTCGAGATGGAGGGAATCCTGGAAGAAAACGGCTACCGCGTGCTCGGCATCGCTGCCGACCTCGAAGGCGCGTTGGCTTACGCGGAGCAGTCCATCGACCTTGCGCTGGTCGATCTCAACCTGCGGGACGGCCTGACCGGCCCGCAGATCGGCGAGCAACTTGCCAACGAATATAACGCGGCCGTGCTGTTCGTGACCGCGAACCCCCGCCTGCTGGGCGACGGGATATCGGGCACGATCGGGGTTTTGACCAAGCCAACCGACGAGGAAACGCTCCTCGCGGCCACCCGGTTCGCGCTTCGCCGGCGCGAGGACGCCGACGCCGAAGCGCCCCCGTCAATTCGCTGTTTCGGGTAATTTCTCGCGGCTGAGCCGGTCGGCCGCCACTTCCATCTCTACCCGCAGGCCCTCCGGCGCCCAGGTCCGCGCCAGCCGGCCGCCAAGCTGGTGGGTTATGCTGATGTCGGACAGGCGCGTTCCGAAACCCAGTTGAGCGGGTTCGCCGCTCAGCGGTGGCCCACCGGCTTCCTGCCAGGTGATCGTGACCTGACCCCCGTTCACCACCGTATGGAGGTCGACCCGGCCATCCGGCACCGAGAGTGCCCCGTACTTCGCCGAATTGGTCGCCAGTTCGTGGATCACGAGCCCGATCGGGGTTGCTCCGCGGTCGTCGACCGCCAGATCGGTCCCGGTGATGACCATTCTTCCCTCGTCGAGAGCCGGGTAGGGCGCCAGAATCTGCTCGAACAGGCTGGTGAGGGTCTGCGGCCCCGGATGAGGGGCGCTTTCCTCGCTATGGGGCCGCACATAGTTGTGAGCCCGACCAAGCGCCGCGATGCGCGCCTGGAGCGCGGCGGCCAGCGGCTTGGTCGCCGGGAACTGGCGGGCGGTCAGGCCGATCAGGCCGTTGACCACCGCGAAGATGTTCTTGATCCGGTGGCTCAGTTCGCGGCTCAGGATCTCGTTCTGCTCTGCCGTCCGCTTGTGTTCGTCGATGTCCGTGCAGGTGCCGACCCAGCGAACTATCTCGCCGTCCTGGTCACGGACCGGAAGCGCACGGCCCAGGGTCCAGCGGTATGTGCCCGAATGATGGCGCAGGCGGTACTCGATCTCGTACGGCTCGCCGCTGGCAAGGCTGCTTCGCCACAGCGCCCATGCCCGGTCCTGGTCGTCGGGATGGAACATGCCGTTCCAGCCTTCGCCATCGGTCGAGCCGTCGGGCACCCCGGTGAAGGCGTACCACTGGGCGTTGTAGTAATCGTGCGACCCGTCGGGCAACGTGGACCAGATCATCTGCGGCATCGCGTCCGCAAGCTGGCGGAAGGTGATCTGGCCGGCCGCGAAGCCCGCGGTATCGGCGATGGGGTCTTCCAAGCAGTCTCTCCGCAGCAGCCAGGGGCGCCAAGTGGCGTGCCGACGCCAAATTGCAACCTTTTATCAAGTTCCCTGTTCGCCCAAGGTTCCACGCCCTCGGCTTGCGGAGATGATCAGGCGATGAATTCCCGTACCTCGGCGATGAAATCGTCGAACCGGTCGTGGTGGACCCAGTGGCCTGCGCGCTCGTATTCGCTGACCTTCACGTTCGGCCCGAAGTACTGCAGCCGCCCGTCCTTCTCGGGATTGCTGGCCCACGAATCGGCGCCGTAGATCATCAGCGTCGGGCAGGTGATCGCTCCCCACAGCGCGTGCTGGCCCTTGGTGGGCACATCCTCGGGCGGCCATGCGTGAAGGTGGGGATCGAACTTCCACGAGAACGTCCCGTCCTCGTTGCGCATTACCGCGTGCAAGGTCAGGTGACGGGCCTGTTCCTCCGAAAGGTAGCTGTTCGCCTCGCGCATGCGCTGGAGGCAGTCCTCGAACGTCGCGTACTTGCGCACCGATCGCGCGCTGGCCTCGCGCTTCTTGTCGATCCACTTGGTCCACTGCTCGCCAAAGGGGCGCTGGCGGCGTTCCTCGACCATCTTCGGGCTGGGCCCCAGGCCCTCAATCGCAACGAGCCGCCGCACATTATCGGGATAGAGTCCGGTATATCGGGTGGCGATATTGCCGCCCAGCGAGTGCGCGACGATCGTCACCGGCGCGAGGCCGAGCTGGTGGACGAGCTGGGCGAGATCATAGACGTAGCCCATCGTCGTGTAGAAGCCGTTGTTGTTCCACTCGCTGTCGCCGTGCCCGCGCAGGTCGGGGCAGATCACGTGCCAGTCTCCGCGCAGCGCTTCGGCGGTCCAGTCCCAGTTGCGGCAGTGATCGCGCCCGCCGTGAAGCAGGATCAGCGGCGGCGCGTCCGGATTGCCCCAATCGGCGTAGTGCAGCTTGGTCCGCTGGGAGATGTAGCTTTGGGATGTGGGGCCGCTCCCCAGTCCGTTCTCGGCGATCATGCCTGCCCTTTACGTAAGCGTGAATTTCAGTTGCGGATCGCTACCCGCCTGATACGTTCGCCTCCAACCACATAAAGGCCGAGAGGACCAGCCATGCCCGTTATCGACGTTCCCGATCCCGAGTTCATGCAGGACGAGGAAATTGCCATGTTCCGCGATGCGGTCGGCAAGTTCTACGAACAGCACGCGCCGGCCAAGCGGGTCGAAAAATGGCGCGAGGACGGGCAGGTCGAAGCCGAGTTCTGGCGCGAGGCCGGGGCGGCGGGCCTGCTCGGCATGACGGTGCCGGTTGAATACGGCGGCCATGGCGGCGATTTCCGCCACGACCTTGTCGTGCTCGACCAGCAGGCGGAAAAGGGCGTCGACGGCTTTGCCGCATCGCTGCACAACGTGATCATCCTGCCCTACATCGTCCGCCACGGGACCGAGGAGCAGAAGAAGAAGTGGCTGCCCAGGCTCGTTTCGGGCGAGCTCATCAGCGCGATCGCGATGACCGAGCCCGGCGCGGGCTCGGACCTCCAGAGCATCACTACCACGGCGATCAAGGACGGCAACGGCTACCGCCTTAACGGCGCGAAGACCTTCATCTCGTCGGGCCAGCTTGCCAACCTCATCATCGTCGTCGCCAAGACCGATCCCAAGGAAGGCGCCAAGGGCATCAGCCTGATGGTGCTCGAGACCGAAGGCGCGGAAGGGTTCCGGCGGGGCAAGAAGCTCGACAAGATCGGCCAGGACGCCGCCGATACTTCCGAGCTGTTCTTCGACGACGTCTACCTGCCGTCCGACAGCGTGCTCGGCGGGGTCGAGGGGCGCGGGTTCTACCAGCTGATGGGCGAACTGCCGCAGGAACGCCTGGTGATCGCGATCGGCGCGATGACCACGATCGAAAAGGCGCTCGACACCACGGTCGAATACGTCAAGCAGCGCAAGGCGTTCGGGAAGACCATCTGGGATTTCCAGAACACCCAGTTCGTGCTCGCCGACCTCAAGGCCAAGGCGACCGCCGCCAAGGTCTTCGTCAACGATTGCATCGCCAAGGTCCTGAAGGGCGAGCTCGACGTCACCACCGCCTCGATCGCCAAGTACTGGTGCACCGAGCTGCAGGGCGAAGTGGTCGACAAGTGCCTCCAGTTCCACGGCGGCTGGGGCTACATCAACGAATACGCGATCGCGAAGATGTTCCGCGATAGCCGCATCACCCGCATCTTCGGCGGCTCGAACGAGATCATGAAGATGCTGATCGCCCGTTCGATGTGATCTGCGCGTGTTCGGGCGGTGTTCGCTCGGGTGTTTCGGCGCCCGATCGAGCGCTTCATTGACGCCTTACCGCGGCCCGCCGTCCACCTGCACCAGCGCGCCGGTGGTGTAGCTCGACGCCGGGCTCGCGAGCATCAGTGCGGCGGTGACGATCTCCGCCGGCTCTCCCGGACGCCCCATGGCGACCGGCTGCTCGCGCCGTGCCTCCTCGGTCCAGGCCTGCGCGATATCGGTCAGAAAAGGACCGGGAATCAATGCGTTGACCCGAACCCTGGGCGCGTACTCGGCGGCCAGGCTGACGGTCATCGCGTTCACCGCGGCCTTCGCTCCGGCATAAGGCACCACGCCGGGAATCGCCCTGATCGAGGCGGTGCTGCTGACGTTGACGATTGCCCCGCCATCGCCCTGCGCCATCCGGTGCGCGACCTGCGCGGCAAGGCGGAAAGGGCCCTTGAAATTGAGGTTGAGCACGCTGTCGAACAGCGCCTCCGACACCTCGTGGCTGGGCATGGCAGGTCCCATGCCGGCGTTGTTGATCAGGATGTCCACTCGTCCGAATTCGGCGTAGGAAGCCTCGACCAGCGCATCGACTTCGGCCCAGCGCCCGCAGTGTGCGGCATGGGCAAGCGCGCGGCGCCCCATCAAGCGCACTTCCGAGGCGACGATTTCGCACGCGTCCAGCTTGCGGCTGGCAATGATCACGTCGGCCCCGCGCTCGGCGAGCGCGATCGCCATCTCGCGCCCGAGCCCGCGGCTGCCGCCGGTGACGAGGGCAACCTTGCCGGTAAAATCGAACAGCGGATCGGGCGTCATTGCATCCTCCTTTCCTCACGCTACGCTCCCTCAGGGCGCGCGCAAGGGAGAGATGGCGATGACGACTTTTCGCGACGGGTTGCTGGCAGGCAAAGTGGCGTTCGTCGCCGGTGGGACAAGTGGGATCAACCTCGGGATCGCTAAGCGGTTTGCGCAGCTCGGTGCCAGTGTCGCCGTATGCGGCCGCGATCCCGAGAAGGCGCAGCGCGCGGCCGAAGCGATCGGCGGACGCGCGCTGGGTCTGTCGGCTGACGTCCGGGATTTCGGCGCCATCCGGGGGGCGCTGGAGACCGCGGTGGACCGCTTCGGCAAGCTCGACATCGTGGTCGCCGGAGCGGCGGGCAACTTCCTCGCCCCCGCACTCGGCATGTCGGCAAACGCGTTCAAGACCGTGGTGGACATCGACCTGCTCGGGACTTTCAACACGCTGCGCGCGTGCCACGATCTGCTCAAGCTTCCCGGCGCCTCGCTGATCGCCATTACGGCCGGGCAGGCGGACCAGGCGATGGCGCTGCAGATCCACGCCTGCGCGGCCAAGGCCGGGGTCAACCAGGTGGTCCGCACCCTGGCCATCGAATGGGGGCCGGACGTGCGGGTGAACGGGATCTCGCCGGGCCCCATCGCAGGTACCGAGGGGATGGACCGCCTGGCCCCGATGGCCGGCATGCGCGAAGCGAGCGAAAGCCGAATTCCGATGAAGCGCTGGGGCGAAATCGAAGAGATCGCAGAAGCAGCCGTTTTTCTCTGCTCGCCCGCAGCGGCCTACATCACCGGCACGATTCTCGATGTCGACGGTGGCAGCTCGGTCGGGGACGCCGGACGGATGGACATGGCAAAAGGGATCGGCTGAACCTTCAGAGGTTCGGCAGAGACTGCTCCGCGAAGCCCCATCCGGCGAGAGCCTTGCTTTTCGCCCGTTCCAGCAGCTTGGCCGAATCGCGGATCGAGAACTCGTGCGCCGAAGGGAAGCCGTCCAGTTCGTCCCATGACACCGGCACCGCCACCGGCGCCCCGGCCCGGGCCCGCGCCGAATACGGCAGCACCGCTGTCGCCCCGCGCTGATTGCGCAGGTAATCGATGAATATCTTACCGACCCGCTTGGCCTTGCTCATGTTGGCGACGAAGCGGTCGGGCTCGGCCATGCTCATCGCCTCGGCGAAGCGCTTGGCGAAGTCCTTGTGCTCGTCCCATGAATGGCCCGGCGTGAGCGGCACCACGACATGCACACCCTTGCCGCCCGACAGCATGGCGTAACTCGCCAGCCCGAGGTCCTGCAGGTGATCGTGAAAATCCTTCGCGGCGCGTTTCACGTCCTCGAAGTCGAGACCTTCGTCGGGATCGAGGTCGATCACCAGCCGGTCGGGAGCCTCGACATCGCTGGTGCGCGCCCCCCAGCCATGGAACTCGATCGTGCCCATCTGCACGCAGGTCAGCAGCCCGGCAGCGTCCTCGACGTAGAGGTAGTCCTCTGCGTGCCCGTCCTTCTCGGTAATAGGCACATGGTGGACGTGGCTGCCGAACGATCCGCTGTCGTGCTTCTGGAAGAAGCATTTCTTGCCGCGTCCCTGGGGGCAGCGCACCAGGCTTACGGGGCGGTTGGCTGCCCATGGAAGCATCAGCGGCGCGATGGCGGCGTAGTAATCGGCGAGCTCACCCTTCGTCTCGCCGGTTTCGGGGAAGATCACCCGGTCGCGGTTGGAAATCTTCACATCGGCGACGGGATCGTCGGCAGGCGCATCCTGCGGGACTTCGGGCACGACATCGGCCGCATCCTTGTCCCCGCGCAGGCCGAGAAAGCTCCCGTGCCGAATATTGCCGCCACCGCTCTTGCTGGTCGGCCCGGTGAATTCGGCGAAGGCTACCTCTGCCACCAGTTCAGGCTCAACCCAGGTGACGCCGCGGCGCGAAGCGCGGTCGACTTCCGCCGGAGCATCCTCCCGCTCGATCTTCGCGAACCGCTCGGCCAGGTCGTGCAGGGTGTCCGTTTTGAAGCCGGTGCCGACGTTGCCCTTGTAAACCAGCTTGCGGCCCTCGTTCTGCGCCAGCAAGATGGAGGAGAACGGTCGCCCCTTGGCGGATGACTTCTTCCATCCGATGATCACGAATTCCTGCCGCCGGGTGCATTTGACCTTGACCCAGCTCTTCGTCCGCGTGCTCCTGTACGGCGCGTCGATCGCCTTGGAGATGATCCCTTCCTGTCCGGCGTCGCACATCGCCTTGAACAGCTTTTCACCCGCGCCGATGACATGATCGGTTACATGGATCGGCGGCTGCGCGACCTTGAGCAGAGCTTCGAGCCGCTCCTTGCGCTCGATGTTGCTAAGTCCGGTCAGGTCCTCGCCATTGGCTTCCAGCAGGTCGAAAGCATGGAACGAGAGTGCGTCGGTCTTTTTCTGCGAACCGTGCCCGCGCTTCAGCACCGCCTGCAGCGAGGAGAAGTCCGGGTTGCCGTTTGCATCGTAGGCGACGATTTCGCCATCGATCAGGCACGGCGGCAGGTCTAGCGCGGCGAATGCTTCGACGAGGGGCGCGAACTTGTCGCTCCAGTCCTTCCCGCTGCGAGTGTAGACCCGCACGTCGCTGCCCGCGGCGGCGACCAGCGCGCGATAGCCATCGAACTTGATCTCGTGCATCCAGCGATTGCCCGCCGGGACGCTGTCGACCAGCGTGGCGAGCTGCGGCTCGCGGAATTTCGGTGGCTTGCCGGTCTTTGCCTTCGTCTTCGGTTTGGTCTTCGCCTTGCCTGCGTTGTGCTTCGCCGCCTTGGCCATTTCCTTCACGAAGGCATCGCCATTCTTGCCCTTGAGCGAGTGCGATCCTTCGACGTCGGCCTCGATCTCCGCCATGCTGCGCCCGGTCAGCACGCTGGTCAGGCCATGCTCGACCAGGGGATCGCCTTCCGCCGCATATTCGTCGTCGATCTTGCGCAGGAGCCAGTTCTCGCGCTTCTCGCCCGGCCGGGGCTTGAGCCGGATCAGCAGCCACTCGCCGTTCATGCGCTCGCCCTTGAGGCAGAAATGGAGATGGCCCTTGTCGATGTCCTTCCAGCTCTTGCCTTCGACCGGCTCCCACGTGCCGCGATCCCACAGCATCACCGTGCCCCCGCCGTACTCGCCCTTGGGGATGGTCCCTTCGAACTCGGCATAGGAAAGCGGGTGGTCCTCGGTTCGCACCGCCAGCCGCTTGATGTCCGGATCGGGCGAGGGGCCCTTGGTAACGGCCCATGACTTGAGCACTCCGTCCGCTTCGATGCGGAAGTCCCAATGCAGGCGCGTGGCATCATGCTTCTGCACGATGAAGCGATTGCCGCCTTCGCTGTTGGCGCGCTTGCCGGCAGGCTCGGCGGTCTTCTTGAAGTCGCGCTTGCGGTTGTATTCCTTGAGAGGGTCTGCCTTCCTGGCGGTGCGAGTAGTCATGGGGTGGCGTCCTCGTCAGGGAAGAAGCGTCTTTCGGCGGCGCGCAGGACAGTAAGCATCACGAACGAGATGGCCGATGCGATCGCGACCAGCGGCCACTGCGCGGAACCACAGGCGATCCCGATCACTCCCGCGAGCCACAGGTTGGCGGCGGTGGTGAGGTTCTTGACGTGGCCCTTGCTGAACACGATCAGCCCCGCGCCGATGAAGCCGATGAAGGCGCCCGTCGCCTCGTAGATGCGCAGCGGATCCATTCGCTGGCCATCCATCTGGTGAAACAGCGAGATGAGCGAGACGGTCATCGCGGCAGAGGAAAAGCAGATAAGGCCGTGGGTGCGCATCCCCGCCGCCAGCCCGCGCAATTCTCTATCGAGACCCAGCAGCAGCCCCAGCAGCGCCGCGATCCCAAGGCGAGCGACTAGGTCAAGATCCATCCAGTGCATCAGGACTGGCGGATTGAGCTCCATCAGGCGCGTTTCCTCGCCTTGGGCGCGCTCTCCTTCTTCGAAGGCGTTTTCTTGGACGCGGTCTTTTTCGCGGGCGCGGGCTTGTCTCCACCGACCGATTTCTTGAGCGCGGCCATCAGGTCGATGACATTCGAGCCGCGTGGAGTGTCCGGCTCCTCGACGTCCTCGAGCACTTTCTTACCCTTCGCCTTGGCCTTTTTCTCGACCAGCTTCTTGAGCGCATCGACATACCGGTCGTGGAACTCGCCCGCATCGAACGGAGCGGTCTTCTGGTCGATCAGCGATCCGGCCAGCTCGAGCATCTCCTTGGCGGGTTTGGTCGCCGGGATATCCTTGAAGTAGGTTTGTGCCTTGCGGACCTCGTCCTCGTAGCGGAGGGTCTCCATCACGATTCCCTTGCCGCACGGCTTCAGGCTGACGAGCTGCTCGCGCCCGCGCACCGAGAGCTGGCCGAGGGCGATCTTTTTCCTCGCCTTCAACGCTTCGCGCAGGACGACGAACGCTTCCTCGGCCAGTTCGTCCTGCGGCACCACGTAATAAGGCTTTTCGAAGTAGAACACGTCGATCTCGTTGGTGTCGACGAACTGGACCAGCTCGAGCGTGCGCTTGCTTTCGATCTTGACCGCTTCGATCTCGTCATCGTCGAGCAGGACGTAGTTGCCCTTCGAAATTTCGTAGCCCTTGACGATCTCGTCCCGGTCCACCGGTCCGATGCCCCGGACCACCTTCTCGTAGTTGATCCGCTTGCCGGTCGGTTCGTGGATCTGGTGGAAGCTGATCGCGGCCCCGCTCTTGGTGGCGGCATACACCTCGACCGGTATCGAAACGAGAGCGAGCCTGATCTGACCCGTCCAGTAGGCGCGTGCGGCCATGGTCTTCCCCTTTGCTTCGGGGGAGTCAGCGATTCATTGGCGGATTCGGTTCCAATCGCCCCGTCAGGCGCTATTTCACCCAGGGTCATGATAGCACAAACGATCCAGCTCGCGCTCGCACCGGTGTTCGTCCTCGTCGCAATGGGCAACATCATGAACCTGCTGTCCACCCGCCTCGGGCGCATCGTCGATCGCAGCCGGGCCTTGCAGCGCGAGCATGGCGAGACGGTGGGGGAGGAGCATGACCTGGTGGTGCGCGAAATGCGGCTGGTCGACCGGCGTATCCGGCTGATCATTCGCGCGATCCTGTTGCTCGTCATCAGCGGCATCGCCGTCGGCATCACGGTGACGCTTCTGTTCATCGAGGAACTGGCTGGCGCAAACTTGCAGCGGGTCGTCGCAGGCACCTTTATCGTCGCGGTCGGCCTGCTGATCTGGGCTCTGGTCCTGTTCCTGCAGGAAACCCGCATCGCCTCGGCAGCCCTACGGATCCCGGTCGAATTCCTCGAGCACGGGCGGCACGTCTAGACCTTCCGGGCGATGCGAAAGTCAGTCCTTGGGCGGGGCGAGCAGCTTTTGACCGCCCTTCTGGATCGCCCCTGCGACCATCGGCTCGATGAAGGACAGCGCGGGCGGAAGGGGCACCTCGAACACCAGCTGGCCAGGCTCCAGATCGACGTGCGCGTGGAGGTTCTGGCCCATTGCCATGATGTCCATCGTCATCCGGTCCTCGTTCGGCCAGGCCGTGCGCACATTGCCGCCCCCCGGGATGCTGTCGCCGATCTCGTGGCTCTTGCTCCGCAGGCGCTCGCGCACGGTGTCGTTGTCGAGGGTGTGCGGAATGGCGACGCGCATCAGGCGGGATCCTTGATCGAAGGGGAGGGCAGGGCGATGTCCTCGCCATATTTGTAATCGAGGTAGCGCGTCTTGACGGCCAGGTCGTCTAGGCTGCCTTCGGCAAGCTGACGGGTCACGCGGCCAAGCTCGTCGCTGATCTTGCCCAGGCCGCCGGCGAGCTGATCGTCGGGGGTCGCGCCGGCGCGCTCCTCGCTGCGCAAGTGGGTGGGGATGCGGCGATAGCTGTCGACCATCTCGGGCAGGGTCTCGCCAACCAGCGTGCGGATTTCCCGGGCAGCCGGGTGATTCTGGTCGATGCCTTCGAGCTGCAGGCCGAGCGCATCGAGCTGAACGCCGATCTTTCCGACCATGTCAGCCGCCGGCGCGGGCAGGGCAGGGCGCTGTGCCTCCAGCCAAAGCTCGGTCCGCCCCACGAGCTGCCGCGCATCGGTCGCCCGCGTGAGGTCGGCGCGCTGCGGCACCTTGAGCTTGGGGTAGTTGCCGAGCACCGCCACGGCGACGATGCTCGCGACTATCAGCGCCATGACGCCCATGAAGCCGATGCCGCTGACGATCCAGCCGAACACCCCCGCGGCGACCCAGATGGCGAACAGCGCGATGACGATGTTGCGCAGCTTCACCGCCCAGTGACGGGTCTTGAGCTTGCGGGATTCGCGCCCGATCGATTGCGCAGCGACGCGGCGGTGCCGCCCGCCCGCGCGGTTGTCGTCGCGAAGGCGGCGCGCTTCGCTCAGAACGCGGTCGCTGTCGCGGGTCAGGTCGGCCACGCAGCGTCCCTCAGCTTTCCAGGCTCAGGAGCTTCGATTCGGTCACCTGCGTCGATGCGCGCGCCTGGCCTTCGGCCCGGGCGATATAGCCCTTCGACTTTTCGACCTCGCCGGAGAGCGTGTTCACCGTCTGCTTCATGGAATCGAGCGCGCGCAGCTTGAACGCGTCCACCTCGTCCATCGTGTCGTAGATGTTCTGGAACGCCCGCTGCAGCGTCTCGAGCGGAATGGTGCTGGCGGCGGCCTGCTCGTGGATCTTGCCGGTCTGCTCGCGCAGCAACTTGCTGGTGCTGTCGATGATGCCCGCGGTGGTCGAGTTGAGCGCGGTGATCTGATTGAGCACCAGGCGCTGATTGGTCATCGCCTCGGCCACCGTCACAGCCGTGCGCAATGCCCCCACGGTGGTGGTGCTCGCCCGATCGACGCCCTTCACCAGTTCGACGTTGTTCTTCTTGACGAGGTCGAGACTGAGATAGCCCTGCACGCTGACCGCCATCTGGGTCAGCAGGTCCTGCGTCCGCTGGCGGACGTAGAACAGGGCTGTCTCACGGATCGCCCTGGCCTTCGCAGGATCGGTTGCGTCGAGTTCGGCGGCCTTGTCTTCCAGCTTCTCGTCGAGCGTCTTCGAGATGTGGATCATCTGCTCGAGGTTGCCCATCGCCTCCCACAGCTTCTGGCGTTCGACGTCGATCGCCGCGTTGTCCATCAGCAGTTCGTCCTTGCCGCTGGCAAGGTTCCCGAGGATCGACTGGATGTGTGTCTGCGCGCTTTGATAGCTGCGGAAATAGTTTGTCAGCTTGTTTCCGAAAGGGATGATGCCCAGGATCTTGCGCGGTCCGCTCTTGGCGCCGCGGCGGCCCGGATCGAGATCCTCGACCACGCGGCGCAGCTCGGCGAGGTTGGCGCCGACGCCTTCGTCCTTGTCCATCGCGCGCACCGGCCGGTCGAGGAAGCGGTTGGACATGCCCGCGGCCGCCATGATCTCCTTGCGGCCCATGTTGGTAATCTGGTCCACCTTGCGGCCGAACTCGGGCGAGTTGGCGTCCTGCGCCACCAGGTCCGCCACGAAGGCGTCGGCCTTCTCCTCAAGCTTCGATTTCTTCTCGTCGCCGATCGGCACGAGGCCGGCGGCCTTGTCCGCGCTGACCACCGGCACGGGGTCAGGGGGGGTAAGCTCCAGCTCGGTCGCGGTCTTGGTCTGCGTTTCGGCCATGTTACCTCTCAGGACGCTGTGTTATAATGATAAGACAGTCGGCGCACGTTTCAAGCCCGTCTAGCAGGCCGGGCGGTCGGTGCACACGATTTGCCATCGCCGGAGGAGGGAGGGCCGAGCAATTTTCCTACACGGCTGCCGCTTGGTAGAAGTTCTTTCCGGCTCCTTCCCATCGTCAGCCCCTCCATGCTCCTGGCACGGCCGCGCGGAATCTGTCCGCCTCGAGATGGAAGCCGAAAGGTGACAAGTGCGACACGATTCTCGGCCATAACCATCTAATTAAAGACGAGTTTCGGAGAAAACGGAATTTCGCCAAATACCCCGGTCAGTGGTCCACGCGTGCGCGGGAACTCCCTGTTGGGATACTGCTCGCGCCCGTCAGGCGGCCTCAAGCAGCTTGATCGGCTCGATCTCGCCCGAGAGGTAGAGCCGCTTGGCTTTCGCACGGCTGAGCTTGCCCGAGCTCGTGCGCGGCAATGTGCGCGGTGGGACCAGCTCGACCACGCAGTTCATCCCCGTGATGGAGCGCACCTTGTCGCGGATCTGGTCGTGCAGGCGGACCCGTTCTTCGGGGTCGGACACTCGGCAATGGACCAGCACCGCGGGCACTTCCTCGCCGTTGTCGGCCTCGACCGAGAACGCCGCGATGTCGCCGTGGTTGAAGCCGGGGAGCTGCTCCACCGCCCACTCGATGTCCTGCGGCCAGTGGTTCTTGCCGTTGATGATGATCATGTCCTTCGCCCGGCCGACGATGAACAGGTAGCCGTCGCCGAGGTAGCCCATGTCGCCGGTGTCGAGCCAGCCATCGACCAGGCAGTCGTTGGTCGCTTCCTCGTTGCGGAAGTACGAGTGCATCACGCTCGTCCCGCGGCACCAGACCTTGCCGATCTGGTGGTCGCCCTTGATCTCGCCGTGCTCGCCCCGGATCTCGACGTCGATGCCCGGCAGCGGCTTGCCGCAATTGACGATCGCGCGGTAGCGCGCGGGGCGTGACAGGTCGCGCGGGGTGCCCGACAGGCGCTCCTCCTCGACCAGCTCGACCCGGATGCCTTCGCCAGGAGGCATCACGGTGACCGCAAGGGTCGCCTCGGCGAGGCCGTAGCTCGGCGTGAACGCGCTGGCGCGGAATCCGGCCTCGGCAAACGCGTTGACGAAGTTCTGCATGACGTCGGGCCGGATCATGTCGGCGCCATTGCCCGCGGTGCGCCAGCGCGACAGGTCGAAGCGCTCCGAGACATGGCTCTGCGAGGAGATCCGCCGCGCGCAGATGTCGTATCCGAACGTCGGCGAGTAGCTCAGCGTCTGGCCCGCATTCCGGCTGATCAGGTCGAGCCAGGCAAGCGGACGGCGGGCGAAATGCTCGGTCTTGAGGTAGTCGCAGCTCACCTGGTTGGCGATCGGCGACAGCAGGCAGCCGACAAGGCCCATGTCGTGGTACCACGGCAGCCAGCTCACCACCCTGTCGTTGGTGCCGAGGTCGACCCCGGTAGCGTGCCCGTACAGGTTGTGCAGCAGCGCCCGGTGAGTCACCGCGACGCCCGTCGGGAAGCGGGTGGAGCCAGAGGAATACTGGAGATAGCAGATATCGTCCGGCTGCGCTTCGGGAAGCTCGCATTCCGGCGCTCCGGTGGCGGCGAAATCCTCCCAGCTCATGCCCTTGCAGCCCTGCCTCGCCGCCGCTGCGAGAGCCATTTCGGAAATCTCGGCCGGGTAGAGCAGGATGATCGGATCCGCACTTTCAAGCTGGACGACGAGCTGGTCGATGTAGCTATCGCGCCCGCCGAAAGTCGTCGGCAGCGGCAGCGGGACCGGCCATGCGCCGGCGTAGATGCAGCCGCAGAACAGAGCGGCGAATTCGGGACTCGTCTCGGCGACGAGGGCTACCCGGTCGCTCTTGCCGATGCCCGCGGCGACCAGGCGGCGCGCCATCGCAAGGCCATCCTCCCGCATCTCAGCAAAGGAATATGCGCGCTCTAGATCGCCGCGCATGTCGTGGAAGTTGAGCCCCTTCTCGCTGCGCGCGGCATAGTCGATCGCCTCGGCGAAGGTCGCGAAGTCGGCCCGCCGACGCGGCAGCGAGCAGTCGTTCGGAGTCGGCGTCAATTGCAGTTCGGTCATGTGTGGAGCGAAACCCGTCCTCTGCGCGCCTCTGTCAGGCGCTTGTTGCGTGCAGTTCGGTCGTGCGCGTCCAATAGCACGTTGGTCCAGGGTTTCCCAATCGTTACACAGTGTGGCACGATTATGGCCGAGCATGGCCGTCGATCGATCCCGCCCCCGGCGAAAGCCTCCTCCGCTCGATGCGGTCAAGCTCGAGGAACTGGCCCTGGGTTATGTCGCGCGCTTCGCGACGAGCGGCGCGAAACTGGAAAGTTACCTGATTCGCAAGCTGCGCGAACGCGGGTGGGCAGGAGACCGCCCCCCGGAACCCGGAGCAGTCGTGGAAAGGTTCATCGCCGCCGGCTATATCGACGACGAGGTCTATGCGCGCGCCCGGAGCGGCGGCCTGCTTCGCCGGGGCTACGGTCCGCGCCGCGTCGCACAGGCGCTCGGCGCTGCCGGCATAACCGAGGAGGTGCGCGAGGCAGTCCGCGCCACCGAAGCCGAGGAGCGCCGCGCCGCTGTGGCTTTCGCTTCCCGCCGCAAGCTCGGCCCCTGGAGCCGTTCGGGCAGGGAGACCGACCGGGACACGCGCCAGAAGCAGTTCGCCGCGATGCTGCGGGCAGGGCATGGATTTGAGGCGGCGCGGGCTGTAATCGAGGCCGACAGCGTAACGGCGGCCGAAGAATGGGCTGCCGAATCCGAGGAATCCTGAATGACCCACCTTCGCCCCGCAATGACTTTCCTTGCCCTTGCCGCGCTCGGCGCTTTCAGCGCGTGCTCTCCGCAGCCTGCCGCGGAAGCCACACCAACGGCGGCGGCGGTCAGCCAGCGGCATCCGGTTTCGGGGCTGCCGGTGATCCCGCTCTCGGTGGCGACGCCGAAAGGGAAGCACACCTTCCGCGTGGAAGTTGCCCGCAGCAGCGAAGAGCAGGCGCGCGGACTGATGTTCAGGAATGAACTGGGCGCGGACGAGGGAATGATCTTCCCGCGCGAGCCAGCCGACCTGGCCAGTTTCTGGATGAAGAACACGCCGCTTCCTCTCGACATCATCTTCATCGGGGCGGATCGCCGCATCCTCAATATCGCCGCGAACACGGTGCCCTATTCGCTCACGCCCGTAAGTGCCGCCGGCCTGACTACGGCAGTGCTGGAGATTCCCGGCGGCCGCGCAGCACAACTGGGCATCGTCCCTGGCGCGAGGGTCGATTGGTAGCGCTTGGCGCTGCCGGGGGAATCGGCTAACCGCGCGGCCCATGGGCTTCTTTTCCAAGATCTTCACCTGGTGGGACGGCGCGACCATCGGCACCTCGCTCTGGAGCGCGATGAACGGCGAGCAGGTCGGCACCGATCTGGCCGGCAACCGCTATTTTCGCGCCAAGAAGCGCGTGAAGGCGGGGCAGCCCTTCGCCGGCAGTGAGCGGCGCTGGGTCATCTACGCCGGCTCGAACGACGCCAGCAATGTCCCCCCGGAATGGCATGGCTGGCTGCACGGATCGCTTGATGGCGTGCCCGAAAGCCGGTTGCCGCCGGCGCGCATCTGGGAGGCGGACTATATCCCCAACGCCACCGGGACCGCTGCCGCCCACCGGCCGCAGGGCGCGCTCGAGCGGGGTGGAAGGCGCGCAGCCGCCACTGGCGACTACGAAGCCTGGAGCCCGGACGCCTGACAATGCGCGCGGGTGCCACCATGCTGATCCCGGCGCTGGCTGCGCTTGCAGCCTGCTCGAAGGGCCCACCGCCACCCCGTGCGGTGGAGACGGAGATTCCCGAGAACCTGCGTGCCCCGACCACCGTTCGCCCCGTCGACGCGGGCGAAGGCACGCCGATGAAGGACCGCATCGCGGTGATCGGTGTTCTCAACAAGCGGAACAACCTGTCGCAGGACTTCCAGATGAAGCCCGGGGAGGCGAAGCGCTGGGGGGATGTCATCGTCCGCCTCGCTGCGTGCGAGCGGACCGCACCGTGGGAGTTCCCGCGCCAGACCGGAGCCTTCGCGCAGGTGTTCGTGCGCGGTGCCCGCGACAACGATAGCTGGAACAAGGTTTTTTCAGGCTGGCTGTTCAAGGAATCGCCAAGCCTCAATGTAGTCGAGCATCCGATCTACGATGTCTGGGTCAAGGACTGCAAAATGAGCTTCGACGGGGGCAAGCCCAAGCCGGAGGCTTCGTCTTCGAGCGCGCCAAAAGCTTCCGGCAGCGAAGCTGCGCCGATGCCTTCGGCGTCCGCCAGCAAGGCGACATAGCGCGCCTGGGAAATTTCGACCGCACCGAGCGAGGCGAGATGTTCGGTCATGAACTGACAATCAAGCAGGCGCGCTCCAGCCCGGCGGAGCAGCGCCACGAGCCAGGCAAGCGCCACCTTGCTGGCGTTGTCAGCCCGGCTGAACATCGATTCGCCGCAGAACACCCCGCCGAACCCTACGCCGTAGAGCCCGCCGACGAGCTCATCGCCCTGCCAGCATTCGATCGAATGAGCGTGCCCTTCCGAATGCAGGGCGCGATAACTTGCCATTATCCGCCTGCTGATCCAGCTTTCGGGATGATCGGGCCTGGGCGCGGCACACTCCGCCATCACCTGATCGAACGCTTGGTCGCAACTCACTCGGAAGCGATCCTTGCGAATCGCCTTGGCCAACGAGTGCGAGAGATGGAAGCCGGCAAGCGGCAGGATCGCGCGACGCTTGGGCTCTACCCAGAACACTTCTGGATCGTCGCGGCCATCGGACATTGGAAAGATGCCGCTGCGATATGCGAGCATCAGCAATTCGCTGGGAACGAGCGGTAGTCCGGGGGGATGCATAGATCGAGCACTTTTAGCAGGGTTTGGCCGCTTGCGATGCATCGCTTTTGCACCTAAAGCGCGCCCCTTCCAGCGCAGGGGTGTAGCTCAGCTGGTAGAGCATCGGTCTCCAAAACCGAGGGCCGTGGGTTCGAGTCCCTCCGCCCCTGCCAACTTTCTTCCGTTCGCAACCGTTAGCCTACCCCTTCGGGGGCGCCCATTTCTTGCCTGCGCAGGCAAGAGCTTCGCCATGGCCGGCGCATTAGCACTAGTTAAGCGGGGAACCGCGCCGCCGAAGCATTCGTTTGGAGTGAAAGCCGGTGGGGCAAATCGGTTCAGGGAACATATTCATGTCTGGTCTTTCCTTTCGCAGCAGCCGGCCCGATGCATGGGTGCAGCCTCGTCCGTATCACGACGCCTCCACGCGCATGAGAATCCACGGACCGATCCGGCCTATGGAAGAACCTGGCCTGCTCGCCCGCATCTTCGGGCGGCGGTAAGCAGTCACGGCGCTCGAGATACCGAAGCCGCAACGGGCCGGCACCCCGCGGGGTTGGCCGGCCCGCTTGCTTTTGGATGATACGCGTCCTAATGGCGGTGCCGCTTTTTCCGACAGATGGAGCACTGCCAGCCCTCCCGGCACTTGAACCGGGGCGGCCCGGCCCCCTACTTGTCACGGGGGCTCCATCCAGGGGACCGGCACAATCAACTGCACGCGAGAGCTGACGGTACAATGGCAAAGACGAGCCCGGCGGAATTTCTGAACCAGGTGCGCGCCGAAGGGCGCAAGGTCGTCTGGCCGAGCCGCGAGGAAACGGTTCGCACCGCGATCTTCGTGGCCATCATGATGCTGATCCTCTCGGTCTTCTTCCTCGGGATCGACACACTGTTCGGCGCCATCATGGCCTGGCTGCTGTCGCTCGCCTGATCTTCACTGGATAGAAAACGCAATCATGGCCCGCTGGTACATCATCCACGCCTATTCCGGCTTCGAGAACAAGGTTCGCGACGCGATCATCTCGGAGGCTGAACGTCTCGGGTTGTCCGAAGCGGTCGAGGCCGTCGAGGTGCCGACCGAAACCGTGACCGAGGTCAAGCGCGGCAAGAAGGTGCAGGTCGAACGCAAGTTCATGCCAGGCTATGTTCTGGCCAAGCTCAACATGACCGACGACGTGTACCACCTGGTCAAGAACACTCCCAAGGTGACCGGCTTTCTTGGCTCGGGGAACAAGCCGCAGGCGATCTCCGAGCGTGAGGCCGCCCGCTACTTCGGCGGCATGGAAGAAGCCAAGGCTGCGCCCAAGCGCCAGGTCAGTGTCGATTATGAAATCGGCGACCAGGTCAAGGTCAACGCCGGGCCGTTCGCAAGCTTCAACGGCGTGGTCGAGGAACTCGATTTCGACAAGCAGCGGGTCAAGGTCAGCGTGTCGATCTTCGGCCGTGCCACTCCCGTCGAACTCGGCTTCGAGGAAGTCGAACTCGTCAAGTAAGCTGCGCGCTGCATTAGCGGGCGCAGACTGCGCCCCCATCGGCGCTCAGCTTCATCGTTCGCGTAACTGCCGCCTTCACGACGACGGAATGCGGTTCGCACTGGCGCAACTGGAACCGAACTTTCCGCGCGGCGAAGTCGAGCGAGACCTTGCGGAATGTTTCCATGAGATCCGTGCCGAGCAATAATGCGGGCCGGTCTCTCATTCCGAACACCTTGAACGGCGGCAGGTCGCCAAAGGCAATCGGTACATTCCGCAGCGTTACCTGGCCCATCTTGAGTTCGGGTATCACAGCGGCCTCGAGCTTGCTTGCCACCCCGGTCACACCCTGGAGTTCAATCGTACCGAACCGGTCCGGAAAGCGTTTGCGGAGCCGGTTTCTTAGCGCGAGATTTCCGATGGTCGCTTCCGAGCCGGTGTCGATGACCGCTTCGACCGGCGTCAACCCGGCCCTTATCCGTGTGAGGATCAGCTGCCCACGCCTAAGCCGGGCGGTCACGACGATCTCTCCGTCCATCATCGCCGCCGGACGGGTTCGATCGTCGATGCTGATCGTCCGCCTTTCGAAATCGAGCACCAGCCGCTGATCGACCAGCGCATCGAGCCCGACCATGCCCTCGGCACCGATGTCCAGGTCCTTCAGCACCGGAACTTCGAGATTCGAGACCGACGACGGTCCCAGATCGAATCGATCGACCATCGCCCGATTGATCCACGCATTCTCGGTTACTCCGATCAGGAAGGCCGGACTGCCCGAAGGAAGCGCAAGGGCGCTGGCGAGCCGCTCACCGACAACCGATGTATCTGCGCCGCTGTCGACCACGAAGCGGTATGGACCGCGCCCGTTGACGATGACCGGCACAGTCATGCGGGTGCGCAGCTTCTCGGCGGCGATATCGGTTCCGGAGATAGCGAGTGCATCGTCGATCTCCGCCTCGCCTGGTCTAGGCAGGTTCGTTGGCGGATCAGCGGAAAGGGGGGATGGGCTTCCGCTCGCCTGGGCAGCCCCGGGGGACAGCAGCGCCAGCGCCGCGGCCACGTGCATCAGCTTGCGGCCTGGTGAAATCACGGGAGCGCCAGATGAGCCCTGCTTCATGATGCTGAAATTATATTACGCAGAGACGCAGGCGTATAGACATAATCGACCAACAACATGCGTCGCCTATCCGGATGCAGCGCCGAGGCTTCGGCCAGCTGGCATCCCGGTTGCAATATGACAGCCACTCGACTATGCGCGCGCCTTCCCAGCTCCGAACCGGGAAACCATGCGGGAGAGTCGCCATGTGGCGGCTCGTCGAACCGCTTACCATGAGCTTCGCCTTTTCGACGCATCGAGAGGCGGGGCGACAGTGAGAAAGGAGGCCTATAATGGCCAAGAAGATCGACGGCTACATCAAGCTGCAGGTGCCCGCGGGCGCCGCCAACCCGTCACCGCCCATCGGTCCTGCACTGGGTCAGCGCGGCGTGAACATCATGGAGTTCTGCAAGGCGTTCAACGCGGCGACCGGCGAGATGGAGAAGGGCATGCCCATTCCCACCGTCATCACCGTGTTTGCCGACCGCAGCTTCACCTTCGTCACGAAGACGCCGCCGGCGAGCTTCCTGATCAAGAAGGCAGCGAACCTCAAGTCGGGTTCGAAGGAGCCGGGCAAGGTGACTGCGGGGAAGATTGCCCGCAGCGAACTGACCAAGATCGCCGAGCTGAAGATGGCCGACCTCAACGCCAACGATCTCGACCAGGCAACCAAGATCATCGAGGGCTCCGCGCGCTCGATGGGCCTCGAAGTGACGGAGGGCTGATCCGATGGCCAAGCTGACCAAGAAGGCGAAGGTTCTCGCCCAGATCGATCGCGATACGCTCTACAGCTTCGACGATGCGCTCAAGATGCTGCGTGACAACGCCAGCAAGAAGTTCGACGAGACTCTCGAAGTCGCGATGAACCTCGGCGTCGACCCGCGCCACGCCGACCAGATGGTCCGGGGAATGGTGTCGCTGCCTGCCGGTACGGGCAAGACCGTGCGCGTGGCGGTGTTCGCCCGCGGCGACAATGCCGAAAAGGCGCTTGCCGCCGGTGCTGACAAGGTTGGTGCCGAAGACCTGATGGAAGACATGCAGGCCGGCAACCTCGCCTATGACCGCGTGATCGCGACCCCCGACATGATGGGTGTCGTTGGCCGTCTCGGCAAGGTTCTGGGCCCCAAGGGCCTGATGCCGAACCCGAAGCTCGGCACGGTCACTCCGAACGTCGAGCAGGCCGTTAAGGACGCAAAGGGCGGCCAGGTCGAGTTCCGCGTGGAAAAGCAGGGCATCATCCACTCCGGGCTCGGCAAGCTGTCGTTCTCGGACGAGGACCTGAAGCGCAACTTCGCGGCATTCACCGATGCGATCGTCAAGGCCAAGCCTGCCGGCGGCAAGGGCAAGTACGTGCGCAAGGTTTCCCTGACCACCACGATGGGTCCCGGCCTCAAGGTCGACCTTGCCGAGGTGGAAGGCGCCTGATCGGCACTTTCCCCGGTTAAACCGATCAAGGGCCGGTGGAGCGATCCACCGGCCCTTTTTCCTTGGCTACATTGAAGTCAGGTGAGCAGCGTAGTGCCGAGAGCGAGGACTTGCGCACCCGAGCGCATCCCGCGGCTGTAGAGCGCGTTCGAAATCGCCTGTTCGAGCACGCGCATGCCTCCGCGCAGCAGGTCGTGCGGTAGCCTCGCCCCGGCGCCTGGCAGCGACTCGGCCGTTGGAGGGGCGTCGGCGTAAGTTGCGGTCGAAACACCAGGCATGCTGGCGAGCGCGGCGCAAAGCCGATCGAAGCGCCGCGCGACGACCCGGTTTATCCGTCGCCGGTCGCGGCTCAGCAGTTCGAAGCTGTGGGAGACCAGGGTAAGGCTTGCCAGTCCAGCATCACGTGCGTGCAGCACGGCCGCGATCAGTTCCTGCAAGGATAGCGCCGTTAGCTGCCCGTGCCGCAGCCGACCACGAAAGCTCTCGAGACAGGCTGTCGGCACTTCGGTAACACCACGGTGCTCCAGAGGGCATAAGTCTTCCGGGCCAAGCGAGATGGCACAATCGCCCCGGCCGGCAAGTGCCGGGCAATGGGAGGTGTCGTAGGCGATGCCAAGGCCGGCGAGCGCCACCAGAGTGTCGTCGTTGGCGCCATAGTTCCCGGCACGAAAAGCAACTGGCGAAGGGGCGCCCGCCGCGACCAGGGTGTCCCGGGCGAAGGCAAGGATCATGCGCTGGTCGTCGAGGCTGAAGTCCTTGAGGTTGCGTCGGCGTCCCAGGCCGTCCAGCGGCGTACCCTCAGCATGGTCCAGCCATTCCGTATGGCAATGGAGCTGGACGTCATGGCCCCGTGCGACAATCGGACCCACGATGTCGGCAATTGCATCGACCCCCCAAAGAAGGGCAGGCATCGGGTCCACGAAGAACACCGCCTTGAGCCCGTGACGGTCGAGCACATCCATCTGGTGAAAAATGCCAACGGATCCGGAAGGCGTGACGCACGCGATCGAGCGGTCGAAATTTTCCGCGCGCGTGCCGGGGGTGCCGTTCGCACCGGGGAGGTGGGCGGCATATTCGGTATCGATGGTGAGATATACGGCCGTCAAACGCCGCGGTCCTTCCTCGCGCTGATCGTATCAGCCCTAGCGAAGGAAGGTTAAGGCCCGGTTGGCTGCCTAGATCTCGCCCGGATGTACGCTGTAGCCAGCGGATTCGAGAGCATGCGTCAGTTCGCCGAGGCAGCGATCCAGCACATCGGCATCGGTCGAGCGGACGACGAAGTTCGCGCCAACCCTGCCTTCACGGAAAAAAGGATAGCTGCCGATCTGGACGCCGTCGTGGGCCTGTTCGGCGTTGCGCAAGATGTCCGCTACCTCGCTTTCCGCTACCCAGCAGCCGATCGTGCGGCTGAGCAGGGGCGCACCGCCTTCGAGCGTGCCGGTAAGGGCGTCAAGCATGCCCGCCGTGATGTGTGGCACCCCTGCCATCACGAACATTTTGCCGATGCGAATGCCGGGTGCGCCCGACATGCGGTTGGGAATGAGTTCCGCGCCCTCGGGCACGCGCGCCATGCGTAGCCGCGCGTCGGTCAGCGCGCTTCCCCGACCGCTATAGTACCGCTCAAGCATAGCGCGCGCTTCGGGGTGGATGACCACGGGGACGCCAAGCGCGCGTGCGATCGCATCCACGGTAATGTCGTCGTGCGTTGGGCCGATTCCGCCGGTGGTGAAGAGATAGTCGTTGCGCGCGCGAAGGGCGTTCACCGCCTCGACGATGCGGTCCTCCACGTCCGGCACCACCCGTACTTCGGCCAGCCGGATGCCTTGGACCTGCAGCCAGGTGGCGATCTGAGCGATGTTCTTGTCATGCGTGCGGCCTGAAAGAATCTCGTCTCCGATGACGACGAGTGCGGCGGTCCAGATTCGATCGGAGGCAGCCATTGTCGGACGCGCTAGGCGAGGAAGGGCGATTGCGAAAGGCCCGACCGCGGCATCACTCCGCGTCGCGCTCGCTGTGCCTCGTGGCATTGGTTACCGCTTCATCGTGACCGCTCTTGTCGCTGAAGAAGGCCAGCGCGAAGAGCCCCGTCCCGAGCACCACGGCAAAGAACACGCCCAGCACGGTGGCCACGACCATGTGGGGCGTGAGCTCAGTCGTGCTGCCGATGAAGACCAGGGCGCCGATCACCATCAGGACGGCGATCAGGAAAATCCACCGCATGATGCGGCGAAAGTCCTGGGCCGCCTTTTCCCGGCGTGTCGGCATCGGTCGGTCCTCGCTGGTTCTGTTCGTCCCAGCAGTTCTAGACCCGTTGGGCGCGGCCGCGATACCCGCGGCATAAAATTATTATTCCGCCGCCTCGAGTTGCTCAACCCGGTGCGGCATGATGTCGACCCGATCGAACTTGAGAACTCCGTCGTCGACCGGAGAGGTGGCGAGTGCCCTGCGATCGAAACGGTAATCCTGGTTTAGCCGCCACGGCAGGGTCGTCGCGCTCTTGGGCATGATATGCTTGCCGCGCTGGATATATCCCGAAGAGAAGTCGAACAGGTCGTCTTCCTCCAGCCCATGATTATCCGGCAGGACGGGATCGGCCACATTGGCGCCGATCGCTTCCATGTGGTTCAAGACCTTGCACACGAATTCCGAGTTGATGTCGGCCCGCAGCGTCCAGCTTGCATTGAGATATCCGAACACGACCGAGAAGTTCGGCAGGTTCGAGAACATGCAGCCCTTGTAATAGAACCGCTCGTTGAAGGCGACAGGCGCGCCGTCCTGGCTGACCGCGATCTTGCCCGCGACCGCAAGCTTGAGGCCGGTGGCCGTCACAATGATGTCGGCCGGCAAGTGACGCCCGTCCTCGAGCACCACGCCGTCCTTGTCGAACGCTTTGATATGACCCGTGACGACATCCGCCTTGTCGCGGCGGATCGCCTCGAACAGATCGCTGTCGGGCACCAGGCAAAGACGCTGGTCCCAAGGATTGTAGGGCGGGGTCCAGGTTGCCGCGTCGTATCGGTCGCCAAGGGCGTCTTTGATCCGCTTGTGCAGCACCTCCTTGACCTTTTCCGGAGCCGACCGCGCGCGCTTGAAGGCCACGTCCTGCAACAGCACGTTCTTCCAGCGCGTGATCCGGTAAGCGAGCTCTTCCGGCAGGTACTTGCGCAAGGTATTGGCGATCGCGTCCTTCGCGGGGCGCGAGAACATCCAGGTCGGCGTGCGCTGAAGCATGGTGACCTTGGCCGCCTGATCGCTCATGGCGGGGACGATGGTTACCGCGGTTGCGCCCGAGCCGACGACCACCACCCGCTTGCCGCGATAGTCGAGATCCTTGGGCCAGAACTGGGGATGGATGACCTGGCCTTCGAATGCGGACAGATCGAACCCGGCATCGTAGGGATCGTCGTAATCGTAATAGCCAGTGCCGAGATATAGCCAGTTGGCGGTCTTCGTCTCCCGCTTGCCGGCGCGCTCTACTGTTACTCGCCAGCATGCCTCGCCGGAGTCCCAATCGGCCGAGATGACCTTCGTGTCGTATACGATCTTGTCGCGAATACCGCGCTCGTCGACGATGCGGTTGAGGTATTCGAGGATCGACGGTCCATCGGCGATCGACTTCTCGTGTTTCCACGGCTCGAACTTGAAGCCAAGGGTGTGCATGTCGCTGTCCGAGCGGATGCCAGGATAACGGAAAAGGTCCCACGTGCCGCCGAGGTTCTCGCGGCGCTCAAGCACCGCGTAGCTGCGGTGCGGGCACATCATTTCCAGGTGCGCCGCCATGCCGATGCCGGAAATTCCGGCACCGACGATCAATACGTCGTGGTCACAAGCCGTCAGGCCCATAGCAATCTCTCTCTCCAGCCGGGTGCGAGCCTATGGAGTTCCGTTGCACCCCGCAACCAGTTTTCCAACGGCAGCGAGGTGACGCGAACGGAGCCGATAGCCGAGGGGAGAGAGCGCCGCCGTACGGGCGACGGGGCCGCGAATCAGCCGCCCTTGCGGCTGGCCTCGGCAGCCCGGACCGCGGCGACCGGCCAGGTCACCTGCGTCTGCGTCTGCGGGTTGAACCCGTCTCCCGGATACTGGGCGCTGGCAGCAGCTGCGATTTCCTCGGCCGTGAGATCGCCGCTCGGCAGCAATTCGAACACGTCCACGCCGCGCGCGATCTCGGTGCCGTAGATGCGGCCCTTGTACCAATACGCCGACCAGTACCCGCCCAGGACCAGCTGGTCCTTGTCGATCGGTCCGCGATCGAAATAGGCGATCTCCCGCACATTGGCAGGGTCGGTGAAGTCGATCACGCTGATACCGCCCTGATACCACGCCTGGACGAAGATATCGCGGCCCGGAACCGGGATGATCGAACCGTTGTGCGCCACGCAATTCTCCTTCGAGCCTTGCGGGGCCGGAAGCTTGAAGTGGCCGCGATAGACCAGCTTGCCGTCCTCGATGCCGTAAAACGCATCGGCGCCCCAGTTCGACGGGTCGCCCGCCTGGCAGCGGGGACGCATGCCGCCTCCCCACTCGTCGGTGAAAAGGACTTTGGTGCCATCGTTGTTGAAAGTTGCCGAATGCCAGTACGCGAACCCCTTGTCGGTTACGTCGTCGATGCGCTTCGGCTTCAGGGGATCGGAGATGTCCAGGACAATGCCGTTGCCCGAACAGGCTCCCGCGGCGATGTTCTTCGCCGGAAACACGGTGATGTCGTGGCACATGTCGGTGCGGTATGTTTCCTGCGTGCCATCGCCGTGATCGCCTCCACGCCATAGACCGGCGATCTGGCCGTCCGCAGCGAACACGCGGGGGCGATCGATCAGGGTCGCGCGTTCCGGATGGGCGACCGGGATCTCGATTACGTCGATCGAGAACAGGGCCGTGCGGCTATCGCCGGGAGAATCGACGCAGCCGGCAAGTTCTTTCTCGTCTCGTACGTAGCTGGTGCCCGAGCCATAGACCACGATGCGCCGGTCATCCGCGCTGACCACCGAGTGAGTGTGGCTGCCGCGGCAGGTCTGGACCTGGCCTACCTGGCGGGGGCGGGTGATGTCCGAAATGTCGAAAATACGCAGTCCGCGGAATCGCTCCGGACTGATCTTTTCCGAAACGCCCTGCAGCCCGCAATCGGTGCGTCCGCGGTTTTCCTCGACGCTCATGATCAGCAGATTGCCGACGACCGACACATCGCCCTGGCCGCCGGGGCAGACCGTGGAGCTTACCAGCGCCGGCACCCCGTCCGCACCGAGGCGGTAGATGTTGAACCCGTGGTAGCTGCCGACGACCATGCGATCGCCCGAGAACGCCATGTCGGTAATGCCGAAATCGAGCAGCGAACCGCGCTCGCTGAATTGCGGCTTGTCCTTTTCGTCGCCTTCCTCGTCACGCGGATCGGCCGCCTTTTGGGCCTTTTCTTTCGGCTTCTCCCCGGCCTTGCCTGCTTCCTCCTTGTCATCCTTGGGCTTGAGAGGCTGCAACTGGGCGGGGTTTTCCGGATCGAAGAACCCGGCGGGCTTCGGGAGCGACGCGATCTTGCGCATGTTCAGGACCGCTTCGCCGGCATCGCGGAAGCCTGCCGCGAGAGTCGCCCTGGGATCCTGCGAAAGTGTCGCGAGGACCAGGTTCATGCGGTCGATCTCGGCATTCTGATCCGTCACGACATCGTTGGTGAAGTTGAACATGACAGGATCGTACGCCGTACCCGGGCTGTTCTGCAGGTCCTTGACCATGTCGACCGCCCCGCGGTGGTGCTTCACCATGAGCTTCAGGAACATCTGGTCGAAGGCAGTACCGTTGGCGGCGGCGAGTGCGGCCATTTCCTCGGGCGTGGCCATGCCCTTCATCGCTTCGTGATGATGCTGCATCCCGGCCATCTGCAGCGGTTCGTTCCGCTCGGTCAGCCAGGTGGTCATGAACTTCATTTCATCCTTCTGGCTCGCGTCGATACGGTTCGCGATCTTGAGGATGTCGGCGTTGTTCGTGCGCTGCTTGACCAGCGCCGCCATCTCGACGGCCTGGTTATGATGCACGATCATGTGCTGCATGAAAGTCACATCACCAGGCGCGTAACGGGTGTTGGTAAGCTTGGTCGCCTGTTCGGGCGTAAGAACCCGGCTTGGCTGGCCCGGCGCGCTTGGCTGGACGATCGGGGCGGGGTCTGCGGCCATCGCGGCGGCCGGCAAGGCGACACCGGCCAGAAGCGCCACGCGCACGGCGGCGGCGAGTTGAATGGTCATGAAAATGGTTCCCCCGAACGGACGTTTTATCTGGACGCCTTTGTCGGCTGCGCCATTCGTTCGGTCAACCCTTCGACGAGGGCAGTATTTCCGGGCTTAGTCTGCGCGACGGGTGGAGGCCGAAGGGGCGGCCTCTTGCCGCGCTTCAGCTCGCGCGCACATGCCGCAGGTAGCCATCGACCTTGCTGCGAAGGGTCGATGCCTGGCTTTTCAGCTCACTCGCCGAACTCAGGACCTGGGAGGCGGTTGCCCCGGTCGTAAGCGCTGTTTCGCGCACCTGGACCACATTGGCCGAGACGTCGCCGGTGCCGCGGGCGGCGGTATCGATGTTGCGTGCAAGTTCCTGGCCAGCCACCGATTGCTGGTCGACTGCAGAAGCAATCGATACCGCAGTTGCCTCCAGTTGCTGGATTTGCCCGGCGATCGATTTGAGCGCCCCGACGCTGTCGCCGGTGGAGTCCTGCATGGCGCGGATCTGGGCGGCAATTTCCTCGGTTGCCTTGCTGGTCTGCGCGGCGAGTTCTTTCACCTCGCTGGCAACGACCGCGAACCCGCGCCCAGCCTCGCCGCTGCGCGCGGCCTCGATCGAGGCGTTGAGCGCGAGGAGGTTGGTCCGGCGGGCGATGGAACCGATCAATTCGACTATTTCGCCGATCTGGTCTGCGGAATACGCCAGCGCCTGCACCGTGCCGTCGGCGCGTTCGGCCGCAGTAGTCGCCTCGCGCGCGAGAACCGCCGACTGGGCGGCCTGACGGCTGATTTCCCCAATCGACATGGCAAACTCGTCACTCGCCGCCGCCGCTGCTGAGACGCCGGACGACGCCTCGGTCATCGATCGGGAAACGAGATCGATCTGGGTCGAAGCCTGTTCGGCCGCACTGGCCATCGAACTTGCCGCTCCTTCAAGCTGGTCGGCCGCCGAAGCGACGGCATTGACTACGTCGCTCACCTCGCGGTCGAAGTCGGCGCTCAGCTGCAGCAGCATGCGCTTCTGAGCCTCACGAGCCTTCTTGCGATCGGCGAACATCTCGTCGAGCTTGTGGCCGGACTTCACGAACACTTCGAACGCACGAGCCATGTCCCCGATCTCATCCGGGCGCTGGAGATAGCGGAGGGTGAAGTTGCGATCTCCGGTGCTCAGGCGAACCATGTCGCCGGTCAGCTCACGCAGCGGACGCGCGGTGTCGATCAGACTGCGCCGCAACGCCATGCCCCCTAGTGACAGCGTGATTGCCCAGAGCGCCGCGATCAGCGAGGAAGCCGGTCCCGCGCCGGGCACGTCTCGCAGAACCAGAAGGCTCGCGGCAGCCGTGCCACTCAGCGCGAGCAGCGGGCCGCCGCCGAGAAGCACCAGCTTACGCGCGAGCGGAAGGCTGTTGTACCATCGCTTCAGGAAGTAACCCTGGGCTTCGGTGCGGACGGTTCCATCAGCGAGCGTGACGCTCGCGATCTCCTGGTGAATGGTGTCCGGTTCGATCGTGCTAATCGCGTTCATGCTGCCCTCGATGCTGCGCGGCTTGCGGGTTTACCCAGGTGTGTCGCCACCTCGGCGGCTGGCATCGCCTTGTAGTAGAGCCAGCCTTGAATCTGGTCGCACCCGGCAGCTCTAACGAGTTCGGCTTGCTCGTCGGTTTCGACCCCCTCGGCCGTGACGTCCATGTTCATCGCCCGTGCGACGGAGATGCTCGACATCATCATCGCCCGGCTGCCCTCGTCCGCCTGCGCCTGCGAGACGAGCGAACGATCGATCTTCAGCTTCTCGAACCGGAACTGCCTGAGGAAGCCGATCGAAGCGTATCCGGTACCGAAATCGTCGAGTGAGATGTTCACGCCGAAATCGCGAATGACATTGAGGCACCGCTCTGCCACGAGCGGGTCGATGACCAGCGAGGTCTCGGTAATCTCGAGCTCCAGACGTTCTGGCGGGAAGCCGGTTTCCTCGAGAATCTGGCCGAGCTGAATGGGAAACTCCGGATTGCGCAATTGCGCCGCGGAGATGTTGACCGACAAGGTAATCGACGGCCACGCAAGGGCATCGGTGCAGGCGCGTTCCAGCACCCATAAGCCTATCCCGTTGATGAGACCTGATTCCTCGGCGACCGGAATGAAAACGTTTGGGCCGATCTTCTTGCCGTCCGGACGTCTCCACCGGAGCAACGATTCCACGGCGACGATTTCGCCCGAGCGGGCATCCACCAGCGGCTGGTAGGCCACGTCAAATTCGCCGTTCGCCAGTGCCCCGCGCAAGTCCTCAGCGAGTTGCTGGGAGGCAGCGCGATTGCGGTCAAACTCGTCGCTGAACCAGGTGCAGCGCATCCTGCCACCGCGCTTTGAGGCGTACATCGCCACATCGGACCGGCGCAGAAGCTCCGACGACCCCAGGCCATCGTTCCCCGTTGAACGGGAGAGCCCTACGCTCGCCCCGAGCAGAATGCGGCGGTCTTCCACCGGCACCGGTGCTCCGAGCCGGTCGATCAGGGCGCGGCTGATACCTTCCAGGATGGTGCCTGCGACAGGACCCATCTTGAGCACCGCGAATTCGTCGCCGCCCAGTCGATAGCAGATCGCCTCGTCGCCGCAGATTTCCTGGAGTTCGTGCGCGCATTCAACCAGCACCTGGTCGCCCACGACGTGCCCGTAGTGGTCGTTGACCAGCTTGAACCCGTCGAGATCGATGAGCGCCACCGCGACTTCCTGGCCGGGACGCGCCAGCCGTGCGGCGTCTTCGTGGAGTGCCCGGCGGTTGGGAAGACCAGTCAGGCTGTCGGTCCTGCCAAGACCCTCGAGACGCATGACGCGGGTAAGGCCGAAGCGGCCGAGAGCCAGCACCGCGAGTGAATAGATCCCCACGCCGAGTCCGGCGATCCAGATAATGGCGCCGCGCGAAAGCTCTGCCTGCACCAGGAGGAGCCCGGCAAAAATGCCAAAGATGGCGGACAGAACAATCAGCGGTGCAAAGACAAGTGCACGCGTTCCGAACGCAAGTTTTGGACTTTTTGCTTTCACCCCGACCCCCCGGGCACTGTCGAAGACCCGTGCCTGATCAAAGCATAGGCCGGGATTGCCTAACGAACTGCTAAGCCGAAATTTACCCTTTGGCCGCCCGTAGCGCAGCTGTGAGTGGCTCCGCTCGGCGATAGAGCCCGCTGGTGTCGCACGCCGGGGCAAAGGAACTTGAGTGACCGCTGACCGTCTCGCCTGCACCAATCATCAGCCAGCCATCGGGGGCAGTCGCTTCGGCCAACCGCCCGAATGCCCGGTTGCGATTGGCCGGGGCGAAATAAAGCAGGACGTTGCGGCAGAGGACCAGATCGAACCGGCCGGGGGCCGGGGGCGCATCAAGCACGTTGCGCTGTTCGAAGCGGACCGGGCGCCGCAGCTCGGACCGGGGGCGCCAGCCGTCGGGCGTCTCGACGAACCAGCGCAGCATTTGCGAGACGCCGAGTCCGCGCTGAATTTCGAACTGGTTGTAGACACCGCTGCGCGCCGCGGCGACGGCACGGCCCGAGATGTCGGTGCCGAGAATCTCGATCCGCCAGCCCTTCCATCGCTCGGGCTGTTCGGCGAACAGCATTGCCAACGAAAGCGCCTCCTGCCCCGTCGAGCACCCGGCGGACCAGATCGACAGCCGGCGAACGTCGGCGCGCTTGGCAGCCAGATCCGGCAGGACCTGCGAGCCGAGCAGATCGAACATGATGCGGTCGCGGAAGAAATAGGTTTCGTTGTTGAGCAATGCCTCCACCACCTCGAGCGCGAGCCGCTCCTCGTTGGCGTCCGCAAGAAGGCACACGAGTTGATCGAGGTTGGATATGCCACGTTTGCGAAACAGCCCGGACAGCGCCGTGTCGATGCGCCAGCGGCGGTTCGCCGTAAGCTGCTGTCCGGTGCGCGCGAACAGGAGATCCGAGATGATCCGGTGGGAAATCTCGCTCATGCGCTGACCGCCCGGATCTGCGACGGGATTGCCGCCAGCCGAGCGGCAATCTGCTCGGGCGGCAGCACCGCAGTCGCAAGGCCGGCCTCGGCCACCGCGCGGGGCATGCCCCAGACCGCGGAACTCGCTGCGTCCTGCGCGAACAGGATACCGCCAGCCTGGACAAGGCGAGCGGCGCCGATCGCGCCGTCTCTGCCCATTCCCGAAAGGACGACACCCAACGCTCTTGCGCCAACGGCATCGGCCAGCGATTCGAAGAGCGGGTCGACCGAAGGAACGCAGCCACTGGGAACCGCGTGATGCGACACGCCGGTAACGAGCAGGGGCCCCTCTCGCCGAACGATCATATGGCCCTGTCCGGGGGCGACGTGGATGCGTCCGCGCTCGATCGGGGTTCCGGCGCCCGCCACTACCGCAGGTCGGCCAGCCGCGCCGGACAGTTGCCGGGCGAGCGTTTCCATGAAGCTTTCGGGAAGGTGTTGAACGACCAGGATTGGCAAGTCGAACGACTTGGGCAGGGCGCCGAGCAGCAGACACAGCGCGTGAATGCCGCCGGTGGATGCGCCGATCGCGAGGGCGAGCGGCTCCTCACGCGGACTGGATCGCGATGCCCGGGTCGCCGGAGACGGAGGACGGCGCAGCGGTTCCTCCGCGGCCCGTGGACGTCGTGCCAACGCGCGGATCTTGGCCACAAGGGCCTGGGCATAATCGGTCCCGAATTCGCCCGCGCGCGGCTTGAGGAGGGTGTCGGCAGCGCCCATTGAAAGAGCGGAGAGCGTGTGCTCCGCGCCCTCTGCGGTCAACGAGGAGACGACCAGCACTTGGCCTCCCTCGGCCATTTCGAGAATTTTCGGGAGAGCACCGATTCCTCCCATGCCGGGCATTTCGAGATCGAGCAGGATGACATCGACAGGGGTCTCGGCCAGCCGTGCGATTGCCATTTCGCCGGTGGTCGCCTTCGCCACGATTTCGCAATCCGGCTCAGCCTCGACGATGCGCGAAAGGACTGTGCGCGCGACGAGCGAATCATCGACGATCATCACCCGTATGGCGCGACGGCCAGCCGCCGGCCCTGCACGCTGCGGGCCGGGGTCAGGGGCTAGCCCGTTCATGACCCGCGCCTCAGGCGAACCCGACAAGCTGAAGCTTGATCTGCAGCGTCTCGTGGTCGAACGGCTTCATCACGTATTCGTCCGCGCCGGCGCTAATCGCTTCGCGGATATGCGCCACGTCGTTCTCCGTGGTGCAGAACACGACTTTAGGCCGGTCGCCGCCGGGCCGCTGGCGAAGATGGACGATGAATTCGATGCCGCTCATCACCGGCATGTTCCAGTCGAGCAGGATCACGTCGGGCATGCGCTCGATGCAGCGCTCCAGCCCCTCGCGGCCATTCTCGGCCTCGTCGACGGCAAAGCCGAGCGATTCGAGGATGTGCCGCGAAACTTTGCGGATCACCCGGGAATCATCGACGATGAGGCAGTCTTTCATGAAGGTGCGATCCTGGTCTTGTTTTGACCGGTGCTAGGCAGGAGCCGTAACCATTCGATTAAGCCGCGGCCGCGACGGGTCCGGCCAGGACCGTTTCAAGCTGGAGAAGCAGCGCCGGGCCACGCTCCGTTTCGATCAAGCCGTCGCTGGCGCGTTGCCAGCCGGGCCCAGCCTCGCCGGGAACCGGTACCGGATCGCCTAGTGCTTCCGCCACATCGTCTATCGCGTCGACAACCAGAGCATAGCGATGGCCCGCGTGGTCGACGACTACCGCCCGGGCGTCCGAGCCCAACGGCCCGCGGGGGCGAAGGCCCATGGCCGCACCCGCATCGACCACCGTGAGCGTGCTTGAGCGCAGAGCGGTCAAACCGAGCACGAAATCGGGTGCGCCCGGAACGGGACAAACCGCTTCCAGTTCGACGACGGACTGGACCTCGCTCGTGCGCAGGGCGGCGCGGCGGTCCGCAATCTCAAGAAGAAGAACAAGACCGCTCATGCCGCCCTCCCTCCGCGGAGTGCGGCGAGCGCTGCAAGGAGACCGGCTCGGTCGTAACGATAGAGCGCTCCGGGCAGGCGGGTCGCCTGTTCGGGGTCGGCACACAGGGTGATGACCAAGCCTGTGCCCATGTCAGGCACGGGGTCAGCCTGGGTGGCGATCGTGACGTCGGCCGGCCCCTCGAAAGTCTCGTCAACCACGCGGTATCCCGCGTTCTCGATCAGGGGAGCGAGGATCGTGCGCGCCCACTGGTCATCACGAGGCAGTCTGCAAAGTGGCGGATCGAGCGCGCGGGGCGGAGCGGCCAGACTGGCGAAGAGCCAGTGCGTATCGACGACCTCTGCAGGAAGGCCGCCGATCAGCGCGGTCCCTTCGGACACGCCGCCCCGCCGCGCGGGCGCAATATCTGGCGGGAGCTCTACCGTGTCGACTATGCGGGCGATGGCAAACGCGATCTCGCTCGCGCCGTCGCCCAGTCTCAGCATGCTCACCTGGTCGGCCGGTATCGCATCGCCGCTTTCAATGCCGGCGAGGGGCAGCAGCATGTCGCCGATCACGACACGCGGTGGATCGCAGGCAAGGTCGATACCGCTCGCGGCGACTCGTTCGATCCGGCGGATCGCACCGAGGCGCACCGCCCGGCGGGCGCCGTCCAGCCCAACGAAGAGGAGTGCCGGCGTGCCGCGATGCGTCTTCGTCTCGAGGCCATCCTCGGCCACCCGTACGCGTTTGCTGCCGCCGGCGAGGTTGGCCTTGCGGGCAATTCCCGCAACATCGAGCATGAGCACGGGGTGTCCATCGTCGAGCAATGTGCTGCCCGCGTAAAGACCCGTGGCCATCACCGCCGGAGCCAGCGGCTTGATCACCAGTTCCTCGTGATCGAAAATGCGGTCGACGGCGAGAGCGAACAGGTCGCCACCGGCAAGCCGGGCAAGAACCAGTGTGCTGTCTTCGGGCGGCAGCGGATTGGAGAACCCGAGTTGCGCGGCGAGCGAAAGGCAGGCGACGCGCTTGCCCCGTACCGTGACCAGTACCGCATCGCCAGCGCGGGCAAACTCAATGTGCCCCGCGCGCCCATGGACGATCTCCTCGACATAGGAGCGCGGCATGGCGAACAGTTGGTCGCCAGCTCCCACGGTGAGCGATGGGATGATGCTGAGGGTCAATGGGAGGCTGAGGACGATGCGGGTGCCCTCGGCCGGCAAGCTGGAAACCTCGATGGTTCCGCCCACGCGCTCGATATTCGCGCGGACCACGTCCATCCCGACCCCCCGGCCCGAAACCGAGGTCACTTCGGCGGCCGTGGAGATGCCGGGCTCGAAGATGAGGGACTGCCGCCCGGCTTCGTCGAGCGCGTCGGCCTCGGCCCGGCTCAGGGCGCCCGCAGCTATGGCCTTTTCGACCAGCCGTGCACTGTCGATGCCGCGGCCATCGTCGGCGATTGCCAGCATGATCCGGTTGCCGCTCTGCCGAGCTGAGATGTGCAGTGTTCCGATCTCCCGCTTACCCGCGGCAAGTCGCTGGGAGGGCGTTTCGACACCGTGGTCGATGGCGTTGCGGATGATGTGCGTAAGTGGATCGCGGATCATCTCGACCATTTCGCGATCGAGTTCCACGTCGCCGCCCTCGAGATCGATCATCACTTGCTTGCCGAGCTCGGCCGAAAGGTCGCGCACCAGCCGGGGCAATGCTCCGAACAGGTGCTCGATGCGCTGCATGCGCATGCGCGTCACGGCCTCGCGCACCTGGTCGAGGATGGTCGAAAGGCGTTCGAAGGGCCCCTGCACAGCCGGGTCGACCCCCGCATCGCGCATGCGGCGCGAGAGATCGTTACGGGCAAGGACGAGATCGGACACGCTGCTCATCACGCTGTCGAGCAAACCTATGGGCAAGCGAATCGAACGCTGACTCCCTGTTCCGGGAGCGGCGGCACGCGCGCCATGCGCATCCGGGGTGTCGCCGTTTATCGCTTCGGCCGTATCGTCGCTATCTGGTTCCAGAGCGGCTATCAGAACCTCATCTCCGCGTGCCGGTATTTCCTCTCCAGCCTCGATCGCGTCGATCATCATGCCAATACGGTCCACGATCGCGAGCACCGCGGTGACAAGGCGCGGACTGGCCGATCGGCGACCCGCGCGTACTTCCGCCAGCGCATCCTCGGCCGCGTGGCTCAAGGCCTCGAGCCGCGGGAAGTCGAAGAAGCCGCAGTTGCCTTTCACCGTATGGACGAACCGAAAGATCGCATCGAGCCGCGCCCTGTCCGCGGGATCGGCTTCCCACGCGACCAGTTCGCTGCCGACCGCACCGAGCATCTCGCGCGTTTCGGCCAGGAATTCGGCCAGAAGATCGTCCATCAATGCCCCCGGTTAAGTTGACGAGAGCTATGGGCGCGCGATGGTTAACTCCCCGTAAGCGCGGGCGCCGCCCGACCTTGCCAGGTTCCCGCTGTTGGCACTTGAAGAGCCGGTGTGCGATAAGTAGCCACAAGAGACCGATGCAGAAGGAGAGTACGATGGCCACCCAGCTCAAGCCGCGGATCGAATGCAGTGATGCCGAATGGGAAGCCCGTCTGGATCTGGCTGCGTGCTACCGCATCTTCGACCACCTCGGCTGGTCGGAATCGATCTACAATCACATCAGCGTCAAGGTGCCGGGCGAAGACGGCGCCTTCCTCATCAATCCGTTCGGGCTGATGTACGACGAGGTGACCGCATCGAACCTCGTCAAGATCGACATCGATGGCAATGTGCTGGCCGGCAACTACCCGGTGAACAAGGCGGGCTTCACGCAACACGCCTATTTCCACCGCCACATCGAGAGCGCACACGCGATCTGCCACACCCACACGACCGAAGGGATGGCGGTGTCGAGCCACAAGGGCGGCCTGCTTCCCATCAGCTTCTACGCCTGCAACTTCCAGGGCCAGATCGGCTATCACGATTTCGAAGGCGTGACTGTGCGCGAGGAGGAGGGCGAGCGCCTGCTGGCGAACCTTTCCGGCAAACGCATCCTGATGCTGCGCAACCACGGGCCGGTCGTGCTTGGGCGAACGATAGCGGAGATGTTCGTTACCGCTTGGTCGCTCCAGCGGGCGTGCGAGATCCAGATCGCGACGCTTTCTCAAGGCGAGCCGATCACCGTACCGCAGGAAGTTATCGACGTGCACCAGCGCGATCTGGGCCAGGTTGCGCTGCCGGGCGGTCCGGGCAAGGCCGATTTCGAAGCGTGGAAGCGCAAGATCGACCGCATCGACCGTTCGTGGCGCGACTGAGCGCCTGGCGGGCGGGTTCGACTAAAGGGGGCTGCTGGTGACCGCGCTCACCGTCAACGGACGGCCGGTTCGCTTCGACGTCGATCCGCAGACCCCGTTGCTGTGGGCGCTGCGCGATGCGGCCAACCTCACCGGCACGAAATACGGCTGCGGGGTGGGCGATTGCCATGCCTGCACCGTGATCGTCGATGGCGAGGCGCTGCGGAGCTGCCTCGTCACGGTAGCCGAGAGTGAGGGGCGCCACGTCGTCACCATCGAAGGTTTGAGCCGCGACCGCAGCCATCCGGTGCAGCAGGCGCTGGTCGCCGAACAAGCGATTCAGTGCGGCTTCTGCACTCCCGGCATCGCCATGGCTGCGGCCGCGCTACTGGCGCGCAACCCCGATCCGGGCGTGGACGAGATCAAGGCAGCGCTGCCCAACCTGTGCCGCTGCGGAGTCTACCCGCGGCTCGTGCGCGCGGTCCAGCTAGCCGCGCGCGTGGCCCGGCGCGAGGAGACGATCAGTGCCGCGCCCGCGCCGGGTATCAGCGCGGAGGACGCCGCACGCGAGGTCCCCGCGATGAACCCGGGGAACAAGCCCTAAAGCTTCAGCCGCACCCCGAAGCGGACGCTGAGCGGCTCGCCCGGCGCGATGTTGTTGTCGCCGTGCGCGCTCGAAAAATAGTCCGCGTCGAACAGGTTCTCGACGTTCACCTGCAGCGCGAGTCGGGGGCCAACGTCCCAGAACGCCGCCGCATCGAACCGCACCCAGTCGGGCAGGGTGACGGCGTTGCTGATCGAGGCGAACTGCTTGCCCTGATAGATCGCGCCGAGCCCGACGCCGAAGGTGGACGTCACGTCGTAGCGGGTCCACGCGCTCGCCTGGTGGCGGGGGAGTTGCTGCAGCCGGCGGCCCGCCGGTGCCGCGCTGGTATCGGAGCGGATTTCACCATCGAGATAAGTGTAGCCTGCCGTGACCTGCCAGTTGCGCGCCAGACGCCCGGCGATGCTCGCCTCGAAGCCGGAGACGCGCGCCTCCCCGGTGAGGACCACGAGACCCGGATTGGCCGGATCGGCCGCGCGGGTGTTGGTGCGATCGAGTTGGAAGACCGAGGCCGTGGCGAACAGGTTTCGATGGATCGCCCACTTGGCGCCGAGTTCCAGGTTGCGGAACTTCTCCGGCTCGAGGTTGGCGGTATTGGCGTCAAGCGTGGTGAACTGATCGCCCGACTGGGGCAGGAAGCTCGTTGCGTAGCTGGCATAGAGGGACAGCGTCTGCATCGGCTTCACGACCACGCCGAGGCGCGGGCTCCACTTGCGATCTGTCCGTGAAAGGGCCTGTCCGTTCAGCAGATTGACGGTATCTAGGGTGAACTCGTCATAACGCACCCCGGCGATGAGCTGCAGGTGCTGCCCGATTGCCACCTGGTCCTGCAGGTAGCCCGAAACGAACGTGAGATCGGAAGAGGTGCGGCGCGAGATTTCGGCGTCGGTCACGGCGGGCAGCGCCAGCCGCCGCGCCAGCGGCACGGTTACGGTGCGCAGGCCTCCGCCGAAACCAACCTCGCCCCGGTCCGCGATGGTTTCCTGGTCGCCCGCTTCGAAGCCCGCGAGCACGGTGTGGCCCACCGGCCCGGTCTGCGCCGTCCACACCAGGTTGCCCTGGCCGATCCAGTTGCGCCGGTCGGTCCGGCTGCTGTAGCCGCCGAGTGTCACGGTGGTGCCGTCGGTGCTGCTGGGTGTCACGTTGGCGTAGAACTTGTCGTAGTCCGCGAACTGGCCCGTAAGATTGGCGCTGAGGCTGTCAGTGAATTCATGATCAAGGCGCAGCCGCGCAATGTGTGCCACGTTGGTTGAGCGGTTGAAATCCGGGTCGCCGAAAAAGGTCCTGTCGAAGCCGGTCAATGGCGCGCCACTGAGCGATGGTACGCCCCGGTCCGTGGTCCGCTCATCATCGTCGTAGGTATAGAACGCGGATACGCGGGTGCGTTCGCTCAGTTCTGCGGTCACGGTGGGTGAGATGCCGATGAACCGCCCGCTCATGAAGTCGCGGCTGTTGTCGATGTCCTCATAGATCGCGTTGATCCGCGCGCCGACGCCGTTGGTCAGCGGCTGGTTCGCGTCGAGAGCAATGGAGAAGGCGCCGAAGCTGTCGATCCCGCCATCGAGAGTCAGTGCGGGGTGCAGCGGGTCCGCCACCTTGCTGACGCGGTTGATGACCCCGCCGCCGCCACCGCGCCCGAAGATGAGCGCGTTCGCGCCCTTGAGCACCTCCACTCGGTCGACGTTGTAGAGCGGGCGGTAGTACTGCGCATCGTCGCGCAGGCCATCGAGGTAGAAATCGGCCGTACTGGACTGGCCGCGGATGTAGATAGCATCGCGGTGACCCTCGCCGGTGCTTAACGACACTCCCGGCACATAGCGCAGCGCATCGGCAAGCTGCGTGATCGCCTGGTCGTCGATCTGGTCCTCCGTAATGGTGGAGACCGTCTGCGGCACGTCGATAAGCGGGGTGGGCGTCTTCGTTCCGCTCGACCCGTCATCGGTGGCATAACCATCGCGTTGGCCCACCACGAGGATGCCCTCGGCAAGATAGTCGCCCGGGCCTGCATCATCCGCCAGCAGCGGGGCGCTGGTCGCGAATGTGGTGGCGACCAGCAGTGTGCGGCGGAAGTCGGACAGGTTCATGAAGGCCCTTTTGCGAATCATTATCGTCATGGTGGGCGAGCATCTATTGCGATTAATTCTCAATTACAACTTTCGATCGCGCGCATTGGCGTAACCGACTACGCTCGATAAGGCGGCACCGAGGAGATGCATGAGATGAAGGCAACGATCTGGCACAATCCCGAGTGCGGGAAATCACGTGCGACGCTGGCGCTGCTCGAAGCGCGGTCCGAAATCGAGTTGTCGGTGGTCGAGTATTTGAAGAACCCGCCGGCGCGCGAGAAGCTGGCGCAGCTCTACCGTGATGCCGGCATGGCTCCGCGCGAAGGGGTGCGCACTTTCAAGACCGACGCCGAAGAGCGCGGGCTGACGCAGGCCGACGATGATACGGTGCTCGACGCCATGATCGCCGAGCCCCGGCTGATCGAGCGCCCGCTGGTCGAGACGCAAAAGGGCGTGCGGCTCTGCCGTCCGCCGGAAAAGGTCGAGGAAATCCTTTAGCTCTGGCGAGGACCCTCGAGCACTTCGTCGCGGGCGAGCGATTGCCAGCCCAGTATGAACACCGCGGCACACAGCGCGCAGATGGTCGCGAAGCCGATCCAGGCGTGATGACCATAGAGCCACACCCCGATCGGCGCTGCGACCACGTAGGCGGCTCCGTTGACCGAAGCGACGATGCCGCCGATCTGCCCCTGCTCGGCCCGCGATACCGCGAGTGAGGCGCCGGCAGTAAAGCCCGGACGATAAAGGCCGAAACCGAGCGATGCGATCGCCATGCCCAGTGCGATCGCCTGGAGTTCGTTCGAAACTGCGAACACCAGGACGCCGACGATCGACAGCGCCATGCCCCACAGGGTCGAACTGCGCGGCCCGAGCTTCAGGCGCGGAATAAGGCCCCACTGGGCCAACAGGGTGGCGATCGCGCCGCACATCAGCACCAGGCCGATGGGGCCGGTACCTTCGTTCGGGGTATCGCGGAGGCCAAGCCGGTCGAGGATGAAGAACCCCACGATCCCGAGGAAGGCGGCCTGCGCGTGCCCACCGATCAGGCCGGCAAGCAGCCATGGCCGCAGCCGCTCGTCGCGCCATGACAGGTTTGGAATGTCCTCTCCGCCGACCGCATTTTCGCTTTCCTCGCGCGCCTCGTCGTCCTCGACACGCGGGTTGGAATTTGCGCCATAGGGTGCGCCGACCACTTCGCTACGGGTCGGAAACATCGGGTCGTCGTTGGGGAGTGAAATGCGCAGGGCGATGAGAACGGCCAGGGCCAGTAGCGCGAACGCGAAAAACGGGCCGGGCAGTCCCGTCGCCGGAAATACCATGAGCGGCGCGACAGCGGGGCCGATCACCGTCCCGAGACCGAAGCTCGAGGCGATCAAAGCCATTGCCTGTGTGCGCTCCGAGCGCGGGGTGCGGCTGGCGACATAGGCTTGCACGGCAGGCGGGGCCGCCGATCCGAAGCCGCCGTAAAGGCTGCGCGCGGCGGCAAATAGCAGCAGCGTCGCCAGCGCCGAAATGGCTCCCCTGAGGCCGAACCAAAGGATTGCACCACATAGTGCGAAGCTGGCGATGAAGCCGATCAGGCCCAGCGCCATCATCGCCTTGCGGCCCCGCCTGTCCGACCGCCGCGCCCACAGCGGCGCGCAGATCACCCATAAAAGGGCCGACCAGGTGTAGGCCAGGCTGATCCAGACGTCGGCGACGCCAAGCTCGGTGCCGATCGAAGGCATGACCGACTGCATGGCCGTGTTTCCGGCCGCGGTGACCAGCATGACCATGAACAGCAGGACCAGCCGCTCGCGCGAAATCGGCCTGGCCGATGCTTCACCGATCGTGGGCGGGGGGTCGGTCTCGGCCATGCAGGTGGGCTAGCCGCCTCCGCAAGCGCTTGCAATGCGCTCGCGAAACTGCCAGTGCCGCGCCTCCAAAATGGGCTCCTTTGCGGGAGCTGCAGACAGGGCGCGCGAAGCTTTGACGAACCCCAACGAAATGGCGATCGGCCGTCCTGAACGGTTTGGACAGCGGGTCGCCCGGTTTTTCGGCCAGTGGGGGGTATTCTTCCGCGGCTTCCTCGAACACCCCAAAATGGTCGGTTCGATCATCCCGTCCTCGCGCTTCACGATCGAGAAGATGCTTGCGCCGGTGAAGTGGGACGAATGCCAGGTGTTCGTCGAATATGGGCCTGGAGTGGGCACGTTCTGCCGCCCGGTGCTTGAACGGATGCGCCGCGACGGGGTACTGATCGTCATCGACACCAACCCGCTGTACATCGATTATCTTCGCAGGACGATTTCCGACGGGCGGTTCAAGCCGGTGCTGGGCAGCGCGGCCGATGTCGAGGAAATCGTGCGCGCGCACGGCTACGATCATGCCGACTACGTGCTGTCGGGCCTGCCGTTCTCCACCCTGCCCGATGGCGTGGGCCCGGAGATCGCCGCGGCCACCCATCGCGTTCTGCGGCCGGGCGGCGCGTTCCTGGTCTACCAGTTCTCGGCTGCCGCGCGCGATTTCATGGCGAAGCACTTCCGCCGCATCGACAGCGGTTTCGAAGCACTGAACGTGCTCCCCTGCCGCCTGTTCTGGGGCTGGAAGGACTGATCCTTCAGTTGAGGGTCTCGCGCACCATCTGGGGTGAAGAGCCGGAAAGCTGACGATAGATCGCGGCGAGCACGGCCAGGAAGATCACGTAGAACACGGCGTTGACAAGGCTCGAGGCCACCGCCTGGCCGAGCAGCGTCGTCTGCGGTCCGCCCAGCGCGAACACGATGCCCACGATCATGCTGAACACACCGCCGACGATCGCGACGGCGATGAATAGCAGGAACACGAACAGGAAGATGCGCAGCGAATTGCCCTTGGTCAGCTGCCATGAGCGGCCGAGCGCGGAGATAGGGTTGGCCTGCCGTTCAATCGCGATGACCACCGGCGTCAGGATGACCTTGACGAAAAGGTAGAGGAACAGGACGGCCGCGACGAGGGCGAGCAGCAGGCCCGCCGCCACCGAGACGCCCGCTCCCACTGCGATCGGTAGCAGGACCAGAATTCCGAAGACGACGCTGATCAGCAACTGCGCGCCCAAGTAAGGCAGCACCAGCCGGGCCCCGGTCTTGAGGGCTTCGCCCACCGTGGGACGGCTGCGGTCGGTCAGAAGCGTGAGAAGGCCCAGCATGCCGATGCCCTGGATCACCGCGATCAGGAGAACAGCCCACCAGATTTCGCCGTAAAAGCCCATCATCGCCTGCCCCACCACGTCGGGATCGGGACTGGCTGCCTGCGACGCTTCGAGAGCCTCCATCTGGTTCGCGAACACGAGCATAAACGCGAGATAGGGGAGGAAGAAGAAAACGCCCGCGACGATTGTCACCACCTGGCGGTTCGCGGCGACCAGGCGCATCGCCTCGCTCCAGGCGGCGCTCATGTCGAATTTCATCTGGTCGTTTCCCTTCCGCCTCGCGTGAAGTGCTTGATAACCGGCGCGCGGCACCCCACGCAATCGGCAATGTCCGACTTCCTGCCCGCCGAGATCGAATTGCGCATCGCCGACGCGCCTGTTCCCTACCGCGACGCGCTCGAGGAGATGGAGGCGCGCAACCGGGCGATAGCAGCGGGCGAAGCGCGCGAGCTGGTCTGGCTGCTCGAGCATCCGCCGGTCTACACTGCCGGCACCAGCGCCGCGACAAACGAGCTGCTTGATCGGCGCTTCGAGGTGGTCGAGGCCGGGCGGGGCGGGCGCTACACCTACCATGGCCCCGGCCAGCGGATCGGCTACCTGCTGCTCGACCTGAACCGGCGCGGCCGCGATGTGCGCGCCTTCGTCCACGCGCTCGAAGGCTGGGTGATCGACACTCTTGCCGACGTGGGTCTCGAGAGCTGGCGCGCGCCGGGCCGGATCGGCATATGGACCCGCGATATCGATGGCTCGGAAGCCAAGATCGGCGCGATCGGGGTGCGGGTGCGGCGCTGGGTGACGATGCACGGTTTCTCGGTGAACCTGGCGCCCGACCTGTCGCATTTCGGCGGCATCGTCCCGTGCGGGATCGCCGAATTCGGGGTCACGAGCCTGGCCAGGCTCGGTATCGACCTTGCGCCGGAGGCCTTCGATGCGGCATTGCTCGCCCGCGCCGGCGATTTCCTCGCGGGCCTCAAGCCATGCGAGTTCCGTTGATGCGTTCTGCCGCCCTCACCACCGTCCTCCTTCTGTTCGCCCTGTCTGGCTGCGATGGGGAAAAAAAGGACGCCGCGGGGGAGCGCAAGAGCGCCGCCGGGCAGGTCCTGGGCGGTTCGATCAGCGACGACATGCTGCCGCTGGCGACCGTGCAATCGCAGAACCCTCCGGCGAGCGGAGATGCGAGCAGGGACGAAAAGGGTGCTTCCAGCGGAACTCCCGTCCGCGACAGGAAGGACGAGGCCAGACCCGCGTCGTCCCGGGCGGCTGCGGGGGCAGCGGCGGAACCGGGCGCCGCCGTCCCCGCGGAGGCCACCGAGTAGTCTCTACTCCGCCGCCTGTGCCGACTCCTGCTCCATGGTCGGATAGTCGATGTAGCCCGCGGGACCGGGCAGGTACCAGCTAGCAGGGACGTTGACATTGGGAGCCCATTCCGCGCCCACGCGAATGCGCTCGGCGAGGTCGGGGTTGGAGATGTAAGGCCGGCCAAAGGCGATGGCCTCGCACCTGCCGCTGGCGACGTCGGCCTCGGCGCTTGCCGCGGTATAGTCGCTATTGAGCACGAGCGGACCCTTGTAGATCGAACGGATCACCCCGTCCTGCTTGGGCACTTCGGTCTGCCCGAAAGTGCCGTCCGGCCCCGGCTGGCGCAGTTCGACGAAACCGAGCCCGAGGTCCTGGCAGACCTGCGCGGCGGCGCCGAATGTCGCGGCCGGGTTGCTGTCGTCGCACCCTTGCGTTTCGCCGTTCGGGGACAGGCGCACGCTAACGCGGTCCGCGCCCCACACCTCGATCAGCGCGGTGAGCACTTCGCGCAGGAAGCGCGTGCGGTTCTCCGGACTGCCGCCATACTCGTCGGTCCGCAGATTGGTCGAATCGCGCAGGAATTGATCGACGAGGTAGCCGTTGGCGCCGTGGAGCTGCACGCCATCGAAGCCGGCCGCCTTGGCGTTCTCGCCCGCCTTACGGTAATCTGCGACCACGCGCGCAATCTCCTCCTTCGGCAGCTCGCGCGCGGGTTGGTAGTCCTGCCGACCTTTCGCAGTGTGCGCATGGCCGGGCGCGCATGTCGCGCTGGCGGATACCGGAGGGTTGCCGCCGAGGAAGTCGGGGTGCACGAGGCGACCCATGTGCCACAGCTGCAGCACGATCTTGCCGCCCGCCTCGTGGACGGCATCGGTGATCGGCTTCCAGCCCTCGACCTGTTCATCGCTCCAGATGCCCGGCGCGGCCGGCCAGCCCAGCCCTTCGACGCTGATCCCGGTCGCTTCGCTGATGATGAGGCCCGCGCCCGCGCGCTGCCGATAGTATTCCACCATCATCTCGTTGGGCACCGAGCCGGGCTGGGTCGAACGGCCGCGGGTGAGCGGGGCCATGAGGATGCGGTTCTTTGCGCGGATGGCACCCAGATCTATGGGCGTGAACAAGACGTCGTGCATCGGCAGCAAGTCCTTTTCGCTGGTTTCGTTTCGCAACCGAGCTAGGGGGCGGCGATGACCGGCGCAACCGACTCCGTTGCGGAGAAAAACTTGGCCCCCCGCCTGCCGCATTACGCGGCGCTGATGGGCGGCAATGCCGCGCTCGCGCTCGGCCCGTGGCTGGTGCGCCTGGCCGATACCGGTCCGGTCTCGGCAGGCTTCTGGCGCATGCTGCTGCCTCTGCCACTATTTGTGCTGCTGGCGCTGCGCGAGCGCGCAGCCAATGCCGCGACCCGCAGGACCGTGCTTCTTCTGCTGGCGGCCGGAGCGTTCTTCGCCGCCGATCTTGCGAGCTGGCACATCGGCATCGAGCGCACACGGCTCGGCAACTCGACGCTGTTCGGCAATTCCGGCAGCATCGTCCTGATGGTGTGGGGGCTTATCGCGCTACGCCGCGCGCCGAGCAGGCGCGAGGTGCTCGCGCTGGCGGCGGCGTTCGGCGGCGCGGCGATCCTCATGGGGCGCAGCCTCGAGATTTCGACCGCTACGCTGGTGGGCGACCTTTTCTGCCTGCTCGCCGGGATTTTCTACGTCTTTTACCTCCTGCCGGCGCAATCTGCGCGGGTCTCGATGGGTCAGTGGAGCGTGCTCACGCTGGTTTGCGCCTCGGCCGCGCCGATGCTGCTCGCGATCGCGCTGGCGCTCGGGGAGCCGGTCCTGCCGGGCACGGCGGCGGGCTGGGTTCCCGTGGTGGGCCTGGCGGTATCGAGCCAGGTAATTGGACAGGGTCTGCTCGTGTACTCGCTCAAGCATTTCCCCCCGCTCATCATCGGCATGGCGCTGCTGACCCAGCCCGCGATCGCCGCGGCGGTGGGGTGGATGGCATTTGGCGAGACGCTCGGCCTGCCGGACATCGCGGGCATGGCGCTGGTGAGCGTCGCACTGGTGCTGGCCAAGTCCAAAGGCTGACCTGTCCTTACGGTGCCGAGCGGTCCCCTTCGATCAGCACGCGCTTGAGGTAGGCGTGGAGCAAGGCGGCGCGCACTGCATCTTCCGCATGGTCCGCGCCGACGGAATGCCCGCCCTCCAGATACTCGTGGAAATAGACCGGATTGCCGTAGTCGATCAGCTTGGCCGCCATCTTGCGCGCGTGGCCGGGGTGGACGCGGTCGTCCTCGGTCGAGGAGTAGAAGAACACCGGCGGGTATTTCACACCCGGTTTCACCGCCTGGTAGGGCGAGTATTTCGAGATGAATGTCCAGTCGCCCGGCACGTCGGGGTTGCCATACTCCTCCATCCACGAAGCGCCTGCCAGCAGGTGGCTGTAGCGCTTCATGTCGAGCAGCGGGGAGCCGATGATCGCCGCGCCGAACAGGTCGGGCCGCTGGGTGATCGCGGCGCCTGCCAGAAGCCCGCCGTTGGAACGGCCCGAAACGGCGATCTTCCCCTTGGTGGTGAGGCCGCGCGCGACGAGATCCTCCGCGACTGCATAAAGATCGTCGAACGCGTTCTGGTGCTTTTCGCGCAAGGTTGCCTCGTGCCACGCCGGCCCGTACTCGCCGCCGCCGCGAATGTTGGCGAGGACATAGACCTGCCCGTCCTCGACCCACCACTTGGCGAGCGGGCCCGCGCGGTAAGGCTCGGTGGTGAGGTAAGTCGGCAGCTGCGGATTGCGGAAGCCGCCGTAGGCATGGATGAGAGCGGCGGCGGGCGCGCTCGCACCCTTCCTGCGCGCCATGAAGTAGGGGATTTTCGTCCCGTCCCTGGACGTCGCGAAGTGCTGCTCGACATCGATCGTGAGCGCATCGAACCGGGCGGGAAGCGATTGTAGCTCCCGCGCCTGGCCATCGAGCGCGACGGCATAGAGCGTCGGCGGAACGACGAAGCCCTGCACGGTGACGAAGGCGGTGTCGTGCGCGTCGTCGGCCGAGACCATCGACACCGTGGCGTTCGCGGGAAGAGCGGTCGATTGCTGGCGCCACCCGTTGCCGTCCCGCGTCAGCGCGACGAGCTTGCCCGACACGTCGTCAAGCAGCGAGATCCAGATCGCGTGGTCGGTCGTGGCGACGCCCTGCACGGCCTGCTTTCCGCTCGGCTGGAAGACGAGGCGCGGCGCGGGCGAGCTGCCGGCGATCACGCCGCTCATCGGCCAGGACACGACAGCGCCGGCCGGGAACGCATCGAGGGGCTTGTTGAGGAAAGCGACCAGCTCGCCGCCGATGATGCCCTGGATGTCGGCGGTGTCGGGCACCGGGGTGGCGACCAGCGATCCGTCCGGTCGCATCAGCCACGTATCGCTCGCGTAGAAGCTCGTGCCGCGGCGCACGAAGACATGGCGGGTATCACCGTCCATGATCGCGAAGCTGCCAACCGAAATGTCGGTCGCGATGCCTTCCTTGACCGTCTCCGCGCTGGCAAGCGGAGTGCCGCGCTTCCAGCGCTTGACCACGCGGGGATAGCCCGACGTTGTCATTGCACCTTCGCCCCAGTCGGTGCCGACGAGAAGCGTGTCCGCGTCGAGCCAGGTGACGTCGCTCTTGGCTTCGGGAACCATGAAGCCGCCGGGGACGAACGCCTTGGTCCGCCGGTCCCATTCGCGCACCACGTCCGCGTCGCTGCCGCCGGGGCTGAGCGAGACGAGGCAGCGGTTGTAATCGGGCGCGAGACAGTCCGCGCCGTGCCAGACCCAGCTCTTGCCTTCCGCCTTGCCCAGCGCATCGACGTCGATCAGCGTCTGCCATTCGGGCTTGCCAGCGAGGAACGAGGCGAGACTCGCCTGTCGCCACAACCCGCGAGGATGCTGCGCGTCGCGCCACAGGTTGGTCACCTGGTCTCCGAACACCTGGCCGGGCTCGGCGATCTGGCTTTCATCGTCGAGGATCGCGCGTGCCTCCGCGCGGTCGCGTTCATAAGCGGGATCGGCGGTGAGTGCGGCTTGGGTCCTCCCGTTCCACTGCTTGACCTGCGTCAGCGCGCGGTCGCCGTGTATGTCCTCGAGCCACAAGTACGGATCGACCGCCTCGCTCACCGCCGCGGGCGGAGGAGTGGTGGTGCAGGCGGTGAGGAGAACGAGAGCAGCGGCGGGGAAAAGGCGCTTCACGGGCGCGCCCCCAGGTCGCCCTTGCCGATCGTTCCGCTCGCCATCTCCAGCATCCGGTCGAGGCTCTTCTTGGCGGCGAGGCGCAGCCCTTCCTCGATCTCGATACGGGGTTCGAGGTCGCGCAGCGCGGCGTAGAGCTTCTCCATCGTGTTGAGCGCCATGTACGGGCAGATGTTGCAGCTGCAGTTTCCGTCCGCGCCGGGGGCGCCGATGAAGGTCTTCTCCGGCAGCGCGAGTTCCATCTGGTGGATGATGTGCGGCTCGGTCGCGACGATCAGCGTGTCGCCGGGGAAAGTCTTGGCAAACTGGAGGATGCCGCTGGTCGAGCCGACGTAATCGGCGTGATCGACGATCGTCGGAGGGCACTCGGGATGCGCGGCAACCGGGGCATCGGGGTGCTGAGCCTTCAGCTTCATGAGCTCGGTTTCGCTGAACGCCTCGTGCACGATGCACACGCCCGGCCACAGCAGCATCTCGCGCCCGAACTTGCGGCTGAGATAGCCGCCAAGGTGCCGGTCGGGCCCGAAGATGATCTTCTGCTCGGGCGGGATCTGGCTGATGATCGTCTCCGCCGATGAGCTGGTGACGATCACGTCTGACAGTGCTTTCACCTCGATCGAGGAGTTGATGTAGGTGAGCGCGATGTGATCGGGATGCGCCCCGCGGAACGCCCGGAATTTCTCGGGAGGGCAGGAATCTTCCAGGCTGCACCCGGCGTCCATGTCGGGCAGGACGACGATCTTCTGCGGGGAGAGAATCTTGGCGGTATCGGCCATGAACTTGACCCCGCAGAACGCGATCACGTCGGCGTCGGTCTCCGCCGCCTTGCGCGAGAGTTCGAGGCTGTCGCCCACGAAGTCGGCGATGTCCTGGATTTCCGGCTTCTGGTAATAATGCGCCAGGATCACCGCGTTGCGCTCCGTGCGCAGGCGGTCGATCTCGGCGAGCAGGTCGGCGCCGGCGAGCGGGATGCGGGGCTGGTCGGTCATCGGAATCCTTCGCGCTCGGGCGCGAGAATACGTGCGCCCGGAGCCGAGATAGGGCGGTGGGAGCGGCGGGGCAATGGCGCCGCGTGGACCGCCGGATTGCCCGCGAAACTCTGTGACCTTCGGGCGGGTCCGTCGGCTGCCGCGCATGACCGGTCGAGATCGGCGAGGTGCCCCAGAAGCGCGGAATTGTCGGCTTTTTGCGCGATGCCGGTGCATTTGCCGCGAAAGACGCGTGGCTGGATCAGGGTGCCCATCGCGCGCAAGGCCCGCTCCTCGGGTGAGACCTTCCGATTTGCCGAGGCGCGACCGAGAACCTGGTCCCAGGCACGCGCGAAGCTTTCGGCGCCGCGCTTCGTTCGCAGGCGATAGGCCGTCTCGCGGGCCATTCCCACTGTCCTTGCGGCCGCGGAGACCGAGCGTGTCACCGCCAGCGCGGCGAGGAAGCGCGCCTGTCGTTCGGGAGTCCACCCGTCGTGCCGGACGCGCTGGGGGACAGGCACGAAAGCGGGCACGCGCGGATGGCGGGCTCTAGGGCGAGTGGTGCGGGGATAAGTCTTCATCCCCGAGGGTAAGGCAGAAAACGTGCATGTAGGAAAGATCGCCGCTCAACTCGGCCGGCGCGGCCTCTGTGCACCATCAGGCGGTGGCGGCGCGAAAGCCATGCCTGGCACCGATGCGCCCGGCGAACCTGCCGTCACGGCACGATACAGCGAGTCGCCAAACTTCGTTGGTGCGAGCAGCCCAGGCAGCGCGATCAGCACCGCGAGCCCGGCCAGGCAGAACCACCATGCCGGGTGAACCTTGCCCGAGCGCCTCAGGTCGCGCGCCATCCCGATGAGCGGGAAGATCACCGACGCGCCGGCCGCGGCCTGAAACGCGTACGGGATGAGGAGCGGCATCGGCAGCAGGCGGCCGAAGCCGGGCCCCATGATCATCGTCATCCCGCCGATGTGCAGACGCGCGTGCCAGTCGGTCCGGTGGCGCATCCGCACTGCCGCCAGCGTGAAGCCGACGAACAGCAGAATCGACAGCGGATTGGCGATGAGGAAATGCTGCGGCTGGAAGAAGAACGGCGCGGTACCCTCGCGCAAGCCGGCGACGATCACCATCAGACCGGCAGCGATCATCAGGCCCATCCATGCAACCGCGATCCAGCCGAGCTTGCGGTGAAGTGCGAGCGGTCCGTGCGTCGCGAGCCAGCTTTGCAGGACGAAGATGGTGGTCCATCCCATGAACGCGATCGCGTGGAAGTGCACCCGGAGCGGGGATGCGAAAGTCGATCGGCCCATGAGGAGATTGGTCAGGAAGCCTGCGACGATCACCAGCGCCATGAATATGGCGAGGCCCGCGAAGAAGCGCTCCTGCCGGGCAGGCTCATCGTGGTCGAACGGTGCAGCTAGCGTGGCCATCGGAAGTTTCCCCCTTCCGCGACCCAGCGGCGATTTACGCCATCAGCGCCGCCGGTTCAATCGGCGGGTGGGCGCTCGCCTTCGAAACGCACCGATACTTTCGCGTTCTCGTATCCAGCGACCTGCAGCGGGATGGCGAGGTTCTGGCGCACCGCCTCCTTCGCGGCGTTTTTGGCAAGGCCCAGTACTTGCGGGTTTTTCGCGAACACCGCGGCCTTGCGCTCGGCCTGCAGCGAGTTGTTGCGCGAGAGGCTGCGCTGGGCGTTGGCGGTTACCCAGTTGCCCTCGGTAAACACCCGCGCCTGCGCTTCGTCGAGGTTGGGGCGCGATATGCGCAAGGGAGGCAGCACGACGTTCAGCGTCTGGCTGCGGTCGTCCCACGCGAAAGCGTCGCGGTCCATGTTGCCGAGATCGAGGCGGTAGGTGACCGTTGCCGGGATGATCGTCGCCTGCCGGCTCTTGAGAATGTCGATCCCGAGCACGCCTTGCGCGTTCTCGCTTTCGGCGACGATCTCGAACCGGCTTGAGAAGACGTTCAGCGAGTTCTGCTTCTCGAACGCCAGCATGGCGCTGCCGACGGGATCACCCTCCTCGTTATAGAAGAACGCGCGCCAGCCGAGCCAGGCGACCGCGGCCAGCAGCACGATCACGATCATCCACGGCACCGCCTGGATGCGGGCAAGGGGCCGCTCGTCGACGACGGGCTGGCGCACGTCGAGCGCCTCCCGCTCGGTATTCATTGTCCGGTCCATATGTCTTCCGAACGGGTCACCATGCCGCGCCGTTCCAGATCGACGAGGTGAGCGGTCACGCTCATCTCGGCGGCACCGGACAGACGGGGGTCGAGGCCCTTGTACATCCGGGGCACGAAATCGGCCGCGCTCGCCGGCCCGTACTCGGCCAACAGACGGATTATCTGGTTCTCCCGCTGCCGGCGGTGGCCGATCATGCCGCGAACGAGCTGGCGCGGGTTGTCGATCTGCGCCCCGTGGGCGGGGTAATAGACCCGGTCGGCGCGGCCATAGAGCCTGTCGAGGCTGGCCATGTAGGCGCTCATGTCGCCATCGGGCGGGACGATGACGCTGGTGGACCAGCCCATCACGTGGTCGCCGGTGAACAGCGCACCGCTTTCCTCCAGCGCGAAGCATAGATGGTTCGAGGTGTGCCCAGGCGTGTGCACCGCGGTGAGCGTCCAGCCCGGGCCGGTCATTCCTTCCCCGTCGAGCAGCACCCGGTCGGGCGAATAGCCACGGTCGAACGAGGCGTCGGCGCGCGGGCCGCTATCATCGAGCACCAGCGGCGCGCAGCCCACGATCGGCGCTCCCGTCCGCTCTGCCAGCGGAGCGGCGGCGGGCGAATGGTCGCGGTGTGTGTGCGTGCACATGATCGCCGCGATCTGCGCGTCGCCGATCGCGCGCGCCAGTGCATCGAGGTGCGAAGGATCGTCCGGTCCCGGATCGATCACCGCGACCCGGTCCTCGCTGCCCACGATGTAAGTCTGCGTGCCGGTGTAGGTGTAGGGCGATGGGTTTGGCGCGAGCACGCGGCGCACCAGCGGCTCGAGCTGTTCGGTAAGGCCGGTCGGCCAGGGCTTGGGAGGAGGGCCTGCCATGATCTTGCATATGGAGCGGGGCGCTGCGCATGTCACGCTCGGGAGATACGCATGTCCGATCACGTCCTTGTTCTCGATTCCGGTACGACTTCGACCAGGGCGATCGCCTTCGACCTGAAGGGCAGGGTAGCCGCGGTGGCGCAGCGTCCACTGACCCAACATTACCCGCGTCCCGGATGGGTAGAGCACGACGCACAGGAAATCTGGCGCCTCACGCTGGCGTGCGCCCAGCAGGTCGCCGGCGAAATCGGGACTTCCGGCATTGCCGCGCTCGGCATCGCCAATCAGCGCGAGACAGTGGTCGCGTGGGACCGCCAGAGCGGCGAGCCGCTGGCCCGCGCGATCGTCTGGCAGGACCGGCGAACGGCCGATTTCTGCAATCTGCTCAAGGACGAAGGTCACGAGGAGGCGGTGCAGCAAAAGACCGGTCTGCTGCTCGATCCTTATTTCTCGGCCAGCAAGATGCGCTGGCTGCTGGATAACGAAGGCCAGGTCCGCTCGGCGGCCGAGGCCGGAAGGCTGGCGCTGGGGACGGTCGAAAGCTGGCTGGTGTGGAAGTTGTCTGAAGGAGAGCACCTTACCGACGCCTCCAACGCCAGCCGCACGCAGTTGCTCGCTCTGCCCGGTGCCCAGTTCGACGAGGGCCTGTGCGAGCTGTTCGGAGTGCCGCGCGGGGCCCTCCCCCGGGTGGTGGACACTCACGGTTTGCTTGCGGCGACCCGCGCTCTCGGCGGCACGACGCCCATAACGGGGCTGGCCGGTGACCAACAGGCGGCGACCATCGGACAGGGCTGCTTCGCGCATGGAGAGACCAAAGCGACCTACGGGACGGGCGCGTTCGTGCTGACCAACATGGGACGGACGGTTCCCAGGTCCGCGCACCGCCTGCTCGGCACGATACTCATGCAAAATGGTGGACAGCGCACTTACGCGCTCGAAGGGTCTGTGTTCGTGGCCGGCAGCCTCGTGCAGTGGCTGCGGGATTCTCTTGGAGTTATTTCGAGCGCGGCCGAAACCGAAGCCCTCGCCCGCTCGGTCGCGGACAGTGGCGGGGTCACGATCGTCCCCGCGCTCTCCGGGCTCGGCGCGCCCCATTGGCGGGCGGATGCCCGCGCCACGATAAGCGGACTCAGCTTTGCCAGCGGACGGGCGCAGATCGCTCGCGCCGCTCTTGAGGCCATGGCGCATCAGACGCAGGATCTTGCCCTCGCATTCGCTGCCGACGGGGCGCCGTGGCAGCGTCTGCGGATCGACGGAGGCATGAGCGCGAACGACTGGATGGCGCAGGACCTCGCGGATGTTCTCGACCTGACGGTCGAGCGGCCCGATATGGTCGAGACCACCGCGCTGGGAGCGGCGATCCTGGCGGCGGTAGGTGCCGGGGTCTTCGCGAGCCTCGACGAGGCGCTGGCAGCAATGCGCGGGCCGCTGCGCACTTTCACGCCAAATATGGATGATGCCGCCAGGAGCGAGCGGTTGGCGCGTTGGCAGCGCGCGCTGGAAGCGGTCTAGAAGGAGCCCAGCGCGCGGTTCAGGCGCTCTTGCAGGCGCTGCACCCCGACGGGCTGGACTGTAAAGCCTTCGCGCCAGGCTGCATCGAGCCGGGCGACGCGGCCGTGCAGTGCCTCCGTCTCACCGATGAGCACGCGGGTTTCAGGCTCCAGCAGTTCCATTTGCTCCGGATCAGACGGGCGATCGGGCGGCAACACGCCGTGCCGGCGAAGTTGGAATTCGGAAAGCTCGCCCGCGAAGAAGGCGCGCTGGTTCAGCAACCATGCGAGCAGGTGCATCATGCGCGTGGTCGTTCGCAACCCTTCGACCGACAATGCGATGCGAACCAGATCCTCATGTCCGCAACGCGGCGGGGCAAGATCGAAGGCGGCGCGAACTTCGTCGGCGAGAACCAGGGCCTCGCAATACAGAGCCTCGATGATGGGCTTGTTCAGGTTGCTCGTGATGACCATCGTTCTGCTGCGCTACCCCCGCAGAGTCCGCGCCGCCAGAATTCGTGCCAGACAATCCCGAATCGATTTCGGGGTGTCCCTGGATGGTACGCTTTTACTCCAGATTCACGCTATGATGTCGGGCAGTAGCTGGTCTTCGACCATGGCGATCTGGTCCTTGAGGCGCAGCTTGCGCTTTTTCAGACGCGCTATCTGGAGCTGGTCGGTCGATCCCGTTCCGCTCAGCGCGTCGATCGCCGCGTCGAGATCGCGATGCTCGGTCCTGAGCGAAGCGAGCAGCTTTTTTAGCTCCTGTTCGGTCACCTCGTCCCCACCCGATGCTGCCTCGAGCGCGATCTCCCGCTGGAAATCGGCTCGTCGCGCGCCACTGCGCGGTTGGTCGCTTAGGCCCATCGCGGGGCTTCGCAATACCTGATTGATGTGGTTCTATCATGGCTGTGCGGCTCGACGGCCCGCGTGGACGCGAGTCGCCTCACAAAAGGGTCGCAACCCGCAGAGGAGAACACGCAATGCTGTCTTCGTCCCACACCAGCGCACTCCAGACCAAGCATGCCGGCCTCGATGCCAGGCTGCGCGAGGAAATGGGCCGGCCGGTGCCTGACACGGGGACGATCCAGCGGCTCAAGCGGGCCAAGCTCCGCATCAAGGAGGAGCTGAACCAGATTTAAGGGTCGGCAACGACCTGGGTTCGCAGAAGATCACCCAGTTGACGACGGGAGGGATGGCGCGCTTCGGCGGCTGGTGAGCGAGTCACCGGGCGCGCCATTTGATCGGGCCGGCAAATTCACACATCGAGCGAATTCCCATAGCGGCGCCGTTGCTGTAGTCCCCCGGACCGATGTCAGCCGCCGCCGCCGCCCGCCAGATCCTCAATCAGCTGCACGAGGTCATGGCTTCGCGCCTGCATCCGCAGGGCAAGCTGGACCGGGTGGTCGAGATCATCGGGGAGACACTTCATAGCGAGGTGTGCTCGATCTATCTCCTGCGGGAAGGGATGCTTGAGCTGTTCGCGACCCGCGGGCTCGAGCAGGAGGCGGTTCACGTCACCCGGCTTGCAATTGGCGAGGGTCTCACCGGCATTATCGCCGAACGGATCGAGACGCTGAATCTGGCCGAAGCGGCCGCGCACCCGGATTTCGCTTACCGCCCGGAGACGGGGGAGGACAAGTTTCACTCCTTCGCCGGCGTTCCGATCGTCTACCGCGAGCGGGCGGTGGGCACGCTGTGCGTCCAGCATTCCGATCCCCGCCGCTACGAGGACGTCGAGATCGAGGCGCTGCAAACGGTGGCGATGGTCCTCTCCGAGCTCATCGCTCATGCCGGCCTGGTAGACGAGGAAGCGGGCACGCTCGGGGAAGCTGCCACCGGACCGCTGACAGTTCAGGGTCTTACCCTCGTCAAGGGCATCGCCGGTGGCCATGCCGTGTACCACCAGCCGCGCGTGCATATCGACCAGGTCGTGGCCGATGATATCGAGGCAGAACGCCAGCGGGTCTATCGCGCTTTCGACAAGATGCGCGACCAGATCGACGTCATGGCAAGCCAGGCCGAATTCGGTGTTGGCGGCGAGCACGACGATATCCTCCAGACATACAAGATGTTCGCCTACGACGAAGGCTGGAGCCGCCGGATCAACGAGGCGATCGATTCCGGCCTCACGGCAGAAGCGGCGATCGAGCGGGTCCAGCAGCGCACCCGGATGCGGATGCGTGAGATCGACGACCCGCTGCTGGCTGACCGGATGCACGATCTGGAGGACCTTTCGAACCGGCTGCTGCGGATCGTCTCGGGCCAGCTCGGCACCGCGGCGACCCAGGGGTTGAAACGCGACACCATCCTCATCGCCCGCAATCTCGGGCCGGCAGAACTGCTCGAATACGATCGGCGGCGGTTGAAGGGCGTGGTTCTGGAGGAAGGATCGCTCACCGCGCACGTGGTCATCGTCGCTCGCGCGATGGGCGTGCCTGTGCTCGGCCGGGTGCGAGGCCTGCGCGGGGTAGTCACCGAAGGTGACGAGGTGCTTCTCGATGCCGACAAGGGAGTGGCCCATTTCCGGCCGGTCCAGCAGACGGTGGACATCTTCCGGGAGCGCTTCGCCCTCTCGCGCCAGCGGCAGGCCGCCTATGCCGAGATGCGCGACATCGAGCCGTTCACGCGCGACGGCACGCGCATTCAGGTGATGATGAACGCCGGCCTGCGCGACGATATCGCAAACCTGGCGCTGGTTGGCGCCGACGGCATCGGCCTGTTCCGTACGGAGTTTCAATTCCTCGTCTCGGCCACCATGCCCGCACGCGAGCGCCAGACCCGGCTCTACCGTGACGTGCTGGACGCTGCGGGAGACCGTCCTGTCATTTTCCGCACGGTCGATATCGGTGGCGACAAGGCCGTGCCTTACCTGGATTCGGCCCAGAGCGAATTCGACGAGAACCCGGCGATGGGCTGGCGAGCCCTCCGCCTCGCTCTCGAGCGAGAAGGATTGCTCAAGGCACAAGCCCGCGCGCTGCTGGAAGCGAGCGCGGGCAAATCCCTTTACGTCATGTTCCCCATGGTGTCCGAGCCGTGGGAGTTCGACGCCGCCAAGGCAGTGTTCGATCGGCAGCTCGCATATCTCAAGAGCCAGAAGAAGCTGCTTCCCGAGGCAATCCGGTACGGCGCGATGCTGGAGGTGCCCGCGCTGGCCGAAACGCTCGATATCCTGCTGCCCAAGATCAGTTTCCTGTCGGTCGGCACGAACGATCTCACGCAGTTCCTGTTCGCGGCCGACCGCGCCAATCCCAAGCTCGCCGAACGGTATGACTGGCTCAGCCCCGCCATCCTGCGGTTCCTGGCCCGGGTCACCCAGGCCACCGCGGGATCCGGGGTGGACCTTGGCATCTGCGGAGAGATGGGCGGACGCAGGCTGGAGGCGCTGGCGCTGCTCGGACTGGGGTTCCGCCGCTTCTCGATCACCCCCGTGGCGGTCGGGCCGATCAAGGAACTGGTTCGCAAGGTCGATCTTTCCCAGATTACCGCGATCATGAAGCAGCTTCTGTCATCCCCCACCGCCAGCCTCCGCAGCGAACTGCAGGCATGGGCAGAGGCCCAAGGCATCGATACCGATTGAGTTCGCCGCGCGGCAGGCGCGCTTCGTCGCTGCCCGCACGAACAGAAGGTGTCGGCGTGCTTGACAGATCGCACCTGAGCGTTTTGGCGTCGCAGGGGGCATCGGGTCGAAATTTCGGGACGCTAGATGGAAGAGAACACGGGTCCGCTCGACGGACAACTGCCGCTGCTTGGCATCGGCGATCGCCTCCGCGAAGCACGCGAGAAGGCAGGCATGACGATCGAGCAGCTGGTCGCCGAGACGCGCATTCCAGAGCGCCACCTGCTCCTGATCGAGAAGGGTGATTTCGCCGCGTTGCCCGCGAAGACCTATGCCACCGGCTTCGCGAGGACTTATGCGCGCGCGGTCGGCCTGGACGAACGGGCGACCGCCGATGAAGTGCGCGCCGAGCTGGCGGCGAGCGAGGGCAGCGACCGCTACCGCGCGGCAGCCTTCGAGCCCGGCGATCCCGCTCGAATCCCCTCGCGCGGCCTGGCGCTTTTCAGCCTGTTCGCCCTGATCCTGCTGATCACGGGCGGGGTGGTGTTCTATAACACTATCCTGTCACCCGGCTCGGGCCCCGGCTCCCTGCTCGATGAACAGCGCGGGGTGCCGGGGCAGGCCGCTCGCGTCACGAGGCCCGCCGCGCCGGTTGCCTCGGCCACGGGGCCGGTAGTGTTCACGGCGCTCGAGGACGGGGTCTGGGTCAAGTTCTACGATGGAGCCGGTACCCAGCTGATGCAGAAGCAGATGGCAAAGGGGGAAAGCTATACCGTTCCCGCCGATGCGACCGGCCCCAAGGTGTGGACCGGACGCCCGGACGCGCTGACGATCACGGTCGGCGGGAAGCCGGTCCCCAAGCTCGCGGAGAGCGAGGGCGTCATGAAGGACGTGCCGGTCACCGCCGAGGCGTTGCTCGCACGCGAGACGGGAAAGCCGGGGCTGACCGACGAGACGGTTCCCACAGGCACGTGACGTCCTGCTTTCCCCTGATTTGCCCTGCTGATGGCTCGACAAGGTCGGCAGGCGCGCGTTAACCAGATACACCGCGTTCATGCACAGTTCGTCCGGTGAAGGCGAAAGGCTTGAGCCGGTCTTGTTGTGACGGGAAGAATTCGATGAGGATCACTGTGAATCGTGCGATCGCCGCTCCGTTGGCGGTCCTCGCAATGGCCGTTGCCGCCATTCCGGCGAACGCGCAGGACAACTCGACCGAAGCGCGGTTGCGGAAGGCCGAAACGGAAATCCGCGCGCTGCAGCGCAAGGTCTTTCCCGGCAGTGACGGCAAGTACTTCGAACCCGAAGTGACCGCCGCCCAGCCGGCGTCGACCGGCGCGGCGCGTCCATCGACCACCGCGGTGACGGACATTCTCGCCCGCCTCGATGCGCTCGAGAGCCAGCTTGCGCGCCTGACTTCCCAGACCGAGGAAAACACCAACGCGATCGCCCAGCTCGGAACCCGTCTCGGCGCGCTCGAAGTCACTTCCGGCGCCGCGGCGACTGCAGCCACCCCCAAGCCCCTGGCCCCGGAGGCCAATCTTTCCGCGATGACTGGCGGCGCGTCCCGTCCCGCGCCGATTCCGGCATCGGCCACCACCGGCACTTCGGCTTCGACGCCGCCGGCCGCCAAGCCGGCCGGGCCCACCGCTCAGCGTCTCGCCGCGGTCCAGGCGATTGCCAAACCTCAGACGGACGATCCGGGCAAGGACGAATACGATTACGGCTTCCGCCTGTGGGATGCCGGGTTCTTCCCCGAGGCGCAGCAGCAGCTCAGCCTCTATGTCGAGAAGTACCCAAGGCATGCGCAGATCAGTTATGGCCGCAACCTGCTGGGCCGCGCCTATCTGGATGGCGGCAAGCCGGCCGAGGCGGCTCCGTGGTTCCTCAAGAACTACCAGGCCGACAAGCAGGGTGCGCGCGCGCCCGACAGCCTGCTCTTTCTTGCCGAGGCGATGATCGTGCAGAAGGACACAAAGCGCGCCTGCATCGCTCTTGCCGAGTTCAGCGAGACTTATCCCGCTGTCGCGACTGGCCGGCTCAAGAGCCAGTACAATGCCGACCGCGCCAAGGTGAAATGCAATTGATACGGCGCTCGCGCCTGAACTGATCGCGCGCTTTCGCACCGGGCTGCTGCGCCTTTGGCCCGAAGCAGGCGAAGGCGGGCGCTTCGGAGTGGCGGTTTCCGGAGGCCCCGACAGCCTCGCGCTACTCCTGCTGGCCCACGCCGCGCTGCCCGAACGCGTAATCGCCGCGACCATCGATCATGGCCTGCGTTTCGAGGCGGCAGCGGAAGCCCGCAAGGTCGCCGGCATCTGCGAGGCGATCGGGGTCCCGCACGAGACGGTTCGGGTCATCCTCGCGTCCGGCAACCTGCAGCATAGGGCCCGGGATGCCCGTTACGAGGCGCTGTGCCGGTCCTTCGGAAGCCGCGGCGCCGGCGTATTCGCAACCGCCCATCACGCGGACGACCAGGCCGAGACGATGCTTATGCGGCTCAATCGGGGCAGTGGCTTGGCGGGACTTGCGGGGATCAGGGAGCGGGCGGTCATGGAAGCCTGCGATCCCTCGACGAGGTTTCTTGTCGTCCGCCCGCTGCTGAACTGGCGCCGCGAAGAACTTGCCCGGATCGTTTCTTCCGCAGGAATGGATCCCGTGTCGGACCCGTCCAACGAAGACGAGCGCTTCGACCGGGTGCGGGTTCGGCAGGCGCTGTCCGCGCTGCCTTGGCTCGACCCGCTGGCAATCGCGCGCAGCGCGGCCCACCTGCAGGAGGCCGAGAGCGCGGTGGAGGAAGCGGTGGCGCAAGCAGCCTGCAAGGCGATCGTCCGCGAGGGCGAGGTCACGTGGCTCCTCAGTGGTCACTCCTCGCTCATCGAGCTTGAACTGGTGGCCGGCATCCTGCGCGAACACGGCGCGAACGTACCGCGATCGGCAGTGGCCCGCATGATTGCGCAACTCCGCAGCGACGGACATGCGTCACTGGGCGGAGTAATCGCCCGGCGAGCGCGGCACCGTGCTGATGAAACGGCCCAGCTCGATGCCTGGCGGTTCGAGCGGGAGCCGCCGCGCCGCGCCTGAGATCAGACGATCGGATCGCCCAGTTTCATCGTCTCGCCGCGCGTGACGATGACCTTGTCCCCGGGCCTCGCGATCGCGAAGATGCGGGAGACGAATTCGTCCGGAGCGGAGATGCAGCCGTGGCTGGCATAGCCATTCTCCACCACGTGGCCACCGTGGATGGCGACCCCGTCACTGGTGAGGAACATGGACCAAGGCATCGGCGCCCCGCCGTATTTCTCCGACTTGTTGTGGCGCTGCTTGGCGAGGATGGGAAAGGTTCCAAGCGGGGTCGGATATTCGTCAGTGCCCACCAGCACCGTCGCGGCGCCGATCTCGTAGCCACCTTTGAACACCGAGAGAACCCGCGCATCGAGGTCGACAGTCATCACGATCGGGCCATCGGGAATGCCTGCCTCATCCCAATGCCATTCGCCGTACTTGATCGGTCCTGCGATGGGCAGGATGCGCTTCACGGTAAACGGAGCGGCGGCGGCTGGCGTGGCAGTTTTCGTTGCCGGCCTTGAATCGACAAGGGACGGGGAGGAGGCGGTTTCGGCGTAGGGAGCCCCGGGGGCGCGGGCAGGGGCAGGCGACCATGCTCCAGTGAAAAAAGCAGCGCCTGCAAGGCCGAGCGCTATGGCTGCCGTTGCGCCGCCGATCCATTTGATCATCGCGTCCATGGCCTGTCTATGCGGCACCCTCCCGCCGCGTTCCACCCGCACTGGCCGTGCGTCCCCCGCCGGGACGGCGCGCTGCGAAAGATTAACCTGCCTGGCGCGTGACGGTCACCTGCTTGCCGCCGAAATGCGCCTGCCCGAAGCTGGTCAGGAAACTGACGTCGGCAGCGTCGCGGCCAACTCCGATCTTCACCGTCTCGCGCGGGTCTGCCATTCCGGTCGCGTCGACAATGTACCAGGCTCCTCCGCCAGGGGTTTGCTGGTCGGCCAGGAAGACTTCGGCGACTGCGTGAAAATCCGGCGGGTTAACTCCAGGCGCGAAGCAGGAGACATAGCGCGCGGGGATGGTGGAGGCGCGCGCCAGCGTGATCAGCACGTGGGCATAGTCGCGGCAAATCCCCCGCCGCTCGACGAAGCTGTCGAGTGCGGTGGTGGTCGAGGTGCTGCTGCCCGGCTCATAGGAGAAATGCCGGCCGATCCAGTCATGGATGGCGAGTACGCGCTGGCCCCCCGAAGTGCCGCCGAACTCATCCTCCACGAACGGCTGGAAACGGTCCGCGGGACAGTACCGCGAGTCCAGCAGGTAATCGAGTGTCTCGCCCGGCAGGTCGTGAGGCGGCAGCTGGTCCAGCGCAGACAGGTCCGGCACCATCCGGTTCACTTGGACGAGCGCCTCGTAGGAGACATCCACGCGCCCTTCCGCCTCGAACAGCACGCGTTCGCCGATGGCATCATGGGCCGGAACCCGCGCGCAATCCTCCGCCGTGACGTTCGTATTGCAGGACAGGATTGTCTGCTCGGGAATGGCCGCAGCTTCGAACTGGAGGATGATGTCGGTCGGACTGTCGAGTTGGAAATCGAAGCTGGCGGAAATGGCTATGGGCATGGCAGAATCTCGAACGGATGGGGTGGCGGACTGGTTTCGGCTTCCTCTGTCATTCCGGGCTGCTCCGCGCTAGTCGGCTGACAAAAGGGAGATGCCGATGCCGGGCCTGTGGTTCGACGAACTCACTGTTGGACAGACTTTCGATCACCCGATCCGCCGCACGGTGACCGAAACCGACAACCTGCTGTTCACGACGCTGAGCCACAATCCGGCCGCGCTGCATCTCGATGCCGAATACATGAAGAACAGCGATTACGGCCGGGTGCTGGTAAACTCCTGCTTCACCCTTTCGCTGATGGTCGGCGTATCGGTGGGCGACACCACGTTGGGCACGGCTGTGGCCAATCTCGGCTGGGACGAAGTGCGCTTTCCCGCGCCCGTGTTCATCGGCGATACCCTGCGCATCGAGACAGAAGTGCTCGAATTGCGGGAAAGCAAGTCGCGGCCCGAGGCGGGCATCGTCACTTTCTCGCACCGCGCCTACAACCAGGACGGCAAGCTGGTCGCGACATGCAAGCGCAGCGGGCTTCAGCGAAAGAAGCCCTCATGAGCCGCACCTTGCGTTCCCTGCTGTTCATTCCCGGCGACAGCGACAAGAAGCTGTCCAAGGTGGCAGGCTGCGGCGCGGACGCGGTAATCCTCGACCTGGAGGACGCGGTCGCACCAGCCAACAAGCTGGCGGCGCGCAAGCGTGTCGCCGACTTCGTGAGCACCTTCGACAGGAATGCTCCGGACGCTCCCGAGCTGTGGGTGCGCATCAATCCGCTCGAGAGCGGCCTGGCCGAAGCCGATATTGCGGCGATGGTCCCCGCCCAGCCGCACGGCATCATGCAGCCCAAGCCCAATGGGCCGGAGGACGTGGCCAGAGTATCCAGCCTGCTCGATCACATGGAGTTGGCTCATGGCGTCAGGCCCGGCTCCATCGGCATCATCCCGGTCGCGACTGAAACCGCGATCGCTCCGTTCCGACTCGGCGAGTATGCTTCGGCCGGGCTTGCGAGGCTGCGCGGCCTGACGTGGGGCGCGGAAGACCTGGCGGCGGCCCTCGGCGCGACCGGCAATCGTGGGCCGGACGGTGAGTGGCTGTTCACATATCGCCTCGTGCGCTCGCTCACCTTGATGGCCGCGCACGCGGCCGGGGTTCCCGCGATCGAGACCCTCCATGCCGATTTCCGCGACGAGCAGGGACTTCTCGCCAGCAGCCGCCAGGCGCGCGGCGAGGGCTTTTCCGGACGACTGGCCATTCACCCGGCGCAAGTCGGGCCGATCAACGAGGGTTTTACCCCGAGTGACGAGGAAGTCTCCTTTGCACGCCGCGTGGTGGCGGCCTTCGCCGCGCAGCCGGACGCCGGGACCGTCGGGATCGACGGCAAGATGTTCGACATCCCCCACCTCAAGGCCGCGCGCCGCACGCTGGCGGCCGCCGGCGAAACGTGAGCGTCGCGCAAGACATATTGCGGTTCGAAACCGCCGGCCGGGGGCTGACGGACATCACCAGCGAGCTATCGGTCTGGCTTGCCCGGTCGCGCTTGCTCAAGGGCGTGCTGACGCTGTTCTGCCGGCACACCAGCGCAGGGCTGCTGATCAGCGAGAACGCCAGCATCGCCGTGCAGCGGGACCTGCTTCGCTGGCTCGACCGGCTCGCACCTGAGGAAGGCCGCTACGAGCACGACGAGGAAGGGCCCGACGACATGCCCGCGCACATCAAGGCGATGCTCACCGGCAGCGCGCTGACGATCCCCTTTTCGTCGAACCGGATCTTGCTCGGCACCTGGCAAGGCGTCTTCCTGGCCGAGCATCGCACCCGTGGCCACCGGCGCGAAATCGTCGTCACGGCGATGGGCGAATGAGCGGCGGCACCGCCGCTGGACGCCTGATCGGCGCTGTCGAAGCCGGCGGAACCAAGTTCGTCCTCGCGCTGGCTGACGAAAGCGGCGCGATCCTGGCGCACCGGCGCATTCCGACCCAGCAGCCGGACAACACTTTTGGGGCTATGGCGGACTTCTTTCGAGAGGCGGAAGCAACTCACGGAAAGATCGGCGCTTTCGGGATCGGCAGCTTCGGACCGCTCGCGCTCGATCATGCGGCTGCAAACTGGGGCACGATCACGACCACGCCCAAGCAAGGTTGGCCGGGGGCGTCCTATCCGCAGGCCCTCGCCGGTTTCGGCGTGCCTCTGGCGGTCGATACCGACGTAAACGCCGCCGCGCTCGGTGAGTGGCTGTCGGGGGCGGGGCGGCGAGCATTCACGCTTGCCTACACGACCGTCGGCACCGGAGTGGGCACCGGCGTCCTGCGCAAAGGCCAATCAATGGGAGGCATCGGCCATTACGAGGCGGGGCACGTGCCCATACGGCGGGAGGCTGGCGACGACTTCGAGGGAATATGCCGGCTTCACGGCGATTGCCTCGAAGGCCTCGCCAGCGGCCCCGCGATCATTGCCCGCTGGGGCGCCAGCCTCGACCGGTTGGGGCGGAGGGAGGCCGAGATCATCGCGGGATATCTGGCGAGTTTCGCCGTGACGCTGATCCTTCTCCATATGCCGGAGCGGCTGATCTTCGGTGGAGGAGTAAGCAAGGCGCCGGGGCTGATCGATGCGATCCGCCGGATGACCGAGGAGCGGTTGGCGGGCTACGTCCGGCACCCGGCGCTTGACCCCGGACTTAGGGAGTACATCGTTCCGCCTGCTCTGGGAGATGATGCCGGGATCCGCGGCGCTATCGAGCTTGGACGGCGGATGCTGCCGGGAGCGATCTGACGCTCTGCAACCGCCCGGCGGCTCGTTTCAGCCACAGCCAAGCCGGATGCGCTCAGTCGGTTCCGTCGAGTTCGTGCTGAACGCCCAGGGGCCCGCCGCCATAGAGATAGTCGGGATTGAAATCCCCGAAGCTTTCGAGCCGCGAACGGTCCCGCGCGATCACGAGGCCGCGGCGGAACTCGACCACGTCTTCGCGGCGCAGCTCGGACAGAGCGCGGTTCATGTGGATGGACGTGGTGCCGCACATGTCTGCGAGGTCCGTCTGGTTCAGCGGAGTGCGAAAACCATTGGAGCGAGCCAGGCCGACCATTTCGAGCCTTCGCCAGACTTCCGAGAACCGGTGGGCAACCCGGCGGCTTGCCTTGAGCTGTTCCAGCTTGAGCGTCCACTGCCGCTGGATTGCCGCATCGAGCAATGTCGAGAACCAGAAGAGCCGCGAAAGATGGGGCTCGTTTTCGTGAATATGGCCGATCCGCTCGTGCGGCACGATGCCTACCTTCGCCGGACCGAGGGTGACGATGTCGTGGTCGAGCCGTTTGAGCGCGTAGGCGTGAAGATCGACGAAATCGCCAGGGACATGAAACCCGACAATGTAGCGGCGGCCGTGCTCCTCGATGGTGCGAAGCATGTAGCCTTCGATCAGCAAGGTGCTTCGTTCGGCCAGTTCGCCCCGCACCAGAACCAGGTGGGAACGATCGTACTCGGCGACTTCGGTTATCGAGGACTCGAGCAGCTCTTTCTCGCGCTCGCGCATGGCGTGACGGGTGCGGCCCATCAGAAAGCGCCCCGTCAGGGGGTATCGGGTGACATCGTCCACCATGTCCTGACCGTAGTGTTTCGCGGGGGGATTCGGTTCCGGCAAGCCTTGAATAATCTCGCCCGGGAGTGAACCGTGTTTCCGCGATGACCTTGATCACCCTCATTTTCCTGGTCGGCGCCATTGCCTGGCTGTGGCGCCGGGTCGAACGCCTCGAAGGAGAGGTCGCGGCACTTCGCCGTGGTCCGCCCTCCCGCCCATTACCGGCGGAATCCGCACCGGGCGCGGCCGGGGAGGCGCAGGTTCAACCCCGCCGAACCGACAATGCGCCGATCAGGCGGTTGGCCGCTGGCGCGGCCCGTTGGCGCCCGGCGCTCGATTTCGAGGATCTCTTCGGGCGGATGCTGCCGATCTGGGCCGGAGGGGTGACCCTCGCGGTGGCGGACTTTTTCCTCGTCCGTTGGTCCATCGACGCGGGCCTGCTCACCCCTCTGGTCCGCGTGGTGCTGGCAGGGCTGTTCGGAATCGTGCTTATCGCGGGTGCTGAAACCGCCTACCGGTGGCGCGACCGGATCGCCGATCCCCGGGTGTCGCAGGCCCTCGCCGGCGCCGGCCTCGCGACACTGTATGCTGCGTTCTACCTGGCAGGCAGCGCCTATGGCCTGATCGGCACGACCCTCGCTTTTCTCGGGCTTGCGGCCGTCACCGGGGCGGCGATCGGGCTGTCGTACCGGTTCGGCCTGCCCAGCGCGGTGCTGGGGCTGGTGGGAGGCTTCGCGGCCCCTGCGCTGGTCGGGAGCGAGCAGCCCAACGTGCCTCTGCTGACGCTCTATCTGGCGCTGGTGACGGCGGGGCTCTCGCTAACCGGAAGGCGGCAGGACCGCGCCTGGCTCGGCATCGCAGCACTCGCGGGAGGGCTGGGGTGGGGCGCGCTGCTCGTGCTGGGCGGGACGGTGCGGCCCTCCGATCTGGCGGTTGTCGGCATCTATCTCGTGATCCTGGGCGCCGTGCTGCCGGCGCTTTCGCGCGGACCGGATGACAAACCGCATTGGGCGGTCCGTGTGGGAGCAGCCGCGCTCGCCGCAGTACAGCTTGCCCTGCTGGTTCGACAGGGCGGGTTCGGAACGCTCGAATGGTCGCTCTACCTCATGCTGGGCGCGGCCCTCGCCTGGTTCGGGTGGCGGGCGCCTGCCGTGCGGGAAGGCAGCGCTGTCGCCGCCGTGATCGCCATTGCCCTGCTGTTCGCGTGGACCGAACCGTCGGGACAAGGGTTCTCGTTTGTTTGCGCGGCGCTGGCGGCAATCTTCGCCGGAGTGCCGCTGGCGCAAATCGCGCGAGGCAATGGACGCGCACTCGATCTTGCGCAGCCGGGCGGGTTTGCCCTCGGTGTTGCGGCGACCGCGCTCTGGCACTTCGGCGTAATTTTGCCGGAGCGGCCCGATCCGGCAATGGCGCTCGCTCTTTTCGCGCTTGCCTGCCTGGCCGCCGCGGCCGTCGCCCTTGCATCCCGTTCGGGTTCCCTTGGCAGTCGGTGGACAAGGGCCGATGAGGCGGTCGCCGCGCTGCTGGGCTATGGCGCGCTCGTTCAGTTCTTGCCGGAAACGATGCTTGCCTGGACCGCCGCGGCGATGGCCGTGCTGCTGGCCTGGCGCGCTGCCACGCTGGCCGGCGCGATCGCTACGCTGCTGGCCGTTTGCGCGCTCTGGGGCGCTGAGCCGGTGCTTGGCTGGACCTCGATGAACGCGATGGCTCTCGCCGGCGTGCCGGCCGCGGCAACAGACATGCCCGGTCTTGGGGAGGTGGTGCGGCGGCTGCTGCCGGGGGTGACCGCGCTGGGGTTCGTGGCCTGGAGAATAACCGCGTTTCGGAAAATCCCTACCCTCGCCGCGCTGGGGGTCGCGTCGGGCGTCGCGGCGCATATCGCGTACCGGGCGGGATTCGCCTCGGTGGCTGGCAGTGACTTCGTTTCAACCGGGGCGATGGAGCGCGCGGGATGGGTGGCGTTGCTCGTGGCCGCTGCCTGGCTGGCGATGTTGCGCGGCTGGCCGAGGGTCGCTTGCGCGATCGCGCTTGCGGCGGCGGCTCACTTCGCGTGGTTCTCGCTCGCGTTGCACAACCCGCTATGGGCGCCGCAGGCGGTGGGCGCGGTTCCGATCCTGAATGCTCTCTTGCCATCCTACGCGGTAGGTATCGCCGCGCTTCTTCTTCTCCGACGGCTGGCAGCACGCGGGGAAGCTCACCTTCGCTGGACCGTCGATGCGGCCCTCATGCTGGTCACCGCGCTTCTTGCCATCAGCGAGCTGCGCCAGTGCTTTTCCGGCACGATCCTTGTCGGCACGCCGGTCGGCCAGGGGGAGGACCTGCTGCGCTCGCTGACCGGGATAGTGCTCGCGATCGGCTTCCTCCTGTGGGGCGCGCGATCGGGTGAAAGGAGCTGGAGGATCGGTTCGCTGGTGCTGATGGTCGTCGCGGTCTTCAAGGTGTTCCTCATCGATGCGGCGGGGCTGGAGGGGCTTGGCCGGGTCGCGTCGTTCATGGCGCTGGGCTTCAGCCTCATCGGCATCGGCTGGTTCTATGCGCGTGAGCTTCGCGCATAGGTTCTTCGGTCGTCTGGCGACTTCATGATCTTGCGATCCGCGCCGGACCGGGATGCGCGCTCACAGGTGTGTCGCCGGGGGCTCTCTTGGTGTAAGACACGGTGAGGGAATGGAGTTCGGGATGATTCTCGCGCGAGTGGGAGGGCTGGTCACGCTTGCGGCGCTGTGCGCGGCGGCCCCTGCTCATGCCGACGTGATGGAAATCGGTCCCGACGGTGCGCGCTGGCTTTCGGGAACGTTGGCCCAGGCGCCCGCTGCCCAGAATCCGGCGGCAAGGGACATCATCGAATTGTCGTCCGACTTCGCGGTCCCCGCCGAAGCGATAGCCGATGCCGCGCGGCAGGCGGGGGTGGTGCCCGCCATCTATGGCGCCAAAGTCGCCGAGCTGGCCCGCCGGTTCGACCTCAGCCCCACGCTGATCGAGGCGCTCGTCTGGCAGGAAAGCCGCTGGCGCGCGAACGCGGTTTCGCCGGTGGGGGCTCGCGGGCTGGCGCAGCTGATGCCTGGAACGGCGCGCTATCTCGGTGTCGATGCGGCCGATCCGTTCGCCAATCTAGAAGGGGGCGCGCGTTACCTGCGGGAACAGCTCGACCGGTTCGACGGCGACATCGAAAAGGCGCTGGCGGCCTACAACGCGGGGCCCGGGCGAGTTATCGCCGCCGGGGGAGTTCCGCGCATCCGCGAAACGCAAGGATATGTCGCCGCGATCATGGGACGGCTGTCCGACCATTCGCGGCCTGCTCAACCAAGGAACAAGAAGTAGTCAATGAAGCGCTTAATTCGCCTGTTTCCGCTGCTGTTCGGTGTCTCATCGAGCGCTGCGTTCGCGCAAGCCGCCGATCCGCAGGGCTCGGGCCCGATCGTCGCCGCACTGGGCTGGCTGCAAGGGACACTGCTCGGCAACGTCGCCACCGCGGTGGCGGTGATGGCGGTAGCCGCGGTGGGCTTCATGATGCTGACGGGCCGGCTCAACTGGCGCTTCGGCGCGACCGTGATCATCGGCGTGTTCATCCTGTTCGGCGCGGCCTCGATCGTGGCCGGCATCCAGGGCGCGGCGGCGGGAGTCTGAGCGGTGGAGCTTGTGCGTCATCCCGTTCACCGCGCGCTGACCAGGCCGCAGATGTTCGCCGGGGTCACGCTCAACTATTTCATCATCGTCTGGCTGTTCGTGTCGTCCGAACTGTTCCTGATGACCAAGAGCTTCTGGATCGTGCCCGTGCCCATCGTTCTGCACGCGATCGGCTACTTCGCCTGCCTGCGCGAACCGCGCATCTTCGACCTGTGGCTGACCAAGGTCAGCAAATGCCCGCGCGTGCCCAACTGGAAGCGCTGGAACTGCAACAGCTACGCGGCATGATGGCAATGGGTCGCACTTTGGACGAACGGCCATGAGCAAGTGGATCGGAGCCGCCGCCTGGAGCGCGAAGGAAGCCCGCGCCGGCGACCGCCTGCCCTATGCCCGCCTGATCGATGGCAGCACCGTGCTGCTGCGCGATGGCAGCGTGATGACCGCGCTGCAGGTGCCCGGCCTGCTGTTCGAGACCGAGGATTCGGACGCGCTCAACCATCACGCGGCGACGCGCGAGGTGATGTTGCGCTCGACGCTCGACGCGCGGTTCGTGCTGTACCACCACGTCATCCGGCGGCGCGTCGAGATCGAGCTCGAGGCGCAATTCCCCGATCCGCTCAGCGCGCATATCGACCGGCGCTGGAAGGAGCGGCTTGGCAGCGGATCGCTGTTCGTCAACGACCAGTTCGTCACCCTCATCCGCCGCCCCGCGCGGGGCAAGGCGGGCCTCGCCGAAAAGGCGAGCAAGATGTGGAGCCGGAAGGGTCAACGCGAGGTCGAGGCCGACCCGAAGGACATTCGCGCGCTGAAAGCCGCCGCGACCGGCCTCGTCGCTTCGCTGCAAGCCTACAACGCTGCGCTGCTCGACGATTACCAGGGGCCGAGCGGGGGCACCAACAACGAGATCCTGGAGCTGCTGAGCGCGCTCTACAACGGCGAGATGCGTCCCGTGCGGCGGCCGGCGCATGAAACCGACATCGGCCAGATGCTGCCCTATCGCCGCGCCAGCTTCGGGCTCGATGCGATGGAGCTGCGCGGCAGCGGCGAGCCCGACTTCGCGGCGATCCTCAGCCTCAAGGACTATCCCGAGGCGACCAGCCCCGGCCTGCTCGACGGACTGCTGCGCCAGCCGTTCGAAATGATCGTGTCGGAGAGCTACGCCCCGTCCGAACGCACCACCGCGCGCGAGCGGATGGACCTTGCCATCCGGCGGCTGAAATCGGCCGACGAGGAGGCGATGGCCGAGCGGATGGACATGCTCGCCGCGCGCGATGCGCTGGGCAATGGCGCGGTTGGCTTCGGCGATCATCACCTGACCGTGCTGGTGCGTGAGAAGACCTTGCCCGCGCTCGACGAAGCCACCGCCGCCTGTGCCGCGGCGCTGGCCGATACCGGCGCGATCGTGGTGCGCGAGGACACCAACCTGGAACCCGCGTTCTGGGGCCAGTTCCCCGGCAACGAGGCCTATATCGCTCGCCGCGCGATGATCTCGAGCGCCAACATGGCGAGCTTCGGATCCTTGCACGGCATGGCGCTCGGCCAGGCCGAGGGCAACCACTGGGGCGAGGCGGTCACGCTGCTGCAGACCACCAGCAGCACCCCGTTCTTCTTCAACTTCCATTCGGGCGATCTCGGCAACTTCACCGTCATCGGGCCGTCGGGTTCGGGCAAGACGGTGGTGATGAACTTCCTCGCCGCGCAGGCTCAGAAATTTTCCCCGCGCACCATCCTGTTCGACAAGGACCGCGGCGCGGAGCTGTTCATCCGCGGCATCGGCGGGCGATACGACCGGATCGCCAGCGGCTTGCCGACCGGTTTCAACCCGCTCGCGCTGCCCGATACCGCGACCAACCGGGCGTTCCTGCGCGACTGGCTCGGGGTGCTGCTCAAGGCCGAAGGGCCGGAGGAGCTGGCGACGATCGCCGGGGCGGTCGATGCGGCCTACGCCAACGACGCTTCGCTGCGCCGCCTCAAGCATTTCCGCGAGCTGCTGTCGGGCGCGCGGCGGCCGCAGCCGGGTGACCTTGCCGACCGCCTCTCGGCGTGGATTTCGGGCGGCGAGCATTCCTGGCTGTTCGACAATGCCGAGGACCGGCTCGATCTCGGCGCGCGGGTGCTCGGCTTCGACATGACCGCGCTGCTCGAGAACCCGCGGCTGCGCACGCCGACGATGATGTACCTGTTCCACCGGATCGAGGAGCGGCTCGACGGCAAGCCGACGATGATCCTGATCGACGAGGGCTGGAAGGCGCTCGACGACGAGGTGTTCGCCGCCCGCATCCGCGACTGGCTCAAGACCCTGCGCAAGCGCAACGCGCTGGTCGGCTTCGCCACCCAGTCGGCGCGCGATGCGCTCGAAAGCCGCATCGCCACCGCGCTGGTCGAGCAGACCGCGACGATGATCTTCATGCCCAACGCCCGGGCGCGGGCAGAGGATTATTGCGACGGGTTCGGCCTCAGCGGTCACGAGCTGGCGCTGATCCGCTCGCTCCCCGCGCACAGCCGCGCGTTCCTGATCCGCCAGCCGGACGCAAGCGTGGTGGTCCGGCTCGACCTGTCCGGCGCGCCCGAAGTGCTCAGCGTGCTGTCGGGCCGCGAAAGCACCGTGCGTCGGCTCGACCTGCTGCGCGAAGCGGTGGGCGACAATCCGGCCGACTGGTTCCCGGCAATCACCGGCCACGCCTGGCCGGGCGGCCCGGCTATCGAGGATGGCGGAAGCGGCGACGAGCCCTTCCGGCTCGCGGCCGAATGAGCGCGGCCTGCGACCAGGTCGCGCAGTCCGTCGGCAACGGCGTGGCTGCCGCGCTGCAGGCGGTCGACTGCGTTGCCGGCGAAACGATGACCTCGGCGTTCGCGCGCCTGTTCGCTCCCGGGGGCGCGCTGGTGACATCGCTGACCATCCTGCTGACGCTGGTGGTCGGCTGGTTCGCGGTCAACCTGATGCTTGGCCGCGCCAGCCTGAGCGTGCGCTCGGTCACTCCGCGGATGATGACGATCGGGTTGGTGCTGACCTTCGTCACCAGCTGGATTGCCTACAGCACGATGGTGTGGAACCTCGCCGTCGGCGGCCCCGACTGGATCGCGGGGATCGTCACGGGCACGCGCGAATCCGCCACCCAGGTATTCGCGCAGAAGATCGACGTGGTGTTCCAGGCGCTCCAGCAGGCAAGCCAGCAGACCGGTTCCGGCCAGGGGGCGGGCAAGGACATTTCGGCCTTCTCGCCCGAAGGGATGATGTGGCTGGGTGCCATGTTGCTGCTGCTGGGGACGGTAGGCGTACTCGTGACCGCGCGCATTGCGCTCGCCGTGCTGGTGGCGATCGGTCCCGTGTTCGTGGTCATGGCCCTGTTCCCGGGCACTCGCGGCCTGTTTACCGGCTGGCTCAAAGGGCTCGTCATGCTGGCGCTGGTGCCGTTGTTCGCAGTAATTGGCGGTAGCGTGATGCTGGAACTCGCGGTGCCGATTCTGGCTGCGCTCACGCAGATGCCGGGCCAGGTCGATCCGCAGGCGGCGATGGCGTTCTTCCTTGTGGGCGCGGTGCACATGGCGCTGATGGTCATGGTCCTGAAGGTTTCCGCGACGATGGTCGGTGGCTGGCGGGTGTTCGGCCTCGCGCCGGAGAAGTGGGAGCGGAACGTTCCGGGCTTCGCTGCTGCACCGGCCAGTGTCGTCCCCGTCGGCCAGGTGGCCGCCGCCCCGCCGGCCGCCGCGCAAGAGCGCCGCATCCCGGTGTCATCTTTTGCAGTCGCGCCCCCGGCCAACGATGCCGGCGCGGTTGGCGCGGGCGGCCGGGACACCCGCGTGATCTCGCGCGAGGTGACGGGTGCCGGCCTACAGGCAACGCCGCTCGCGCCCTCCACCGCCTCACGCGCGCGGGGCATTGGCAGCCGGTTCCGCACCCCCGCGCCGCGTCTTTCGGAGAAAGTGAAATGAGCCGTGCGCTGATCCCCGCGCTGTCTGTCCTAGCGCTTGCAGCCCCCACACTGGCCGTGCCGGCTTTCGCCGACGACGCGCGCATCGTCGAGAAGTTCTACGATCCCGGAAAGGTCGTCCGGATCGAGGGGAGGACAAAGGTCCAGGCGACCATCGAGTTCGCCGAGGACGAGCACATCGAGAACGTCGCGATCGGCGATTCCCAAGCGTGGCAGGTGACGCCGAACAAGCGCGCCAACCTGCTGTTCGTGAAGCCGCTGGCCCCCACTGCGGCCACCAACATGACGGTGGTGACGGACCGGCGCACATACCTGTTCGACCTGGTCGCGAGCGCCAGCGCCCGGCCGCTCTACGTGCTGCGCTTCAATTATCCGGACGAGCCCAAGCCCCAGGTGGCGGCCGCCGGCGCGGCCACCGCCGAGGAAATCGCTGCCGCTTCGGAACCCGAGGCGGTGACCGATCCGGCTGCGCTCAATTTCGCATGGGCGGGGAAGGGCGACCGCAAGCTCCTGCCCGCGCGCACCTATGACGACGGGACCGCCACCTTCCTCGCGTGGCCGGCGGGCAGCCCGGTGCCGGCGATCCTTATCAAGGACACGGCTGGCACCGAAGGGCCGGTCAACTTCACCGTGCGCGGGGATGTCATCGTGGTGGACGGGGTGCCGCGCGAAATCGTGCTGCGTTCCGGAAAGGACGTTGCGACATTGACCAACGGCGGACCGGTCAAGCAAATGCCGGCGGCAGCGCTTGCGCGCAGCGACAGCCAGCCATTCGGGGAGAAGTAGAGATGCGCCTAGCCATGCGCCTGCCCGCGAAAAACGCCGGCGCCCCGGTCGCCAACGACATCGATCCGCGCGAAGGCGAGACGGCCGAAATCATCGATCTCGCCAGCCGCAATGCCTTTCCGGCGGTCACCCAGCGCAAGGGCAGGTCCGATGGTCTCGGACTGGCGGCCGGCGTGGCCGTTATCGGCCTGCTTGGCGCGGTTACTCTGTGGTCGATGAACGCGGCGCGGACCGGCAAGACCGAGGACACCGCGGACCAGCGGCCGGCGATTGTGCAGCCGGTCGCCGTACCCGCCCAGGCGGTGACGGTTGTGCCGCCGGTCGCTCAGCCGCAGCCCGCCGGGATGCCGCGCAGCGACCCCGCGCCGCAGCCGGTGCTGTCGATGATGCCGGGAAGCCAGCCGATGCCGGCGGCCAATCCCTACGCCAACCCGACCGTGGTGTTCGACGCGGGCAATCTCGCCCAGCCGGCTGGGGAGGGCGTGGTCGCGCCGGGAGAGGCCGTCACCGCCAACGCGGGTGATTTCGCCAGCCGTGTGGGCGGAGTCGGCGGCGGCACGGCGCAGGCAAAAGCTATGGTCAATCCGCAGACCACGGTGACCCAGGGCACGCTGATCCCCGCCGTGCTCGAAACCGCGATCAACACCGACGTCCCGGGCTTCGTGCGGGCCGTCGTGAGCCAGGACGTGCGCAGCTTCGATGGCACGCGCGTGCTGGTGCCGCGCTCGAGTCGCCTGATCGGGCAGTACCAGTCGGGCCTGCAGGGCGGCCAGAAGCGCGCCTACGTCATCTGGACGCGGCTGATCCGCCCGGATGGCGCCTCGGTCAACATCGCCTCGCCGGCAGTCGGTTTCGACGGGACGACGGGACTGGCGGGCAGCGTCAACACGCACTTCTTCAAGCGTTTCGGTTCGGCGATGCTGCTGTCGGTGATCGGCGGCCTGGCGACCGGCGGCGCTTCGGTCGTCCTGGGCGGCGGGGCGAGCGCGGCGAGCACGGCGCTCCAGCAGGACGGGCAGATCGGGCCAACGGTGCGCGTGCGCCAGGGCGAACCGATCCGCGTGTTCACCGCGCGCGACCTCGATTTCAGCCAAGTCTCCGCGGTCAAGTGAGGTGACAGCGGAGGTGCATCCCCTGCCGCAGGCCGGCACGGGCGAGCGCAGCGTCTATCTCGATGCCTATCTCGCTCCGTTCGAGGAGTGGCTGGCGCGCGACACGGTGACCGAGATCATCGTCAACCGACCGGGGGAGGTGTGGATCGAGGACGCTGCCGAGCCGGGGATGCAGCGCATCGCCGCGCCGGGGATCGACGACCGGCTCGTCCAGCGGCTGGCCGAGCAGGTGGCGCGGGTCAGCCACCAGGGCATCAACCGCGAGCATCCGCTGCTCGGCGCCACGTTGCCAGACGGCGCGCGAGTTCAGTTCTGCGGCCCGCCGGCGGCGCGCAAGCACTGGGCGATGGCGATCCGCCGCCACCGGCGGCTCGACCTGCCGCTCGATGCCTACGACGCGGGGCCCCTTGCCAGCGCCGCTTCGCCCGATCTGCCGGATCCGCAGGCGGAGCCGATCGCCTACCTTCGCGAGACCATCCGGCAGCGCAAGACGATCCTGATCTCGGGCGGCACCAGCACCGGCAAGACGACTTTCCTCAATGCCATGCTGGGGGAAATCCCCGGCCACGAGCGCGTCATCCTGGTGGAGGATACTCCCGAACTGAAACTGCCAGGCGAGAACGGCGTCGGCCTGGTCGCGGTGAAGGGCGAGCTGGGCGAGGCCAAGGTGACCCCCAACGAGCTTCTCCAGGCAGCGCTGCGCCTGCGGCCCGACCGGATCGTGCTGGGCGAACTGCGCGGGGCCGAAAGCGTGAGCTTCCTGCGCGCCATCAACACCGGCCATCCGGGGAGTTTCTCGACCATCCATGCGAACAGCCTGCGCGGCGCGCTGGACCAGCTTGCGCTCATGGTCATGCAGACCGGCATCGGCCTCTCCCGGCACGACACCATCGCCTATGCTGCGAGCGTGATCGACGTGGTCGTCCAGCTTGGCCGCGATGGCGAGGGAAGGCGCGGGATCACCGCCATCGCCCCGAGCGAGACGCTCATCGACTGACGGGGCGATTGCGTCACCCCTGTTGCATTCGCGCCACCCCCAATTCCTCGCAACGATTTCCGTAGCGTAAACGCCCCGCCCGCGGTTCCAGGCCGTAGGGCAAGAAAGTTTCGTGGTAGCGGGCGGTGGCATACTGCAATGCTGCCTATTGCCAGCATACCGGAAATTGCATTAGCTTCGCTCTCGATAGAGGCCGCGATTACAGACGGCCCGATCGAGGAGAGGACTTATGAGGGTTAAGGCCGCCCTGCTTGCGGGCATCTGCGCGACCGTGGTCGCATTCCCAGTCCAGGCGCAGGACACGTCGCCCGAAAGTCCGCCGGATCAGACCGAGCGGCCTGGCCCCGTCGAGAGCGGCAACGTCATCGTCGTCACCGCGCAGCGTCGCGCGGAAGCGCTGCAGAACGTCCCGATCGCGGTCAGCGCCTTCAGCGAGGAAGCCCTCGAAGCGCAGCAGATCGACAACGCTTCCGACCTTCAGCTCACCCTGCCGAACGTGTCTTTCACGAAGGGCAACTTCACCGCTGCCAGCTTCACCATTCGCGGCATCGGCGACTTGTGCGTGGGCACTACGTGCGACTCGGCCACGGCAATTCACGTCAACGGCTCGCCCGTCTTCGGGACCCGTCTGTTCGAAACCGAGTACTTTGACCTTGAACGGATCGAGGTGCTGCGCGGACCGCAAGGCACCCTGTTCGGCCGCAACGCGACCGCGGGCGTGGTCAATATCGTTACCGCGAAGCCCGACCTCACCGGTTTCCACGCCAAGGGCGAAGCCGAATACGGCAACTACAATTCGATCAAGGCGAAGGCCATGATCAACCTGCCGATCGGCGAGACGCTGGGCGTGCGGGTGGCCGGCTTCTACCTCAACCGCGACGGCTACACATTCAATACCTTCAACAACACCCGGATCGACGACCGCGACATGTACGCGGTCCGCGGTTCGATCCGTTGGGAGCCGACGCCCACCACGACCCTCGATCTGATGGGCTATTACTTCCATGAACGCGATAACCGCATGCGCATTCAGAAGCAGCTGTGCCAGCGCGATCCCACCGGCGTCCTGGGATGCCTCAATGCGACCCGCAACTTCGAGAAAACGAACTTCAATTCGACGTTCGTGGGCACCCTCGGGTCGCAAGAATTCCTGAATATCTTCATTGGCCCCAGCGCGGCAGGCTTCGGCGCGAGCAGCCTCTACGGACCGGACGCATTTTCGGGTTATGTCGAGCCGAAGGATGTCCGCCGCGTGGGAACGCAGTTCACGCCGGAATACTTCGCCGACGAACTCCAGCTGCAGGCGCACCTGGACCAGGGCTTCGGTAACATGAACCTGTCGCTGACAGGCATGTACCAGGAGACCGAGGTCGATTCGCGCGAAGATTATTATCTCGGGATCCAGAATCGCAGCGTCCTGCAGGGCGCGCTCAACCAGTTGAGTGTGTTCGCGAACCCGAACCTCGTTGGTCCTGCCATCGCGTCGTACTTCGCACCACTCGCGGCCGGAATCATTCCCAATGGGCCTGCCGGCCAGCTGTGCACTTCGGATACGCGAGCTGACAATCTTGGTGCGTTCGAGGGATATTCGATCTGCGGGGACACGCCGGGCGCATTCGACCGTTCGAATGGCAAGGGCACTTCATGGTCTGCTGAAGCCATCCTCTCGAGCGACTTCGACGGACCGCTCAATTTCCTCGTCGGCGCCATCTATGCCAATTCGAAGGCAAAGGATGTCGACTATTACGTCAACGCCTTCGGGATCGATTACGTCACCGGTCTGCTGGGGTCGTTCACCGGCCTCGGATCGGTGCTTGACGCCGACCCGGCGAACAACCTGCCGCCGGGCTATTTTGCCACTTCGTTCTACCGTAATAACTCACCGTCGTTCACGCTGAAGAGCTACGGTATCTTCGGTGAAGTTTATTTCGACATCTCCGATCGTCTCAAGCTCACCGCAGGTCTGCGGTACAACAACGACAAGAAGTACATCAAAGCCCGCACTACCTTGGCGGCTTTCTTCAACCCCTACAGCAACGATGGAGATCCCTTCTCCAGTCCTTATTATCCGAACGTGACCTTGGGCGATCCATATGACGCCGACCCGGGCACCCCGGGCCTGCAGGATTACTCGATCAGGAACGTAGGGTTCGACAAGGTTACCGGGCGGGCTGTGCTCGACTTCCAGATGACGCCGAACAACCTGCTCTACGCCTCGTACTCGCGGGGCTACAAGTCCGGCGGCATCAACCCCCCGCTCTCGCCGATCTTCGCGGTGCCCGACAGCTTCGGGCCGGAAAAGATCGACGCGTTCGAGATCGGTTCGAAGAACACGTTCCTGAACGGAAGGCTGCAGGTCAACCTGACCGGATTCTACTATAAGTATTCGAGCCTGCAGCTCAGCCGCATCATCGCCCGGACCTCTGTCAACGACACGATCGATGCCAACATCTGGGGCGTCGAGCTGGAATCGATCATCCGGCCTTCGGATAACTGGCTGATCAACATGGGTCTGAGCTACCTCAATGCCGAGGTTGCCGGTGACCAGTTCTTCGCCAATCCGCGCGATCCGGGCGGCGGCGATCCGAACGCGGTGATCATCAAGGACATCACGAACGGCGCGCTGTGCGCGGTGACCGGTCCGTCGAAGGCCGCTACCAACGGCTTCGTGGCGTACTTCAACTCGCTGATCGGTCTGCGGGCGCCCACGGCGTTCCCGGACAACTCGGGAATTGCATCGACCGGGGCGTTCAGCATCTGCGAACAGCTCGAAGCGTTTGCCCCCGCGGGCATCGACGTTCTCAGCCCGGGCGTCGAGGTAAACCTGAAGGGCAACAAGTTGCCCCAGGCTCCCGAGTTCAAGGCTTCGCTAGGTGTCCAGTACACCTACGAGTTCATGAACTCGATGACGCTGGTCCCGCGGTTCGACGTCTCGATGACGGGCACGCAGTACGGCAACGTCTTCAACGGCAGCGTCAACCGGATTGCGCCGTTTACTCAGGCAAACGCGCAGATCCAGTTGAACGGACCGGACGACAAGTGGTTCGTACGCGCCTTCGTGCAGAACATCTTCGATTCAGACTCGGTAACGGGCCTGTATGTGACCGATGCTTCTTCGGGCAACTACACGAACATCTTCACGCTCGAACCGCGGCGCTACGGCATCGCGGCCGGGGTGAGCTTCTGATCGCTTGACCGGTTGGAGGGGGAGGAAGGGCCGGACCGCGAGGTCTGGCCCTTTTCCTTTGCGCGCTACCGGCCAGACCGTCCGAAGGGCGAGAAATCGGTGCCCTCATCGAACACCTCCACGCCCTCGCGCCGCTTGAGAGCGCCCACCACAACGTAGGTGACCGGCGTCAGCGCCGCTTCCCAGGCCGTCTTGATCGCCCACTGCGAGAGGACGACCTGCATCAACTGTTCGGGCGGCCAGCCGGCGAGGCCATAGAAGGCCAGCGGATAGAAGATCAGGCTATCGAGCCCCTGGCCGACGATCGTGGAGCCGATCGTGCGGGTCCACAGCAGCCTCCCGCCGGTCCATACCTTCATCCGGGCAAGGACGAAGCTGTTGGCGAACTCCCCGACCCAGAAGGCGATCATGGAAGCGGCCACGATGCGCCACGAATTGCCGAACACGAACTCGTAGGATGCCTGCCCGGGCCACCCCTTGGCGGGTGGCAGGGAGACAACCACGAAGGCCATGAAAGCCATGAACGCGAGCGCCGCGAACCCGGCCCAGATGACCCGCCGCGCGCGGGCATATCCGTACACTTCGGTCAGCACGTCGCCGATGATGTAGCTGATCGGGAAGAACAACACGCCCGCGCCAAACGACCACTCGGTCCCGCCGGGCAGGACGAGGTAGCTTGGCTTCGATGCGCCGATGATGTTCGACAGCAGCAGGATCGCGACGAACGCCGCCATCACGAGGTCGTAGTAGCGGAAATGGCGCGGGGCCGCGGCCTCGCCTTCGATGCGGGTCACTTGATCGCTCATTTCGTGCGGTTATCCCGATTTCAGCTTCGCGAAAAGCGCGCTATGCGCGGCGCAGCGCGCGCCCGTAGTTCAACTGGATAGAGCACGAGCCTTCTAAGCTTGGAGTTGCAGGTTCGAGTCCTGCCGGGCGCGCCAACCTGCCTTTTCGCCCCCGACGCGCGATTGAGGTGTCCGCGTAGCGCGGCGGGCCGGCCAGTCAGGCGCGGTGGGCCGAAGTGAGCGGTTCGCCATCGACCGGGTAGCCGGCGTCGGCCGGGATCGCCAGCCAGCGCTCGCCGCCGCGTTCCTCCATCCAGGGAGTGATCGTGCGGACCGGGATCGCCTCGGCATGGGCGCGGGCTTCCTCGAAAGAGGCAAACTGGGCCAGGCGTTCCAGGTTTCGGCGGGTGGGGTAGATGACCGAAAGATCGCCCCGCTCGGCCGCTTCCAGCGCCTCGGCCGCGCCCGACCAGAACAGGTGCGTGTTCTCGGTCGCGTCGATCTCGAGCTCGACCGCGCCAGTCCCGAGGTCGGCGAGGTAAAAGCGCGTGTCGAATACCCGCGGCAGGCGCTCGTTCTTGGGATGCCAGCGGGCGAACGGGACCAGCGCGTCCAGAGCGAGCGTCCAGCCCATTGCTTCGAGCACCGGGGCAAGCGCCCCTTGCTCGAGCAGCAGCGCGCGGGCCTCGCGCGCGTGGGCGTCGGTCGCGCCTTCGGCGATGCCGATGACCAGGCCGGTTTCCTCCAGCGTCTCCCGCACGGCGGCAATGCGGTGAGCTGCTTCGTCGAGGTCGAACGCGGTGCCCAAAGTCTCCGCCAGCGCGTAGTCTTCGGGATCGACCCTGCCGCCCGGAAACACGGCCATGCCTCCGGCAAAGCTCATCGCGCGGTCGCGGGTGACCATGAGGATCTGCGGTGCGCCGCCATCGGGTGCGCGGCGAAAGACGACGACTGTCGCGGCCGGGATCGAAGCGGGCTGGTCGGATGTATCCATGACCGGACTTTGGCGAGCGATGGGTTGCTTGCCAAGACCGATTGTATCGTGCGCCGGCGTCGGAAAAATTTACACCTGTCACGGCGTGCGCGCGGCGTTAACCATGGATGTGGCTGGAAAGACGGCTGAAACAGGAATTGGCACAAGACGTGCTAGATAACCGTCACCCAAACAGTCTTTGCAAACGAGGCGGAACCCAGTCTCCCGGTTCCGCCTCCCCGATCGGCCCAAGACCCAAAAAAGAAACCCGTCCGGCCTACCCAGCCGGACGGGTTTTTCTTTGCGCCGCAAGAATGGGAGAGAGGGCGTTCAGCCTTCCTGCGTGACGCCCTTGTCGGCCAGCATCTGCTGCAGCTCGCCCGCCTCGTACATTTCCATCATGATGTCGCTGCCGCCGACGAACTCGCCGCCGACGTAGAGCTGCGGGATGGTCGGCCAGTCGCTGTAGCCCTTGATCCCCTGGCGGATCTCCATGTCCTGCAGCACGTCCACGGTTTCGTACTTCGCGCCGCAATGGTCGAGAATGGCGATCGCGCGGCTGGAGAAGCCGCACTGCGGAAACAGCGGCGTTCCCTTCATGAACAGGACCACGTCGTTACCTTTGACGATGTCGCTGATGCGCTGGTTGACGTCGGACATGAGCGAACCCTCCTGGTGGTGCTGACTTGCTGTTCAGTTGGGAACGGCGGTTGTCAGTTGCAAGGCGTGGAGGGCGCCGCCCATGCGGCCCCCAAGCGCCTCGTACACCAGCTTGTGCTGGGCAACGCGTGACAGTCCCGCGAACGCAGGCGAGACGACATGCGCAGCGTAGTGGTCTCCGTCCCCGGCAAGATCGCGGATTTCCACCACCGCATCGGGCAGCGCCGCGCGGATCAGCGCCTCGATCTCGGCCGCCGCCATCGCCATGCGATCAGCTCTCGCTCATCAGCTGGCGGCGCGCCTCGACCGATTTTTCGTCGAGCGCCGCGCGGACCTCCGCCTCGTCGACATCGCAACCCGCGCCGGTGAGATCGCCCAGGACCTTGCGGATCACGTCCTCGTCGCCGGCTTCCTCGAAGTCGGCCTGGACCACCGCCTTTGCATAAGCATCGGTTTCTTCAGGGGTCAGGCCCATCTTTTGCGCGGCCCACTGGCCGAGCAACCGATTGCGCCGCGCCGCGATGCGGAAGGCGGTTTCCTCGTCCATCGCGAACTTGCGTTCCTCGCCGCGCTCGCGATCGTCAAAAGTGGTCATGGTTGCCCTTTGAAAGAAGTCTGTGTGCGGGCAGGCATAGGGCGCGCGCGCGGGAGCGGCAAGACCGCTCGGGCGCGCACCCGGCCTCCGCGCTACTCCATCGTGACGACGAGCTTGCCCACAGCCTCGCGGTTTTCCAGCTTGGCGATCGCTTCTCCTCCGCGTTCCAGCGGGAAAGTCTCGGAGATCAACGGATCAATCTTGCCGGCCTTGAGAAGCTCGAACAACTCGGCCGCCTGGGCGCGGAACTTCTCCGGCTCGCGCGCGGTGAAAGCGCCCCAGAACACGCCGCAGATGTCGCAGCTCTTGAGCAGGGTGAGGTTGAGCGGCATCCTGGGGATGCCGGCCGGGAAGCCGACCACGAGGAACCGGCCCTCCCACGCGATGGCGCGCAGCGCGGGTTCGGAATATTGTCCTCCAACGATGTCGTAGACGATGTTCGCACCGTTCGGCCCGCACGCGGCCTTGAAGCGGTTGGCGAGATCCTTCGACGCGTCCTTATCCATCGCCTCGCGCGGGTAGATCACCACCTCGTCGGCTCCGGCGCGCCGGGCGACTTCGCCCTTCTCCTCGCTGGAAACCGCCGCGATGACGCGTGCGCCGAACGCCTTGCCGAGCTCGACCGCCGATAGGCCGACCCCGCCCGCCGCGCCGAGGACGAGCATGACATCCCCGGGCTTGATGTGGCCGCGATCCTTCAGCCCGTGGATCGTGGTGCCATAGGTCATCATCAGCGACGCGGCCTTTTCCAGCGGCACCCCGTCGGGCACGGGGAACAGGCGCTGCGCGTCGACGGCGATCTTCTCGACCAGGCCGCCGTTGCCGATGCCGCCGAACACCCGGTCGCCCACCTTGAAGCGCTCGACGCCTTCGCCGACCGCCTCGACCACGCCGGCGATCTCGCCGCCCGGCGCGAACGGCCGCTCGGGCTTGAACTGGTAGAGATCGCGGATGATCAGCGTGTCGGGGAAGTTGATCGCGCAGGCCTTTACCGCGACCACCACCTGGCCCTTGCCCGGCACCGGATCAGGAAGCTCGTCAAGGGTAAGGGTTTCCGGTCCGCCAACGGCGTGAGTGCGCAGTGCTTTCATGTGTTCGTAGCCTTCATGCAGCTTTGTCGGTTCCGTGCGCCAGCCACGGCATCTCGCGTGCCTGGCGGCCTTCGTAGTTCGCGATCGCGGTATCCCGCGCGAGCGTCAGGCCGACTTCGTCGAGCCCTTCCAGCAGGCATTGCTTGCGAAAAGGATCGATCGCGAACGCGAAGCGATCCTGGAAGGGCGTCGTGACGACCTGCGATTCAAGGTCGACGGCGATCGGGTCGGTCCGCGCGATTTCGATCAGCCTGTCGACCTGCTCCTGCGGCAGGGCCACGGTGAGGATGCCGTTCTTGAACGCGTTGCCCGAGAAGATGTCCGAAAAGCTGGGCGCAATGACTGCGCGCACGCCCATGTCGCGCAGGGCCCAGGCCGCGTGCTCGCGGCTCGATCCGCAGCCGAAGTTGTCGCCGGCGATCAGGATCGGGGCGCCGGCAAACTGCGGATCGTCGAACACGTTGCCGGGCTCGGCCCGCACGGTCTCGAACGCCCCGCGGCCAAGCCCATCGCGGGTGACGGTCTTGAGCCAGTGCGCGGGGATGATGACGTCGGTATCGACGTTTCGGGCGCCGAACGGGATCGCCCGGCCGTCTACCTCGCGCAAAGGCTCCATCAGTCGGTTTCCGGCGGCTCGCCGGAGGGAATGGAGGGAAGCTGATCGGGCGTTTTGCGCTCCTTGCGCTTGTTCGCATAGAGCAGCGCGGCGGCGATGGCGGCGGAGCCGATAGCCGCACCCGCGGCGATGGCCTTGCCGGAAATCTTGCTGGTCATGGATATATCCATGCGGCGCTGCGGATAGGGGCGCAAGGGGTCAGGCGAGGAAATCGGCTAGACGGGCCCAAAGCCGCTCTTTGTCGGCCAGTGGCATCGCCGCGTACGCGGGAGAGGAGGACGGCAGGTCGATCAGCGCAAGCCTGCTTGCGGCGAGCTGCGGCCGGCCGATGGCGGCGCTGGTCCGACCATTGAAGCCGACCGCGCGCAAATCGGGCAACGTGGCGACCAGTTCGGCCAATGGCGCATGGTCGGCCTCGCGGATCGCCGCGTCGAGGCTGCCCTCGCGCCGCGCGGAAGCGACCGTATCCCACAAGGCGATCCGGGCAACCTTCAACGCATCGAGCCGCGCCTCGTAGGCGAGCGAGACAAGATCCTGGCCGATTGTGTGTCCCACCAGATGCCAGAAGCGATTGCGCGGGTGCGCGTAGTAACGCCGCTCGGCGAGCGAGGCCTCGCCCGGCAGGCTGCCGAGGATCAGGACCCGCGCGTCCCGCTCCGCGACCGGGGCGAATGCGGATTTGCGTTCGCTCAGCCGACCAGCTCGCGCACGTCGGTCAACTTGCCGGTCACGGCGGCAGCGGCGGCCATGGCGGGAGACAGGAGGTGGGTGCGCGCGCCCGGTCCCTGGCGCCCGACGAAGTTGCGGTTGCTCGTCGAGGCGCAGCGTTCGCCCGGCGGGACCTTGTCCGGGTTCATCGCGAGGCACGCCGAGCAGCCGGGTTCCCGCCATTCCAGTCCGGCCTCGATGAATACCTGGTCGAGGCCCTCGGCCTCGGCCTGCGCCTTCACCAGGCCCGAGCCGGGCACGACGATCGCCCATTTGACGCCTTCGGCCTTGCGGCGGCCGCGAAGCACCTGGGCGGCAGCGCGCAAGTCCTCGATCCGGCTGTTGGTGCAGCTTCCGATGAAGACGTTCTCGATCGGCACTTCAGCGAGTTTCTGGCCCGGCTCCAGCCCCATGTAGGCCAGGCTCCGGCGAACCGCGTCGCGCTTGCCGGGGTCAGCGAAGCTGTCGGGATGCGGCACGCTCGCCCCGATGGGCGCGACGTCCTCCGGGCTGGTCCCCCAGGTGACCGTGGGCTCGATCTCGCGGGCGTCGATCACCACCGACTTGTCGAAGCGCGCGCCGGGATCGGTGCCCAGGCTGCGCCACCAGGCGACCGCGCGGTCCCAGGCATCACCGCGCGGGGCGAAGGGGCGCCCCTCGAGATAAGCGAACACCGTTTCGTCGGGCGCGATCAGGCCCGCGCGGGCGCCGGCCTCGATGCTCATATTGCAGACTGTCAGCCTTCCCTCGACGCTCATCGCGTCGAACACCGGGCCGCGATATTCCATGACGTGGCCGGTCCCGCCGGCGGTCCCGATGCGGCCGATGATATGCAGGATCAGGTCCTTGGCGGTCACGCCTGCGGGGAGCTCTCCCTCGACCCGCACTTCCATCGTCTTCGACGGCTGCAGCAGCAGCGTCTGGGTCGCCAGCACGTGCTCGACCTCGCTGGTGCCGATGCCGAATGCCAGCGCGCCGATGCCCCCGTGCGATGCAGTATGGCTATCGCCGCAGACGATGGTCGCGCCCGGAAGCGAGAAGCCCTGTTCGGGACCCACGACGTGGACGATGCCCTGCGCCGCATCGGTGGGCCCGATGTAGGCGATGCCGAATTCGGGCGCGTTGCGTTCGAGTGCGGCAAGCTGCGCAGCGCTTTCGGGATCGGCGATGGGAAGGCGATTGCCCGAAGCGTCGCGCCGCGCGGTGGTCGGCAGGTTGTGATCGGGCACCGCCAGCGTCAGATCCGGGCGGCGCACCGTCCGTCCGGCGATACGGAGCGCCTCGAAAGCCTGCGGACTTGTCACCTCGTGCACCAGGTGACGGTCGATGTAGACCAGGCTGGTACCGTCCTCCCGCGTCTCGACGACGTGGGCGTCCCAGATCTTTTCGTAGAGCGTGCGCGGGCGGCTGGCCATGCCGGTTGGCTAGGCCCGCGGACGGAACACGGACAAGATGGGAAATCTTGTCCTCGGTAGCGGTGGGCGTTTAGCCGAAACCTCGCCGCAAGGTGAACGAGTCGCGATAGGCATGGAATTACGGGCTCGCCGTAGCTAGCTTACACGCATGTCAGCAGCCCCTTTCAGCTTCCCGATTCGCATCGTGCCTGCGGACATCGATTTCATGGGGCACGTGAACAACGCGCGCTATCTCGGCTGGGTGCAGGACGCGGTACTGGCCCACTGGAACAAGCTCGCCCCGGCCGAGGCGGTGGCCGAGCGGCTGTGGGTCGCCCTGAAGCACGAGATCACTTACCGGCGCCCTGCTTTCCTGGAAGACGACGTCATCGCGCGCACGGTGCTCGAAAAGATCCACGGCGCGCGCGCATTCTACCACACGGTCATCGAGCGCGGGGAAGAGGTGCTGGCCGAAGTGCGATCGAGCTGGTGCTGCGTCGACGCAGGCACCCTGCGGCCGGCGCGGATCGGCGAGGAAATCGCCCGCTTCTTCTTTCCGACCGCCGAGCAGGGCTGACGCGACGAAGGCGCCGCCGCTCGCTTGAGCGGGGCGCCTTCGATTGACCGGTCGGTCCTTACCAGCGGCGGCCGTCGTTATCGCGGCGTTCGTACGCGACACGCTGATGGAGGCGCTGGATGCGGTCCCGAAGGATGCGCGACTCTCCGCGCGACAGGCCGTCGCGGGCGTAGTTGCGATACTGGTAGCGCAAGTCGGATGCCGCGCGGCGGAGGGTGGCCGCCTCGCGCTCGGAAATGCGGTCGCGGTTGTCGAGATGCCGGACGCGCTGCTCGAGCTGCTCGATCTGCACGCGAATGGCGTTGGCCTCTCCGCGATCGTACCGGTCATAACGGTCGTAGCGATCGTTGTAGTCCCGCCGCTGTTCGTAGCGGTCATGGTTCTGCGAATAGACCTGCGCCTGCGCAGGCATGGCGGAGGCGAGCACGGCGCTGCCGAGCAAGGCGGAAAGGATGATTCGGGCGCGGGTATTCATGTCGCAGTTCCTTTTTTGTTGGGGGCCGGTGCCTGGCCTCGCGTTCATGAATGGGGCTGCGAATATGAACGGATCGCGAATGCAATTGACGGTTTGCGGCAAGAAACCGTCGCGGACGGTGCGATGATCGCCTATATCGACCGGGTGTTGCCGATTGCTGCCTTTGCCATAACCCTCGCCGCGCTGGTCGGGATGGAGCTGGTCGTCTGGGCCAGCCACAAATATGTCATGCACGGGTTCGGCTGGGGCTGGCACCGCGACCATCACGAGCCCCACGATGGCGCACTCGAGAAGAACGACCTCTATGCGCTGGTCGGCGCGGCGATCAGCATATCGATGTTCGCGCTCGGCAGCCCGCTGGTGATGGGCACGAATGCCTGGTGGCCGGGCACGTGGATCGGGCTCGGGGTGCTGCTCTACGGGGTGATCTACACGCTGGTGCACGACGGGCTGGTCCACCAGCGCTGGTTCCGCTGGGTGCCCAGGCGCGGCTATGCCAAGCGGCTGGTCCAGGCGCACAAGCTTCACCACGCGACGATCGGCAAGGAAGGCGGTGTAAGCTTCGGGTTCGTCCTCGCCCGCGATCCGGCGCGGCTCAAGGCCGAGCTTCGGCGCCAGCGCGAGGCGGGCATCGCGGTGGTGCGCGACAGCGCCGACGCCTGACCGGCCCCCAATCCGGCTCTTCCTTCAGTTCCTGGTGATGACCGCTGCGACTGCGGCGATGCGCTCCACGTCCCGGTAGGGCGGCTTTTCCAGCTCCTCTCCGAAGACATCCGGGTCGAGCTCGCGATACCGCAGCGAGCAGCCGAGCCCGGGCAGGTCGCGGGCGAGGGCGGCGCGCAGTTCGTCTTCGCCATCGATGATGGAGACGCCGGTGTAGAGCACCATGTGGCCTCCGGGCGCGAGCCGGCGGGCTGCCTCCAGCGCCCAGTCGAACGATAACCGCGCGCCATGCATGTTGCCCCCATCGCGGTAGGCGCGCCCTTTTTCGTCCATGATATAGGGCGGGTTGGCGAGGATGAGGTCGATCGGTCCGTCAACCCGGTCCAGCCCCTCTCCTTCGACCAGTTCGGCCTCGACCCCGGCGAACGCGGCGTTGATCCGCGCGAGGCGGAGAGCCGCCTGGTTCACGTCGGTGAGCGTGAGGCGCGCGCCGGAACACAGCTTCGCTGCGACAATCCCGCCCGCGCCGGTGCCCGCGCCGACATCGACGATCCTCCGTTTGGGGCCAAGGCCCGGCAGTTCGTTTTCGATGAGGGCGGCATAGCGATAGGTGTCAGGTCCAAAGAACACGGCGTCTTCGCTGGAGGTGGGATAGGCCGAATGCAGGAACAGCCGTTGGCCAAGGCTGGACACACGGAACCTGCTGCGGAAACCTTCGGAACAAGACTCGAGCGCATCGGCACGGCGCAGCAGGTCGAGCAATTCGGCGGGAAGGGCGTCCGGCCGGAAGGGCATGCTCCACCCCAGAACGTCGCGCACGCTTGCTGCCGGCGGCCTCTTGCGGACCACCCTGGCGTGGGTCGCGGGAGTGACCGAGCGGAAGGCGTAGTTCTCCTGCGAGAGCCACGCGAGCAGCTCCAGCAGATGCGCTTCGGATGAATCGTGAGGCAGCGTGCCCTCCCAGCTATCGGGGGGTTAACTCGCTCCTGCCCGATTGGTTCACGCGCGCCGAACGGGCGACTCGCCTGCCAGCCGCGCGGCATGCGCCTGGACGAGCGCGATCATGTTGGGAACGCCCTGAGTACGGTTCGAACTGAGCTGGTTCTTCAGATCGAACGGCGCCAGCGCTTTCGCCACATCCATCGCCGCCACTTCAGCGGCGGACCGGTCCTGCACGGCGGCGATCACCAGCGCGACGATTCCCTTGGTGATCGCGGCGTTGCTGTCGGCGAGGAAATGGAGCTTCTCCGCATCCCCGGTGGGATAGACCCACACGCTGGCCGAGCAGCCCCGTACGAGGGTGGCGTCGGTCTTCAGCGCATCGGGCATCGGCTCGAGCTCGCGGCCAAGCTCGATCAACAGGCGGTAACGGTCGTCGGGATCGAGGAAATCGTATTCCTCTGCGATGTCGGCAAGGTCGCGCATGGCGCGCGCCGTAGCCGAGCGGGCGGGCGCGGCCTAGTCCCGGCTGGGTTCAGCCGGACAACCCTCCCGGGCGGGTGAGGGCATAGTAGATCACATAGAACCAGCCGAGGAATCCCTGGATCGCGGCCCACACGATCGACTTATGCAAGCTCCAGCTGATGGCCACCGCGATAGCGCTGCCAAGTCCGATGCCGGCCTGCGCCGCACCGTTGCGGACCGCGCTCACAGATCGACCCCGCTGGCGATGGCCTCGAGCTTGCGGATTCGTTCCTTGAGGTCGCTGATCTCGATCCGGGCGGCGCCGAGCGCGCTCCCCGTTTCGGGCCCGCTGTGCCGTTCGCGGAGGTGGTTCACACCGCGTTCGAGCTCGTGCTCCTTGAGTGCGAGCCAGCCCTGCCACCCGCGCAGGGTCGCGAAGGCGACGATCGCGATGGCGGTCAGCGATGTGGCGGCAAGAACAATCTGTTGGTCCATCTGCCAGGTCCTTGTTGCACCGTGATGTTCAGGATTGGCGCGTGTCGCGCAGAGCTTCGATTTCTTCGGCCACGCGGCGGCTTTCGAGCGCGGTCGTCGTGTTCGCGTCCGTCGCAATACGCTCGAGCACGCGGACCCGTTCGCGCAAGTCCTCGACTTCGCGGCGCAGCGCGACGTTCTCGGCAGTGTCCGGCAATGCCTCGGGCGGGGAAGATCGCCGGTCGGTGTTGTACTTCACGATCCGCATGATCATGACCGCGAGGATGGCGATGATCGCGACGAGGGCAGTTCCGGGGCTCATTGCACCTTCTCCGATCCGTCCCGCAGCCGCTCGATCTCGTGAGTGAGACGGTAGCCGCCATCGGTGACGATCCGTTCGACCGTTTCCAGCCGTTCGCGCATCGAGCCGACCTGAGCCTTGAGCTGGGCGTTTTCCTGCGTGAGCAAGCTGACCCGCTCTTCCGCTTCGGCGGTGGTGCTGGGCCGGAGAGGCTGGCCCCACATGCTCTGCAGCGGATAGCCGTGACGGATTTTGAGCTTGGTCGTGTGAACCCAGCCATAAACCAGCGCCCCGGTCACCAGCACGGCCGCGATCAGGCAGAAGGTTATCAGCATGACGACTTCATCTGGCATCACACGCGCTCCCGCCGAATATTGTCGATCGCCACTCCGTTGTCAGAGCTCTCAACCCGGCGCTGGTCGCGCAGCGCCTCGATCTGGGTCGCCACGTCGTAGCCGCGGTCGGTCACGATCCGCTCCAGGACGCGCACACGGTCCTCCAGCTCGGCCACGTGGCTGACGTACTGGGCGGCCTTTTCGGCGCTGCTTTCCGCGGTCGCGTGAAGGCGCTTTTCCTCCAGCTTGCTGCGGCTCCTGACCCAGACGATCCCGAAGACCATCAGGAAGGGTGCCATCACCGCCACGAGCCCGGTCAAATCTTCCATTTCAAAATTCCCCTCGAAGAGCGGCGGTTTCAGCGCAGCCGCTCGATTTCAGCCGAAAGGCGCGGATTGCTGGTGACGTAGTACGTCTCCACGTCGGCCAGGCGGCGGTCGATCTCGCGGAACTTGCCGCGGATCTCGCGCGCAGTGCGCTGCGGGCTCTGGCGGACGCGCTGCCAGTACCTCTGCTCTTCGTGATCGACGTAGAGGTGCGCCGGCTTCTTGTTCAGGACCATCCCGGCCAGGAAATATCCCGGCAGCAGGATCGGCGCGACCGTCAGCAGCAGGATGATGAAGGCGAGCCGGACCCACAGGACGTTGACCCCGGTGTAGTCCGCGATGCCCGAGCATACGCCGAGCAGCTTGGCATTCTGCTTGTCGCGGTAGAGCGTGGTGCGCGGGCTGTTCACGAGCGGGCTCCCTTCTTTTCGGCAATCATGCGGTCGAGTTCGCGCAGCGGCTCGTCGTCGAGCTCGCGCTCGTGAGTCAGGCGAGCGGGCTTGAACTCGGGGTTGTCCGAGGCAACGAGGCGTTCCACGGTTTCCATCCGGTCGTTGAGGCGCTTGGCGAGGTGGTACAGCTCATCCAGCAGCGATTCGTCGTCGGTCGTGATGGTCGAAGCGGTCTTCCACTTCGTGATGTAGTGGAGAATGATCCACGGAAGGGCGATGAAAAGTATCGCCACGACTACTATGGTATCCACGGCCCTCAGCCCTCCCTGGTTTCGTCGTCACCCGCCTGGTCGTCGAGGCCGAGTGCGCGTTTCATCTGTGCAAGTTCGTCGTCGATCTGGTCCTGACCGGCCAGCGCCGCGATTTCGTCCGAAAGGCTTGGCTTGCCGGTGCCGTCGGCAATGCTCAGGGCATCGGCCCGGCCTTCGGCGTAATCCACCCGGCGCTCGAGCTGATCGAAGCGGCTGAGGGCGTCGTCCACCCGTTCGTTGGTCATCAGGCTGCGCAGCTTGACGCGGTTCTCCGCGCTCTCCAGCCGCGCGGCGATCGCGGTCTGCCGGCTGCGCGCTTCGCGCAGGCGGACCTGGAGCTTTTCGATGTCCTGCTCGTAGGCGCGCAGGGCATCGTCGAGGACGGCGATTTCCTGCTTGAGCTGCTCGGCCATGTCGGCCGCCTTCTTCTTTTCGACCAGCGCCGCGCGGGCCAGGTCCTCGCGATCCTTGCTGAGCGCGAGTTGGGCCTTTTCCGCCCAGTCGGACTGAAGCCGTTCCAGCTTGATCGTGTGGCGGTGCATTTCCTTCTGGTCGGCGATCGTGCGAGCGGCGCTGGCGCGCACCTCGACCAGGGTTTCCTCCATCTCGAGGATGATCATGCGGATCATCTTCGCCGGATCGTCGGCCTTGTCGAGCATGTCGTTGAAATTGGCCGCGATGATGTCCCGGGTGCGGCTGAAGATACCCATGAAGGCGACTCCATAGTTGGCGATGTCCCGCTGGATGGGGGACTGGGTGGGGGTGGGGCTGCGCCGCAGCCGTTCGACTTCCTGCTCGATCCGGCTCTTCCCGCCGAGGCGGGAAGGTCGGGCCGGAGCGCTATCGTCGCGGGGGGACTGGTATCCGCGGGACGGGGGGGTAGTGCGCTCCGGCCCTAGGGGGTCGAACGGATCGTCGCCGAAAGGGCCGTCGGAGGTCGGAGCGTTCACGCCAGTTCCACCGAGTGGAGAACGGGATCGGCGGCGTAGGCCGGGGTCGCCTGGATCTGGCTGCTCAGCGCCACGAACAGGGCCATCGCGGCGATGCTCGCGGTCGCGGCCTGTCCAAGGCGGGTCTGCAGGAAACGGCGGTCGAACATTTGATGGGTGCTCCCGTGAATGATGTTCACCATTCAGCAAGGGGCGTGCCAATTTCGATTTACGGATGCGCGTGCGATTTCGACGAACGACATGATGGTTTCGTTTGCCGACAAATGGCGTAATTCGCTATAGGTTGGGCATGGAGCGGGAAAGCCAGTTCATCGGCCAATCGGGAGCGTTCCTCGACGCGGTGGAGCGCGCCAGCCAGGCCGCCCCGATGCACCGCCCGGTGCTGGTGGTCGGCGAGCGCGGGACGGGCAAGGAACTGATCGCCGAGCGTCTCCACCGCCTGTCCACCCGCTGGGGCGAGCCGCTCGTCACAATGAACTGCGCCGCGCTGCCCGAAACGCTGATCGAGGCTGAATTGTTCGGGCACGAAGCAGGCGCCTTCACCGGTGCCACCCGCGCCCGCGAGGGTCGTTTCGAGGAGGCCGACGGTGGCACGCTTTTCCTCGACGAGCTTGGCACGCTGTCGATGCAGGCGCAGGAACGCCTACTGCGCGCCGTCGAATACGGCGAGGTTACCCGCATCGGCTCGAACCGTCCGATCCGGGTAGATGTGCGCATCGTCGCCGCGACCAACGAGGACCTGCCCGCCCTGGCCGATCGGGGCGAGTTTCGCGCCGACCTGCTCGACCGGTTGAGTTTCGAGGTCATCACACTGCCTCCGTTGCGGGTGCGCGAGGGGGACATTCTCGTGCTGGCGGAATTCTTCGGGCGGCGGATGGCTTCCGAGATGCGCTGGGATCAATGGCCCGGCTTCGCTGACCATGTGTGCGAGCAACTCGAGGGCTACCAGTGGCCCGGCAACGTGCGCGAGTTGCGCAACGTGATCGAGCGCGCGGTCTATCGGTGGAACGATCCGCGCAGCCCGATCGGCCACATCGTGTTCGACCCGTTCGAAAGCCCGTGGAAGCCGTCGGGCGCCGGCGGCCAGCCACGCGTCCATCAGGCGCCCTCCGCCCAGCGGGGCGAGCCGGCGGCGCCGGCGACCGATTACGACAGCATCGCGGACTTGCGCGCAGCGGTGGAGGCGCACGAGCGCGCGATCGTCGAGCACGCGCTCGGCCGTCATCGCTGGAACCAGCGCCAGACGGCCAAGGCGCTGGGTCTCAGCTACGACCAGCTTCGCCACTGCATCCGCAAGCACGGGCTGGCCGAGCGAGCAGGCGAGGGCGAGGCGGCCTAGGCCGGCCGGGCGACCTTCACGATCGTCAGCACCCGTTCGTGTCCACCCCGGTCGGGCCATGAGATGGACTGTCCGGTGCGCAGCCCGAGCAGGCCCGCTCCGACAGGCGTGAGGATCGATACCCGGCCCTGTTCGATGTCGGCGTCCCTGGGATAAACCAGTTCCACTGTCCGCCTCTCCCCGGTCTCCTCGACCAGGAATTCGACCGTGGACCCCATCGTCACCACGTCACACGGTATGTCATAAGAAGGGCGCACTTCGGCGCGGTCGAGTTCCTCGAGCAGCAGGCTGCTGACGATCGGATGACGGTCGGCGACGGCAACCGCCAGGTCGGCGAGCGCGTCGGCCTCGCCTTCGGCAATGAGAATCGGGGGCCGCGTGGCGGCTTGCTGGGTAGCCATGGAGGTTTCTTTCGACTGGTCGTGGCGCCGCATTTGCGCGGCGCGGGCGGTTCCTTGCCCCGGTCCGGGGCGTACCGCGCCGGCCGGGGCTAGATGCCCGCGAGGAGTTGACCGCCGAGGTGTCGAAAGAAGGTCGTCATGCATGCGATGCTGTCACCGACCGCTGCCGGTGTCAAACCCGGGGTGGGAATGCCGTTCTTGCCGCTTGCCTTTGCGGCGGCTTGCGCTTATCTGCGCGATCAATCCCACATTGTCGCGACACTGAGGGGCTGGCGCCGCAAGGGGCCGGCGCAGCGGGCGCTTGCGGCAGGACCATTCGAAAGCACGAGTTTGACCGATATCGCCCGCCTGACCCAGTTGATCGAGCCCGAAGCGCAGGCGCTCGGGTTCGAGCTCGTGCGGGTGAAGATGATGGCGAGCGAGGCGGGCGACGGAGGCATGGCGCTGCAGATCATGGCCGAGGACCCGGCGACGGGACAGCTGGTGATCGACCAGTGCGCCGCGCTCTCCCGCCGTGTGTCGGCGGTGATCGACGAGGCCGAGGAAGCAGGCGAGGAACTGATCGAGGGCGCCTATCACCTCGAAGTCAGCAGCCCCGGAATCGACCGTCCGCTGACCCGGCCGAAGGACTATGCCAACTGGGCCGGCCACGAGGCGAAGATCAGCCTCGCCAAGGATGCCGAAGGGCAGCGCAACTTCCGTGGGACGCTGGTCGGCATAGAGGGCGACAAGGTGTCCATCGAAGACCGCTCGGCAGGCCGCGTGACGCTACCGCTCGACAAGATCCATTCGGCCAAGCTCGTCCTCACCGACGCGCTTATCGCCGCCACCAGACCGCTCGACACGACAGGTGCCGACGAGATTCTCGAGACAGAGGAAGAGTAAGACCACCATGGCAACCTCGATTTCCGCCAACCGCGCCGAGCTGCTCGCGATCGCCAACTCGGTCGCTTCGGAGAAGATGATCGACAAGGCCATCGTCATCGAGGCGATGGAAGAAGCGATCCAGAAGGCCGCCCGCGCGCGCTACGGCAACGAGAACGACATCCGCGCCAAGCTTGACCCGATGACCGGCGATCTGCGCCTCTGGCGCGTGGTCGAGGTGGTCGAGGAAGTGGACGACTACTTCAAGCAGGTGAACCTGGAACAGGCGCAAAAGCTGCAGGCCGACGCCAAGCTGGGCGACTTCATCGTCGATCCGCTGCCGCCGGTCGATCTCGGCCGCATCGACGCGCAGAGCGCCAAGCAGGTGATCTTCCAGAAGGTCCGCGATGCCGAGCGCGAGCGCCAGTTCAATGAATTCCAGGACCGCGCCGGCGAGATCATCACCGGCGTGATCAAGTCGGTCGAATTCGGCCACGTGATCGTCAACCTCGGCCGCGCCGAGGGCGTGATCCGCCGCGACCAGCAGATCCCGCGCGAGGCCGCCCGCGTCGGCGAGCGCGTGCGCGCGCTCATCACCAAGGTCGAGCGCAACAACCGCGGACCGCAGATTTTCCTCTCCCGCGCGCACCCGGAATTCATGAAGAAGCTGTTCGCGCAGGAAGTGCCCGAAATCTATGACGGCGTGATCACCATCCAGGCCGCCGCCCGCGACCCGGGCAGCCGCGCCAAGATCGGCGTGATCAGCCGCGATTCGAGCATCGATCCCGTCGGCGCCTGCGTCGGCATGAAGGGCAGCCGCGTCCAGGCCGTCGTGCAGGAACTGCAGGGCGAGAAGATCGACATCATCCCCTGGAGCGAGGATACTGCGACGTTCGTCGTCAACGCGCTCCAGCCCGCCACCGTCAGCCGCGTCGTGCTCGATGAAGAAGATGGCCGGATCGAGGTGGTGGTGCCTGACGATCAGCTTTCCCTCGCGATCGGCCGCCGCGGCCAGAACGTGCGGCTCGCGAGCCAGCTGACCGGCCACCAGATCGACATCATGACCGAGGAAGAGGCGAGCGAGAAGCGCAGCCGCGAGTTCTCGGAGCGCTCCAAGACGTTCGAGGAAGAGCTCGACGTCGACGAGACGCTGTCGCAGCTGCTCGTCGCAGAAGGTTTCGCCGAACTGGAGGAAGTCGCTTACGTCGATCTGTCCGAACTGGCGAGCATCGAAGGCTTCGACGAGGAACTTGCCGAAGAGCTTCAGAGCCGCGCGCTCGAGGCGCTCGAACGCCGCGACGCCGCTTACCGCGAGGAACGCCGCGCGCTCGGCGTGGAAGATGCTTTGGCCGAGATTCCGCACCTGACCGAAGCGATGCTGGTGACGCTCGGCAAGGGTGGCATCAAGACGCTCGACGATCTTGCCGATCTGGCCACGGACGAGCTCATCGCCAAGAAGCGCGAGGCTCCGCGCCGCCGCCAGCCCGCGCCGACCGATGGCCCGCGCCTGCGCAGCGACCGGCCCAAGCCAGAAGACAAGGGGGGCGTGCTCGGCGAGTATGGCCTGACCGAAGAGCAGGGCAACGAGATCATCATGGCCGCCCGCGCGCACTGGTTCGATGACGAGCCGGCCACCGCTGACGCCACTGCCCCGGATGCCGACACCGAGGAGGCCGCCCATGCGGACTCCGAACAATGAGCGCCTGACGTCCGACATCGCTGAGGCGTCGAGCCAACGCGGCCGTGGGGGTGCATCCTCCGCGGAAGCCTCCCCGCGTGCGCGCAAGTCCGAGCCCGAACGCCGCTGCATCCTTTCGGGAGAGCATGGCGGGCGGGGCGAACTTGTGCGGCTGGCGATCTCTCCGGATGGCCTGGTTCTGCCCGACCCGCTTGCCCGCGCACCCGGCCGCGGCGCGTGGCTCGGCGTGTCGCGCGGCGAACTCGAAGCGGCGATGGGCGCCGGCAAAGGTGGCGGCAAGCTCAAGGGCGCGCTCACCCGGGCCTTCAAGGGCGCCGCGCTGACGGTTCCTGACGACCTGCCTCAACTTGTAGAGGATGGCCTGCGCCGCGTGCTGCTTGACCGCCTGGGCCTCGAAATGCGCGCCGGGCACCTTATCTTGGGGTCCGAGCGGATCGCCGAGCACGCGCGCGGCGGGGCGGTGGAGCTGCTGCTCCACGCGTCCGACGCCAGTTCAGACGGCAGCCGCAAGCTCGACCAGGCGTGGCGCGTCGGCAGCGAGGCGGAAGGATCGGGCCTCGCGGGAACCGTGTTGCCACTGGACCGGGCGGCTTTGTCTGTGGCAATGGGCCGCGACAACGTCGTCCACATGGCGCTGGCCGACCCGGCCGCTGCCGCGCGGGTGTCTCTCGCGCTCTCGCGCCTGATGCATTTTCTCGGCGGTAAGCGCCCCATGACGGACCCGGACGAGCCCGCGCTCGCCGGGACAGACGATTGATCGAAGGACGAAGACCAGTTTTATGACCGACAGCACCGACACTCCGCGCGAACGCAAGCCGCTTGGGCTCAAGCGTTCGGTCGACGCGGGCGAGGTCAAGCAGACCTTCAGCCACGGCCGCACCAACAAGGTGGTGGTCGAGGTCAAGCGTCGCCGACTGGTCGGCAAGCCCGGTGAGGCCGCCGCGCCGACTCCGCCGCCTGTCGAGGCCGCTCCGCCGCCTCCTCCTCCGCCCCCGCCGCAACCCGCTCCGGCCCCTGCCGCGCGCAAGCCCGCCGCTTCGAACGAGACTCCGCAGGAGCGCGTCGCGCGCCTTCAGCGCGAGGCCGAAGAGGATCGCCTGCGCTTGGCCGAGGAAGCCCGCAAGCGCGAGGAGGAGGAACGTCTTCGCGCGATCGAGGAAGAGAAGCGGCGCGCCGAAGCGAAAAACGAAATCGCCGAGCCCGCGGCTCCGGCGGCAGAGCCCGTGGCTGCCGATGAATCCGCGCCCGTTTCGGCCGAAGCGCCCGCTGCCGAGGCTGCCGCTGATGCCGCCCCCGCCGCCGCGGAACCGGCTGAAACCACCACAGCTCCGCGCCGGTTTACCCCCGTCGCGCGCCCTGAAATCAAGCGTCCGGAAGTCAAGAAAAAGGACGACAAGCGCGCCCCCGAACGCCCCGAACGCGGTGCGACAGCGGACGACAAGCGTCGTTCGGGCAAGCTGACGGTCACCCGCGCCCTCAACGAGGACGAAGGCCGCCGCGCGCGCTCGCTCGCCGCGCTAAAGCGGGCCCGCGAGAAGGAACGCCGCACTCACGGCGGCCCGTCGAAGCCGCGCGAGAAGCAGGTTCGCGACGTGGTCGTGCCGGAGGCGATCACCGTACAGGAACTCGCCAACCGCATGGCGGAAAAGGGCGCCGACCTCGTGAAGGCGTTGTTCAACATGGGCATGATGGTCACCGTCAACCAGACCATCGACCAGGACACCGCCGAGCTGCTGGTCGAGGAATTCGGCCACAACCTCACCCGCGTTTCGGCGAGCGACGTCGATATCGTGAATAGCGGCGACGTCGATCCCGAGGACACGCTCAAGCCGCGTCCGCCGGTCGTGACGATCATGGGCCATGTCGATCACGGCAAGACCTCGCTGCTCGACGCGCTGCGCGGGACCGATGTGGTCAAGGGCGAGGCCGGCGGCATCACCCAGCACATCGGCGCTTACCAGATCACCACCAAGGGGAAGGACAAGATCACCTTCCTCGATACTCCCGGCCACGCCGCATTCACCGAGATGCGCGCTCGCGGCGCGAACGTGACCGACATCGTCATCCTGGTCGTTGCCGGTGACGACGCAATCATGCCGCAGACGATCGAGGCGATCAGCCATACCAAGGCCGCCGGCGTGCCGATGATCGTGGCGATCACCAAGTCGGACCGCCCGGAATACAATGCGCAGAAGATCCGCGAGCGCCTGCTCGAGCACGAAGTCATCGTCGAGGCGATGAGCGGCGACGTGCAGGACGTGGAGGTCTCCGCCAAGACGGGCGCGGGTCTCGACGAGCTGATCGAGAAAATCCTGCTCCAGGCCGAGCTTCTCGAGCTAAAGGCCAACCCCGATCGCGCCGCCGAGGCGACCGTGATCGAGGCGCAACTCGACAAGGGCCGCGGCCCGGTCGCGACCGTTCTTGTCACCCGCGGCACCCTCAAGCGTGGGGATACCTTCGTCGTCGGCACCGAAAGCGGCCGCGTGCGCGCCCTGGTCGATGACAAGGGCAAGCAGGTGAAGGAAGCCGGCCCGTCGGTCCCGGTCGAGGTCTTGGGCCTCGGCGGCGTGCCTGATGCGGGCGAGCAGATGACCGTGGTCGAGAACGAGCAGCGGGCGCGCGAAGTGGCGCAGTACCGCCAGGAGCAGGCGACCGCCAAGCGCACCGCGCTGGCGCCGACCAACTTCGACACGATGTTCTCCAACCTGAAGAGCGACGTGGTCGAGTTCCCGGTGGTGGTGAAGGCCGACGTGAAGGGTTCGGTCGAGGCGATCGTCAACGCGCTCCACGCGATCTCGAACGACGACATCAAGGTCCGCGTGCTGCACGCAGGGGTTGGTGCGATTACCGAAAGCGACGTGACGCTGGCGGCGGCCTCGAAGGCGCCGATCATCGGCTTCAACGTCCGTCCCAATCCCAAGGCCCGCGACCTGGTGGCGCGCGACAAGGTGCGGATGATGTACTACGACGTCATCTACCACCTGACCGAGGAAATCTCGAAGGAGATGGCCGGCGTGCTCGGCCCGCTGCGGATCGAGAACGTGCTCGGCCGTGCGGAGGTCAAGCAGGTGTTCCCCGCGGGCAAGAAGGACAAGGCGGCCGGCCTGCTGGTCGTCGAAGGTTCGATCCGCAAGGGGCTGCACGCGCGTCTCACCCGCGCCGACGTCATCGTATCGGCAACGACCATCCAGTCGCTGCGCCGGTTCAAGGAAGATGTCGACGAAGTGCGCACGGGCCTCGAGTGCGGCGTCGTGCTGGCCGACACCAACGACATCAAGGCCGGCGACCAGCTCGAGGTGTTCGAGGTCGAGGAGCGCGAGCGGGTCCTGTAACGCATGGCTCGCTACGTCGCGTTCCTCGGTTCGATCAACGTCGGCGGCAACCGGTTGCTGATGGCGGACCTGCGCCATGCGCTGGAGCGCGAGGACATCGAGGAGGTCGAGACGGTGGTCGCCAGCGGGAATGTGCTCTTCTCGCACGACGAGCGCCCCTCGCAGGGCCTGGGCGACAAGTTCGCCTATATCCTGCGCGACCGCTTCGACATCGACAGCTTCGCCGCGGTCCGCAGCCGCGAGGAACTGCGCGCAGCGATCGACGGAAACCCGTTCCATGGGACGGGCGAGGACAAGCAGGTCCACACCCATTTCCTCTCTGGCATGCCGAGCGAGGCGCAGTTCGCCGATCTCGTCGCCGCCTACGAAGGGCGCGGCCCTGAAAGGATCGCGCCGGGTGACCGCGCGCTCTACGTCGATTACGTGGAAGGCGTGGGCAACAGCAGGCTGACGGGCGCATTCATCGAGCGGCGGCTTGGCTGCCGGAGCACGGCGCGCAACATGACCTCGCTCAAGCGCATTCTCGCCAAGATGGAGGAGGGGGACTGATGGCCCGCAACCCCGCGACACCCGAGCAGCAGTCGGTCCGCGTGCTCAAGGTAGGCGAGCGTGTGCGGCACATCCTGTCGGAGCTGCTCGCGCGCGGGGAAGCGCACGACGACGTGCTGACCGCCCATTCGGTCAGCGTGACCGAGGTGCGCATGACGCCCGACCTGCGCAACGCCAGCGCCTATATGAAGCCTCTGCTGGGCGAGGACGAGACCGCAGTGCTCAAGGCGCTGCGCACCAACACCGCGTTCTTCCAGCGCGAGGTGGCAAAAAGGCTGGGCCTCAAGTTCGCGCCCAGGCTGCAGTTCAAGCCCGACGAGAGCTTCGACGAGGCCGAGCGGATCGAGCGTCTGCTGAGCGACCCGAAAGTCGCGCGCGATCTCGATGCAGACACGGATGAGCTTCGGGACTGATGGCCAAGCTCTATTTCTACTACGCCAGCATGAATGCCGGAAAGTCTTCGACCCTGCTGCAGGCGGATTTCAACTACCGGGAGCGCGGGATGCGCACCTCGCTGTGGACGGCCGATCTCGACATCCGCAGCGAAGGAATGGTGCGAAGCCGCATCGGGCTCGAGGCCGATGCGCATCGCTACACGCCCCAGACCGATATCTGGTCGGCGATCATGGCCGCGCACCTTGCGGAACCGCTCGATGCGGTGCTGATCGACGAGGCGCAATTCCTGACGAAGGAGCAGGTCTGGCAATGCGCGCGGCTGGCGGACGAGGCGGCCATACCGGTGGTCTGCTACGGCCTCAGGACCGATTTCCAGGGCGAGCTGTTCCCCGGTTCGGCCGCGCTGCTCGGCATCGCCGACAAGCTGGTCGAGCTGAAGGGCGTGTGCCATTGCGGCCGCAAGGCGACGATGAACCTGCGGGTGGATGAAACCGGCGCAGCGGTGCGCGAGGGCGCACAGACCGAAGTCGGCGGCAACGAACGCTATGTCGCATTGTGTCGCAAGCACTTCAGCGAAGCGCTCGCAGCCACCAGATAAGCGCCATGTCCGAAACGCTGCAACTCGCCCTGCTATTGATCCCCTGCCTGGTGATCGCGATCGTCTTTCACGAGGTCGCTCACGGCTGGGCCGCGCTCGCCCTGGGAGACCCGACCGCCAAGGAGCGGCGGCGGCTGACGCTCAATCCGATCCGCCACGTCGATCCGGTGGGCACCCTGCTGGTGCCCGGCGCGCTTGCGCTGTTCGGCGGTCCCGTGTTCGGCTGGGCCAAGCCGGTGCCGGTAAACTTCAACCGGCTGCGCAATCCGCGCCTCGGCATGATGCTGGTGGCGGCCGCCGGCCCGGCAACCAACCTGCTGCTGGCGACGCTCGGCGCGGTGGCGCTCGGGCTCTACGCCGGGACACTGGTCGCGCCGCCCGCAGGCGTCAGTGAATACGTCTTCGCCGGGCTGCAGCTGTTCATCCTGATCAACGGCTTCCTCGCCCTGTTCAACCTGTTGCCCATTCCGCCGTTCGACGGATCGCATATCGTCGAAGGAATGCTGCCGCGCAGTCTTGCCGCGCAGTATGCCAAGCTGCGCAATGTCGGGATGCTGCTGTTCGTTGCGCTGATCGCGGCGAACTGGGCATTTCCGGACGCGGGCATCATCGAAAAGGTCGTCGGCCCGCCGGTCGAATGGCTGCAAGGCTGGTTCTTCGCGCTCGCCGAATGGGTCGCGGGCGCTTCGTGATCCCCCACGGCTGGCTGGTGCTCGACAAGCCGCGCGGCCTCGGCTCGACCCAGGCGGTGGCGGCGGTGAAGCGCAACCTGCGCGAAGGTGGCCAAGGCAAGACGCGGATCGGCCACGGGGGCACTCTTGACCCCTTGGCCGAGGGGGTGCTCCCGATCGCGCTGGGCGAAGCGACCAAGCTTGCGGGCCGCATGCTCGATGCGAGCAAGGTCTATGAATTCACCGTCTGCTTCGGCGAGGAGACAGATACGCTCGATACCGAGGGTAGGGTCGTGGCGACAAGCGAGCACCGGCCCACGCGGCCGGATATCGTAGCGGTCCTGCCGCGCTTCACCGGACCGATCGAGCAAATGCCGCCAGCCTATTCTGCGCTCAAGGTAGGTGGTGAGCGGGCCTACGACCTCGCGCGGGCCGGGCACGCGGTACAGCTGGCGAGCCGCGCGGTCACGGTCCACGCGCTCGACCTGGTCGATGCGGACGACGTCTCGGCCACCCTGCGGGCGCACGTATCGAAGGGCACCTACATCCGGTCGTTGGCGCGCGACATCGCGCGCGCCCTTGGAACCGTGGGTCACGTGACCTATCTAAGGCGCACCAGGGCGGGCCCGTTCGGCCTGGAACAGGCGATTTCGCTGGACACGCTCAATGAAATCGGTAAGGGCGCGCCCCTTGAAGACCACCTCCTGCCGCTAGAGGCGGGGCTGGACGGTATCCCGGCCCACGAACTCGATCGGACAGACGCGCAGGCGGCCCGCCAGGGCCGGGTCTTGTCCGGTCAAGCCTTGCCCGACGGGCTCTTTCTCGCGCGATGCGCCGGCGTGCCGGTGGCGCTGATGGAGGCCGAAGGGGGGACGGCGAAAGTCGTCCGCGGCTTCCACTTCCCCGATGCCGCGAAAGACGATTGAATGACGATTACCGCTGAAAAGAAGCAAGAGATCATCAAGGACAACGCCCGCGAGAAGGGCGATACCGGATCTCCCGAAGTGCAGGTCGCGATCCTCACCGAGCGTATCCGCAACCTGACCGAGCACTTCAAGGACCACCACAAGGACAACCACTCGCGTCGTGGTCTCCTGATGATGGTCAACAAGCGCCGCAGCCTGCTCGCCTATCTCAAGAAGATCGATGTCGAGCGGTATAACGCGCTCATCCAGAAGCTCGGGCTTCGCAAGTAAGTTTCGCGGGAAGGGCGGCTCGAAGCCGCCCTTCTTGCATTTGGGCTCGCGGGCATCCGGCCTGCTGCCCGGGGGCGAGAGAAAAGCCCCGCACCGGACCGGGACGGCATCCCCGGCAGCAAACCCCGCCTTGCAATAGGGCAGGCGGGCGAAGGAAAAGACTACATGTTCGACACCAAGACCGTATCGATGGAGTGGGGCGGAAAGACCCTCACCCTAGAAACTGGGCGTATCGCTCGCCAGGCCGACGGGGCCGTTCTGGCCACTTACGGCGAAACCGTGGTGCTGTGCGCCGTGACCGCCGCCAAGTCGGTCAAGGAGGGGCAGGATTTCTTCCCTCTCACCGTCCACTACCAGGAAAAGTTCTCTGCCGCCGGGCGCATCCCGGGCGGCTTCTTCAAGCGTGAGCGCGGCGCGACCGAAAAGGAAACGCTGACCAGCCGCCTGATCGACCGTCCGGTCCGTCCGCTGTTCCCGGAAGGGTTCTACAACGAGATCAACGTGATCGCGCAGGTCATGTCGTTCGACGGCGAGACCGAGCCCGATATCGTTGCGATGATCGCGGCTTCGGCTGCCCTGACCATATCGGGCGTGCCCTTCATGGGCCCGATCGGCGCGGCGCGTGTCGGCTATGTCGATGGTGAGTACACGCTCAACCCCAAGCAGAGCGAAGCGGCCGATGGCGCGCTCGACCTGATCGTCGCCGCCACCGGCGATGCGGTGATGATGGTCGAATCCGAAGCCAAGGAGCTTTCGGAAGAGATCATGCTCGGCGGCGTGATGTTCGCGCACGACGAGATCAAGAAGGTCGTGAACCTGATCGTCGATCTCGCCGAGCAGGCTGCCAAGGAACCGTGGCAGGTCAATCAGGCCGACGACCAGACCGAGATGAAAGCCGCCATCAAGGCGATGATCGGCGACGACATCGCGGCAGCCTACAAGACCACCAGCAAGTCCGATCGTTCGGACATGCTCAATGCGGCCCGCGACAAGGTCAAGGCGCACTACGCTTCGGACCAGTTCGACGGCCAGACCCGGATGGTCGCCAACAAGCTGACCAAGAAGATCGAGGCGGACATCGTCCGCGGCGCGATCCTCAAGGACGGCCAGCGCATCGACGGCCGCAAGACCGACCAGGTCCGCCCGATCGAGGCGATCGTCGGCTTCCTGCCCCGCGCGCACGGCTCGTCGCTGTTCACCCGCGGCGAGACGCAGGCGATCTGCACCACCACGCTGGGCACCAAGGACGCCGAGCAGATGATCGACGGGCTGGAGGGTCTCTCCTACTCGAACTTCATGCTGCACTATAACTTCCCGCCGTACTCGGTCGGTGAAGTGGGCCGCTTCGGGGCGCCTTCGCGCCGTGACATCGGCCACGGCAAGCTCGCCTGGCGCGCGCTGCGTGCGGTGCTGCCGAGCAAGGAAGACTTCCCCTACACGATCCGCGTGCTGTCGGACATCACGGAGAGCAACGGCTCGTCCTCGATGGCGACGATCTGCGGCGGCTGTCTGTCGATGATGGACGCCGGCGTGCCGATCACGCGCCCGGTTTCGGGCATCGCGATGGGGCTGATCCTCGAAGGCAGCGAGTTCACCGTGCTCAGCGACATCCTCGGTGACGAGGATCACCTGGGCGACATGGACTTCAAGGTGGCCGGAACGGAAGCGGGCATCACCTCGCTCCAGATGGACATCAAGGTCGCCGGGATCACCCGCGAGATCATGGCGCAGGCGCTCGAGCAGGCGAAGGCCGGCCGCGCGCACATCCTGGGCGAGATGACCAAGGCGCTGGGCTCTGCCCGCACCGAGCTGTCGGCCCACGCGCCGCGCATCGAGACGATGCAGATCGACAAGTCGAAGATCCGCGACGTCATCGGCACCGGCGGCAAGGTGATCCGCGAGATCGTCGCCGAAACCGGCGCCAAGGTCGACATCGACGATGAAGGCCTGATCAAGATCTCTTCGTCCGACCTCAGCCAGATCGAGGCCGCTCGCAAGTGGATCTCGGGCATCGTGGAAGAGGCCGAAGTCGGCAAGATCTACGACGGCAAGGTCGTCAACATCGTCGATTTCGGCGCGTTCGTGAACTTCATGGGCGGCAAGGACGGTCTCGTCCATGTCAGCGAAATGAAGAACGAGCGGGTCGAGAAGCCGACCGACGTTGTCAGCGAAGGCCAGGCCGTGAAGGTCAAGGTCCTCGAGATCGACAACCGCGGCAAGGTCCGCCTGTCGATGCGTGTCGTCGACCAGGAAACCGGCGAGGAGCTGGAGGACACCCGTCCTCCCCGCGAGCCCCGTGGTGACCGCCCCGGCGGCGATCGCGGCGACCGGCGCGGCCCGCGCGGCGGCGGCGACCGTGGTGGACGCGGCGGTGATCGCGGCGGGCGCGGCGGTGACCGCGGTCCGCGTCGCGACGATCGCGGCCCGCGCGAAGACTGTGGCGGCGGCGAAAGCCACATTCCCGATTTCCTCAAGGACTGATCGGGCCTGACCAGAAAAGGGGCCGTCGGAGAGATCCGGCGGCCCTTTTCTTTTCCCTCCCGCGCTGCGAGGACGATCCGCATGATACCGCGCGAAACCATCGCCACCGCCCGCATCCCCGGGGGCGAAACCCTTACCCTCGTCTGCCACGGTACCGATCACGTTGTCATGCTCGGTCGTGACGAGCTGATGGGAACGCGAATGGCGTTCTCGGAGCAGCAGTTGGCCGAACTCACGCTCGACAGGCTGGAGACGCCCTCCCCTCGGGTCTTGATCGGTGGCTATGGCATGGGGTTTACCCTGCGCGCTGCTCTGGCCCGCCTCGGTCCGACGGGGCACGTGACGGTGGCGGAGATCGTCCCCGAGATCCTGGACTGGGCGCGGGGTCCGCTGGCTGAGCTCACGGGAAACTCGCTCGAAGACTCGCGCGCGACCATCGAGCTGTGCGACGTGGCCGCGTTGATCGACGATGCCGTCGATGGCACCTCGCCCCCGTACGATGCCATCCTGCTCGACGTGGACAACGGTCCCGACGGCATCGTGCGTACCGGGAACGAGCGGCTCTACACCCGCACCGGCATCGCCCGTGCGCGCGACGCGCTGGCCCCCGGCGGCCTGCTGGCGGTCTGGTCAGCCGCCCCGGACCCCAAGTTCAGCCGCAGGCTGAAGGACGCAGGTCTCGATGTCGAGGAGCGGACCGTGCGCGCGCGCCCCAACAACAAGGGGCCGCGCCACACGATCTGGTTTGCGCGGCGGGTCTAGCTGGCGAGCCGCATTCTGCCGAGGAAGTCGCGCTTGCCGACATCGAGGCCCTTCATCCGCAGGATGTCGTAGGCGGTTGCCGTGTGAAAATAGAAGTTGGGCTGGGAAAAGCTCAGCAGGAAGTTCTCCGCGGTGAACGGCATCCGGAAATCGCGCATTTGAAACGTCATCGGTGCGCCGATCTTCGCCTCCAGCTCCTCTTCGGTGACTGCCTCCATGGTCGCGATGGCCTGGTCGAGGCGCGTGCGCAGTCCCGCGAAATCCTGCGGAGGGGCGTCCATGTGCGGTGAGAACAGGCCCTCGCGTAGCCCATCGATCGCTCCGCCGGTGTGGTCGGCGACGCTTTTGATCTGGTAGGCGAACGGCAGCATCTTTTCATGCAGGCAGGCGCCGATGATTGCGCCTGGCTCGCCGCCCTGCTCGCCGCACCAGGCCTCGGCCTTGTCGATCAGGTGATGGGCGGTGCCCAGCATCTGCAGCGCGCTGGGGACGAAAGCGGCGTGAAGCGAAAGCGGCATGTATTTCCTCCCGGCAAGAAAAAGGCCCGGCCGTCACGCGACGACCGGGCCTGGAACTGAAATCAGCGGACCCGCGGGCCGCCGAACGGCAGCGGCGGCGGTGGACGGCGCGCGCCGCGCGGCAGCTGCGCCTGGTAGGCGCGTCCGCAGTGTTCGACGCAGTACGGGAAACCGGGGTTCACTGCTTCCCCGCAGAAGTGGAAATCGGCTTCGCCCGGGTGGCCCATCGGCCAGCGGCACACCTTGTCATTGAGATCGAGCAGGCTGGTCTTGTCCGCGATCTCCGGGCTGGGCTTGGCCGGTACCAGGCGACGCGGCGGGGCGGGGGGGATCGGCGGCTGCTGGTCGCCCGGACCCTGGCGCAGGAAGCCGCCGGGTCCGACGGAAACGATGCGCGGCATGTCGCCGGTCGGATTGGGAACAGGCTGGCTGGGTATCTCTGCGCGCGGAGCAGGGCGCGGCTCTGGTTCGGGCGTGTGGGCAGGCGCGGGCGTCGCGGCCACCTGAGGACGCTTGGCAGCCGGCTTGGGCGCCGGAGCTGCGGCCGGTTTCTTGACCTCGGGCTTCTCCTCGTTGGGCTTGACGGGAGAAGGGCGCGCCTTGAGGCCGAGGCGGTGAGCCTTGCCGATCACGGCATTGCGGCTGACCCCGCCGAGCTCGTCGGCGATCTGGCTCGCGGTCGAGCCGCTTTCCCACATCTTCTTCAAGGTGGCGATGCGTTCGTCGGTCCAGCTCATCGGGTCGGTTTGGATCCTGTCGTTTCCTGGGGAGGCGCCGCCCCAAGTTTCTTGTTTCTCGGGGCGCTTGGCCCTAGTCGCGGCGCCATGGCCGATCAAGCCCACTCACTTGCGCCTGCCGAGGCAGAAGCCATTGCCGGTCCCGCCCCCCGCCAGCAATTCAACCCGCGCGGGCAGCCGCTGATCCACGGCATCAATCGTGTGGGACTGTGGAGCCTCTATATTAAGGAGGTTCGCCGGTTTCTCAAGGTGCAGACGCAGACGATCTGGGCGCCCGCGGTCACCACGCTGCTGTTTCTGGTCATATTCACCGTCGCGCTGAGCGGCGGCTCGGGCTCGCGCGCCGGGCGAGAAGTGCTTGGCGTGCCGTTCGCGACCTTCATCGCCCCGGGCCTCATTGTCATGGGCATGATGCAGAATGCCTTCGCCAATTCGAGCTTCAGCTTCCTGTCCGGCAAGATCCAGGGAACGATCATCGACTTGCTGATGCCCCCGCTCTCTAATGGCGAGCTGATGGCGGGGATCGTCGGCGCCGCGGTGACGCGCGCGATCCTGGTCGGACTTGCGGTGGGCGCGGCGATGGCCATGTTTCCAGGCGTAAGCCTGTCGGTCGCCCATCCGTGGGCGGTCGTCTGGTTCGGCCTCATGGGCGCGTCCATGCTGGCGCTGCTGGGCCTGATCACGTCGATATGGGCGGAGAAGTTCGATCACGCTGCCGCCGTGACAAACTTCGTCGTGGCTCCGCTCAGCCTCCTGTCGGGCACGTTCTACGTGATCCACAACCTCGCGCCGGCTTTCCAGGCGATCAGCCGCGCCAACCCGTTCTTCTACGTGATCTCGGGCTTCCGCTTCGGCTTCCTCGGGCGCAGCGATATCGGCGATACCAACATGGCGGTGGTGCAGAGCGCGCTCGGGCTTGGCGTGTTCAATACCTTGCTCGCGCTCGCCACCTACCTGTTGCTGCGCTCAGGATGGAAGCTGAAGAGCTAGGCAGTCAGTGCGACAGGCGCGGGCGCAGCCGGTAGCGTCCGTCCGCAAAGCGTTCGAACAGCTCGGCAACCTGAGGATGATCCACGGGTCCGTTCTCGGCATCCGGCAGCAGGTTCTGCTGGCTGACGTAAGCGACGTAGCTGCTCTCCGCATTCTCGGCCAGCAGGTGATAGAACGGCTGGTCCCGGCTGGGCCGGACGGCCGCGGGGATCGCCTCGTACCATTCGTCGCTATTGGCGAACACGGGATCGACATCGAAGACGACCCCGCGGAAGTCGAACAGGCGATGGCGTACGACCTCGCCCACCGCGAACCGCGCCGAGGCGTGACGCGGCGCCTCGATCGTGCGGCCTGCCTGGGCGGAAAAGAACTGTGCGCGGTCCATGGAGCAAATATAAGCCTTGCGAATAAGTGTAACAAGGCGGACGCGCCGGTTGTTCCCCGATGCCGGCAGTTGGGACTTGGCAAGGCAGCGGCGCTCGGCTAGGCGGCGCGCTCGTTTCGACCGGCCTCGCCAGAGGCAAGTGCATGAACCCTCGCGGAGAGGTGGCAGAGTGGTCGAATGCACCGCACTCGAAATGCGGCATACGGGCAACCGTATCGAGGGTTCGAATCCCTCCCTCTCCGCCACTTGCGTCCGAACTTCCCGATCGCCGCGGCTGCGGTGCCAACTCGGATGCTGTTGCTGCATCGATAGTGACCGCGCAAGACGCGCAGTCGTTCCTTTTCCGTAACTATACCAATTCTCCCGGCAGCCTCTCCCCGCTTCAACCGCGGACGACAAAGCAATGCGGGCGGCGGTTGGGAAATGGCCTTCGTTCCCGGCTTGGCCCGGCTGACCCGAGGCGCCAATGTATTCTTCCGCCGATCCTAGGTTCGTCGCCGCTGTAGTGAACGCAGACCGGCTTCTTTTGGCGAGACCGCGCGCAGCATAATGATGACGGTCCCGAAGCACTCTCCGGCTCGGCGGTCTCGCAGTCATCTGCTGTTCCAGTTGCTCGCGGCATCGATGGTTCTAGCCTCGGCCGTTCTTCTGGTGCTCCATTTCGGTGATCTGCAACGATTCCTGGAGCTGGCACGACGGGCGCAGCCGGTGTGGCTATTGCTCGCAGCGGGCTTTCAGCTGGGCACCTATGCAGCGGTTGCGGCCGGTTGGCGAACGGTACTGCGGTTCTCCGGATACCGGCTTCCGCTGCGGAGGCTTCTGCCCGTCGCCGTAAGCAAGCTGTTTGCCGACCAGGCTCTCCCTGGAGCAGGGCTGAGCGGCAATCTCCTCCTTGTCAATCGACTGACCGCGCTGGGCGCTCCGCGCGGGTCGGCAATGGCCGCACTGCTCGTGTCGATGATCGGGTACTATGTTTCCTATGCACTGCTCGCGCTCGCCATGCTGGTGATCCTGTGGCTTCACCAGGCAGCAACAGCGCTGCTGACAGGCGTCATCACCACCCTGCTGCTGGTAGCAATCGCCATCCCGTCCCTGGCGCTGTGGTTGCGGCACCGTGGCAGCCGCCCATTGCCCGCGCAAGTCGAACACCTCGGGCCCGTGAGGAACCTGATCGGGATCATCGGAGAAGCACCGGCCACGCTGGCCGGAAATCGCCGTCTCCTGACGATTGTCACCGCGCTAAACGCTTCAGTCTTCCTCGCCGACGCGGCGACACTCGCGCTGTGTCTCCATGCGCTGGGCTTGCCGTTCCTGCCGGCAACCGCTTCCTCGGACTGATGGCAGGGTCGATCGCTGCGACCTTGGCTCCCATTCCGCTCGGCCTCGGCACGTTCGAAGCAAGCGCGACCGCGATGCTGGTTGCCCTGCACATTCCGTTCGAGGCCGCGCTGACGGGGGTCTTGCTCCTGCGTGGGCTGACCTTGTGGCTGCCGCTGATACCCGGCCTGCTCCTGCTCCGGGCGGGCCTGTATCCCCCAGGCACGCGGAAATGATCCAGCCGTTCTGGAGCCTCTCGGCGAGCGATGCCCTGGCCGCGGCGGGCAGCAGCCCTGAGGGATTGCACCATGCGGTCGCAGCGGCCCGGCTCGAGCGGGACGGCCCCAACAGCGTTGAGGAAACGGGACGGCAGTCGGCAATCAAGCTGCTGTTGCGCCAGTTCGAAAGCCCGCTGGCGCTGATCCTTGTCTTTGGCGCCGCGATCTCGCTCGTGCTGAGGCAAGGGCTGGATGCGACGATCATCCTTACGATCGTTGGGGGCAGCGCGCTCCTGAGCTTCACCCAAGAGTTTCGCGCGACCAAGGCGGTGGCCGCCTTGAAAGACCGTCTTGCGTTGAAAGCACGGGTTGTCCGCGCTGGGACCACTGTCGATATTCCGGCGCGCGATCTGGTTGCCGGTGACATCGTCCTGCTCTCGGCCGGCAATCTGGTTCCCGCCGACGGCCTGCTGCTCGATGCGCGCGATTGCATGGTTACCGAAGCTGTCCTGACCGGTGAATCGGTGCCGGTGGAGAAACGGCCCGGCATCGCCGCGGCGGACGCGCCCGTCGCCGCGCGGCCGAACGCCCTCTTCACCGGATCTTCGCTTCGCAGCGGGTCCGCCCGGATGCTCGTCTTCCTCACGGGCAAGAAAACCCAGTTCGGCAGGATTGCCGCCGAAGTCGGCGCGGCGGACGGGGTTACCGAATTCGAGCGCGGCGTGCGCAAGTTCGGCGTCATGCTGATGCGCGTGATGATCCTGATTGTCCTCGCGGTATTGACGATCAACCAGATGCTCGGCCGTCCGGTGGTGGATTCGCTGCTGTTCTCGGTCGCTCTTGCGGTGGGCCTGTCGCCCGAGCTGCTTCCTGCCATCATCAGCGTCACTCTCGCGGCGGGCGCCCGCCACCTCGCTGCGGGTGGCGTTATCGTGCGGCGGCTCGATGCGATCGAGAACCTCGGCAGCATGGATGTCCTGTGCACCGACAAGACCGGTACTCTCACGCTCGGCGTGGCCAGGCTCGACAGCGCCATCGACCTGGAGGGTGCGCCTTCGGCGGAGGTGCTGCGCGACGCCTTCCTCAATTCCTCGTTCGAGTCGGGCATGGCCAACCCTCTCGACGACGCCATCGTGGCGGCCGGAACGAGCGCCGGCGTTGCGATCGGTTCCAGCCGCAAACGCGACGAGATTCCGTACGATTTCGAAAGGCGGCGGCTCAGCATCCTGGTCGAGGAGGGCGAGGGCGAAGCACGCCGCCGGATCATCACCAAGGGAGCCTTCGCGGAAGTCATGGCGATCTGCGATCGCTATCGCGCGGGGCAGGAGGACCAGGCCCTTACTGCGGAATCCCGCGCGCGGATCGAGAGACAGTTCAGGGAAAAGAGCGAAGCCGGCTTCCGCGTCCTGGCGCTGGCTAACCGGCCGGACATCGAAGGCGAACGGATAAACCGGGACGAAGAAGCGGGAATGGTTCTCCTCGGTCTGCTGCTGTTTCTCGATCCTCCCAAGCCCGGGATAGCGCAGACCATAGCGGAGCTCGCAAAGCTTGGCATCGGGATCAAGATCATCAGCGGGGACAACCGCCATGTCACCGCTCACGTCGCCTCCGGGATCGGAATCGACCCGGAAGCCATCCTCACCGGTGACCAGCTGTCCCGGATGTCGAACGATGCGCTGCGCCACCGGGTGGGCGCGACCGCCATTTTCGCCGAAATCGATCCGCAGCAGAAGGAGCGCATTATCCGCGCCCTGCAGGAAGCCGGGCACGCGGTCGGCTACATGGGCGACGGGATCAACGATGCTCCCGCGTTGCGACTGGCGGACGTGGGGATTTCGGTCGACACCGCTGTCGATGTCGCGCGCGAAAGCGCCGATATCGTTTTGCTGCGGCGCGATCTCGACGTGCTGCGCAAGGGCGTGCTCGACGGACGGAGGACCTTTGCCAACACGCTCAAGTACATCGCCATCACGACCAGCGCCAACTTCGGCAACATGATCAGCATGGCGCTGGCGACCCCGCTGCTGCCTTTCCTGCCCTTGCTGCCCAAGCAGATCCTCCTCAACAACTTCCTGTCCGACATTCCGTCGATCACGATCTCCACCGACAACGTCGACCGCGAACACCTGAGGGTGCCCCAGCGGTGGAGCGTCAGAAGCATCCAGCGGTTCATGATCGTGTTCGGCTGCGTAAGTTCGCTGTTCGATCTCCTGACGTTCGTGATTCTCCGGTCGCTCTTCCACACCGATGCAGGGCTGTTTCAGACCATGTGGTTCGTCATCTCGCTGCAGACCGAACTGGTCGTGGTATTGATCTTGCGCACCCAACGGTCCTGCTTCCGCAGCCTGCCGAGCAAGATCCTGCTGTGGACGACGGCTGTCCTGATGGGGGTCGGACTGGCCGTCCCGTTCGTGCCGGGCTTCGATGCATTGTTCGGCTTCGCAAGACCGTCGTTGCTACTGCTGGCATGCGCGGTGGCCATCGTCGCCGGCTACGCCGCCGCCACCGAGGTTACCAAGCGAGTATACTATCAGCATGTCGACCGGCTGAGGCGATGAGCTTATCGCCGGCGGCATACCGCACGTTAGAAAGATGCGCTGCTCGGCGAGGCCGAGGCTTCCGCTCTCTCTGGGTGCTTGCGCCAAGCGCGGGTATGCGACAATCTCATACCGAAGCCGGGAAAACGGCCGGGAGAGATATTCGATGAACATGCCCGCAGGCGCTCTGACGATCGACAAGGAAGCTCTCAAGCGCAAATACGCCGAGGAGCGTGACAAGCGCATTCGGCCCGAAGGTTCGGCGCAGTACATCCGCCTCGAAACCGAGTTCGCGGATCTTGCCACTGATCCCTACACGCCGCTGGTCCCGCGCGATCCGGTCACCGATCACGTAACCTTCGCCTTCATCGGCGGGGGATTTGCCGGCCTGGTGGTCGGTGCGCGGCTGAAGCAGGCCGGCATCGACGACGTCCGGATCGTCGAGAAAGGCGGAGATTTCGGCGGTACCTGGTACTGGAACCGTTATCCCGGGGCGCAGTGCGACACCGCCTCGATGATCTACATGCCGCTGCTGGAGGAGACCGGCCACCGGCCGAGCGAGAAATATGCCCACGCTCCGGAAATCCGCGATCACTGCTCGCGCATCGGCGAGACTTTCGGGCTCTATGGAAAGGCTTTGTTCCATACCGAGGTGACGGGGCTCGAGTGGGACGAGGATCGCAAGGTCTGGGTCGTCCGCACCAACCGCGGCGATGCGTTCACGGCAAAGTATGTAGGCATGGGAACCGGTCCGCTCCACGTCGCGAAGCTGCCCGGACTTGCCGGGATCGAGAAGTTCAAGGGCAAGAGTTTCCACACCAGCCGCTGGGACTATGCATATACCGGCGGCAACCCCGAAGGCGCGCCGATGACCGGGCTGGCCGACAAGCGCGTGGCCATCATCGGAACCGGCGCCACCGCGGTGCAGTGCGTGCCCCACCTCGCGCGCGATGCGAAGGAGCTGCTGGTATTCCAGCGCACCCCGTCCTCGGTCGACCGGCGAGACAACGGGCCCATCGATCCCGACTGGTTTGCGCAAGTCGCGGGCGAGGGCTGGCAGCGCAAGTGGCAGGACAACTTCGCTGCCAACCTGGGGGCCGGTTTCCCGAACGAGGACCTGGTCAACGACGGCTGGACCGACCTCGCCAAGCGGATGCGCGCCAACTTGCGGGAAGTGCCGCCGTCGGAGTGGACGCCACAGACCATGATGGCTGCGTTCGAGGATGCCGATTTCGAAAAGATGGAGCAGATCCGCCGCCGCGCCGAAGAGCTCGTCGATGATCCCGAGACCGCCGAGCATCTCAAGGCCTGGTACCGCCAGCTGTGCAAGCGTCCGTGCTTCCACGACGAGTACCTTCAGGCGTTCAACCAACCCGGGACGCGGCTGATCGACACCGGGGGAAAGGGAGTCGAGCGGATCACCGAAAACGGCGTGGTGGCGAACGGCGTCGAATACGAGGCGGATTGCATCGTCTACGCCTCGGGCTTCGAGGTCTCGACCGATTACGTCGCGCGCGCGGGCTTCGATGCCGTGGGACGCGAAGGGCAAACTCTGTCAGGGTACTGGGGGAAGGGGATGCGCACCCTCCACGGGCTCCACATTCGCGGGTTCCCCAACCTGTTCATGGTCCAGCCCGCGCAGGCGGCGAACTTCATCGCCAACGTGCCGCACAACATCGTCGACCATGCCGATACGATCGCGGCGGTCGTCGGTGAAGCAGAGCGACGTCATGCCGCGACGGTCGAGCCCACGGCGGAGGCCGAACAGGCATGGCTGGACCTCCTCGCCACCGCACCGGCGAGGGCGATCGGTGGCACTGAGTGCACGCCCGGATACTACAACAACGAAGGGGCGGGATGGGGCGACGAGGCACCGCTGTTCGTCGGACATCCCGGCGGTGCGCTCGGCTACTTCGCCCACATCGACGCGTGGCGCAGATCGGGAGCATTCGAAGGGCTCGCCTTCGGCTGACGCTGACCCGAGGGTGGCCGGGGGTTAGCCGACATTGGGAAAGCGTCCGTAGCGCCCCTCGCCGTCGCATTCCCAGCCTGCAGGGACCGGCGGCCCCGGAACAAAATCCGGACGCCGAAATTATCCGTTGTTAGTCGAATCGCCGATCCGGGGGAACAGCGGCAAAATTTCGGAGACCGTCAATGCAGCGCTTCTTCGCGGGCATCGCATCGCGCAGCGCCTATCTCATGGGTCACCCGATGGCCTTCCTGCTGTCTACCCTTGCGTGCGTGGTCTGGGCAGCGACCGGGCCGATCTTCAACTATTCGGACACCTGGCAGCTCGTGATTAACACGGGAACCACCGTGCTGACCTTTCTCGCCGTGTTTCTGATCCAGAACAGTCAGAACCGCGATGGCGCGGCAATCCAGACCAAGCTGGACGAGATCCTGCGCTCCGTCGCCGAAGCGCGCACCGGCTTCGTCGGGATCGAGCATCTCACGGATGTCGAGATCGGCCAGATCAAATCGGCGCTGGAACGCGAGGTGCTCAAGAAAGCGGCGCCCGATGATCCTTCGACCCCGGATGCGACCGTGGAGGAGTTGCTCGAAACCTGCCGCGAAGCCGACGTCGACTCGCCCGCCCTGACACCGCCTGATGAGAAAGGCGAAACCCCGGCCTGACGAAAGACGGCACGACACGTGGTTAACGCGACCACCCCAATTGCATGGTTCGCCGACTGCGGAGGAAAAATTCAAAGTTAACAGGGAACTGGCTCACGACGGGCGGATTTTTGCCCGGTGAGAGGATCGCAGCCTTATGAACCATTCCAGCCATGCCCGGGACCCAAGTGAGCTGATCGGGAGGCGACTGGCACCGCGCACGCAATGCGAGCTCGTGGTCGATGTCAAAGGCGGGGGAGATAACTGGGGCCACGCACTCCTGTGCGACATCTCGGCGAGCGGTTTCAGGATCGCCCACCTGAGCTTCGCCGCCGTCGGGAACAGCTTGTGGCTGAGAATTCCCGGCATGGAACCATTTCCGGCGAAAATCCGCTGGAAGGGCTCGTCATCGGTTGGATGCGAGTTTCTCTACCCGCTGAGCCGCGAAAAGGAGGCTGAGGTGATCGCGGCGATCGCCAGGCCCGCATCAAGCTGGGCCGATATGTCGGAATACGAACCCCCTGAGGCGATGTGCGCTTAACCTTCTGGGTGGTAAGACGCGTCTTCACACAGGTCGCCGGGAGATGAGCATGGTACTTGCGCTCAAGCGGCCGCCACGATTCTTGCCGCGGAATCCGCGTGTCGGTGTCAACCTTGCGGCGTCGCTGGTGCTCCCCAGCGACGAGGTCGTTCCGGTGCACATAGAAAACCTGTCCCCGCAGGGTTTCATGGGCAAATGTGCGCACCAGCTAAGCCCGGGTTTGTGGCTTGGTGCGGAGCTGCCGGGCCACGGCATCTTGCGTGCGCGCGTTCGCTGGTCCCAGGATGGCGAAGCGGGATTCCAGTTTCGATCGCCGATCGACCTGGAGCGCTATCCCTGGCTTGGCCACCACGAAACCCGTGGCTTGTTCGCCGTTCCCCTTCGGTCGGCTATGGCGCCGAGCGAGTGGTGAGATCGAGCAGCTCGGCCCCAGGCGCTTCCCGACCTGGCCGGGCGAGGGTTACGGTCAGCGACCCTGCGGGAAGCGGCCGCAAGAGCTCGGCTTCCGGCCTCTCCAGATAGAGCCACGCAGCCCAGTCGCCTGCCGGCAGAACGGCGATCTGCCGATCGTGGAACGGTTCCACGTCCGGGCCGGGAGCGGTCGTCAGCATGGTGAACGCGGCGCCCGCGGCGTCCTCCCGCCACAACCCCGCGACCGCAAGCACCGGGGCTTCGGTAAGCGCGAACCGCCACTTGCTCTTGGGAGACTTGGCTCCGGTAAATTCGAAAAAAGCAGACGCCGGGATCAGGCAGCGGTTGCTGTTGGCGAAGCTGCGGCCTTCCGACTTGAAGTTGAAAACCGGCGCCGCGCCTGCTCGGGGTGGCGTAAAGCCCCAGCGCATGGTCGCAAGTTCGACAACGTTGCCGCGGGCGCGCATGACCGGCGCGGAATCGTTGACCCGAACGTCATCCGCCGGCGGGACCTGCCCCGGGCCGGCATCGGTCGGCATGCCGAGGCCCGCCGCGGCGACCGCCTCGCAATAGGCTTTCCATTCGATGTGACGTTCGTAATCGTTACACATGGGGCTCCAACGTGCGGATTGCGCCGATGGGGCCGGCGGGAGCTGTCATAGGCCCAGCTTGATCCCGGCCCAGAGAGTGCGGGGCGCGCCCAGATCGATCGAGCCGCCCTGGTTCCGCGTGATGACCGTCTCATCGGTCAGGTTTTCGCCGCGCAGTACGAGCGCCAGTCGCCCGCCAACCGGTACCTGCGCGAAAAGGTCGATCGTGGTGGCTGCGGGAAGTACATCTGTTTCCAGGTCGTCTTCAAACTGCGCGCCGACGTGACGCAGGGTTGCGGCGACGACGGCATTGGCAGCCGGACGCCAGCTCAATGTGCTGCTGGCCGCCCACCGCGGCGTCTGGGCGGGCCGATTTCCGTCAAGCGCCGCCGCTGCGCCTGAACCGCGCGCTGCGGCATCGGTATAGGCGAGGGAGCCGGCGAGGCTGAACTGCGCCCGCCTCACTTGTGCGCTTGCTTCGATCCCGCGCGCATGGATCGCATCGATGTTCTGCCGCTCGCGCAGGTTCGGTCCAAGCGTTACATTCGCGACTGCGTGCTTCACCCGGTTATCGAACCCTGTCAGCGACAAGTCCACGGCGGGGGAAGGCGCATAGTCTATGCCCGCCTCGTAACCCACCAGCCGCTCATTGCGGAGTGCGGCGTTCGCCTGGGTGACCACCGGGAACACCGTGAACGGGCGATAAAGTTCGTTGAGCGTCGGCAGGCGCAGACCTGTGTAGCCCGCCGCGCGCAGCCGCAGGCCGGCGCCCAGACGGGCGACCGCACCCCCGCGGAATGATCCTTCCCAGCCCGAACGGTCGGGATAGGCAGAATCGCTCACCGGCAGACCGGCAGCGTTGCGAGCGACGTAGAAGCCATCCCGGATGGTGTAGCGATCGGCCCGGGCGCCCGCGGTGAGAGTCACCATGCCAAGGGTCAGATCGTTTTCGGCGAACAGGCCGAGGTCGGTGTTGACCCCGCCTGCATTGCGCCGCTGGGTGATCGCTCCGGTCACCGTGCTGATTGCGTTCTCGAACAGCTCTCCGCTCGATTTTCGGTAATCGATGCCGAGCCGCAGGACGTTCGCCTCGCCGGTCGGCGGGCGCAGCTCGAACTTCCCGCCGATTCCGGTGGCGGGCGTGTTCCGCTGGTCGAGCGTCGGCACGAAGGAAGAGGAGCTGACCACCACGTTGGTGAAGTTTCGCGCCTGGACGTAGCCGAGCAGGTCGAACTGCCACTCTCCGCGCCCGACCAGCCGGAGGGAGGCGTCGCTGCCTTCCATGGACGTGTCCGCCCCGGCGAAGCGCAGCGTCCGGACATCGTGGAAGGCCAGGCCGCGTGCCTGCAACTCGATCGTATCGTTGAGAGGCGCCGCCGCGCGTAACTGGACTGACCATGAATCGTACCCAGCGCGCACGCTGGCCGGAACCCGCTGCGCCGCAGGCGTGGTCCAGAACCCGTCGCCTCTATCCCACCGACCGGACAGGACGGCAAAACCTGACCCAAGCCTGCGTGCAATCGTCGCGCTGGCCTCGGTATCGCCGCGGCCGCTTGCAAGCAGTTGGCCGCTGACGAGGCCGAGCGCATCGGCATCGGCGCTGGTCAGCTCGATCGTGCCCGCAAGCGCGCCCGCTCCGAACGGGCCCGAACCGCCGCCCCGCGTGACGCGCGCGCTGGCGAGGCGCTCGGGTACGATGGCGCTGAGCGGAATATAGCCAAAGAACGGATCGGCCATCGGCACCCCGTCAAGCAGCACCTGTGCGCGGCTGGACGCGTTGCCGCCGAGCGCGCGAAGGGTGACCCCTTGCGCGCTGGGGTTGGATGAGCGGCTGTCCGACCGGCGGAACTGCTGGAAGCCAGCGACCGAGCCGAGTGCGTCCTCGATCCGGCCAGATGCGGTCGAAACGAGCGTATCGCGAGTGAGGACTACGGTGTCGTATGCAGGAATGGCGGGGGTATCGGGGAGGCCAACCCCGGTGACGACTATGACCGGCTCGTCGCTCTTCTGCGTTCCGCTTTGCGCCGCGGCCGGAGCAGCAGGGAGCACCGCGCATGGAGCGATACAGGCGAGCAGGCGGACGGACACGGTGCGCGGGGACATGGAAGCTATTCTCGATACGTAGGAGCTGCTTGACCCTTGCCCCAGAGCCGGCGCCAATGGGAGGGGCATTGGCCTGAACCTGTTCAGCCCAGTTCGCGCACCAGGTCGAGAACCTGCCTTGCCAGCTCGGGCCGGCAGACCAGCAGGTCCGGCATGTAGACATCGGCCTGATTGTAGAGCAGCGGGCTGCCATCGATGCGGGAGGCGTGGAAACCGTGCGCCAGGGCCACCGCGGCGGGCGCGCAGCTGTCCCATTCGTATTGTCCGCCGGTGTGGAGGTAGATCTCGGCCTCGCCCCGCACCACGGCCATGGCCTTCGCCCCGGCACTCCCCATCGGCACCAGTTCGGCGCCCAGTGCTTCAGCCACCAGTTCCGCCTCGCGCGCGGGGCGGGTGCGGCTGACTACCATGCGCGGCGTCGCGACTGCGGGTGGCATTGAAGAGGGGCGATCGGTGCGCAGGACTTCGCGCAGCGCTGGCAGGGCGACCGCACCGATCGCAGGCTGTCCTTCCACTGCCAGGGCGACGTGGACCGCCCAATCGCTCCGGCCCTCTCCATATTCGCGCGTACCGTCGAGCGGATCGACGATCCACGTGCGCGGCTTGCCGAGGCGCATCGGGCTGTCTTTCTCCTCCTCCGACAACAATCCGTCGTCGGGCCGCAATTCGCGAAGTGCCGCGACCAGCAGCGCGTTCGCTTCGGCATCGCCTGCACGGCCGAGGTCCTTGCCGTGATGCTTGCCGCTCTCACGTACCTCGAGAAGGATGCGCCCGGCTTCGGACGCGAGGTGGGCGGCCAGTTCGTGATCGTTCATTTGAGCGGCAGCAGCCTGTCGACGATGTGTTGCGCAGCTTCCTGGGCCGTCATTGTTACGGTGTCGACCACGATGTCCGGGTTTTCCGGCGGTTCGTAAGGACTGTCGATGCCGGTGAAGTTCTTGAGCTCACCGGCGCGGGCCTTCTTGTAGAGACCCTTCACGTCACGTGCCTCGGCGACTTCGAGAGGGGTATCGACGAAGATTTCGACGAACTCGCCCGCAGGCAACATGGCGCGGACCATCTCGCGCTCCGCCCGGAACGGACTGATGAAGGCGGTGAGCACGATCAGGCCGGCATCCGCCATCAGCCGCGCCACTTCGCCCACGCGGCGGATGTTCTCGATCCGGTCGGTCTCGGTAAAGCCCAAATCCTTGTTGAGCCCGTGGCGAACGTTGTCGCCATCGAGCAGGAAGGTGTGCCGGTTCATCAGCGCGAGACGCTTCTCGACCTCGTTGGCGATGGTTGACTTGCCCGATCCCGAAAGGCCGGTGAACCACAGCACCTTCGGCGTCTGGTTCTTGAGCGCCGCGTGGTGGTCGCGGCCAATGTCGGTCGGCTGCCAGTGGACGTTCTGGCTGCGGCGCAGGCTAAAGTGCAGCATCCCGGCTGCGACAGTGGCGTTGGTCAGCTTGTCGATCAGAATGAACCCGCCCAGCGCGCGGCTCTGGGCGTAGTTTTCGAACACGATCGGCTTGTCGGTGGTCAACTCTACCACGCCGATCTGGTTCAACTCCAGCGTCTTGGCAGCGAGGTGCTCGAGGCTGTTGACGTCGATCTCGTATTTCGGCTGCGCGACGGTGGCCGAAACGGTCTGCGTAGCAAGCTTGAGCCAGTATCCGCGGCCAACGTGCATGGCATCGTCTGCCATCCACACCACCGTCGCTTCGAACTGGTCGGCAACCTCGGGCGGGTCGCCGGCTGCAGCGATGACGTTGCCGCGGCTGCAGTCGATCTCGTCCGCGAAAGTCAGCGTCACCGATTGTCCGGCGACGGCTTCGCCGAGGTCGCCCTCCAGCGTGACGATCCGCTCCACCGAGGTGGTCTTGCCGGAAGGCAGCACGCGCACCGGATCTCCTGGCGCGATGCGGCCGGTCGCGACCAGTCCTGCGAACCCCCGGAAGTCCAGGTTGGGACGGTTGACCCATTGGACCGGGAGGCGGAACGGCTTTTCGGCGTCGGCCGCGGTGCGCAATTCGACCGTCTCGAGATGATCGACCAGGCTCGGCCCCGCGTACCAAGGCGTGTTCGCGCTCGGTGCGAGCGTGATGTTGTCGCCCCGGAACCCGGAAATGGGAATCGCTGTGAAGCTCTCGATGCCGATGCTCGACGCGAAAGCCGAGTAGTCCGCCACGATCTTGTCGAATACCTCCTGCGAGTAATCGACGAGGTCCATCTTGTTGACCGCGAGGACCACGTTGCGGATGCCGATCAGGTGGCAAAGGTAGCTGTGGCGGCGGGTCTGGACGAGCACGCCCTTGCGTGCATCGACGAGGATCACCGCGAGGTCGGCGGTGCTGGCACCGGTGACCATGTTGCGGGTGTACTGTTCATGCCCCGGGCAGTCCGCGACGATGAACTTGCGTTTCTCGGTTCCGAAGAAGCGATAGGCGACGTCGATCGTGATGCCTTGCTCGCGTTCGGCAGCAAGACCATCCACCAGCAGCGCGAAGTCGATTTCTTGCCCCTGCGTGCCGACCCGCTTGCTGTCGCTTTCGAGCGCGGCCAGCTGGTCCTCGAAAATCATCTTGCTGTCGTAGAGCAGGCGCCCGATGAGGGTGGACTTGCCGTCATCGACGCTGCCGCAGGTGATGAAGCGCAGCATCGTCTTGTTGCGATGCTGGTCGAGATAGGCCTCGATGTCCTCGGCGATGAGCGCATCGGTCTGGTAGATCGGCTCGCTCATCGTCAGAAGTATCCCTGCTGCTTCTTGACTTCCATGCCCGCGCCCCCGGCGTCCTTGTCGATCGCGCGGCCCTGCCGTTCGGATGTGGTGGTGAGCAGCGTTTCCTGGACGACTTCGCTCAGGCTCGCCGCCTCGCTCTCGACCGCTCCGGTGAGCGGGAAACAGCCCAGCGTGCGGAAGCGGACCGAGCGCTCGGTGATCTCGGGCCGGTAACCGAGCACGCGCTCGAGCCGCTCGACGTCGTCCGCCATCAGCAGCAGCCCGTCATGCACGAACGTTGGACGCGGCGCGGCGAAATAGAGCGGTACGATCTCGATCCCCTCGGCCATGATGTACTGCCAGATGTCGAGCTCGGTCCAGTTGCTGATGGGGAAGACGCGGATGCTCTCGCCCTTGTTCTTTCGGGCGTTGTAGAGGTTCCACAGCTCGGGCCGCTGGTTTTTGGGATCCCAGCCGTGACTGGCCGTGCGAAACGAGAAAACCCGCTCCTTGGCACGGCTCTTTTCCTCGTCGCGCCGGGCGCCACCGAACGCAGCGTCAAAGCCGTAATGGTCGAGCGCCTGCTTCAGCCCTTCGGTCTTCCACATGTCGGTGTGCAGCGGACCGTGATCGAACGGGTTTATGCCGCGCTCAGCCGCTTCCCGGTTCTGCCAGACCAGCAGTTGCATGCCGGAATCGTCTGCCATCCGGTCACGCAACTCATACATCGCGCGGAACTTCCAGGTCGTATCGACATGAAGCAGCGGGAAGGGCGGCGGCGACGGGTAGAATGCCTTGCGCGCGAGGTGCAGCATGACCGCGCTGTCCTTGCCCACCGAATAGAGCATGACCGGCCGCTCCGCCTCGGCGACGACCTCGCGCATGATGTGGATCGCCTCGGCCTCGAGCCGCTGGAGGTGCGTAAGCTGCGCTGTCATCGCGCGACAAGTCGCCCAGCGCCGGGCCGAGCGCAAGACAACAATGATAACCGGGATGCAAGCTCAGGTGCTGTGTGTTGATCTGGGTCAAGACTCCCGCCCTGATAGGGGCCATGCGAGGTTTGCAATTGAGAGGAGTTCGCAATGCAGACCAGGGGTGAGCAAATGCTGGCGCTGCGGCGCTCGCGCATGGCGTCGGCTCCGGCGATCTTGCGCGGGGGCTTCCGGCCGTTCTTCCTGGGAGGCGCCGTGTGGGCGGTCGTCGTGCTGGCGCTGTGGCTGACAGCACTCGCTGGCGCGATAACCCTGCCCACTGCGTTCGATCCGCTCGCCTGGCATCGGCACGAGATGCTGTTCGGCTTCGTCGGCGCGATAGTGTCGGGGTTCCTGCTCACTGCAATCCCGAACTGGACGGGCAGGTTGCCGATCGCGGGCCCGCCACTGCTTGCCCTTTTCGCCGTGTGGCTCGCCGGGCGGATCGCGGTGTTCTGCTCATCGCGCGTCGGCATGGCACCGGCGGCCGTTGTCGATGTCGTCTTCTACCTCGTCCTGGTGGCGCTGGCGTTGAGAGAAGTGCTGGCGGCCAAGAACCGGAATGTGCCGATCGTCGGGGTGGTGTTTCTCTTTGGGGTCGCCAACGCGCTCGACCACGCGATCGGAATGGGAGCGATCGCCGACGATGGTCTCGGCTGGCGCTCGGGTCTGTCGCTGGTGGTTGTGATGATCTCGCTTATCGGCGGGCGCATTATCCCCTCCTTCACCCGCAACTGGCTGGTGAAGCAGGGGGTGCGCGAGGGGTTGCCGGGCCAGCCGACCCGTTTCGATCTTGCCGCCATCGGGGTGACAGCCACCGCGCTCGCCGCGTGGGTCGTGTTGCCCGACAATGTCGTGACGGGGGATCTTCTGGCGCTGGCCGCGGCGCTTCAGTTCGCCCGGCTTGCGCGCTGGAAGGGCTGGCGCACGGTCAGCGACCCGCTCGTGATTATCCTGCATATCGGGTACCTCTGGGTGCCGGTCGGGCTGGCGCTGCTCGCGGCTTCGATTTTTGATCCGATGATCCTGCGCTCGGCGGCGGTCCATGCGCTGACGGCGGGCGCGATGGCGACGATGATCCTGGCGGTGATGACGCGGGCAACTCTCGGCCATACCGGGCGCGAGTTGCGCGCCGGGCCGGCAACGGTCGCCCTGTACCTGTTCGTCTGCCTGGGCGCCGTCCTGCGGGTGACCGCCCCGCTAGGCCTGATCGACTATACGCTCGGCATGGAGGTCTCGGCGGTGTTCTGGGGCGGGGCGTTTCTCGTATTCCTGGCCGCCTACGGCCCGATCCTGTTCGCACCGAGGTTGGGCGAAAAGGCCTGAAGCGCGTCGTCCAGAGACCGAAAAAACGGCTTCGCAATGCGCCAGATCAAACCTGCTCACGCGCCGATCTGGCATGATCGCACCGGCAGCAGGGGAAGGGGTCGGCGATGTACTTCGAAGTGACACTTGCAGAGGAAATCTGGCAATCGAAGTACCGCTTCGCGCCTGCTTCCGGAGACGGGGACGAAGACTACGGCGCCACCGCGCTGCGAGTATCGCGTGCGATCGCCGAAGCAGAGGCGCCCGATGTACGCGAGGAGTGGCAGGGGCGCTTCCATGAGGCGATCCGGGACTTCCGGTTCATTCCCGCCGGGCGGGTGATTGCCGGGGCGGGCACCGGGCGCAATGTCACGCTGTTCAACTGCTTCGTCATGGGCACCATACCCGACAGCCTGGGCGGCATCTTCGACCATCTGCGCGAAGCGGCGATCACCATGCAGCAGGGCGGCGGCGTGGGCATGGATTTTTCGACCATCCGCCCGAACGGGGCCGAGGTGAAAGGCGTCGGCGCCGATGCCTCGGGCCCGCTGTCATTCATGGATTGCTGGGACGCGATGTGCCGCACCGTCCATTCCGCTGGCCAGCGCCGCGGGGCCATGATGGGCTGCCTGCGCATCGATCATCCCGACATCGAGGCGTTCATCGATGCCAAGCGCGATCCCGCGCGGCTGCGCAACTTCAACGTGTCCGTCCTGGTTACCGATGCCTTCATGGCGGCACTGGCGGCGGATGCCGACTGGCCGCTGGTGTTCGGCGGGCGCGAATACCGGCGCGTTCGCGCGCGTGACCTGTGGGATCGCCTCATGCGGGCCACTTACGACTGCGCCGAACCCGGAGTGATCTTCGTCGACCGGGTGAACCAGGCGAACAACCTTGCCCATTGCGAGACGATCAGCGCCAGCAACCCGTGTGGGGAGCAAATGCTGCCATCCTATGGCGCATGCCTGCTCGGGTCGATCAACCTGGCAGCGCTCGTTGAGAACCCCTTTGAGCCCGATGCACTGCTCGATGAATGGGCGCTCGCCGACTTGACGCGAACGGCGGTGCGGATGCTCGACAACGTTATCGACATCTCGCGCTACCCGCTCGCGCAGCAGGAAGCCGAGGCGAAAGCCAAGCGGCGGATCGGCCTCGGCATCACCGGTCTTGCCGACGCACTGCTGTTTTGCGGCGCTGCGTATGGCAGCGGCGAAGCGGTGGAACTCACGGAGCGCTGGCTCGGCGTGATCAAGCGCGAGGCCTATCGTGCCTCGGCGCTTCTGGCGGCTGAGAAGGGGCCGTTCCCGCTATACGATCGGGTCATGCTCGACCGGCCGAACCTGGCCGGCCTCGACGAGGACGTGCGCGCCCTGATCGCCGAGCATGGACTGAGGAACGGCTGTCTCACGTCGATCGCGCCGACCGGTACCACGTCGCTGCTGGCGGGCAACGTTTCCTCAGGCATCGAGCCGGTATTTGCATACGCGTACGAACGACGAATCCTGCAGCCCGACGGGTCGGCCCGTATGGAGCCGGTCGAGGATTACGCGATGCGGGTCTGGCGGAGCGTGCGGGGAGACACGCCGCCACCGGAGGAGCTGTTCGTCAGTGCCCAGACGTTGAAGCCGTCGGATCACCTTACGATGCAGGCGGCCGCGCAGGCGCTGGTGGACAGCTCCATTTCCAAGACGGTGAACTGCCCCGAGGATATCTCCTTCGATGAGTTCAGCGACATCTACGTCGAAGGATATCACCTGGGGTGCAAGGGGCTGACGACCTATCGCCCCAACGCGATCACCGGATCGGTGCTCAAGGTAGAGGAGAAGGCGGCCGCTGTACCCGCGCCGGAGCCGGAGATGGCGCTCGCCGCCCGTTCCGAGGACCTGCAGGGCCGCACTTACAAGCTCAAGTGGCCCGACAGCGCGCACGCGGTCTATGTCACGATCAATGACGTCGAGACGCCGGCGGGGCGGCGCCCGTTCGAGATTTTCATCAACTCCAAGAACATGGAGCATTACGCCTGGACGGTCGGCGTGACCCGCATGATCTCGGCTGTGTTCCGCCGCGGCGGCGACGTTTCATTCGTGCCGGAAGAACTGAAGGCCGTCTTCGACCCCCGCGGCGGCGCGTGGATGCAGGGCAAGTACGTGCCCTCGCTTCTCGCCGCGATCGGCGGGGTGATCGAGCGGCACATGGGGCTGGCGCAGGCTTCGCTTCCTCTCGACGAGCCCGTCCAGCTTCAGCCGACGCTCTCACCGCGCGACTGCTGCAGCCAGTGCGGCGCTGCCGCGGTGATCAAGGTGGAAGGCTGCTCCAACTGCCTCGAATGCGGCTATTCGAAGTGCGGCTAAAACAAATTCACACTGCGCGGGAGTAGCGCTCGCGGTTCTGCGCCAGGCTGGCGTCGAAAGCCGCCGCGACCGAGCGGACCAGCGGATAGGCTTCGGTCGTCACTTCGAGGACCGAGCCGCGGCGCCGGAGCAGGCCGTCGGTTTCGAGCATGGCGAGGTAGTCGCTGTCGACTATGCTCTCCGGGGCCCACGCGAAGCGGCCACAAACCGCCTCGAGATCGACTTTGTGATCGCACATGATCCGTTCGATCACTGCCGCGCGGACCCGGTCTTCCGCGCTCGTCCCGTAGCCGCGCGCAACGGGCAGGCGCCCTTCGGCAACGCGCGTGAGGTAGTCGGAATTGAGGACGGTGTTCTGCACGTACCCGTGCGGCAGGTGGCCGATGGCGGAGGAACCGAAGCCGACCAGGACCTCGGCACTATCGGTCGTATAGCCCTGGAAATTGCGGTGCAGGCTGCCGTTCCGCCACGCCTTGGCCAGCGGATCGTCCGTTCGTGCGTAATGATCGAGGCCAATCTCCGCAAAGCCTGCGTCGGTCAGCGCCGCACCGATGGCCTGGGATTGGGCAAGGCGCTCGTCCGTGCCCGGCAATGCACCCTCATCGATTCGGCGCTGGTGCTTCTTGAACGCGGGGACATGGGCATAGCCGAATACCGCGAAGCGATCGGGTGCGAGTTCCAGCGCCTGCGCGACCGTCTTGCGGCACGATTCTACGGTCTGATGCGGAAGGCCGTAGATCAGGTCGAGGTTGATGCGCGCCAGTCCCGCCTGGCGCAGCAATTCGATCGCAGCTCGGGTCACCTCGAAGCTTTGCACCCGGTTGATTGCCATCTGCACGGCGGGATCGAAGCTTTGCACCCCGACGCTTGCGCGATTGAAGCCGGCCTGTCCGAGCGCTTCGGCCAGTTTAGGGCTCAGCGTGCGAGGATCGACCTCGATCGCGATCTCGGCGTCGGACGCGAACTGGAAATGACCCCGCAGCCGCTGCATCAGCGCGGTCATCCGCTCCGGCGGCACCAGCGTGGGAGAGCCCCCGCCAAAATGGAGGTGCTTCAACACGAGACTCTTCGGCATCGCGGCGGCCGCAAGATCGATCTCCTGCTCGAGCGCATCGAGATAGCGCTCGATCGGCTCGTCGCGCGCGGTCACGGTGGTGTGGCAACCGCAGTACAGGCACATGGCCCTGCAGAAGGGCACATGCACGTAAACGGAGATGCCGGAGGCGTCGGGGATCGCCTCCAGCCAGGCGCGATATTCAGCCTCTCCCACCGCGGGCGAAAAGGCCGGGGCGGTCGGGTAGCTGGTGTAGCGCGGCACGTTGGCGGTTGCGTAGCGGGTGAACGTTTCGCGGGAGAGGGTGGGGTAAGTCATCTCCGGCGCGATAATCCGCGAAACAGATTCCGCCGTTGATTCAAATCACGATGTTGGCCACAAAAGTGCTCGAAGTGGTTGCCAACTAGTTGGAGGCGTACGGACATAATCGTGAGGGTCGCCGAATCTTCAGGCATTCAGCCCACTCTGGTTGACAGCTTCGGCCGCACGATCAGCTATGTGCGAATTTCGGTCACCGACCGCTGTGACCTTCGTTGTCGCTATTGCATGGCGGAGCGAATGCAGTTCCTCCCGCGGCGCGAAATTCTGACGCTCGAGGAGATCGCCAAGCTCTCCGATATTTTCATCGCGCGCGGCGTGCGGAAGATTCGGCTGACGGGGGGCGAGCCACTTGTGCGGCGCGGCGTTCTTGATCTGGCCGCTGCGATCGGGTCGCGCATTGGCGACGGTCTCGATGAGCTTACGGTGACAACTAACGGCACTCGTCTGGAACACTTTGCGCGCGGTCTGCACGATGCGGGTGTGCGGCGGATCAACGTCAGCCTGGACAGCCTGCGCCCGGAACGATTCGCGCATGTCACTCGCGGCGGTGATCATTCCGTAGTTCTGCGCGGTATTGCGGCGGCACGCGCGGCGGGGCTGGCGGTCAAGATCAACATGGTCGCGCTCGCCGGTCTCAACGAGGACGAGATCGCCGACATGCTGCGCTGGTGCGGCGGCGAAGGCCACGACCTCACCCTGATCGAGACAATGCCCCTGGGCGAAGTCGAGGAAGACCGCACCGACCGTTACCTGCCGCTCGACCGGGTCAGGCGCGGGCTGGAGAAGCAGTTTGATCTGGTTCCTTCGCTCCGCCGGACGGGCGGGCCTGCGCGGTATTACGATGTCGCGGATCTTGGCGTCCGCCTCGGCCTGATCACCCCGCTCACCAACAATTTCTGCGATGGCTGCAACCGCATCCGGGTCGCTGCGACCGGGACCGTCTACGGGTGCCTCGGCCACGACCAGAAAGTGGAATTGCGCGACGCGCTGCGCGAGGGCGGTGCCGCGCAAGTGGATGCGTTGCTCAACCGGCTGCTGGCGGAGAAACCGCGCCGCCATGAGTTCCGCATCGCCAAGGCGAGCGAACCCGCGGTCGCCCGCCACATGAGCGTTACCGGCGGATGAGGCAGGCGGCGCCGGATCCTGCGGGGCGGCGCTCCTTCCCAAGCGCAAATGATCCGCGTCAATCGATGCCCCACTGCGCAAGCTATTACCCGTGCGGGATCAACCAACGGGCGAGGGCACCATGTCCGAAGTCGTAACCACTGCTCCGGCCACTTCGGCGCCCGGAGCTGAACGCGTTTTGTGGACGAGCACGATCGCCTTCACTGCCTGCTTCGCGGTGTGGACGATTTTCTCGATCATCGGACTGGGGGTGAAGGACGAGCTCGGGCTCAGCGAAACCCAGTTCGGGCTTCTCGTCGGCACCCCGATCCTTACCGGCTCGCTCGCCCGAGTCCTGCTGGGCATTTGGGCCGACCAGATCGGCGGGCGGCGGGTGTTCGCGGCGGTCATGGTCTTCGCCGCGATCGCGACATTCCTGACCTCCTACGCCGATAGTTACGAGACACTGCTTCTCGCGGCGCTTGGCGTGGGACTGGCGGGCGGCACCTTCTCGATCGGGGTGACATACGTCTCAAAGTTCTTCCCGCCGCAGAAGCAGGGCACCGTGCTCGGCATCTTCGGGGCGGGCAACGTCGGCGCGGCGGTGACCAAGTTCATCGCGCCGTTCGTGATGGTCGCGGCCGGCTGGCAAGCGGTCGCGCAAGTATGGGCCGCGGCGCTGCTCGCGATGGCGGTGCTGTTCCTCCTGTTCACCAAGGAGGATCCCGAGCAGGTGGCCCGCCAGCGCGAAGGGCGCAAGGCGGCCGCGATGGGCGCGCAGCTCGCAGTCCTCAAGAACATCCAGGTCTGGCGCTTTGCGCTCTATTACTTCTTCGTATTCGGCGCGTTCGTCGCGCTGGCGCTGTGGTTGCCGCGCTACCTCATGGGCGTCTACGGCCTCGACGTCGAGACGGCGGGAATGCTCGCGGCGTTCTACTCCGTGCCGGCAAGCCTGTTTCGCATCTACGGCGGCAGGCTGTCCGATCGCTACGGCGCGCGCTCGGTGCTCTACGTCACGTTCGGCATCTCCGTCCTGACGACCTTCATGCTCGCCTACCCGCCGACGACCTACATCGTCGAGGGCGTGCGCGGGCGGATCACGTTCCACACCGAGATGGGCCTTGTCCCCTTCCTGGTGACGATCTTCGTGCTCGGGCTGTTCATGAGCTTCGGCAAGGCAGCCGTGTTCAAGCACATCCCGGTCTATTACCCGAACCATGTCGGGGCGGTCGGCGGGTTGGTTGGCATGGTCGGCGGGCTCGGCGGGTTCTTCCTGCCGCTGGCGTTCGGCGCGCTGCTCGACCTCACCGGGGTATGGACGAGCGCGTTCGCCCTGCTGTTCGTGCTGGTGCTGGTGGCGCTGGTGTGGATGCACTTCGCCATCCGCTACATGGAGGCGGTCGCGGCGCGCCGCGGCACCGCAGCCGCGGTGCCCGAGCTGCCCGAGATGCAAGGCATGGGCGAGCCCGGCTTCGTCGCCCCGCCCCGCAAGGCCGGTCCGATCGGCGACTGGCGTCCCGAGGAGCCGGCGTTCTGGCAAGCGACCGGACGGCCGATCGCGCGCCGGAACCTGTGGATCTCGACGTACTGCCTGCTGCTCTCGTTTGCGGTGTGGATGGTCTGGAGCGTGGTGGTCGCGCGGCTCCCGGCGATCGGGTTCGCCTTCTCGACCGACCAGCTGTTCTGGCTCGCCGCGCTGCCCGGCCTGTCGGGGGCGACGCTGCGCATCTTCTACGCCTTCCTGGTGCCGATCTTCGGCGGACGGCTGTGGACCACGCTGTCGACCGCCTCGCTGCTGATTCCCGCATTCGGGATCGGCTACGCGGTGCAGGATCCGCAGACGCCGTACCTCATCTTCCTCGTGCTCGCGCTGCTGTGCGGGTTCGGCGGGGGGAACTTCGCCTCCTCGATGGCGAACATCAGTTACTTCTTTCCCAAGTCCGAGAAGGGCAACGCGCTGGCGATCAACGCGGGGCTCGGCAATCTCGGTGTCAGCCTGATGCAGTTCCTCGTGCCCGTGGTGGTGACGATGAGCCTGTTCGGCGCGCTCGGCGGCCAGGCGCAGACGGCGGCGGACGGTACCCAGCTCTGGATGCAGAACGCAGGCTTCGTGTGGGTGCCGCTGATCGGGATCGGCACGCTCGCGGCGTGGTTCGGGATGAACGACATCCTCTCGGCCAAGTCCTCGTTCGCCGACCAGGCGACGATCTTCGGTCGCGCGCACACTTGGCTGATGTGCTGGCTCTACACCGGCACGTTCGGCACCTTCATCGGCATGTCTGCGGGATTCCCGCTGCTGGCGAAGCTCGTCTTCCCCGAGGTCGACGCGCTCAAGTACGCCTTCGTCGGACCGCTGCTCGGCGCGCTGTCGCGCGCCGGGGCGGGCTGGATATCGGACCGGCTGGGCGGCGCGCGGGTGACCTTCTGGGTCTTCGTGGTGCAGATTATCGCAATCGTGGGAATGATTTACTTCCTGGACCAGGCGAGCTTTGCGGGATTCTTCGCGATGATCCTGCTGTTGTTCTTCGTGAGCGGCGTGGGCAACGCCTCTACCTTCCAGATGGTCCCCGGGATCATGCGCCGGGCGGTCGACCTCGCGGAGCCGGGCTTGAGCGATGAGCAGCGCCGGCTCCAGGCCGAGCGCGAAGGCGCGGCGGTGATCGGCTTCACCTCGGCGATCGCCGCCTACGGCGCGTTCTACATTCCCAAGGCCTACGGATCGTCGATCGATCTCACAGGCACGGCCGATGCGGCGCTCTGGGGCTTCCTCGTCTTCTACGTAAGCTGCGCCGCGCTGACGTGGTTCGCCTACAGTGGGCCGCGCGGCATCCTCCATCGCAGCGAAGGGGCTCGCCTGCGCCCCGCGAACCCTCTCCCGGCGTGATCACAGGAGCGACGACGCAATGAGCCATTTCCTCGACCGCCTGACCTACTTTCGCCGCACGCGGGAAAAGTTTTCCGACGGTCACGGGATCACCACCGACGAGCCGCGCGAATGGGAGGACGCCTATCGCAAGCGCTGGGCGGCGGACAAGGTCGTGCGCTCGACCCACGGCGTGAACTGCACCGGCTCGTGCTCGTGGAAGATCTACGTGAAGGGAGGGATCGTCACCTGGGAGACCCAGCAGACCGATTATCCGCGCACCCGCCCTGATCTACCCAACCACGAACCGCGTGGCTGCCCGCGCGGGGCGAGCTATAGCTGGTACCTCTATTCGGGCACGCGCATCAAATACCCGCTGGTGAGAGCAAGGCTGGTGCGCCACTGGCGTGAAGCGCGCAAGACCATGACGCCGGTGGCGGCATGGCAGTCGATCGTAGAGGATACCGACAAGCGGCGAGACTGGGTCTCCAAGCGTGGACGCGGCGGATTCGTCCGCTCCGGGTGGGACGAGGTGACCGAGATCATCGCCGCGGCCAACGCCTATACCATCAAGAAATACGGGCCGGACCGGATCGCAGGCTTTTCGCCAATCCCGGCGATGTCGATGATCTCCTACGCGGCCGGCAGCCGTTACCTCTCGCTGATCGGCGGCAACCTCCTGTCGTTCTACGACTGGTACTGCGACCTGCCGCCCTCGAGCCCGCAGACCTGGGGTGAGCAGACCGACGTTCCCGAAAGCGCGGACTGGTACAACGCCGGCTTCCTGCTGGTGTGGGGCTCCAATATCCCGATGACCCGCGCCCCCGACGCGCACTTCTATTCCGAAGTGCGCTATCGCGGGGCCAAGAGCGCGGTCATCTCGCCTGACTACAACGAGGCAGCCAAGTTCTCGGATATCTGGCTCCATCCCAAGCAGGGCACCGATGCAGCACTGGCGCTCGCGCTCGGCCACGTCGTGCTGCGCGAGTTTCACGTCGACCGGCAGCCGGAATATTTCGCCGACTACACTCGCAAGTATTCCGACTTCCCGCTGCTGGTGAAGATCGTAGAGCGCGATGGAAGGCTGGTGCCTGACCGCCAGCTTCGCGCGGCGGACCTGGCTGACGGCCTGGGCGAGAACATCAACCCGGACTGGAAGACGGTCGCCTTCGACGAGCTTTCCGGCGAACTGGTCGCCCCGCTTGGATCGGCCGGTTTCCGCTGGGGCGACAAGGGCAAATGGAACCTCGAGGAGAAGGACGGGCAGGGCCGCGACGTGCGCTTGCGCACCACGCTCAAGGATCATGCCGACGCGATCGAGCCGGTCGCGTTCCCCTATTTCGGGGGCACCGCGCCGCACGATTTCGTCGCCACCGGGCACGACGAGATCCTCATGCGCAACGTCCCGCTCAAGCGGCTCGACTTCGCGGACGGAACGAGCGGCTATGTCGCCACGGTGTTCGACCTGTTTTGCGCCAATTATGGCGTCGATCGGGGCTTCGGCGGGGAGAACGTGGCGTCGAGTTATGACGACGACGTACCGTTCACGCCTGCCTGGGCCGAGAAGGTAACGGGCGTCCCGCGCCAGGCGATCATCCAGGTCGCGCGCGAGTTCGCCGACACCGCCGAGAAGACCAATGGCCGCTCGATGGTCATCCTCGGGGCGGGGCTGAACCACTGGTACCACATGGACATGAGCTACCGTGGCATCATCGCCCTGCTGGTGATGTGCGGTTGCATCGGCCAGTCGGGCGGCGGCTGGTCGCACTACGTCGGCCAGGAGAAGCTGCGCCCGCAGACCGGCTGGCTACCCCTCGCCTTCGCGAGCGACTGGACCCGCCCGCCGCGGCAGATGAACGGGACCAGCTTTTTCTACGCGCACACCGACCAGTGGCGCTACGAGACGCTCAAGATGTCGGAAATCCTTTCTCCGGTCGCGCCGGAAGGGGACTGGTCCGCGAGCCTCATCGACTACAATGCCAAGGCCGAAAGGATGGGCTGGCTGCCCTCCGCGCCGCAGCTCCAGCTCAACCCGATCGAACTGGGCCGCCACATTCACGAAACCGGCGCCGATCCGGCGACCGTGGTGTCGGACGGATGGAAATCTGGCGAGATAAAGCCTTCCACACTCGATCCCGACAACCCGGTAAACTGGCCGCGGAACATGTTCTTCTGGCGCTCGAACGTGCTGGGCGCGAGCGGCAAGGGGCATGAGTATTTTCTCAAGCACCTCGTCGGCTCGATGCACGGCGTCGTCGGCACCGATGAGGACCCGCGTATCGACCGGCCGCAGGACATCGTCTGGCACGATGAGGCGCCGGTCGGGAAGCTCGACCTGATGGTCAACATCGACTTCCGAATGTCGACCACCAGCATCTATTCCGACATCGTCCTGCCGACCGCGACCTGGTACGAGAAGCACGACCTCAACACCTCCGACATGCACCCGTTCATCCACCCGCTGTCGGCGGCGGTGGACCCGGCGTGGGAGACAAAGAGTGACTGGAACATCTTCCGGGCGATCGCGAAGAAGTTCTCCGACATCGCTCCGGAAGTGCTGGGCGTGGAACACGACGTCGTGCTCACCCCGATCCAGCATGACACGCCTGGCGAAATGGCGCAGCCCTATGAGCCGAAGGACTGGCTGAAGGGCGAATGCGAGCCGATCCCGGGCAAGACAATGCCCAACGTGCAGGTGGTCGAGCGCAACTATCCGGAAACCTATGCGCGCTTCACCTCGATGGGGCCGCTGCTCGAAAAGCTCGGTAACGGCGGCAAGGGCATCGGCTGGGACACGAAGAAGGAAGTCGAGCTGCTCGGCGACCTCAACGGGCGAGTGGCAGACGGGCCGACCGAAGGCCGGCCCAAGATCGATACCGACATCGACGCCTGCGAGACGATCCTCATGCTCGCGCCCGAGACCAACGGCGAAGTCGCGGTCAAGGCCTGGGCGGCGCTGGCCGAGTTCACCGGGCGCTCTCATCACCATCTCGCGGAAGGCAAGGAAGAGGAGAAGATCCGCTTCCGCGATGTCGCCGCGCAGCCGAGGAAGATCATCTCCTCGCCCACCTGGTCGGGGCTGGAGAGCGAGCATGTCTGCTACAACGCGGGCTACACAAACGTGCACGAGCTGATCCCGTGGCGCACGCTGTCAGGACGCCAGTCGCTCTACCAGGATCACCACTGGATGCGCGCGTTCGGCGAAGGGTTCGTCACCTGGCGCCCTCCGATCGACACCAAGACCGTGCTGCAGGTGATCGGAAAGCTCCCCAACGGCAACAAGGAGATCATGCTCAACATCCTCACCCCGCACCAGAAGTGGGGGATTCATTCGACCTATACCGAGAACCTGATCATGCTCAGCCTCAACCGGGGCGGGCCGACCGTGTGGATCAGCGAGGATGATGCGAAAGCGGCGGGCATCGTCGACAACGACTGGATCGAGGTGTTCAACGTCAACGGCGCACTGACGGCGCGGGCGATCGTCTCGCAGCGGATCATGCCGGGATCGGCAATCATGTACCACGCGCAGGAAAAGCTGGTGAACACGGTCGGCTCGCAGATCACCGGCCAGCGCGGCGGGATCCACAACTCGGTGACGCGGATCAACATGAAGCCGACGCACATGATCGGCGGCTACGTCCAGCTCGCCTACGGCTTCAACTACTACGGCACGGTGGGGGCGAACCGCGACGAGTTCGTGATCGTGAGAAAGATGAGCGAAGTGAACTGGTTCGACAAAGCCGCCGACGATAGCGCCAACGTCGAGGGAGGGACCGCCGACTGGGGAACCGGCACCGGCCGAACCGTCACGAGGGAGGCGGCGGAATGAAGGTCCGTGCCCAGATCGCGATGGTCCTGAACCTCGACAAGTGCATCGGCTGTCACACCTGCTCGATCACCTGCAAGAACGTCTGGACCAACCGCGAAGGCGTCGAATACGCCTGGTTCAACAATGTCGAGACCAAGCCGGGCATCGGCTATCCCAAGGACTGGGAGAACCAGGAGCGGTGGAAGGGAGGCTGGGTCCGCAAGGGCAACGGCAAGATCATTCCCCGACAGGGCGCCAAGTGGCGCATCCTGTCGAAGCTGTTCGCCAACCCGCATCTGCCTGAAATCGACGACTTCTACGAACCCTACACATTCGAATACGAATGGCTCCAATCAGCCCCCGAGTTGCAGGCGCAGCCGACCGCTCGGCCAAAGTCGCTGGTGACCGGCGAGTTACTCAACAAGATCGAATGGAGCGGCAACTGGGAGGACATGCTCGGCGGCGAGTTCGAAAAACGCGGGCACGATTACAACTTCGACGGGGTGCAGAAGGAGATTTACGGCCAGTTCGAAAAGACCTTCATGATGTACCTGCCGAGGCTTTGCGAGCATTGCCTCAACCCCACCTGCCTCGCGTCGTGCCCCTCGGGCGCGATCTACAAGCGGGCGGAGGACGGCATCGTCCTGATCGACCAGGAAAAGTGTCGCGGCTGGCGGATGTGTGTGTCGGGCTGCCCGTACAAGAAAATCTACTACAACTGGTCGAGCGGGAAGAGCGAGAAGTGCATCTTCTGCTACCCGCGCATCGAGACGGGCCAGCCGACGGTGTGCTCCGAAACCTGTGTCGGCCGCATCCGCTACCTCGGCGTGGTGCTCTATGATGCGGACAAGATCGAGGCGGCGGCCAGCGTCGAGGATCCGAAGGACCTCTATCCCGCGCAACTCGGCGTGTTCCTCGATCCCTACGACGTCAAAGTTCAGGAAGCCGCGCGGGCGGAGGGCATCCCAGACCAGTGGCTCGAGGCTGCGACCCGCTCGCCGGTGTACAAGATGGCGATGGAGTGGAAGATCGCCTTCCCGCTTCACCCCGAATACCGCACCCTGCCGATGGTCTGGTACGTGCCCCCGCTGTCGCCGATCCAGTCGGCAGCGGAAGCGGGCAAGATCTCGGCGCTCGACGGGATGCCAGATGTTCGCTCCTTGCGCATCCCGCTGCGCTATCTCGCCAACCTGCTTACCGCGGGCGACGAGGAGCCGATCGCCCACGCGCTCGAGCGGATGTTGGCCATGCGTTCCTACATGCGCGCCAAGAGCGTGGAGGGGAGGATCGACGAGTCGATCCCGCAGCGCGTCGGGCTCGACCGCACGACGATCGAGGAGATGTACCGGATCATGGCTCTCGCCGCCTACGAAGACCGCTACGTCATCCCGACCGCCCGGCGCGAACTCGACGAGGACGCCTTTGTCCTGCGTGGTTCCTCAGGCTTCGGCTTCAAGGAAAACTCGCTCGGCAAGACCAAGGTGAACCTGTTCGGCGGAGGAGCCAAGAAAGCGCCGCGCGATCCGCGGATGGAGGTGCCGACGACATGAGGACCACCCTCAAGGCTTTCGCCGCGCTGCTTGGCTATCCATCGCAAGAGCTGAAGGAACATGCCAGCGAGGTTGCCCAAGCCATCCGAAGCGAAGACGCGCTCCCCCGCGCGGCGCTGCGGCGCCTGCAGCCGCTGCTCGATCGGCTCGCGGACGACGAGCTCCTCGATTCCCAATCGGCCTACAGCGAGCTGTTCGACCGCTCGCGCTCGCTATCGTTGCACTTGTTTGAGCACGTCCACGGCGACAGCCGCGAGCGCGGGCAGGCGATGATCGACCTCGGGCAGCAGTACATCGAAAGCGGGTTCTACCTCGAAGCAAGCGAACTGCCGGACTTTATACCGGTGTTCCTCGAATACGCCTCGTTCCTGCCGCCGGGTGAGGCGCGCGAGACGATAGGCCAGCCCGCGCATGTGTTCGCCGCGCTCGCTGAGCGGCTCGACAAGCGCGGGTCCGATTACGCCGCGATCTTCCGCGGGCTCGTCGCGCTCGCCGGCGCGCGGCCCGACATGGCGGCGGTCGCGGGGGTGGATGACAACACGCCGCCCGTCGATCCCGACGTGGAGGACGATTGGGAGGAGACCCCGGTCTCGTTCAGCGCCCACGCGGCGCACGAGATGGGCGGGCCGACCGGTCCGGTCGCGCGGATCAGGGCCGCTAACCGGGCCAAGGCACAGGAGGCAGGACGATGACCGACTTCATCAACCAGCTGGCGTTCGGGTGGTATCCTTATCTGGCGGTCACCGTGCTTGTCGTGGGCAGTGTGATGCGGTTCGACGCAAACCAGTACAGCTGGCGCTCGCAATCGAGCCAGTTCCTCCGCCGCAAGCAGATGGTGTTGGGCTCCAACCTGTTTCACATGGGCATTATCATCCTGTTCTTCGGACATCTCGTCGGGCTTCTCACGCCAGTCAACGTGTTCGACCTCATGGGTGTGAGCCACAGCTTCAAGCAGACCACTGCGCTCGTAGTGGGCGGGATCGCAGGCGTGCTCGCCTATGTCGGCGCTACCCTGCTGCTCCATCGCCGGCTGTTCGATCCGCGCATCCGGCGCAGTTCCTCGATTGGCGACATCCTTGTGCTGGTGCTGATCTGGCTCCAGCTCACGCTCGGCATCGCGACCACTTACTGGACGCTGCAGCATCTCGACGGCAGCGAAATGGTGAAGTTCATGGGCTGGGCCAACGGCATCCTCACACTGAACCCCGCCGCGCCTGACATCATCAAGGACACCGCGCTGGTCTACAAGCTGCACATCGTGCTCGGCCTGACGCTGTTCATCATCACGCCATTCACTCGCCTGGTGCACATCTGGAGCGCGCCGGTGTGGTTCCTGCTGCGCCCTGGATACCAGATCGTCCGCTCGCGGCGGTCTGACAAGCCCAACTATTCGCTCACGCGCGGTCCCGCAGGCGTCGCGCCCAGCTATGGCGGGCCAGCGGTGCTGCGCCAGCAAGCCGAGAGCGGGGAGGCGGGGGCATGAGCCGCCAGCTCGACGTCATCAACCTGGGCGATCCGCAGCAGCGATCCGCGCCCGTCATGCCAAGCTCGTGCGAAAGCCACGGTTGCTCGGGTGGCCCCGAGCCGCTGCTTCCGCCGCCGCCGAGCTTTGGCGAAGTGATCGTCAACGGGGTTGAGATCGATCCCGACGCCATCGCACGCGAGATCCAGCATCATCCCGCGCCCGACGCGGAAACCGCCTGGGCCGAGGCGGCGCGCGCCCTCGCCGTGCGCGAACTGCTGCTTCAGGAGGGGCGGCGCCTGGGCCTCGGGGATTCAAGCGACGAGGCCGGGAACGAGCCCGAGGATGACGCGCTGATAACCGCGGTGCTCGAACACGAGGTAGCGCCGGCAGAAGCGGGCGAGGCCGAGTGCCGGCGCTACTACGATGCCAATATCGAACGCTTCCGCACCCCGGACCTGTTCGACGCAGCCCACATCCTGCTCGAACCCGAAGGCAAGACCGATGAGGCCTGGCAGGTTGTCGAGAAGCGTGCCCGCGCGCTGATCGAGGAAATCGGCGACGACCAGGCGAAGTTCGCCGCAGCTGCACGCGAGATGTCTGGCTGTGCATCCGCACAGCAGGATGGGTCGCTCGGCCAGATCCGCCGGGGTGAGCTGGTCCCGGCGGTGCAGGCCGCGATCGAGGCGCTCGCCGATGGCGAGACGGGCCGCGAGCCGGTCCGATCGCAGTTTGGCTGGCACGTTCTGCGCCTCCACCGCAAAATACCCGGCCAGACGCTGCCGTTCGAGGCGGCACGGCCGAAAATCGCCGATATGCTGGAGGCGCGTAGCTGGTCGATGGAGGCGGCGCGCTACGTCGCCGAACTCGCGAAGCGGGGGCGGGTCGAAGGTGTCCTGATCGAAGGCGCTGCCGCCTGATGGCGATGATGGGCGATATCCTGGGCGCCGCGCGGCGGTCCGCAGCGGGGTTCCAGGCGTGGATTGAGCGGACGGACCCCGCCTTGGCGCAGCGCGTCGCGGCTGCAGCCGCGCAGACCGGCCTCAGCTTTGCAGGCTATATCCGCGCGGCGGTCGCCGACTTCGGACGCTTCGCTTCGGAGGAAGACTGGGCCACGCTGATGTCATCGCTTCGCGACAGCGACGATCCTGGGACACTTTGCCTGCTGGCGATGGTCGACTGGCGATTGACTGCCGAAGGCTGCGGGGCACATACCCATGGAACGGCCGGCCACCACCATCACCACCACCACCACGGAGCGCCCGATGAACGATCCGCAGCACCGTAAGGCCGAGGAGGGGGCGCTCAACCCCGCGCTCAAGAGCACTTCGGAAACCGTTTACGACACGAACCGCAGCACTCCGGCGCCGATCGACACCGCCTCGGCCAGCGAGGGGGAGGGCGAAGGCTGGCCCTGGATCTGGCTGGTCGTGACGATCGTCGGCGTGGCTCTGGCAATCTGGTTCCTCATCTAGCGGTTCGGGCGGGCCGACGGTCCCGCAAGCGACCTGAGGTACCCGATGGTATCGGCTGCCAACTCACACCCGTTCCAGCCGGCCGAGACCCGACCGGGGCGCAAGGTGAGGATAATGCTGTCGAGCCCACGCTCGCGCGCAATTTCATCGAGACGGGTGCAGAGCACGCTGCGCACAGGGCGATCGCTGGAGAGGTCGATGGCTGCCAGGACGTCCACGCTCAGGGCCGGTCCATGCCGCAGTGTCTCCTGCGTCCTGAACGCAGCCAGCCCGTAAAAGCAGTCGTCCTGCGACTCCACACCCAGCACACCGCCTCCCTGCAAGGTGACCTGGCGCGCGTATGCCTGCCAGCGAGGGAGGGAGACGCCTGCGGCTGACCGCGCGAGCGGGTAGGCCAGCGCAAAGTGGCGCTCCTCCAGCTCGAAAACGCGGAAATCCGGCATGAACCCTCTCCAAAGCATCGTGCCGTGTTTGATCCCTACAGCCGATGGGGTAGGAGGCGTTGAGCCATGTCAAACACCTGCCGGCTTGCCCGCGAATCCTGACCGAGGTGGGAAGTGCCCTATACGCCGTCCGGCGCGCTGACCGATCTGCCAGCGGGCCACCCTTGCGAAACCTGCCCGGTGCGCCCGATCACGATCTGCCGCAGCCAGACGCCGGACGTGCTGGCGGACCTGCGCCGGCTCGGCAGCATGCAGAAGCTCGAAGCGGGACAGCCCGTGTTCCACGAAGGCGACCCCGCGCGCCGCGTGTTCATGCTGACTTTCGGATCGCTCAAGATCTACACCCTGCTCGGTGACGGGCGGCGCCAGGTGACGGGGTTCATGTTCCCCGGCGATTTCCTGGGCATCTCGCTCGAAGGGGAATACTCCTTCACCGTCGAGGCACTGAACAGCGCCGAACTGTGGTGGTTCTCGCGCGATGCGTTCGCGCGCTTTATCGCCGATCATCCCACCGTCGAACACGAGCTTTACCGGCTCTCGGCGCACGAACTGGCGGCGGCACAGCAGCAGATGGTGCTGTTGGGGCGCAAGACGGCAGCCGAACGGTTGGCGAGCTTCTTCCTCGACCTCCAAAGACGGCAGGAGCGGGTCACCGGGGTCAGCGAACGAAACGTCGACTTGCCGATGAGCCGACTCGATATCGCCGACTACCTGGGTCTCACCAAGGAGACGGTGAGCCGGATGCTCGCCGACCTGCGCCAGCGCGGCTTGATCCGTTTGGCCCAGCAGAACCGGGTCGAGGTACTCGATCGCGAGCGGCTGGAAGAGGTTGCCGCCGGTTACGAGGGCGATTGAGATAATTTCTCCCCTGACTCCGCCGGAGGTTGCCGTGGTCATCCTTGCCGGCGGGGATGGCAGCCGGATGGGCGGGGCGAAGCCTCTGAGGATGCTCGCGGGGCGCACTCTTCTCGATCGAGCGATCCACCGCGCGAGGAGTTGGAGCGACGATATCTTCATTTCGGCCAGATCGGCCGCCCAGGTGGGCGCGGCCGGGCTGCCGCTGCTGCTCGACGAGCCGGGCCTCGGCGGACCGCTCGCGGGATTGGCGGCGGCTCGCTCGACCGGTAGTGACGCGGTGCTGACGGTACCGTGCGACATGCCCTTCCTGCCCACCGACCTGCTGCCCCGCCTGATGGAAGCGTTCGCCGGCCGCGGCGCAGCACTGGCTGAGGCACGCGGACAGGTTCATCCCGTATGTGGGTTATGGCGGACCGAGGCATTGGGCGAGATCGCGGATTACGCCGCCAGCGGGCGCCGGTCGCTGATCGGCTTCGCGGAGCGAGTGGGATATTCCATCGGCCGGTGGGAGGCGGCGGAGATGTTCGACAACATCAACACTCGGGCCGATCTCGCTATGGCCGAAGCCAGGCTGGCCTAGAACTCCAGCGCCTCAACGATATCTCCAGGTTGCCGCGCCGGCTCCTGGGGGCGCGTTCGCAAAAGCAGGTCCGCCTCGACCAGGGGCGCCTGCGCTCCTGAATCCTGCTGGCCGAGCGGCTCGGCTCCCGATGGACTTCGACGTGCCCGAACGAATGTCTCGCGCTCTCCGCAAGCGGCGAGGGGCGCGGCAAGTCGGACCGGTTGCCATTCGAGCGCGCCACCGCGGCCCGACAAACCAGTAACGAGGGGGGCAAGCAGCAGCCGGGCAGTGACCATCGCGGACGTCGGGTTGCCGGGCAGACCCATTACAAGCCGTCCCGCTGCACGGCCCAGCCACACTGGCTTTCCCGGTTTCATCGCGACTTTCGAAAACAACAGTTCAAGGCCCGCTGGCTCGAACATCGTCTTCGCGAAATCTCTTTCCCCGACAGAGGCGCCGCCCGTTACGACTATGAGATCGGCTTGCTCGAGTGCGCTGGCCGCGGCGCGTTCAAGCGCTTTCAGGTCGTCGGCGACGCGGCAGGTCTCGAGCACGCGTGCGCCCCACTGCTCGGCGAGCGCGGCCACCCCGTACGACACGCTCTCGGGAATCTGGCCGGGCCTGGTGCGCGCCTCTCCGGGTGGAGCAAGCTCGTCGCCCGTGGCAAGGACGACCAGTCGCGGCTGCCTCCAGACCGCAACCTCGCCCGCGTCCGCTCCCGCCGCGGCGACAAGGGCGCGCGGCGTGATGGGTTCACCCGCATCGACCAAGAGCTGCCCGGTACGAAAATCGGACCCGCGGCCGCGGATGTGGCGGGCTGTTCCCGGACCCTCACTGAACGATACACGATCGTCCGTGCGCGCGGCGTTCTCCTGGATCATCACCCGGTCCGCGCCGGTCGGCACAGGAGCGCCGGTGAAAATCCGCACGCAGGTTCCCGGCTCGACCGTTCCGGCGAACCCGCTTCCGGCGAAGGATTCGCCAATCAGGCGCAGTGGCCCGGGCAGGTCTTCGCTGCGCAAGGCGTAGCCGTCCATCGCGGCAGCGTCGGCAGGAGGTGAATCGATCATCGCGCGGACCGGCTCCGCCAGCACCCGTCCCGCCGCCCTCGCGATCGGCACGCGCTCGCTACCGGCCGGTCGGGCAAGCTCGAGCACGAGGTGCGCCGCTTCGTCGAAGGAGATCATGCGCACAGGTGCCGGAGGCGAGGAATCTGTCCCGCAAGCGAGCAGGGCCGGTGGCGGCTGTCGAGCTCCTGCCCCAGTACCAGGTCCCACGCATCACGGCAGGCGCCGGTCGAGCCGGGCAGGCAAAAGACGAAGGTATCCTCGATCTGACCCGCAAACGCGCGCGACTGCAGTGTCGAGACACCCACGGTGCCCAGGCTTGCCTGGTGGAAGACCACGGAAAACCCGTCCATCTCGCGGCGGAAGAGGGGCCGCACCGCTTCGGGCGTGACGTCGCGCGGCGCGAAGCCGGTGCCGCCGGTGGCCAACACCAGGTCGATGGTTTCGTCAGCGACCCACGCGCGGACTTGCGCGCGTATGGCGTCTACCTCGTCTTTCACGATCGACCTGGCCGCCAGGACATGGCCAGCCGCCTGAAGACGGTCGGCGAGCAAGGCGCCGGACTTGTCGGTCGCCTCGTCACGCGTATCGGAGATTGTCAGGACCGCGATGTGCAGTGGGTGGAAGGCCAGGCTGGCGTCGATTCCGGGCATTCAGTCGCTCCAGCGCTGCGTGTCAGCATGATCGGCCTCGGTGGGCTCGATCCAGTTCGAGCCGATCGCGGTGTCCTCGCGCTTCCAGAACACCGCCTGGGTCTTCAGTCGATCCATCATGTAATCGGCGGCCTCGAATGCGGCCCGCCGGTGAGCGGAGGCAGCGGCCACGAATACGATTGCATCGCCGCTGCCTACCTCACCGATCCGGTGGACTACGCGGACAGCGCTGACGCCGAAGCGCTGCCGCGCGTCCGCGGCGATCTGCCGCACTGATTGCTCCGTCAACACCGGGTGGTGGTCAAGGAACAGCCGCTCGACCGCCGCGCCGCGGATGGACGATGGTCGCGCAAGCCCGGTGAATGTGGCAACCCCGCCTTCACCCCCGAGAGCCGCAAGGAACGCGTCGAACTCCGCCCGCGGATCAAGCGCGTCGTCCGTTATGCGCGCTTCGACTGCGTCAGCCACCTGACACCGGTGGCAGGAGCGCAATTTCGTCGTCGGCGGCGACAGGATGCCGGTCGCTCACCATCGCGTCGTTCACACATGCGCGCACTCGCGGAGACAGGAGGTCGTCCGAGGCAGCCGGATGGGCGCGGGCGAGTGCTTGCCGCACATCCGAGATTGTCGCCGTGCCCGGCTCCGGTTCAAAATTCACTTCGCGCCCGATTAGTTCGCCGAGCTTGCCGAAGAGGAAAATCTTCAATTGGGCACCTTCATCGCGCGGGTGTTCGTAAGCAGTGTCCAGGCGGGATACACCACCGGGAGGCGGATGCCACAGCGCATCATCGCTTCAAACGCCCAGAGGCCTGGCACGGTCGCGCCACGCGGCCATCCGATCGCCTACCCGGCCCAGCTCGAGCCGGGCGATCGAGCGCAGGTGCACCTCGTCCGGGCCGTCAGCGATGCGCAGCGCGCGCATCCCCGCATAGGTTTCGGCCAGTCCGAAATCGTCTGACAGTCCACCCGCGCCGTGGGCCTGCATTGCGTCGTCCAGAACGCGCAGCGCGGCGCGGGGGGCGGCCACCTTGATCATGGCGATCTCCAGCCGAGCCGCCTTGTTGTCGCTCTTGTCCATCATGTCGGCGGCCTTGAGGCACAGCAATCGGGCCATCTCGATGTCGATCCGCGCTTCGCCGAGGCGCTGTTCCCAGACAGACTGGTCGGCGAGCCGCTTGCCGAACGCGACCCTCGAAAGCAGGCGTTCGGCCATCTTCTCGATGGCCCGCTCGGCCGCCCCGATCGTGCGCATGCAGTGGTGGATGCGACCTGGTCCCAGCCGGCCTTGCGCAATCTCGAACCCGCGTCCTTCGCCCAGGATCATGTTCTCCGCCGGGACGCGCACATCGCGAAGGACGATCTCGGCATGACCGTGCGGAGCGCCATCGTAGCCGAACACCGGCAGCATGCGCACAATCTCAACTCCAGGTGTGTCGAGCGGAACCAGGACTTGCGACTGCTGCTGGTGAGCCAGCGCTTCGGGATCGGTCTTGCCCATGACGATCGCCAGCTTGCAGCGGGGATCTCCCGCGCCGGAAGACCACCACTTTCGGCCGTTGATGACGTAGCTGTCACCCTCGCGCCGGATCGAGGTCTGGATATTTCTCGCGTCGGAAGAGGCGACGTCGGGTTCGGTCATCAGGAATGCGGAGCGGATGCTGCCGTCCATCAGCGGGCGTAGCCACTCTTCCTTTTGTGTCGCCGAGCCGTATCGGTGCAGCACTTCCATGTTGCCCGTGTCGGGGGCCGAGCAGTTGAACGCCTCGGATGCGAAGCCCACGCGGCCCATCTCTTCCGCGCACAGGGCATATTCGAGGTTCGTGAGACCAGCGCCGCGGTAATCCCCCTCGTCGTGCCCGGACGGAGGCAGGAAGAGGTTCCACAGCCCTTCGGCGTAGGCGCGGGCCTTGAGTTCCTCGACGACTGGCGGGACGCTCCATCTCGTGGCGGGATCGTCGGCCTTGAGGTGCGCGCGGTACGCCTCCTCGGCCGGATAGACGTGACTCTCCATGAAGGCGCGAACGCGATCCCGCCATTCGAGTTGCCGTGCCGACGGGGCGAAATCCATCGCTTTTCTCCTTGCTGCGGAACCACGCGGGTATGGCGGGAATGCTACCGTTCGGCAGAGTGCGCGCATTGATCTGCCGCAAGCGTTCCGAAAGGGGAGCAGAGCGCCCCTTTCTCCGTTGTCCATCATGCGATGTATGGGCAGGACAAGGACCCGCGCAGGCGTGCAGGCGCCCTGGCGCTTACGATCGCGGTCCACGGGGCGTTGGCGGCAGGATTGTTGCTCGGCTTGCGATCGGGCGGGGTTGCTCCGGACAGTGCTGACACCCCGCTCGTCACCGTGGACATGCGCCCTCCGCCTCCTCCGCCGCCGCCCCCCCCCACGCAGCGGCAAAGCGACCCCGCGAAAGGTCGGCCTGGCGATGAAGGAGCCAAGGCCGATGCCATGCCGGTGGAAGCGCCAACCGCGCCCGTGCCACTCCGTCCGGCACCGGCTGCTTCGGTGGCAGGAGAGGGACGGGATGTGAATTCGGGCGCGGGCACGGCCGGTACCGGAACGGGCGCCGGCTCAGGCTCAGGCACAGGCGGAAGCGACGGCGGGGGCGCGGGGACGCCGGCGCAACGCATCGCCGGGGCCTTGCGCGACAGCGACTATCCTCGCGCGGCCGAGGCAGCCGGACTTGCAGGCACTGTCGCCATCAGCTTCCGCGTTCGCACCGATGGCGCAGTGGATCGCTGCACGGTGCTTCGTTCGAGCGGACATGCCCTGCTCGACGATCTCACGTGTCGCCTGTTTACAGCCCGCTTCCGCTTTCGCCCCGCCACAAACGGGCGGGGCGAGGCGGTCGAATCGACCCTGCAGACAAGTTTCACCTGGGGAACGAGGCGCCGCTGATCAGTTCGTCAAAGCGGCCATCTGCGGCGCTCCGTCGCGGCCATAGACGTCATCGCGGAATGCGATCCCCTTCTCGGTCGGCGCAGCGGTCAGGTAAGTGAGATAGACCGGCACAAGGGTCGGCAGGTTGATTTTCTGTTCGGGCTTCGAACCCGCCTTGGCCACCGACTTGCCGAGCAACCAGCGCCCCAGGCGCTCCGCATCCTCGAGGCGTACGCAGCCGTTGCTGAGCTGGCGTTCGTCGAGCTTCAGCAGTCCCCTGTCAGGCGTGTCGTGAAGGTAGATGCCCTTGGGATTGGGAAATTCGTATTTCACTTTGCCCATGAAATTGCCGCCGCCCGGTTTCTGACGGACATAAGGCGGCTCCGCACCTTGCGCGACTGACTTCCAATCGATTTTCGCAGGGTCGATCGGCTTGGCGCTCTCGTCATAGCTTGGCAGCACTTCGTAACCGCGCGTCTTGAGATACTTCGTGCCTTGCTTCAGCACGCCGTTCGCGATTGTCCGCTGCACGAGGTCCGGCGGGACGTTCCAGTAGGGATTGACGATCGCATAGCGCAGGAAGCCTGCCATCGCGGGGGTCTGCGATTCAGACTTGCCGACAACGACCCGCATCGAATCCACCGGCTTGCCATTCTCGTACATCCACAACCGCGCGCTCGCCGCGTCCACTAGGACATAGCGATCGGCCGGAGTGGCCGGCAGCGCACGCACGCGCTGGAGATTTTCCCAGATCGTGCGTCGGCGTTCGGGATCGTACCCGTTGCTGTCCAGCGCGTCGCGAAGGGGGGCGTAGAAGGGGTGCATCCAGCCCATCTCGGCAACGTAGGTCTCGAGCGAGGGCGCCTTTGCGGCTGCCTGCAAGGCAGCCTCGGCAGTGGGGACAACCGGCGCAAGCGCACGGCTTTCGTAGAGCATCGACGCCCGGGGAGCGGCACGCATGGCCTGGACATAGGACGCGTATAGATGTGACAGGCCCGTGTCGGCCTTCGCGATTGCTTCGGGATCGCCGCGCATCGCCCGATCGAGATCACGGCGGACGGAATCGGTCCGCAGCTTTTTCAGCGTTTTCCGATCGAGCGCATCAAATTGTGCGGTGTCGAGCCGGCTCAGCAGCCGGTCGACTGCGGGACGGGCACTGCCGTCGGGCGACAACCACAGCGGTCGATAATCCCGCGAGGCATAGAAACGGCGCAAGTCGCCAGCCCGGTCCTTCACCTCCGACCGAAGCTCGTGGCTGTCCAGACCGTAAGGCTGCGCCGCCGCCACAGGGATGGGCGCGCCGAATGCAATCAGCGCGCCCACACCAGCGACCAGCACCGCGCGGTTGGTCCGGGCCATTGCGGCCCTTGCAATGCTAGTCATTTGAAGGTTCAGCCCCGCTCACCGGTATAGGTGGTATTCACGGGCTGCTGAGCCGGAACGCCCGCATAGTACTGGCCTTCGCGGACATAGCCGTCGATGCAGCCGTCGCGGTTCTGGTCGGCCCAGATCGCACCGCCAAGGCCGCCAACGGCCGCGCCGATCGCAGCACCTTCAAGCACGCCGAGCCCGCCGATGAGCGCACCAGCGCCGGCGCCAACGGCCGCACCGGCAACGCCGGTCTTGAGCGCCGTGCCGCCCACGCTCGGGCAGTAGGAGGCATCGCCCATGCCGGGCTGGTAGGTGTCCGGGGTGCCCGCATAGTAGCGGTTCTGGTAGACGTAGCCGTCAGCGCGGCCATCGCGGTTCCGGTCAGCCCAGACCGCGCCTGCAAGCCCGCCGGCGGCGGCACCGATCGCGGCGCTGGTCAGGAGGTCGGTGCCGGCAACGGCAGAGACGCCGGCCCCGGCAGCAGCGCCGATAGCGGCGCCGGTCCCGGCGCTGGCGAGGGTGTCACTATCACCATTGTACGAAGTGCATGCGCCAAGCGGCAGCGCGGCGGCTGCCAGTAACACGATAGATTTTTTCATCGTTTGTCCCTTCAATTGATCATGCCACGTTCGTGACCACGCAATACCCTCGCGCCCGTCCCCCAAACGCGATCAGTGCGTGGGCGTTCCAAGCGTGCGTCAACCGGGGAAAGTCTGCCCTCAGTCTCGGCCCGGCCTCGTGAACTGATAATGAAGCCAAATTACACGCTTGAAGGCGAGCGGCAGCCAAGACGCGGGCAGCGATGCGTTCCCGGTTCAAACGGCGAATGGCCAAAGAATTGGCTGCCCCACTTGAAACCCGAAATCCGCTTTCTCACATCGAATGAGCGGACCGGGCCCCTCTGGCGCCGGCTCCGGGTTTCAATCCCTGAGCCAGCGTGATGTCGGACCGCATCGGATGTTGCCGATGCCGGGCCCGGGCTCCTCCCCCCTCTGCCCCAAATCCGGTGTCGGCACATCCGATCGAACCTGTGCACCTGTTCGATAGGGAGACTGTCATGTCCGACCGTTATTTCGCGTTGCTCGAGCGTCATCAGAAGCTCGACGAGCGTCTGCGCCTGATGCAGCGCGTGCGGAGCGCCGATCCGCACGAAATCGTGAGGCTCAAGAAGCTCAAGCTGGCACTGAAGGACCAGCTTTCGCGTCTTCTCCGCCGCCCCGCGCGGGGCTGATACGAACGCGGCTGGCGCGCCTCGGCCGATCCGGTCCGCGCGCGGCCGCGAGGTTGCCAGGGACCCAGCGCAATGGACTTCCTTACTCTCGACCTGCTGGGCACCCCGGCATGGTTCTGGCTCGTATTCGCGGGCCTCGTACTGGCGCTCACCGCATTCGACCTCGGTTTTCTCCATAAGGACGACCGCGAAATGGGGATCGCGGAATCGCTCAGGCTGAGCGCCTTCTACATCGCGGTCGCTCTTGCCTTCGGCGCGTGGATCTGGGCCGAGCGGGGGGGCGAACTCGGGATGCAGTATTACACCGGGTTCTTCATCGAGAAGGCCCTGTCGATCGACAACGTATTCGTGATCAGCCTGATCTTCGGCTACTTCGCGATCCCCGCAAAATACCAGTACCGGGCCCTTCTCTGGGGGATCATCGGCGTCATCGTCCTGCGCGGCATCATGATCGCCGGCGGCGCCGCGCTCGTAGCCGAGGCATACTGGATGCTCTACCTGTTCGCCGGGTTCCTGATCGTCACCGGCGTGAAAATGTTTTTCGCCGGCGACCACCAGCCCGATATCGGCAATAACGCCGCGGTGCGCTGGATATCGGCGCACATGCGGGTGACGCGCGAACTCCACGCCCAGCACTTCTTCGTGCGCCAGCCTGACGAGCGGACCGGCAAGCTCGTGCTCGCCGCCACCCCGCTCTTCCTTGCTCTGGTCGTCATCAATCTTGCCGACCTGGTGTTCGCGGTCGACAGCGTGCCGGCCATCTTCGCTATCACCACCGACCCGTTCATCGTCTACACGAGCAACATCATGGCAATCCTCGGCCTGCGTGCGCTCTATTTCGCGCTCGCGGCGATGGTCCACCGGTTCCACTACCTGAAGTACGCCCTCGCGGCTGTGCTTGTGTTCATTGGCGGCAAGATATTCGTGGCTGACTTCGTGCTCGGCGGAGACAAGTTTCCCCCCGTGCTCAGTCTCGGGGTCACGGCCATCCTGATCGCTAGCGGGGTGCTTTACTCGCTGTGGAAGACGGGCGCGGAACCTGCCGCAGGGTCGCGCTAGGTGCGTTCGCGAGACGTTTCTCGAGCGCTTCGAGCATCCAGCTGGTTGCCGGGCCCGGACTGCTGTCCTTCCGCCAGAGTGCGAACAGGTCGTAATCGACGATTGGGTTTTCTGGTATGTCGAGGCGCACCAGCCGCCCGCTCGCAATCTCCGACGCGACGAGGTGGCGCGGCATGTTCCCCCAGCCGATCCCTTCAAGCAGCAGGCTGTGTTTCGCGCCGAGATCCGCCAGGCGCCAGGTCCGGGGGCTGAGGACCGAGAAATCCTTGCCCTCCGTCAGCTGCGACCGATCGGTGAGAACAAGCTGCAGGTGGCGGCGCGCCTCGCCGGGGGGGATGGATTTCATTCGGGCCAGCGGGTGGCCCGGCGCCGCGACGGGGGCGAGCATCACGCTGCCGAGCGCGCGGCGCTGCAGTTCCGGCAGGTCGACAATGTCGGGCCCGGCCACCGCGAGATCGGCCCGGTGGTCCACCACAAGGGCCGCAACCGCTCCCAGAGCCTCGACGTGGAGGCGCAAGTCGACGGTAGGGAACACCTGCTGGAAGTCGCTGAGTATGCCGGCAAGTGCAGCGCCGGACACCATGACGTCGACTGCCAGCGAGAGTTCGCTTTCAAGTCCCTGCTGGACGCTTCGCACACGGGCCATCAACCCGTCGACTTCGTCGATCACCGAGCGCGCATCGGCCAGCAGCGCGCGGCCTGCTTCGGTGAGCCTGGGCTTGCGCGATCCCTGCCGATCGAACAGCTGGACCCCGAGCTGAAGCTCCAGTGCCGCGATGCCGTAGCTGATGACGGACAGGGCTCGCCCGAGCTTCCGTGCAGCCTGATTGAAGCTGCCGTGCTCGGCCACGGCGAGGAAAATCCTCAGCTGATCGACCGTAGGGCTGCCGACGTCCACCATTCAGATTTCCAGAACATTTCGTCGCGTTTTATCGCGCTTATGCTGGATACCCGCAAGGGCCATATCGGTCTCGACAGGAAATTATGGAGACTGACATGATCGAAGTTCGACGCTTCGGCACCTTGGGCGCCGCCGACCACGGATGGCTCGACGCGCGGCACCACTTTTCATTCGCCGACTACCATGATCCCGAGCGGGTCAACTGGGGCCAACTGCGGGTGTGGAACGATGACACCATTGCCCCCCGAAGCGGCTTCCCCCCCCATCCGCACCGCGACATGGAGATCATCACTTACGTCAGGAAAGGCGCGATCACCCACCGCGACAGCCTGGGGAACGAAGGTCGGACCGAAGCCGGCGATGTTCAGGTAATGTCGGCCGGCAACGGCGTGACGCACTCCGAATACAACCTCGAGGATGAGCCGACGCAGATCTTCCAGATCTGGATCATTCCCGACGAGCGTGGCGGCGAACCTGGCTGGGGCGCGCGGCCGTTTCCCAAGGCTTCCCGCAACGGCCGTTTCGAACCGCTCGCGTCTGGCATCGATGGAGATGACGCTCTGCCGATCCGCGCCCATGCCCGTGTGCTCGGCGCGACGGTCAGGGCCGGGGAAACGGTGGCGTACGAGACGTCGCCCGATCGTCACCTCTACCTCGTGCCAGCGATTGGCAGCGTCCGGGTCGGCGAAGTCCAGGTCGACGCCCGTGACGGCGCCGCGATCACCGGTGTGTCCCGCATCGAAGTGACCGCGATTGAGGATGCCGAACTGGTTCTGGTGGACGCGCGCTAACCCGTCGCAGTCCATCATCCCCGCCGGCGAGGGAGCCTCCCCCCTCGCGCTCCCTCGCCGCCATTTTCAAAAATCGGAGAAAATCTAATGACCAAGACCCGCAACGTCGCCGTGATCGTCGGCAGCCTGCGCAAGGATTCGCTCAACCGCAAAGCCGCGCTCGCGCTGGCCGATCTGGCCCCCGAGGGCATCGAACTTTCGATCGTCGAAATCGGCGACCTGCCCCATTACGACGAGGATGCCGAAGCCGCCGGACCACCCTCGTCGTGGACGCGCTTCCGCGAGCAGGTGAAGGTGAGCGACGCCGTGCTGTTTGTCACGCCAGAATACAACCGCTCGGTCCCCGGCGTTCTCAAGAACGCGATCGATGTCGGATCGCGCCCCTATGGGGCGAGCGCCTTCAGCGGGAAGCCGGCGGCGGTGATGTCACTGTCGCAGGGAGCGATCGGCGGCTTCGGCGCCAACCACCACTTGCGCCAGTCGCTGGTGTTTCTCGACATGCCGATCCTTCAGCAGCCGGAGGCTTATGTAGGAAACGCCGGATCGCTGTTCGACGAGAACGGTGCGCTTGTACCGGGCGATACCCGCGACTTCTTCAAGTCGTTCATCGAGACGTTCGCCAAGTGGATCGAACGCACCGGCGCCGACGGGGAGGATTCGCAATGACCCGGAAGGAGAAATGGGAGATCACGTGGTTCTCCGCGGCTCTCTTCGCCATGCCGGCGATGATGGCGCTGCTCGCTTGAGCTGCGACGAAAACGGCGGAAGCAGTGGCGGAGACGGAGGGATTCGAACCCTCGGTACCGGATTTACCAGTACGACGGTTTAGCAAACCGTTGGTTTCAGCCACTCACCCACGTCTCCGGATCGCAGCGGCGAGCGGGGCCTATAGCGGCGGGCCGAAGGGGCGGCAAGGGGTTGGCGGCACGTCATTTCGCCACTCGGCTCGCCGCAATTCGGATTCGCTTCGTCGCGCGTTCATTGCCGCTTCACCCCGCGAGGACTCTCTTGGCGCGTGGACATATCCCCCTTGGGGGCGGAGGGAATTATCATGAGTAAGCTCACGCGCTTCGTGCGCCAGGGATGGATCGCCGCACTCGGCGCGGCAGTGCTGGCGGCCTCGCCTGCAATGGCCCAGATGCAAAGCATTGATCCCAACGCCGGCATCGATGCCGACCTGGCGCAGGTGCCCGAAGCGCCGGGCGAGCCTTCGCCGTACGACCGTAGCACGACCTACACCGCGACGCCTCCGGCCGATGCTCCGGCGGAAGTAGCCGCCGACTGGGCCGACCCTGTCGTCACGAGTGCCGACCCTTCGGCCGCGGCGAGCCAGGCTGCTGCCGAACCGGCCGTCGCCGCCGCGCAGGGTGATACCTACAAGAAGGACGACCTGATCGGCGCAGCCGAAGGCGTATTCGGCAAGGGAGCCGAGGGCCTGGCCCGGATGATAGAGGACCTGCTGGCGAAGCAGGGCGAGCCCAATGCCTACATCGTCGGTCGCGAGGCCGGCGGCGCCTTCATCGTTGGCGCGCGCTATGGCTCGGGCACGCTTTACCATAAGGTCGAAGGCCAGCGGCCCGTCTACTGGACCGGCCCCTCCATCGGGTTCGACGCCGGCGCGAACGCGGGCAACACCTTCGTTCTGGTGTACAACCTCTACGACACCGAGGAACTGTTCGAGCGGTTCCCGGCCGGAGAAGGCGCGGCGTATGTCATTGGCGGGCTCAACGCCTCTTACATGCGCAAGGGCAACACGGTGCTCATTCCCATCCGGGTCGGCGCGGGCCTGCGGCTGGGCGTCAATGCCGGCTATATGAAGTTTTCCAAGAAGCAGCGCTGGTTGCCGTTCTGAGCCGAGCGACCTTGCGTTAGCAGTTGCAGCGCGAACCGCTTGGAGTAAGGCGTTCGGCCATGCTCGAACGCCTTGCCCCCGCATCGCCCGACGCGCTCCTAGCGCTGATCAAGCTCCACGCCGCCGATAACCGGGCCGACAAGATCGACCTGGGGGTCGGCGTCTATCGCACCGGACAGGGGGATACCCCGGTGTTCGGCGCCATCAAGGCGGCCGAGGAGCGGCTGGTCGAGACGCAGGCGTCCAAATCCTATCTCGGTCCTGAAGGGGACATGGGCTTCGTCGAGGCACTGATGCCTTACGTGTTCGGCGCCGACGATCCGTCGATGGGCGGGCGGATCCAGGGGATGCAGGCGCCAGGCGGTACCGGCGCGGTGCGCCTCGCGGTGGCGCTGGCCAAGGCGGCCGGGGTGTCGAAAGTCCACCTCGGCGTGCCGAGCTGGCCGAACCACGCGCAGATACTGGCCGACCTTCCGCTCGAGATGGCGCCGTTCGACCATGACTGCGACGACGGCACTGCGAATATCGAGGCGGTCCTTGGCGCAATTCGCGGCGCGGGCGAGGGCGAGGCGGTCGTGCTTCACGGCTGCTGCCACAATCCCACCGGCATCGATTACACGCCGGAACAATGGCGCGAGATTGCCGAAGCACTGTCCGACAGCCCGATCCTGCCGATCATCGACCTCGCGTACCAGGGGCTGGGGTATGGCATGGAGGAAGACGCTTTCGGACTGCGGACTGTCCTCGCCGCGGTGCCCGAGGCGCTCGTGGCCTATAGCTGCGACAAGAACTTCGGCCTCTACCGCGACCGCGTGGGCGCGCTCTATGTGATGGCCCGCGAAGCCGGCGATCTCCCCGCGATCATGTCGAATGCGGCGGCGCTGGCGCGGGCCAACTGGTCGATGCCGCCCGATCATGGCGCTGCGGCGGTGCGGCTCGTTCTGGACGATCCCGCGCTCACCGCGCAGTGGCTGGACGAACTCGACACCATGCGCGCGCGCATGCGCCAGGTGCGCGAGCGACTCGCCGCGGCCGGGCAGGTGGGCACCCTGGACCTCACGCCGCTGGGCTCGCAGAACGGGCTGTTCTCCATGCTCAGGCTCGACAAGGAACAGGTGGCGCGGCTGCGCTCCGATCACGCGATCTACATGGCCGCGTCGGGCCGCATCAACGTGGCCGGCCTGACGCAGGGCAATATCGACAAGTTCATTGCCGCCCTCGGCGACGTGGCGAAAGAGTGATCGACCGGCAGCCGACTCTGGAGGGTGCGCGGCTGCTCCTGCGGCCGTTGCGCCCGGATGATTGGGACGCGCTTTATGCCGTCGCATCGGACCCGCTGATCTGGGAAGTCCACCCGGCGCATGACCGCTGGCAAGAGCCGGTATTCCGCGCCTACTTCGACGATGCCATCGCGCAGGGCGGCGCGCTGGCGGTGATCGACAAGTCCAGCGGGGCCATGATCGGTTCGTCGCGCTTCCAGAACTATGATCCCGACGATGGCGGCTCGGTCGAGATCGGCTGGACCTTCCTCGCCCGCTCCCACTGGGGCGGGACGTACAACGCCGAGATGAAGCGCCTGATGCTCGCCCATGCCCTGGCCAGCGTGGAGCGAGTGGTCTTCCGCGTGGGGGAAACGAACTGGCGCTCGCGCGGGGCGATGGAGAAGATCGGCGGGCGCCTGACCGACCGGGTCGACATCACCCAGCTGCCCGCGGGACCCGCGCGTCACGTCATCTACGAGATCGATCGCACCAACTTTGCTTCGGGCCCGCTTGCGTCAGACTGAACGCAAAGAAAAGGGCGGGCCGCATCTCTGCAGCCCGCCCCGATCGAGGTTGTCCCTGAATTGCGATCAGCGCTGAGTGCGCTTCACCGGCTGGTTTTCCGGCGCGATCGAGATCCGCACGGTCTCGCCGCTGCGGCCCGGGAAGTCGGTGAACAGCGCCTGCACCAGGTTCGGCACCAGGTACTGCAGACGGTTCGAGGTCGACACCGCTTCGGCCTTGCCTTCGAAAAGGCGCTGGCCAGTGGCACGGTTGTCGATCTTCATGTCGATGCCGCTGGTGTAGACGGTGTAGACGTCGAGCCCGTTATCGAAGAACGGATCGTAGAACCCGTAGCTCCACGGCCGGCCCCAATATCCGCGGCCACCGAACGACGGACCCCAGCCGAACCGGCTGTAGGGATAGCGGCGGTAGCCGAACCAGGGATCGTAGAACGGATCGGCGAAGGCCGACTGGCGAACGCGCTGGCGTCCCTTGTCCACGCCGTAATCGAAGCGGACCAGCAGATCGGCGTTCTCGGGCGTGGCAGCCTGGATGTAGCCGAGCCGGTTCAGGTTGGCTTCGACGTAATCGGCGTACTGCGCGAATTCGAGACCGCCGGCGAGTGCCGGATCTTCCGCCACGACCGCGAAAGTCTGGCCCTGCGGCGCCGGAAGCTGCGAGGCATAACGCTGCACGTTGGCGTTGAACGGAGTCGCGCAGGCAGCCAGCGCGCCGAGCGCGATGGGCACCGCGACGAGCTTCAGCTTGCGACCCCAGTTAGTTAGGATGGACATGATGCGAACCCCTTAGATGCAAGTGCAAAACGCAGCTTCCGAGGCCCCCGAGGCAGGCGCAAGCTGTCATCTGTGCGGCAGGATGTAAAGTACGAGCGGTGAACCGAATTTGAACGGATCGCCAAGCAATGTCTATGCCAGCTCGCTTCGTCCTCGCACCAAGCCGAGTGCGGAATAGGTCGCATCGAGGGTGGGCCGGGCAAGCTCGCGCGCCTCGGCCCCGCCGCGGGCGAGGATCGCGTCGAGTTGCTCGCGATCGGACAACAGCTCGCGAAACCGTCGGGAAATCGGGCGAAGGGTTTCGACCAACAGCTCGCCGAGCGCGGGCTTGAACACGCCGAAGCCTTGCCCGCCGAAACGCCCCAGCACTTCTTCGGTCGATTCGCCGGTAAGTGCGCCGTAAATCGCCACCAGGTTGGCGGCCTCGGCCCGCCCTTCCAGTCCCGCCGGTTCGGACGGTAGCGGCTCGGCATCGGTGCGCGCCTTGCGGATCTTCTGCATCACCAGGTCGGCGTCGTCGACGAGGTTGATCCGGCTCATGTCGCTGGGGTCGGACTTGCTCATCTTCGAGCTGCCGTCGCGCAAGCTCATGATCCGCGCCGCGCCGGGGGGCACGATCGCTTCGGGTAGCGTAAACACCGGCGCATCGGCGCTGGCGAAGTCGTTGTTGAACTTCTGCGCGATGTCGCGCGCCAGTTCGAGGTGCTGCTTCTGATCCTCGCCCACCGGCACGTGAGTCGCCTGGTACAGCAGCACGTCGGCTGCCTGCAGCACGGGATAGACGAAAAGGGCAACCGATTGGCCTTCGCGGTTCTTGCCGGCCTTGTCCTTCCACTGGGTCATACGGTTGAGCCAGCCCATCCGGGCGGTGCCGTTGAGCAGCCATTCGAGCTCGGCATGGGCGGGCACCTGCGCCTGGTTGAACAGGATGGAGCGCGCCGGATCGATTCCGCAGGCGACGAGGGCGGCGGCCATTTCCAGAGTAGCGCGGTGCAGTTCGGCCGGATCGTGCGGCATGGAGATCGCGTGCAAGTCGGCCAGGAAGAACAGGCACTGGCCCCCTTCCGGCATGTTGTCCTGCATGAGCACCCAGTTGCGGATCGCGCCCAGGTAGTTGCCGAGGTGCAGGTTACCGGTTGGCTGGATGCCGGAGACGACTCGCATGAACTATTCCGAAAGATTGACCGCTTGGGCCGGGCGCCGCCGCCGTAGCTGGGCGAGGAGGTCCTTGTCGAGCGCGCCGAGCGCAAAGGCGGCGGCGAAGAATACCGCCATCCCGCTCACCACGAGAAGGCCGAGCGACCATACCCGCTCGACCACGTTGCCCCCGTAGCGGTCGGCCAGTCGCGGCATGAGCCACCAGAGAAAGGCGGCCATCAGGGCCGAAGCGACGACCTGGCGGACGATCCGCCCGGCAAGGCGCCCCGTCAGGTGGAACCAGCCGCGCATCTGCAGCAAGGTGTAGAGGGTGAGCACGTTGAGCGTCGCCGTGAACGCGGTCGCTGCCGCCAGCCCAACGATGCCATACCGCGGCACGACGTAGAAATTGAGCGCGACGTTGATGGCCAGCGATCCGGCAGCGACGAAAACCGGCGTGCGTGTATCCTCGCGGCTGAAGAAAGCCGGCTGGAAGACCTTGACCAGCACGTAGGCGGGCAGGCCGCAGACGAGGGCGATGACGATGTCGGCCATGATCGCACCGTCCGCCGGGGTCATCTTGCCGCCGACGAAGAAGGCGGTGACGAATGCGGGCGCGCAGATCGCCAGCGCTGCCGCGGCGGGCAGGGTGAGCAGCGTGCCCACTTCGACTGCGTTGGCCTGCAGCCGCTGCGCCTCGCCCTTGTCGCCTTGCTGGATATGTCGTGCCAGCATCGGCAGGATCGCCGTTCCAAGAGCAATGCCGAAAATGCCCAGCGGCATCTGGTTGAGCCGGTCGGCGAGCTTGAGCAAGGTCAGCGAGCCTTGCGGCAGGCTGGTGGCGAAGAACGTGTCCACCAATTGGCTGACCTGGTAGATGCCCGCCCCGAAAGTGGCCGGCAGGATCAGCAGGCCGAGCCGCTTGACCTCGGGCGTGAAGCGTGGCCGCGACACGTGCAGGCGTACCCCGGCTCGCCGCGCGGACCACCACATGTACAGCAGTTGCACCCCGCCCGAGACAGTAAGCGATACCGCCAGCGCCCAGGCGACCACAGTGTCGCTGCCATCGGCGCCCCGCAGGTACCAGCCGACGACGATCCCGGCGATCATCACGATGTTCAGGAATACCGGCGCGAACGCTCCCGGGGCGAAGCGGCTGCGCGCGTTGAGCACGCCCGACAGCATCGCCACCAGGCTCACCAGCGCGAGGTAGGGAAAGGTCATCCGGCTGAGCCAGACCGACAGCTCGAACTTGCCCGGCACGTCCTGGTATTCGCGCGCGAGCAGCCAGACGATGCCGGGCATGGCAATCATGCAGATCGCGCTGAAACCCAGCAGGACCCAGACGAACACCGACAGCACGTCGCCGGCGAAGCGGTCGGCGCCTTCCTCTCCTTCCTCGCCGTGCAACGCGCGCGAATACATCGGCACGAAGGCGACGCTGAACGCGCCTTCCGCGAACAGGCGCCGGAAGGTGTTGGGCAGGGTGAAGGCGAGCTGCCAGGCGTCGGCGGCAAGGCCGGCGCCCAGCACCCGGGAAAGCAGCATGTCGCGCACGAAGCCGAACACGCGGCTGATCGCGGTCAGCCCGCCGATCGTGCCGACGTTGCGGACGAGACTGCTCAAATGATCACCGCCGCTTGCCCCTGCCGGCGGGTGCCGCGATCAGGCCTGGCCCATCGGCGGCGGAGTGTCGCCGGCGGCTGCCGCCTCTTCGTCCGCGCGCCGCTGCAGCTGCGCCAGGTAGAGCCCGTTAAAATCGATCGGATCGACCATCAGGGGCTGGAAGCCGAGATCGCGGGTCGCGTCGGCGATCACGCGCCGGGCGAACGGAAACAGCAGGCGAGGCGCTTCGGCGTAGAGGAACGCGTGGACGTGCTCGTCCGGCATGTTGCGCAGCCCGATCAGCCCGGCGTAGGCAAGCTCGATGAGGTAAAGGTCGCCCTCGTCCACCTTCGCCGAAACCCGTACCTTCAGCTCGACCTCGTGCACTTCCTCGTTGATCTGCTGCGCGGCGATGTTGAACTGCAGGTCGATGTTGGGCGCCGACTGCCACTGGTAGCACGCGGGCGAATTGGGGTTCTCTACCGAGAGATCCTTCACGTACTGCGAGAGGATTCCGGCCACCGGCTGGTTGTCGGCGCCGTTGCCGGTCGCTGCGGAATCGAGGTTGAGATCGGTCAGCACGTCGCCTTCGTCGGCCATGATAAGCGGGTATCCTGCAGGTGGGCGCGCGAGCGGTTGGCCCGCGCTTGATGGACGGCGCGCCTAGCACCGCTGGCGAACCGCCGCAACGGCGCACCCGATGGGCGACTTCGTGCGTTGTTCGTTTGTAATTGGCACCTATCTAGGGCACGATTACACCACCATGCGCACAGCGGCTCCGGCGCCGTGCGCGCACATGTGAAAGACCGATTGGGCCGTGATACTTCAGATCGTCATCCTCGCCATGATCGCCGCCTTCCTCGGCCTGCGGCTTTATTCGGTGCTCGGCCGACGTGCCGAGCACGAGGAAGAGCCGGTGCCGACGCGGTTCGATCCGGTCGACAGCGTCTCCCAGCGCGCTGCCATCCCGCAGGCGCGCGCAGCGCAGCCGGCCCGGCCGCTCGGCCTCGACGGGGCACTCCCCGCGGTGGAACGGGGGGTGCGCGATATCGCCGCGGCAGACCGCCGGTTCGACGTCTCGGCGTTTCTCGATGGCGCGAAAGCGGCCTATGCGATGATCCTGGAAGCTTTCTGGAAAGGCGACCGCGAAACGCTGCGCGAGCTGTGCGACGATGATGTCTATGCGGGGTTCAATTCCGCCATCACCGATCGCGAGGCGGCGGGCGAAACGCTCGACAACCGTCTCGTGCGGATCGAGGACGCCCGGATCGAATCGGCCGAGCTGGTCGGCGGGATGGCGCGCATCACCGTGCGCTTCGTGGCCGATATCGCTGCCGTGACGCGGGACAAGGATGGGACGGTGATCGCCGGGTCGCTTAACGATGCGATCGAGACTCGGGACTTGTGGACCTTCAAGCGCGATGTGCGCGAGAGCGATCCGCACTGGCAGCTCGACGAGACCGACGAAGGCTGATCGCACTTTCTGCGGCGCGGTCCGCAGGGTGGATAACGGGGGACGCACATGCACGTCAGGCTGGCGGCAACCATCGCGCTGCTGACCGTGGCGCTCGCAGGCTGCCGGATGATCCCCGCGGGACCGGTCGAGCCGACTCCTCCCGCGCCAGTCGCCACCAATGCGCTCACCGCGGGCCTGAAGCCCGGACCATCCGTCGCATCGCTGGGGTTGCGGCCCGCCGATGCGCTTGCCGCGCTGTCGAGCTTCCGGGAGAGCTGCCCGAAGCTGCTCGCGCGCGCCGATGCCAGCGGGCTGACCAGCGGATCGCAGTGGGAGCCGGCATGCACCGCGGCGCGCGGCTGGGGCGAAGGGGACGCGAACGCGTTCTTCGAGCGTTATTTCGAGACCGCCAAAGTGGGCGAGGGCACGGCTTTCGCGACAGGCTACTACGAACCCGACATCGCCGGCAGCCGCACCCGCCTGCCGGGCTACGACGTGCCGGTTTACGCCATGCCGGCCGATCTGGTCCGCGGATGGCCCGACGATATTCCGCAGTCCGAGCGCACCGGTCGCGCGCCGCTCGGCCGGTACGATGCCAGCGGCAAGTTCGTGCCCTATTACAACCGGGCCGAGATCGATGCCGGCGCGCTCGCGGGACGCGGACTGGAAATCGCCTGGGCGCATGATCCCGTCGAGCTGTTCTTCCTCCAGATCCAGGGATCCGGGCGCCTGGTCGCCCCCGATGGTTCGGTCATGCGCATCGGCTATGCAGGGCAGAACGGCCGCGAATACGTGGGCATCGGCGCGGTCATGAAGGAGCGCGGGCTGATCGGCCCGGGCACCGCGTATCCCACCTCGATGCAGGGCATCATGGCCTGGCTGCGCGACCATCCCGAAGAAGGCCGCGCAATCATGGAAATGAACCAGTCGTGGGTGTTCTTTCGCGAGCTGAAAGGCGACGGGCCGCTTGGGGCGCTGGAGGTTCCGGTGCGCCGCGAGAGCTCGGTCGCCGCCGACCCGGCCTATGTCCCGCTCGGCGCGCCCGTCTGGCTCGACGTGGACCGCGCCGAAGCGGACGGGCTGTGGATCGCACAGGATACCGGCGGCGCCATCAAGGGGGCCAACCGGTTCGACACGTTCTGGGGCGCCGGCCCCGATGCGCGCGCGATCGCAGGCGGAATGAGCGCGCGCGGCACCGCGCTGGTCCTGCTGCCGAAAGGGACGGTCGAGCGGCTGACGGGCAAGTGAAACCCCCGCGCGGCTTGAGCGCGGAGGAGTCCGAGGCCTGGGCCAAAGTCTCGCGGACGGTGCGCCCGCTGGCATCGCTCCGCCCACGCAAGGCGAAGCCTGCTCCCCGTCCCGAACCTATGCCCGCACCTGCACCCGCGCTTACGCCCGCACCGGCTCCGACCCGGATTGACTTGGCCAAGGCGCTCGAGACGGCGCGATCGGCTCGCGCGGCTCGTCCGGCGAAGGCAGTGACAGACGCAGCCAGGGGGGCTCCCCTTCCTTCGTCGCCGCGCGGCGGGCTTGACTCCCATTGGGACCGACGATTCCGCTCAGGCTCGATCGAGCCGGACTTCACCCTCGATCTGCACGGCCACACGCTCGACCAGGCGCACGACCGGCTGGATGCCGGCCTCGCGCAGGCGCGTGCGCTCGGCGCGCGAGTGGTGCTGGTCATCGCCGGCAAACCTCGACCCGTGGACCCGGCCGACCGGGCGGACCGCCGTGGAGCGATCCGCGCCAAGTTGCTCGACTGGCTCGCTGCCGGGCCTCATGGGGCGAGCATAGCCGCTGTGCGAAGCGCGCACCGGAGGCACGGGGGCGAGGGAGCGCTCTATCTCATCCTCAGGAAGCACGGCTGAGAAGGAGACTTGGCCGGGCGTTGATCGACAAGCCCGCTTCGCTACTGTGGCAACGATGCACTTGCTGATGCGCCACTGGCCGACCGTCGCCCCGTTCGTCGCTTGGGCGGTGCTTGGGATCCTCTGGTCCTGGACCGTCTCTCCCGTGGTTAGCGGATTGGCGCTCGTCCTCGCCGTGCTGGCAGCCGTCCACCATGCCGAAGTCATCGCCCACAAGGTGGGGGAGCCGTTCGGCACACTGATCCTCGCGCTTGCCGTGACGATCATCGAAGTGGGTTTGATCGTGTCGCTGATGAGCGGCGCCGGAGAAGCCGCGGCCACGCTGGCGCGCGACACGGTGATTGCGGCGGTGATGATCATCCTGAACGGACTGATCGGCATTTGTCTACTGATCGGCGCGCTCAAGCACCGCGAGCAGTCGTTCCAGCACACCGGGGTAGCCGCCACGCTCGCCACGTTGACTGCGCTCACCGTCCTCAGCCTCGTACTGCCCAATTACACGGTCAGCGAGGCCGGGCCGGTCTACTCGCCCGAGCAGCTCGCCTTCGTCGCGGTCGTCTCGCTGATCCTCTACGGCACCTTCGTTACCGTGCAGACGGTGCGGCACCGGGACTATTTCCTCCCGCCACGTCATCTAGCGGTGGACGAGGACGCCCATGCCGAAGCGCCGAGCGGTCGCGCGGCCTTGGCATCCGCTGTTCTGCTGCTGGTGACCCTTGGCGCCGTGGTGTTGCTGGCCAAGGAGCTTTCCGACCCGGTCGAGGCGGCGGTGGCATCGCTCGGCGCGCCGCGGGCGATAGTCGGCGTGATCATCGCCGCGCTGGTGCTGCTCCCGGAAGGCGTCGCCGCCACCCGCGCTGCGCTCGCCAACCGGGTGCAGACGAGCCTCAACCTCGCGCTGGGTTCGGCGTTGGCGACGATCGGACTGACCATCCCCGCCGTGGCCGTGCTGTCAATTATCCAGGACCTGCCGATAGCGCTGGGGCTGGGCGCGAAGGGGACCGCATTGCTCCTGCTCAGCCTGCTGGTCACCACGCAATCGCTGGCCACCGGGCGCACGACCATTCTGCAGGGCATGGTGCACCTGGTGATATTCGGCGTATACCTGTTCACCACCGTGGTGCCCTGATCGCCATCTTACGGGGGCGCCCTTTTTCCGCCGCCCCGCTGTGCTAGGCGAACCGGATGGCCGGGTTTCTTCCTTCCCTGTTGCGCCTGCGCGTCGTGGCGAGCCTGCTGCTCGCCGTGGTCGCGCTGCAGGCCACGCCGGCCCAGCCGTTGCCGGTTTCTCCGGACAAGGGACCCGCGTTCAGCGCGAGTTCCGCCGAAGTCGCGGTGGTGGCGCGCCGCGCGCAGCTTGCGGAACCGCGTCCGCAGGTCCAGCCGGACCCGCTGCCGCCGCCCCCCCTGGCACTGGCTCTTGCACAGCCGCGGCTGGCCCACGCCGCCCGGCAGATCTTCCAGGCGCCTGCCGACCCGCTGCATCACCTCTCGCTCGAACTGCGGCCGGCAAGCCCTGCAACAGGTCCCCCCGCTGCCTGATCTTCCGCCCTTCGCGGGCCTCGTTCCAAACGAAAGATCAAGGTAAGACAATGTCATATGAAGACAGTGGCGCGCCGCGCCACGAAGGCGGCCTCGCGCCGATCGAAAGCGTGCTCGCGCGCTATCCCGGAATCTCCGATGAAGAGCTCCGTGCGCTCAAGTCATGGTTCATGCGCGAGGCATCCGCGCTCGACGTAGGAATGCTCGCCAGTAACGAAAGGATCGCGCCTCAATATGCGCAGTTCCGCGCGGATCACCTCGACCGGCTCGGCACGAGGGATGCGATGAACGCGCTGGCGTGGATCATCGCCGCCGCGGTGGTGATTGCGGGCGTGGTGCTGGTCGCGATGAAATAAGCGTCCTCCTCGTGCCAACGAGAAAGGCCCCCGGCAGCGATGCCAGGGGCCTTTTACGTTCAAGCGGTTCGTCCGATCACTTGTGGTATTTGGCGCACTTCAGGTCGAAGCGGTCGGCGTCCATCACCTTGGTCCATGCCTTCACGAAATCGCGCACGAACTTCTCCTCGTGCCCGTTTTCGGCATAGACGTGGCCCACCGCGCGCAGTTCGGAGTTGGAGCCAAAGATCAGATCCGCGCGAGTGGCCCGCCACTTTTCGCCGCCTTCCTTGCGGTCCTTGGCGATGTACTCCTGGTCGTCCGAGCCCTCGACCGCGCTCCAGACATTGGTCATGTCATAGAGATTGACGAAGAAGTCGTTCGTCAACTGGCCCGAACGCTTGGTGAAGTGGCCGTGGCCGCGCTCGCCGTGATTGGCGCCGAGCACGCGCAGGCCGCCGATCAGCACGGTCATCTCGGGGACCGAGAGGCCGAGCAGCGATGCGCGATCGAGCATGATCTCCTCGACCCGCACCGCGAGCTTCTTCTTGCCGACATAGTTGCGGAACGGATCGGCCTCAGGTTCCATCACCGCGAAGCTGTCACCGTCTGTCTGCTCCTCGGTCGCGTCGCCCCTGCCGCCGGTAAAGGGCACGGGCACGTTGAACCCGGCGTCGCGGATCGCCTTTTCCAAGCCAACCACGCCGCCGAGCACGATCGCGTCCGCCAGGCTCATCGAACCACGCAGGCCGTCTAGCGTCGAGAGGACCTTGGCCAGCATCTCCGGCTCGTTGACTTCCCAGTCCTTTTGCGGAGAGAAGCGGATGCGCGCGCCATTGGCGCCGCCCCGATGATCGGACTTGCGATAGGTCGAGGCGGAAGCCCACGCAGTCTTGATCAGCTGGCTGACCGTCAGGCCGCTGTTGGCGATCTTGTCCTTCACCGCCGCCACATCGGCATCGGACGGCATCGTTCCGGCAGGCACAGGGTCCTGCCAGATGAAGTCCTCCGCCGGAACTTCGGGGCCGAGGTAGCGGATCTTGGGACCCATGTCGCGGTGGGTAAGCTTGAACCAGGCGCGCGCCCAGGCATCCTTGAACGCCTCGTGGTCGTGCCGGAACTTCTCGCTGATCGCGCGCAGTTCGGGGTCCATCTTGAGCGCCATGTCGGCGGTGGTCATCATCGTCGGGACCTTCTTGTTCGGGTCCCACGCGGCCGGCGCCATGTCTTCCGGCTTCTGGTTGATCGGCTGCCACTGCTGCGCGCCCGCGGGCGAACGGACCAGCTCGTATTCGTAGTCGAGCAGCAGACGGAAGTAGTTTTCGCTCCACTGGGTAGGTGTGTTGACCCACGATCCCTCGATGCCGCTGGTGACCGTGTGTTCGCCGCAGCCGCTGTTGTTTGTGCTGACCCAGCCGAACCCTTGCGCCGAGAGGTCGCCTCCCGCCGGCGCGGGGCCGAGCTTCGACGGATCACCGTTGCCGTGCGCCTTGCCGAAGGTGTGTCCGCCGGCTGTGAGCGCGACGGTTTCCTCGTGGTTCATCGCCATGCGCTCGAACGTTGCCTTGATATCGCGCGCCGATTGCAGCGGATCGGGGTTGCCGCCCGGACCTTCGGGATTGACGTAGATGAGGCCCATCTGGATCGCCGCGAGCGGTCCTTCGAGCTCGTGCATCCCGTGCTCGGGCGAGATGCGGGTCTGCACCCCCTGGTTGACCCACTTGTCTTCCGAGCCCCAGTAGATGTCGCGCTCCGGTTCGTAGACGTCGGCGCGGCCGCCGCCGAAGCCGATGGTCGGCCCGCCCATGCTCTCGATCGCGACGTTGCCGGCGAGGATGAACAGGTCGGCCCACGAGATGTTCTGCCCGTACTTCTGCTTGATCGGCCACAGCAGGCGCCGCGCCTTGTCGAGGTTGCCGTTGTCGGGCCACGAATCGAGCGGGGCGAAGCGCTGCTGGCCGGTATTCGCGCCGCCGCGCCCGTCCGCGGTGCGGTAGGTACCCGCTGCGTGCCATGCCATGCGGATGAAGAACGGGCCGTAATGCCCATAGTCGGCCGGCCACCACGGCTGGCTGTCGGTCATCAGGGCGGTGAGGTCCTGCTTGAGCGCGTTGTAATCGAGCGCGTTGAACGCCTCGGCGTAGTCGAAGTCCTCGCCCATCGGGTTCGACGGGCCGTTGGGATTGAGGATCTCGGTCGCCAGCATTTCCGGCCACCAGTCCTTGTTGGTGCGTCCCAGCAGGGCGCGCACGCCGCCGTCATGGGGAACCGGGCAGCCGCCCTCGATCGAACCGGTCTTGGCGTCCATCGTATCCTCTCCTTTCGCTCGCCCCGTTCGGGGTCGTCAGAAGGAGAGAATGCCGCCGTTCGGGTTATTCGTCCAATCGATTAAGTGCGATTGTTCAAGCGAACCGGGCGATTACCGGCGGCCCGTGCAAGTGACGCGGCGAAGGGTCATGCCGCCTGAGCAATATCCTCGGGCGCCTCGGTGCGAATCAGGTAGTCGAACGCGGAGAGCGCGGCCTTCGATCCTTCGCCCATCGCCACGACGATCTGCTTGTAGGGCACGGTCGTCGCATCGCCCGCGGCGAACACGCCCGGAACGTTTGTGCGCCCCTCGCCGTCGGTGACGATCTCCCCGTGGGGCGAGAGCTCCAGCCCGCTGTCCTTCAGCCATTCGGTGTTGGGGACAAGGCCGATCTGCACGAACACGCCTTCGAGCGCGATTTCACGCTCTTCGCCGGAAGTGCGGTCCTTCCACTTGAGCCCGCTGACCCGGCCGTTCTCGCCGAGCACTTCGGTGGTCTGCGCGCCGGTGAGGATATCGACGTTGCCCATGCTCTGCAGCTTGGCCTGCAGCACCGCGTCGGCGCGCAGCCTGGCATCGAATTCGATCAAGGTGACGTGACCGACGATCTTGGCAAGGTCGATCGCCGCTTCGACGCCCGAGTTGCCGCCTCCGATCACCGCGATCCGCTTGCCCTTGAAAAGCGGGCCGTCGCAGTGCGGGCAATATGCCACGCCCTTGTTTCGGTACTCCGCCTCGCCCGGCACGCCGAGGTTGCGCCAGCGCGCGCCCGTCGCGAGGATCAGGCTGCGGGTCTTGAGCGTGCCGCCGCCTGCGAAATGGACGGAGTGCAGCCCGCCCGCCTGCCGCGCGGGCTCGAGCCGCTCGGCCGCGGCGAGGTTAATGAGCTCGATCCCGTTCGCCTCGACCTGCCCCTTGAGTTCGCCCGCGAGTTTCGGTCCCTCTGTATAGGCGGTGCCGGGCAGGTTCTCGATCCCGAGCGTATCGTTGAGCTGACCGCCGAAGCGTTCCGCGGCAATGCCGGTCGTGAAGCCCTTGCGCGCGGTGTAGATGGACGCGGCGACGCCGGCAGGGCCGCCGCCGATCACCAATACTTCGAACGGCGGTTTTTCGGACAGCTTCGCCGCCGCCTTGGCGGAAGCGCCGGTGTCCAGCCGGGCGAGAATTTCGGCCAGCTCCATCTTGCCGTTCCAGAACGGCTCGCCATTGAGGAAGGTCGCGGGCACCGCGAGCACGCCGCGCTGCTCGACTTCGGCCTGGTAGGCGCCGCCTTCGATCAGGGTGGCGGTCACGCGCGGGTTTTCCAGCGCCATCAGGGTGAGCGCCTGCACGACGTCCGGGCAGTTGTGGCACGAGAGCGAAAAATACATCTCGAACGCGAAATCGCCTTCGAGATTGCGGACCTGCTCAAGCGTTTCGGGATCGACCTTCGGCGGATGTCCGCCGGCCCATAGCAGCGCGAGCACGAGCGAGGTGAATTCGTGTCCCATCGGCAGCCCGGCGAAGCGCACCCAGCGGGCCGGATCGCTCGCGCGGCGGATCACGAAGCTGGGCTTGCGATCGTCATCACCGTCGAAACTGGCACTGACCATCTCGTGCAGCGCAGCGATCTCGTTCAGCAGGTCGCGCGTCTGGGCCGACTTCGCATCGTCACCCAGCGATGCGACGAGCTCGATCGGCTCGCGCAGGTTGGCGAGGTAGTTCTTGAGCTGGGTCTGCATCGCTGCGTCGAGCATGGTGATCCTTCGATTGAAAAAGGGGAAAAAGGCCCGGAGCTGCTTCGAGGGGGATTTGGCCCCGGGCCTTCCAGCGACCCGAGCAAGGCTCGGGCTTTTGCCGGGACGCCAGAGGAGGGGGAAGGCGCCCCGGTAAAAAGTTGGTAGTGCTTAGAGCTTGCCGACGAGATCGAGGCTCGGCGCCAGTGTCTCTTCGCCTTCTTCCCAGGCGGCAGGGCAGACCTGGCCGGGGTTGTTGCGGACGTACTGGGCCGCGCGGATCTTGCGCACCAGCTCGTTGGCATTGCGGCCGACACCTTCGCTGGTGATTTCGACCAGCTGGATCACGCCATCGGGATCAACCACGAAGGTGCCGCGGTCGGCCAGGCCCTGGCCTTCGCGCAGGACGCCGAAGTTGCGGGCGAGGACGTGGTTCTGATCGCCCAGGAACGGGAACTGCAGCTTGCCGATCTTGTCGCTGGTGTCATGCCAGGCCTTGTGGCTGAAATGCGTGTCGGTGCTGACGGCATAGACTTCGACGCCCAGCTTCTGCAGCATCGCGTAATGCTCGCCGAGGTCTTCGAGCTCGGTCGGGCAGACGAACGTGAAGTCCGCCGGATAGAAGAAGAATACGGCCCACTTGCCGGCGACGTCGCCGTCGGTGACCTGGAAGAAGTCCTTGCCGGCCTGGAAGGCGGTGGCGGTGAACGGCTGGATCTGGCTGCCGACGATACCCATGCGTAAATTCTCCTCGCGTGAAGGGTGTGAAACTGACGAGGGGCAGATAGGCATTATTGCAGTGCAACAAAGCCGATTGTTGCGATTGCGAGCATCGAAATTTTCAATCACTCGCGCGGAATTTATGAAAACTGCCGCTCCCTGACGGGAGGGCTCAACACGAAATTTGGTAACTCACTTCAGGCGTGAGCCATCGTAATGCGTGCAGCAATCGCTGGAGAGGATGATCGTCTCTCCCAGAGTGCTGAGCGCGTCGGTGTTGTTGTAAACAAGCCAGTCTGCGTCGTTTTCGCCATTCTCGAGGATCACGCCGGGTGCCACCGGATTGGGCTTCCACTGCCCACGGATCGTCCTTGCCCCAGACGAAGTCTGGACCCGCCAGCTATAAGTGCCGTCGGCGGAAATCCGCAGTGGCGGCAGTCGCATCCCCCCACTGACGGTGCGGTAGACATTGCGCCCGTCCGTCAGCAAGCCCGTCGCGACGGGCACGCTGATGCGCCAGTCGCCAACGAAGTACGAAGTCCAGAAAGGCTCGCGCTCCGGCGCTACGACGAAGTAATTGCTGTAGCTGCCGCTTGGGCCATCGACGATGCTGTAGCCGTACTTGGGATCGATGTCCTTGATGACGCCGCGATCCCAGGTCTTGCCGCCACTGCCCGAATAGATGACGTTCTGCCCCACCTGGTAATGACCGATCGCCGGCCACCTGGAGGAACCTGCCGCGAAGTTCGCTTCCCTGGCCGTCGCTCCGCTATTCGTCTTTTCGGTTGGAGGTGCCGAAGGCGGCGTAGCGGGCGTCGGCCCGGACCGGACGCCACCTTCCAGCAGAGCCAGCACCTTCGCCTGCCGGTTCATCTTCGCCTGAGCCGTCGCGGTGCCGAACGTTGGATGTGCCGCGCCGGTATCGGCACCGGCCGCGATCAGCAGCTTGACCGCTTCGATGCATCCCTCGCCCGCAGCGAGCATGAGGGGCGTGTAGCCGCCCGAGTTCACCGAGTTCACGTCCGCGCCCTTCGCCAACAGGGCCGATACTTCGGACGGCCGGCACTCCCTTGCCGCCGCGCTGAGCTGCATTTCGACCACGTCCTGCGCCGCCACGGGACCAGCCCCGCCAATCGTCCCGGCAAAAAGCAACGCCAGCGACAAAATCAGCCTTGGCGACCCGCTCGATCGCACTTTCGCGCATGAGCGAGGGCTGTCGTTGGCAAAGACGTCGATCAAGTTCGGCATGAAACTTTCCGCTGCAGTTCTGTGGGGTTCAGACTGGCAAGAAAGTTATTCGCAAATCACATCGATCTATTGGAACTTCGCGACAATAATCCCGGCGTCAGCCGCACTGCGCCCGGTGCAGCAGCTTGTGGTCGGCCAGCACCAGCGCCATCATCGCCGCGACTACCGGCGTGCCGCGGATCCCCACGCAGGGATCGTGGCGACCCTTGGTGCGGATTTCGGTCGCGTTGCCCTCGCGGTCGATGGTTTCGACCGGGGTGAGGATCGAACTGGTGGGCTTGAACGCCACCCGCAGCACCACAGGCTGACCGGTCGAGATGCCACCGGCGATGCCGCCAGCGTGGTTCGCTTGGAAGACCGGCGGGCCGCCGCCGGGCCGCATCGGGTCGGCATTCTGCTCACCGGACAGGCGCGCCGCGGTGAAGCCATCACCGATTTCCACGCCCTTGACCGCGTTGATGCCCATCATCGCGCCCGCCAGATCGGCATCGAGCTTGGCATAGATCGGCGCGCCCCAGCCGGCGGGGACCCCTTGCGCGACGCATTCGACCACCGCGCCGAGGGATGATCCGGCGAGCCGCGCCTCGTCCACCGCCTGCGCCCAGCGCGCGGCCGCGGCCGGATCGGGGCACCAGAAGGGGTTGTTGGCGATTTCGGCCGCGTCGAACCTCGCGCGGTCGATCGAGTCGCCGCCGATTTCGACCACGTAGGCCTCGATCGTGACTTCGGGGATGACCAGTCGCGCCACCGCGCCCGCCGCCACCCGCGCCGCCGTCTCGCGCGCCGACGAGCGCCCGCCGCCGCGATAGTCGCGAAAGCCGTACTTGGCGTCGTAGGCGTAATCGGCATGGCCGGGGCGGTATGCCCGGGCGACTTCCGAATAGTCCTTCGATCGCTGGTCCACGTTCTCGATCATCAGGCTGATCGGGGTTCCGGTCGTGCGTTGTGTGCCGTCTTGGCCCTCGAACGTGCCGGAGAGGATGCGGACCGGATCGGGTTCCTGCCGCTGGGTCGTGAACTTGTTCTGCCCCGGCCGCCGAGCATCGAGCCACGGCTGGATGTCGCCTTCCGCCAGCGAGAGGCCGGGCGGGCACCCGTCGAGCACCGCGCCGAGCGCGGGCCCGTGGCTCTCGCCCCAGGTGGTCATGCGCAGCACGCGGCCGAAGGTGTTCCAGCTCATGTTCGCCTCATTTGCGCAATCCCCGAGCGGTGTCGAGCATCGCGCGCGGACGAGGTTCTTTGCCGGGCCAAGGTTTTCCTACTTCCGGCCAATTCGCCAAGGATGCGCGATGCCGATCCTTCGCCCTTCCGCCGGTCCCGGGATTGGGGGATCGGAGAGTCGGATTTTTCTTCTCCAGGACAGTGGTCCATGCGGTCCATGGCTCCAACAAACGGGCCTGCGGACGAAGCGCGCTCGGCGCTGGTCAAACCCGTTCCGGTGGGGCAGGAACAAATCATGATTGCCAAGCGCGCCATATGATTGCGAAACTTCGGGGCCTGCTCGACGAAACCGGTGTGGACTGGGCGGTGATCGACGTCGCGGGCGTCGGCTACCTCGTCCACTGCTCGTCCAAGACGCTCGCCGCCCTGGGCGAAGCGGGAGAGGCGTGCACGCTCTTCACCGACCTGCAGGTGAGCGAGAACGACATGCGCCTGCTGGGCTTCGCCACGGCCGGGGAACGCGACTGGTTCCGCTTGCTCACGCAGGTGCAGGGAGTTGGCAGCAAGGTTGCGCTGGCGATTCTCTCCGCCCTCGGCACCGACGAGCTGCAGCGCGCCTGCGCCGCGCAGGATGCCGCCACCGTGGCGCGGGCTCAGGGCGTTGGACCCAAGCTCGCCAGCCGCATCGTCAACGAGCTGAAGGACAAGGCAGGCGCGCTGCCTGCCGCTGGCGGAATGGCGGCACCGTTGCCGAAGGGCGGAGCCAGCGCCGACGCGGTTAGCGCCCTGCAGAACCTCGGGTTCAAGCCCCCCGTCGCCGCCGCCGCCGTCGCCCGCGCGATCGAGGAACTGGGCGAGGGCGCGGCGGAAGGCGATCTCATCCGCGTGGCGCTAATGAGGGCAGCGGGGTGAGCCGCGTCGCAAAGTGCCAGTGCGGCGCGCTGACCGCCGTTTGCGAGGGCGAGCCCGAATACGTTTCGGCATGTCACTGCCTCGATTGCCAGCGCCGAAGCGGCGCCCCGTTCGCGGCACAGGCGCGATTCCGCGCGGACCGGGTGGTCTTTCACGGTGACAGCCGCGTATGGTCGCGCAAGGGCGACGAAGGCGGGGTGGCGGACATGCATTTCTGCCCTGGCTGCGGCTCCACCGTCTGGTACATGGCCCGCTCGAAACCGGATCTGGTCGCCATTCCGGTAGGCACCATGGGCGATCCGGCCATGCCCCCGCCTGCCTACTCCGTGTATGAAGGCCGCAAGTACCCGTGGGTTTGCATCATCGGCGACGATATCGAACGCTATGACTGAACCTGCTCCGCTTCATTCCCCCCAGCGTCTTCCCGACGACCCCGACGCCGCGCTGCGCCCCAAGTCGCTCGGCGAGTTCGTCGGGCAGGAGGCGGCGCGGGAAAACCTGCGGGTGTTCGTCGATGCCGCCAGGGCGCGCGGCGAAGCGATGGACCACGTGCTGTTTTTCGGCCCGCCGGGGCTGGGCAAGACCACGCTCGCCCAGATCGTCGCCAAGGAGCTCGGCGTGGGCTTTCGCGCCACCAGCGGTCCGGTGATCGGCAAGGCCGGGGATCTCGCCGCGCTGCTGACCAACCTCGAAGCGGGCGACGTGCTGTTCATCGACGAGATCCACCGGCTCAATCCGGTGGTCGAGGAAGTGCTCTATCCGGCGATGGAGGACCGCGCGCTCGACCTCATCATTGGCGAAGGGCCCTCGGCACGCTCGGTGCGGATCGACCTGCCACCGTTCACCCTGATCGGCGCGACCACCCGCCAGGGGCTGTTGACCACGCCGCTGCGCGACCGGTTCGGCATTCCCGTGCGGCTCAATTTCTACACGGTCGAGGAACTGGAGGGGGTGGTCACGCGCGGCGCGCGGCTGCTCGGCCTCTCCATCGAGGAAGGCGGCGCGCGCGAGATCGCCCGGCGGAGCCGCGGCACCCCGCGTGTGGCGGGACGGTTGTTGCGGCGGGTGCGGGACTTCGCCCACGCGGCGGCGGCCGGAACGGTCACCGCCGCGGTCGCCGATGCCGCGCTGACCCGCCTGGAGATCGACCGGCTGGGGCTCGATGCGATGGATCGCCGCTACCTTTCGATGATCGCGGGCATCTACAAGGGCGGGCCGGTGGGCGTGGAGACGCTGGCTGCGGGCCTCGCCGAGCCGCGTGACACGGTGGAAGAAGTGATCGAGCCTTACCTCATCCAGCTCGGCCTCGTCGCCCGCACCGCGCGCGGGCGGTGCCTCAACGATGCCGGGTGGACCCATCTCGAGATGACGCCGCCGAGCGGCAGCCAGGCGGGGCTGTTCGACCCGGGAAAATAGCTTTCGGGCGCGGCGATTCGGCAGCAAAGCCGCGGGTAGGCGAGGGAATCCGAGAGCCGCTGGTTAACCGGCCCCGCCTAACGGTGCCGCTATGGGACAGACTTCAGCCTCAGCCGCCGCGAGGGTTCGAAAATGCCCGAAAACACGCATTTTTCTGGTTAATTCCGTTGTCGCGCGGGGGGCGGCGGGGTTTCCTGATGGAGCAGGGGCATGTCCCGGCCGGACCCGCCGGCAGGCCAGCGCTCCCGAACAGGCAACGGAAGACTAACCATGTCGGTCAAGATGGCCCTCGCAAAACTATCCGCCACCGCCGCGGGCACTGTCCTGCTCGCCGGAGGCGCGGTGCACATGGCTGAGAAGCCACTTGCAGCCTCGACCAGCGTCAAATCGACGAAGCCGACGAAACCGACCAAGGCGGTGCGCTACACCAAGCCGCGCCACGTGGCACAGCGCCATGTGCCGCGCCCCGTGCACCGCAAGCGCCGCATCGTCCGCCGCGAGGTGGAATGCGTCCCCGCCGGCCCGGCGGTGGGCTACTTCGCGGGACCACAGCAGGTGCAGGGCGACAACGTCTGCCCACCCATCTACCAGATGGCGCTCGCACCCGTGCCGCTGCCCCCGGCGGCCCCGGTCAGCGGCGGCAGCGGCGGGGTGACCGTGGTCGGCGGCAGCGGCGGGTTCGGCGGTTTCGGCGGCGGATTTTTCGGCGGCTTCTTCGGCGGCGGATCGAGCGGTGGCAGCGTGGTGGTCAGTTCCACGACCACGGGCTCCACCTCGGGGAGCTCAAGCTCGTCCGGCGGCATCGTCATCGACATCGACAACAACAACAACGCCAGTTCGACTTCAACCAGTTCGGGCAATGTCTCGACCTCCACCGGCGGTGTGTCGACTTCGACCGGAGGAGTGACGACGTCCACGTCGACTTCGACCAGCTCGGGTAACGTGACCTCGAGCTCGGGCAACTATTCGAGCACTTCGACTTCGGGCAATGTGTCCACGTCCACCAGTTCGAGCACCTCGGGCAACGTTTCGACCAGCACCTCTACTTCGGGCAACGTCACCAGCAGCACCTCGACTTCATCGTCGAGCAGCACTTCGTCAAGCAGCTCCACCTCATCGAGCAGTTCGACCTCGTCGTCGACATCCTCCTCGAGCTCCAGCTCGACCAGCGGCACGCCCGTTCCGGCGCCGCCGATGATGGTGCTGTTCGGGGCTGCGGCTGCAGCGGTGCTGAGCCGGCGCAAGAAGATCGAAAAGGCGGACTGACCTCGAAGCACTCCGCCTGACGGGAAGGGGCAGCCCCCGCGAGGAGGCCGCCCCTTCTTTATGCCATCATGCGGGCCGCGCGGTCAGGCGGCGAGCTTGCGCAGCACGTAATGGAGGATGCCGCCGTTGGCGAAGTATTCCAGCTCGTTGGCGGTATCGATCCGGCACCTGGCGGTGAACGTGAAAGTCGATCCGTCGGCGCGGGTGACCTCGACCTCGACGTCCTGCTGCGGCTTGATCTCGGCCAGGCCGCGGATGGTGAACGTGTCGTCGCCAGTCAACTTGAGCGTCTGGCGGCTCTCGCCTTCACGGAACTGCAACGGCAGGACGCCCATGCCGACGAGGTTCGAGCGGTGGATGCGCTCGAAGCTCTCGACGATCACCGCGCGCACGCCGAGCAGGTTGGTGCCCTTGGCCGCCCAGTCGCGCGAGGAGCCGGTGCCGTACTCCTTGCCCGCGACGACCACCAGGGGGGTGCCATCGGCCTTGTGCTTCATGGCCGCGTCATAAATCGCCATCGTCTCGCCGGCGTACTTCGTCATGCCGCCTTCGACGCCCGGGACCATCTCGTTCTTGATGCGGATGTTGGCGAACGTGCCGCGCATCATCACTTCATGGTTGCCGCGGCGGCTGCCGTAGGAGTTGAAGTCTGCCTTGGCGACCTGGTGCTCCTGCAGATAGCGCCCGGCGGGGCTGTCGGCCTTGATCGAACCGGCCGGGCTGATGTGGTCCGTGGTGACCGAATCGCCGAGGATCGCCAGCGGCTTGGCAGCGACGATGTCCATCACCGGGGCCGGCGTCATCGTCATGCCTTCGAAGTACGGCGGGTTGGCGACATAGGTCGATCCGGCGCGCCACGAATAAGTGTCCGAGCCGGTGACGTCGATCGCCTGCCAGTGCGCATCGCCCTTGTAGACGTCGGCGTAGCGGGCGGTGAACATCGCACGGTCGATCGCGCCCGCGCGGATGGTGGCGATCTCGTCATTCGACGGCCAGATGTCCTTGAGATAGACGTCCGTCCCGTCGCTGCCGGTGCCGATCGGTGTGTCGATCATGTCCTCGGTCACCGTTCCCTTGAGCGCGTAGGCGACCACCAGCGGCGGGGATGCGAGGAAGTTCGCGCGCACGTCGGGCGACACGCGCCCTTCGAAATTGCGGTTGCCCGACAGCACGCTGGCGGCGACGATGTCGTTGCCGTTGATCGCATTCGAGATCGGCTCGGCCAGCGGGCCCGAGTTGCCGATGCAGGTCGTGCAGCCGTAACCGACCAGGTCGAACCCGATCGCGTCGAGATGCTGCTGCAGCCCGGCCTTGACGAGGTAATCGGTGACCACCTGCGATCCCGGCGCCAGGCTTGTCTTGACCCACGGCTTGGGCTTCAGACCGCGCTCGTGCGCCTTCTTGGCGACCAGGCCGGCGGCGATCAGCACGTCCGGGTTGGAGGTGTTGGTGCAGCTGGTGATCGCGGCGATCACCACGTCGCCATCGCCCACATCATGGCCGGCGCTGTCGACCGGGCAGAGCGTGGGTTTGGACTTGCCGTAGATGTCCCTGAGCTGGTCGTTGAACAGCTTGTCCACGTCGGGCAGCGCGACCTTGTCCTGCGGGCGCTTGGGACCGGCGAGGCTCGGGACGACGGTGGCGAGGTCCAGCTCCAGCGTGTCGGTGAACACCGGCTCCTCCGCCGACGGGTCGATCCACAGGCCCTGCTCTTTGGCGTAGGCCTCGACCAGCGCGATCTGCTCTTCCGCGCGGCCCGTGAGGCGCAGGTATTCGAGCGTCTTGTCGTCGATGCCGAAGAAGCCGCAGGTCGCGCCGTATTCCGGCGCCATGTTGGCGAGTGTCGCGCGGTCGGCGAGGCTGAGCGAGGCGAGGCCTTCGCCGAAGTATTCGACGAACCGCCCCACCACCCCGCGGGCGCGCAGCATCTGCGTGCAGGTGAGCACGAGGTCGGTCGCGGTGACTCCCTCGGCCAGCTTGCCGGTCATGCGGAAGCCAACCACTTCGGGGATGAGCATCGAGACCGGCTGGCCGAGCATCGCGGCCTCCGCCTCGATCCCGCCCACGCCCCAGCCGAGCACGCCGAGGCCGTTGACCATCGTCGTGTGGCTATCGGTGCCGACGCAAGTGTCGGGATAGGCGACCGTCGCGCCGCCATCGTCGGTTGAGGTCCACACGCACTGGGCGATGTTTTCCAGGTTCACCTGGTGACAGATGCCGGTGCCGGGAGGCACCGCCTTGAAGTTGTCGAGGCTCTTCGATCCCCACTTGAGGAAGTCGTAACGTTCGGCGTTGCGCTGGTATTCCAGCTCCATGTTCTTTTCGAACGCCTTGGGCGTGCCGAACTCGTCGACCATCACAGAGTGGTCGATGACGAGGTGCACGGGGACCAGTGGATTGATCTTCTTGGTATCGCCGCCAAGCTTTGCGATCGCATCGCGCATCGCGGCCAGATCGACCACGCAGGGAACGCCGGTGAAGTCCTGCATCAGCACGCGGGCCGGGCGGTACTGGATCTCGCCGCCGGTCGAAGGGTTGCGTTGCCAGTCCGCCAGCGCCTGGATGTGACCGACCGAAACGGTGAAGCCGGCATCCTCGAAGCGGAGCAGGTTTTCCAGCAGGACCTTCATGCTGAAGGGCAGGCGGCTGACGTCGCCGATCTTCTCGGCCGCCTTCTTCAGCGAGTAGTAGGCGTAATCCTTGCCGCCGACCGTCAACGTGCTGCGGGTTGCGAGCGAGTCCTTGCCGACCTGGGTCATACGTGCGCCAATCCTTCGGGTTAGCCGCTAAACCGCCTGGCCGGCGGGAGCGGCGGAAAACTGGCGCCGCACCTGCGCGTTGTGGCGTGCGAGGTCAAGGGTGGCGCGGGGCAGGAATGCCTTGATTCGCCCCAAGCTGCGCCTCTTCAGACGGCGACCTGCTCCGGCTCGGGCGGATGGCCGCGGGTGGCGATCCAGCACCCGGCGACGATCAGCGCCGCACCGGCGATGGTCGGCCCCGGAACCGGTTCGCGGAAGAAGAGCCAACCGAACAGCGCCGCCCACAGGAAGCCCGAGTATTCGAGCGGGGCGAGCCGCTGCGTCTCGGCCCGCGCATAGCCCCAGGTGAACAGCAGGGCGCCCGATACCGACAGCAAGGCGCTGATGCCGATGTCGCTCCAAGCGTCGCCATGGGGCAGGCGGAAGAAGACCGGTGCAAAGCCGATCATGGTCAGGAACGTCACGCCGTTCTGGAAGGTGGCCACCTCGAGCGGCTTGGCAACCATCGCCTGCTGGCGCTGCAGCACAAGGTTCCAGGCGTAGAGAACGGCGGAGGCAAGCACCGCGGCGATGCCGAGCGGCGCTCCCGCGCCCAGCGTTTCGCGCCAGATCTTGCCCGCGAGGATGACCGCCACGCCTGCAAGGCCGAGAAGCGCGCCGGCTATCGCCTGCCGGCCGATCCGTTCACCCAGCAGGACGCTGGCGAGAAACAGGGCGATCAGCGGCGCGATGAAGCTGATCGCAATCGCCTGCGCCAACGGCAGCAGGGTAAGCGAGAAGAAAAACAGGAAGGCCATGCCGGCGACCACCACGCCCCTGACGAGATGAAGCCGCAGCACAGTGCCCCTCGGCCATCGTCCCCCCAGGCCGAGCCACAATGGCGCGGCGATGGCGAATCCGATCGGTGCGCGCAGCAGCAGGGCGCTGTATGCTCCCACCATCAGGGACGCGCTCTTCATGAACGCGTCCATCCAGCTCAACAGGCCGATCGCCGTGAAAGCGGCCAGCACTGGCAGCAGCGGATGGTCGGAACGTGGCATCACGGAGCCGGTCGTGGCAATCGCGCCACCGGTCAAGCCGGATTCAGCGGGGCTTCAGGCGCGCAAGTTGAAGGAGAGCGGGCTTGCGCGCTATGGTGCGCCGCGAAGCCACGGCGCCATCTGGCGGCGCCACCAATACAGGGGCGATTTGACGGTGAGTAACGGAACGATGCGTGGTTGGGTAATCGGTGCGGCACTGGTGGCGATACCTTCGGCAGCCATGGCCCAGGGCAGGACGCCCGAGAACCTCCTGCCGCCCGAGCCGCCGACCGTCGCCCCCCAGAAGGTTCCGGCAGGATCGGACGAAGTCACCGCGCAGGCCGCTCCGGCCCCGGCGACGACGGCAACCGTCCAGGCCGTCACCCCGATGGTCCAGCGCTGGAACGTCGCCGACGCGCGGGCGCTCGCCGCGGTCATCGCCGGCATCGAACGCGAGGGGCTGGACCCGCGCGACTACAAGCCCCAGGAGCTCCAGGCGGCGATCGCCGCCGGTCCGGGTGCGGCACTCGACGAGGCGGCCAGCCGCAGCTTCGCGTGGCTGGTCGAGGACCTGCGCGACGGGCGCACGCCGATGGAGGCGCGCAAGCAATGGTTCGTGGTCGATCCCGATGCCGATCTCTACCGCACGGGCGACGTGATGGCGCAGGCGCTCGCCAGCCACTCGGTCGCCGCGACGCTTGCGGCGCTCAATCCCGATCACCCGGACTACGAGGTCCTCAAGGGAGCGCTCGCCGAGACGCGGGATGCGGGGCAGCGCAAGCTCATCCGCGCCAACATGGACCGCTGGCGCTGGCTGGCGAAGGACCTGGGCAACCAGTACCTCATCACCAACGTGCCGGAATACCAGCTTCGCCTGACGGTCAACGACAAGATCATCAGCACCTACAAGACGATCGTCGGCAAGCCGGGCCGCACTGCGACTCCCCAGCTTGCAGAGACCGTCGAAGGCGTGATCTTCAACCCGACCTGGACGGTGCCACAGTCGATCGTGAAGGGCGAGGGGCTGGGCGCTTCCCTCCTCCGCTCGCCCCGCGCGGGCTACAAGGTCACGAAACAGGCCGACGGCTCGCTGATCGTCGTGCAGCAGCCCGGCCCAAGCAACTCGCTGGGGCTGATGAAGCTCGACATGCCCAATCCGCACGCGATCTTCCTGCACGACACGCCGAGCCGCAACCTGTTCAACCAGGAAAACCGCGCGCTTAGCCACGGCTGCATCCGCACCGAACGGGCGCAGGAACTGGCGATCACGCTGGCGATCCTCGGCAACCTCGCCAACACACCCGAAACGCGCAAGGCGGCGGCGGACGAGGCGGTCGCGATCAGCACCAGCGGCAAGTATACCCGCGTGCCGATCCAGAAATCGATGCCGGTCTATATCACCTATTTCACAATGGGCCGCGACATCAACGGCCAGCTTCGGCAGTTCAATGACATCTATGGGCGCGATGCTCCGGTGCTGGCGAGCTTCGACGCGCCGCGCGTGGCCAACCGCGCGCGTTCGACCAGCGAAGACGTGGTCGAGATCGTGGACGACCTGCAGACGACCTGATCACTGGTGAAGATGTAGGAGAAAAGGCCTCTTCCCTCGGGAGGGGGCCTTTTTTCTTGCTAGAAACCGCCAGGGATGAGCGGCGGCTGCGGGGCGCCCTGCGGCACGACGAGTTGCAGATTGCCGGCCTGCTCGGGCACTGCGTCGTGACCGTCATCGAGGCCGAGCTTGTCGGCGAAGAGGAGTCGCCCGCCCGCCAGTCGCAGCAGCGCGATCTTGAAGTCCGCATCGCTCATCGCAAAGCAGCCATTCGACCGGCCGAGCACGCCATAGCGCGCAAGGTGCGCCGGCTCGCAGTAACTCGCGCGGTGCATCACGATGGCGCGCGGCAAGGCGTTGGAGTTCGTCTGGTCAAGGCCCTCGAGGCGGATCGAGGTGCCGTATTTGCCGGTGTACCAGCCGAACGTCATGTACGCGCCCTTGCTGGAGCAAAGCGAGTCCTCGATATTGGAGAACCACTTGAGCCAGCCGTCGTGCTCGGGATCGGAACCCGCGCCGTGGGCGACGCGGTAGGAATCGACCACGCCGCGCTCCATGTCGACGAAATGAAGCCGCGGCCGGGAGGATCGCACCCCGAAATCGGCAATGCCGACCACGTCGCGCAGCCACAGCCCGCTTCCGCGCCGGGCCAGTTGCTCCTGCGCGATGGCGAACAGGCGGCGATCCCGGGGGGTTAGCGCGGTGGGAACGGCAGGGACCACGGCGCGCGCCGGAGTGACCGCGAGCGCAGCGCCGGCGGCAAGCGTTCCCTTGATGAGGTCGCGCCGATTCATGCCGGCGAGCCTATGCCGCCATTCCTAAAGGGAGGCTGAACGTCACTCCGCCGCTTCCGGCATCGCCCCGTCGGTGCCGTGGGCAGCTTCGATTTCCGCGGCCTTGGCTTCGACCAGGCTGACGATGTGATCGAGCATCGTCTCGCTCTGCACGTGGTGGTCGGTCACGCCCGACAGGTACACCATGTGCTTGCCCGCGCCCCCGCCGGTCACGCCGATATCGGTCTCGCGCGCTTCGCCGGGGCCGTTGACCACGCAGCCGAGCACCGAGAGGGACAGCGGCGTCTTGATGTGCTCGAGCCGCTTTTCCAGCGCCTCCACCGTGCGGATGACGTCGAATCCCTGGCGCGAGCACGAGGGGCACGAGACAATTCGCACGCCGCGGGTCCGCAGGCCGAGCGACTTGAGGATTTCGAAGCCGACGCGCACTTCCTGTTCGGGTTCTGCCGAAAGCGACACGCGGATGGTGTCGCCGATGCCGGCCCACAGCAGGTTGCCCATGCCGATGGCGGACTTCACGGTCCCGCCGATCAGGCCGCCCGCCTCGGTGATGCCGAGGTGCAGCGGGCAGTCGACCGCTTCCGCAAGCTGCATGTAGGCGGCGACCGCGAGGAACACGTCGCTGGCCTTCACCGCCACCTTGAATTCGTGGAAGTCGTGGTCCTGCAGCAGCTTGATGTGGTCGAGCGCGCTTTCGACCAGCGCCTCGGGGCAGGGCTCGCCGTACTTTTCGAGCAGGTCGCGTTCGAGGCTCCCGGCGTTGACGCCGATGCGGATCGCGCAGCCGTTGGCCTTGGCGGCGCGCACCACTTCGGCCACCCGCTCGCTCGAGCCGATGTTGCCCGGGTTGATCCGCAGGCACGCGGCGCCCTTGTCGGCCGCTTCCAGCGCGCGCTTGTAGTGGAAGTGGATGTCGGCGACGATCGGCACGCGCGCGGCGCGGGTAATCTGATCGAAGTTGGCGGTCGACTCCGCCGTCGGGCAGGACACCCGGATGATGTCCGCGCCGGCATCTTCGCAGCGGCGGATCTGATCGATCGTCGCGCCCACGTCCTCAGTCGGGGTGTTCGTCATCGTCTGGACGGAAATCGGCGCATCGCCCCCGACCGGCACGTTGCCGACCATGATCTGGCGCGAGGGACGGCGCGCGATGTCGCGCCAGGGACGGATCGAAGACATGGCCCGCGATATAGTCCGCGCCGCATGAAGGGGCAATGACAGCCGCCGCGCGATGCGGCATGACGTGCCCGATGCCGGCCGATCCCGATCCGAACGACGACGCCACCCATGACGGTCCGCTCCTGATCGGCCGCGTGCTTGACGGGCAGGGCGGGGCGCGCGCGGTGAGCTGGGAGCAGGCGCAGGGCTGGAGCGCACGGGCGCCGGGCGAAGTCCTCTGGCTGCATCTCGACCGCACGGTGCCGGGCACCGACGAGTGGCTGATGGAGGAGCTTGGCATTCCCGCGCCCACCGCCGCCTTGCTGACGGGCGACGCGACCCGCCCGCGCGCCTTCCGCGACGGCGAGGTTCTGGTCGCCACGATGCGTGGCATCAACTTCAACCCGGGCGCGAGCCCCGAGGACATGAGGTCGATGCAGCTGTGGTCCGACGGGAAGCGCGTACTTACGCTGCGCCGCTGGCCGTTGCAGACGCCCGGCGACGTGCTGGAGGAACTCGACGCCGGCCGCGGTCCGCGCGATGCGGGGGCGCTCATCACCGACCTCGCCAAGCATCTGGTCAACCGGATGAGCCCGGTCATTGTCGACCTCAACGACGAGCTCGACCAGCTTGAGGACGCGGCGTTCGAGCCGGGCAACGGAGAGGAGCTGCTGCGGCGGATCGGCGTGATCCGGCGCTCGATCCTCGCGCTCAAGCGCCACATGAGCCCGCAACACGTGGCGATGGAATCGATCAGCCGCGACGCGCCCGCCTGGTTCGAGCCGCACGACAGGCGCGAGATCGGCGAAACCACCGCGCTGCTGCGCCGCTTTCTCGACGATCTCGACGTGAGCAAGGAAAGCGCCGTCGTCCTGATGGACGAACTGCGCGCACGCGCCCTCGCGCGCTCGGAAAAGACCAACCGCCGCCTGACCCTGGTGGCGACCGTGTTCCTGCCCTTGAGCTTCCTCGTCGGCCTGTTCGGCATCAACGTGGGCGGAATGCCGTGGGCCGAGATACCTGGCCATCCGCTTGGCTTCTGGTTCGTTACGATGCTTTGCGTGACCTTCGGAATCGTTACCGTGTGGCTGTTCCGCCGGTGGAAGTGGATGTGATCCGGCTCGTTTCTCGGCCTGTTCCGCGCTGGGACGCAGTCGACGTTAAACATTCCGGTTAACCGACAAGCGGGTTGTCCCAGCATATCGGAAGGACCTCGATCCTTCGAAAGGCTGCCGAATGCCCGCCGCGCTCCTGACCTGGCTTTCCTCCCTGACGGCCGAAGCGCTCGTTGCCGGGCGGACGATCTTGCAGAGCAAGGCTGTGCGCACTGCGATGATGTGGCTGTGGCCCTATGCCGGCGTCATTGTCGGGCTCGATGTCGCGGCCCATTACGGCGACGCGACCGGCGCGGCGCTGCCGGTGCAGTTCTTCATCTCGCAGGACCACAGCTTCGGCGAATACCTGGAATACGCGATGACGCTGAGCTGCGCGGTGATGCTGTTTGTCATGTGGCGCCGGCTCGGCGCGCTGGCCTACCTTGCCAACGCCGTGATGATGGTCTGGCTGACGATCGACAATGCCGCCGAATTCCACGAGGCGTTCGGCCACTGGATCGCGCCGTTCATCCCGCTCCCGGCCAGTTCGCCGGTCCACGCCAACGACATCGGCGAGATGATGTTCTTCGCGATGGTCGGCGCCATCTGGCTCGCGGGCCTCGCCTCGGCGCTGCTCGGAGCGCGTCCGAGGGCCGCCGTCCACAGCCTCTTCATCGCGGCCGGGATCGCCATGGCGGCGGTGTTCGGCGTATTCGTGGACATGTTCGTCACCTGGGGACCGCACACCCTGGCGCAAACCGATTTCCAGGCGTGGCTCGAGGATGGGGGAGAATTCGCCTTCATCAACCTGACGTTCCTCGCGGTGGTCGCATTCTTCGACGCCGAAAAGCGGCGCTGGAAGGCCGGTGCAGGCACCGAGGCATCGGCCGGCCTGGCGCTCGCCTAGAGAGCGAGCTCGTACAGGAACTCGTCGTCGCGCTTGTTTCCGACCCAGAAATCGATGTCCGCCACGTGCGCGAAGCCGCGCCGGGCGTAGAACCGCTGCGCTCCGAAATTCTCGCTGTAGACCGATAGCTGCATTGCATCGCACCCACGCGCCCGCGCCGCGCCGATCGCATGGTCGAGCAGCGCCGCGCCCACGCCGCGCCCGGTGGCTTCACCCGCGCAGTAAAGCTGGCCGAGGATGCATGGCCGCAGGGGCTGAGGGTCGGGCCGGCCCGCGAAGCTCTCTCCGAACATGACGGTGCAATAGCCCAGCAGGACGCCGTCTTCCTCGGCCACCGTCACCAATGCGCCGGCGTCTTCGATCAGCCGGGCGAATTTCTCGGGCGTGCGCTCGCTGTCGAGGAAGGATTGCAGGTCTTCGGGCGCATAGAGGTGGCCGAAGGCGTCGATGAACGCCCGGCGCGCGAGGGCCACCAGCGTGTCTGCTTCGGCCAATGAAATGGGGCGCAGGATCATGATCCCGCGCCCCTAGTCTGACTGCGACCTCAGATGGAAGTATCAAGTAGCCGGCGGCGGACTTGTCTGCGTGACCGGCGCTGCTGGCGCAGGAGAAGGTGGCGGGGGCGGTGGGGGCGGCGGGGGCGCGGCCCGCTGGATCTCCTTCGCCTTGGCATCGATCTCTTCCAGCTTGCGCGCGGCCCACTGGCGGCCGCCGAGCCCGAAGGCGAGCGCACCGGCGACCGCACCGCCGATGACCAGCGCGCCGAACGCCATTTCGACGATCCTTTCGCCCACGCCCATGAACTGCAGGCCCATGAAGATGAACAGGACCACGGTCGCCCACTTGATGACCCCGGCGGCAAGGCCGGTTTCCTCGGTTCCGCCGATCATGCGCGCCAGCAGGCGGGCGATCAGGAAGCCGACGAGGATTACCACCGCGCCGAAGATCACCCGGCCGCCGAGTTCGAGCACGCGGTCGAGAATCTGCGTCAGCTCCGGAAAACCGAGCAGGCGGGTCGCCGCGATGGCGGCCGCCAGCATGATGGCGATCTGCGCCACGCGCGCCAGCACGTCGGACAGCGTGGTCCCGGCGGGCAGGACGTCGGTTTCCGCAAAGGCGCGGTCGACGCCGAGGCCCGGCAGCACCTCGCGCAGGATCTGCACCACGAAGCGGCTGATGACATACCCCAGGCCCAGGATGATCGCCGCGCCCAGAATGTTCGGGATGGCGGCGAAGATCATCCGCAGCATGTCGCTGGCCGGCTGCGAGATACTTGCGATGTCGAGCGCCTCCAGCGCGGCGATCGCCACCGGGATGATGATAAGGACGTAGACGATCGTGCCGATCGTCTTGCTGATGGCCGTGTTGCCGGTGACGCTGTCGACGCCGCCGCGGTTGGCCCACTTGTCGAAATCGACCGTCTGCAGCGCGGTGACGACGAGATCGCGGATGATCCGCGCCACCATCAGGCCGATGAAGAAGATGAGGCCCGCACCGATCAGCCGCGGGATGAACCGGGCGATGTCGTTGAGCAAAGTCTGGACCGGGCCCATCACCCCGCCGAGACTGAACACCTGGAGGATCGCGAGCAGGCCGAACAACCAGATCAGGCCGGCGACGATCTGGCCGAGCGCGGTGCCGATCGTGGATCCGCCGGAAGTGCTGCGCCGGAAGAAGCTGACCTTGTCCACCAGCTTGGCAAAGGCCCACTTCGCCGCGCGGGCCAGGGCCCATGTCACCACCAGTATCAGCGCCGCCCACAAGAGCTTTTCGCCGATGTCCATCGCCATCTGTTGATCGAAGCGGTAGTTCCCCATGTTCATGCCGACACTCCCCTGGCCTGTGGCCATGCCGTTTGACTTCCGAAGTTTTGCACGAATCGATTCGTTTACCAAATCGTCGGCGGGGACCGGTGGATAACTCTCGCGGAAGGTTTCTTGGCTTAGCGGTGATTGGCGCGCGTGGTATGCGCGTGCAATGAAGACCTTCCGGCCGACCTCCGCCCCGTTTGCCGCGCTCGCGGCGGCCAGCCTGACCATCGCGGCCCCCGCTCACGCTTCGGACAAGGACTGGGACACCGCCAGCACGGTCGGCGTCGGTGCGCTGACCGCCTGGGCGATCGGAGTTCCCGTGGTAACTGGCGACGGGAAGGGGGTGCTGCAGGCGACCGGATCGATCGGCGCGGCCTACGCCGCCTCGACCGGCCTCAAGGAAATCTTCCCCGAGCGGAGGCCTGACGGAAGCGACAACCGCAGCTTTCCTTCCGGCCATACGTCCGCCGCGTTCGGCGCGGCGGCGAGCATCCTCGAACGGCGCGGTCCCGGCGAAGGAATACCCGCGCTTGCCGTGGCGAGTTTCGTCGGGTTCGCGCGCGTGCAGGCGGACAAGCACCACTGGTACGACGTGCTCGCCGGCGCGGCGATCGGCACCGGCTCCGGCCTGCTGTTGACCCACCCGCTCGCCGACAGGCGGGTTGCGCTGGTGCCGTGGGGTGACAGCACGGGCGTTGGAGCCTCGATGGCGATGGCGTTCTGACCTTGCGCGCGCTGCTGCTCGCGGCCATCGCCCTCGCCATGGCTGCACCCGCTTCCTCCCACGACACCTCCCCTCCCGGGGACTGGTCCTTCGCCATCCACGGCGGGGCCGGCACACTGGAACGCTCGCGCATGACGCAGCAGCAGCAGGCCGATTACAGGGCCGCGCTGCAGACCGCGCTAGACGCGGGCGCGAAGGTGCTGAAGGACGGCGGCAGCGCGCTCGACGCGGTAGCTGCCGCGATCACCATCCTGGAGGACGATCCGAAGTTCAACGCGGGCCGGGGCGCGGTGTTCACCTGGGACCGCGTCAACGAGCTCGATGCCGCGATCATGGACGGCAACGGCCGCCGCGCCGGTGCGGTGGCGGGCGTGCATACCGTCCGCCACCCGATCCTGCTGGCGCGGCAGGTGATGGAGGACGGCCGTCACGTGTTCCTTTCAGGCAAGGGCGCGGAGCAGTTCGCGGGCGAGCACGGCCTCGAAATGGTCGCGCCTGAATACTTCGGTACCGACGAACGGCGCCGCCAGCTCGAGAAGCTCAAGGAGGAGAACCTCTCGGCCCTCGATGTCGAATTCAAGTACGGCACCGTGGGCGCCGTGGCGCGCGACAGCGCCGGCCACCTGGCCGCGGGCACCTCGACCGGGGGCATGACCGGCAAGCGCTGGGGCCGGATCGGCGATTCGCCGGTGATCGGCGCGGGCACTTATGCCGATGACCGCGCCTGCGCCGTCAGCGCGACCGGATCGGGCGAATACTTCATCCGCGCTGCCGTCGCGCATTCGATTTGCGACCGCGTCCTGCTCGCCGGCGAGAACGTCGATGTCGCCGCGCGCACGGTCATCGGCGAAGTCGGCGCGCTTGGCGGCGACGGCGGAGTCATTGTCGTTGGAAAGGATGGCGCGCCGGCGTTCGCCATGAACACCCCGGGTATGTATCGTGGCCGCGCCACCAGCGATGGCCTCAACGAGGTAGCGATCTTTGCCGACGAATGATGCCGCCGCGCTACCCACGGGCCGGCATTACGGGATGGACTGGCTGCGGATCGCGGCGTTCGGCCTGCTGATTTTCTATCACATCGGCATGTTCTTCGTGCCGTGGGGCTGGCACGTGAAAACCGCGCAGCCGATCGAGTGGTTCGAATTCCCGATGCTGGCGACCAACGCCTGGCGGCTCGGCCTGCTGTTCGTGGTCTCGGGCTACGCCTCGGCGGCGCTGTTTGCGCGTTCGGGCGGGCTGGGCGGCTTCGTGCGCAACCGCACCGCGCGGCTGCTGGTGCCGCTGGCTTTCGGGATCGCGGTGATCGTCCCGCCCCAGCCGTGGGTCGAGCTCACCTTCAAGCACGGTTACGACGCGCCCTTCGCCTGGTTCTGGTTGCACGATTATTTTCGCTTCGGCCCGATTGACGGGATCGTGCTGCCGACCTGGAACCACCTGTGGTTCGTGGTTTACCTGTGGCTTTACACGCTGGCACTGGCCGTCCTTCTGATGCTGCCGGAAGGTATGCGGAAGCGCGCAGGTGCGCTGCTTGACCGGATGCTGGCAGACTGGCGCATCCTCGTCGTGCCGATCGCTCTCCTGCTGGTGCGCCTCTGGCTCGGCTGGCCGGGTGCGGAAGAGACGCACGACGTCGTCGGCGATGGGTACGCCCACACATTCTACTTGCCGCTGTTCCTGTTCGGCTACCTCCTGCGCAGCGCACCACGCGCGTGGGCCGGGATCCGGCGGTGGTGGAGGGCGAGCGGCATGCTGGCCCTCGCATCCTACGCGGTGGTGGCGGCGGTCGTGCTCCAGTGGCCGGGAAACACCCCGGCGCCCGGCTGGGTCTATCCGTGGTACGAGGCAGCGCACGCGATCTTCGCGTGGAGCGCGATCATCGCGCTGATCGGGCTCGCAGACGGGTACTGGAACCGCGACCACCCGCGCCGGGCGATGCTGACCGAGGCGGTCTTCCCGTTCTACATAATTCACCAGACGGTGATCGTGGTCGTCGGCTGGTACCTGCTGCGCTTCGCGCTGCCCGCGGGCGCTGAATTCGCGATCCTGTTCGCGGCGACTGTCGCAGGCTGCTGGGCGTTCTACCTCGTGGGCCGCGAGATCGCGCCTTTGCGACCGCTCTTGGGGCTGCGCACCCGCGCGCCGCGGCCGGCATCCTTTGAGGCTCGACACCTGCCCGAATCGGCGTAGTTTCCGCGGCGCCGAGGGGCCGGCCCAAAGGGGAAATCTTCAGGGTCGCCCGACTCCAGAGCCAAGGGGGAAGCGCGCTCAAGCGCCGGCCGCCCATGGGAGTTGGATAACATGAACAAACTCGGTTTGGTTCTCGGTGCAGCAACGCTCGCATTTGCTTTCCCGCAAATCGCCGTCGCGCAAAACACACCTTTCACGGGCGGCGACTACGTTGAGGTGACGGGCGTCACCATCGATGACGGACATTTTCTCGACTACGCCACCTTCCTCGCAGGCTATTACAAGACGCAGGAAGAATTCGCGATCAAGCAAGGCTGGCAGACCGGCTGGGAATTGCTCGGCAACGTGCACAAGCGTGAAGGTGAGCCCGATCTCTACCTTGTGCGCCGCTATCGCAACATTCCGGACGGCGCCGAAGGCGAGAAGCGAGCCGAAAAAATTCGCGCCGAGGTCAAGATGAGCGACGCGCAGATGGCAGCGCAATCGGGCGATCGTGCAAAGTTCCGCCACATCATGGGAACACAGCTGCTGCAGGTGCTCAAGCCTAAATGACCGTTGCAGGAATCACGGGAGAAAGACGTTTTCTCCCGTGAACTTGCCATCGTCGCGCCGGCCGAAGCATGCGTCCTCAGGTGGGAGCGCAGCAGAAAGCTGCACCCGCGCCGATTAGCCGCGCTGGCGCGCCTGGCGATAGGTGCCGAGGATGCGCAATTCCTTGCAATGGAAGGCGAGCTCTTCCAGCGCGCGGTCTACCGCCGGCTGGCCGGGCGCGCCGATGATGTCGGCATAGAACATCGTGGCCGAAAAGCTCGCCCCGGCCTGGTAGCTTTCGAGCTTGGTCATGTTGACCCCGTTGGTCGCGAATCCGCCGAGCGCCTTGTAGAGCGCGGCAGGGATGTTCTTCACCTCGAACACGAAGGTGGTGATCGCCGGTGTTCGGTCGCCGAACATGGCCGGATCGAGCGCTTCATTCGCAAGCAAAAGGAAGCGCGTGGTGTTGTCGGCGGCGTCCTCGACGTCGTTTTCGACGATCTTCAGGCCGTAGAGCTCGGCCGCCTGCGGCGGCGCGATGGCGGCGATATGGGGCTCCGCGCGCTCGGCGACATGGGCCGCGGCGCCCGCGGTGTCGGCATAGCTCAAGGGCACGATTCCCCGTTCCCGCAGAAACTTGCGCGACTGGCCAAGCGCTTGCGGGTGGCTGTAGGCAGCCTCGAACGGACCCTCGCCCGTAGCCATCAGCGCGTGGTTTATGCGCAGGAAATGTTCGGCCACGATGTGCAGACCGCTCTCGGGCAGCAGGAAATGAATGTCTGCAACCCGCCCGTGCTGGCTGTTCTCCACCGGGATTGCCGCAGCCCAGGCCCGGCCGGCTTTCACCGCGTCGATCGCGTCTTCGAACGAGAAGCACGGCAGGGGCAGGCAACCGGGGACCATCTCCAGCGCCGCGCGATGGGAGTTCGCCCCGGGCGCTCCCGAAAAGGCGACCGCGCGCGCGGGATCGGCGGCAGCGGCGGCCTGCATCGCCTCGACCATCGTCCGGGCTGGAGCGGGAAAGCTGTCCATCGTGGGCCGCGCCTAGCTTCCCCGCTTTTGCACGGCAAGCGGATCGCCCGCATGCGACCCCTTGCGCGGGCGCGGCGGCCTGACTAGAGCGCGGCGCAAAGCCGCCTCGCAAACACTTACTCGCGGAATACTGCACGCATGGACGATCGTTTCAACACTGCCGCCGGCTGGGTCCTTTTCTCAGGCATCGTCGCGCTCGGCCTGTCCAGCGTGAGCGCGAAGTATTTCCAGGCCGACAAGCCGCATCGCCCGCACGAAATGGGCTATCCGATCGAGGGCGTCGCCGAGGAAGGCGCGGCAGAAGCAGGCCCGAGCCTGGCCGAACTGCTCGCGACCGGCGATGTCGCTGCCGGCGAAAAGGCCGCGCAGGGGCGTTGCGGCACCTGCCATACGTTCGATCAGGGCGGCGGCGTGAAGCAGGGTCCGAACCTTTGGGCCACCGTCGGGGAGCCGATCGGCAAGGGCAAAGCGGGCTACGCTTTCTCAAGCGCGCTGTCGGGCCATGGCGGTAACTGGACGTACGAGAACCTCGACGAATGGCTCAAGAGCCCCAAGGCTTTCGCCCCCGGGACCAAGATGAGCTTCGCGGGCCTTTCCAACGGTCAGGATCGCGCCAACATCATCCTGTACCTGAAGCAGCAGGGTGGCGGGCCCGAGCTGCCGAAGCCGGAAGCCGCGGCTCCGGCCGACGACGCTGCCGCTGCTGCTGAAGGCGCTGCGGCCGGCGATCCCACCGCAACGGCGGGTCCGGCCGAGAAGCCCGGTCCCGAGGCGGCCGGAGCGGTGGCGGCTCCTGCGGCCGATGGCCCGGCGAACACCAACAAGGGCGACCGCTAGGCATTTCCTCCGATTGCGCGTCAGCCCCGCTCCCACGGCGGCGGCGGCGGCGGCGCAAGTCAGGTCAGGTCAGGTCAGGTCAGGTCAGGGCGCCTTGAAGCCCTGGGCAATCACGTACCACTCGCTCGATCCCTTGCGGCTGGCGGGCGGTTTTGCATGCTTCACCGTGCGGAAATGCTTCTTCAGCAGCGTAAGCAGCTCGGCGTCGGTTCCACCGGCCAGCACCTTTGCGACGAAGGTGCCGCCGGGCTCCAGGTTTTCGATCGCGAACCATGCCGCTGCCTCCACGAGGCCCATCGTGCGCAGGTGATCGGTCTGCTTGTGACCCACGGTATTGGCCGCCATGTCGGAGAGCACGAGGTCTGCCTTTCCGCCCAGCGCTTCTGCCAGTGCGGACGGTGCTTCGTCGGCCATGAAGTCCATCTGAAGGATCGTAACTCCTTCCAGCGGCTCGACTTCGAGCAGATCGATTCCCACCACGCTCGCCTTGGGTCGCAGCTTGCGAACCACCTGGCTCCAGCCACCCGGTGCGATGCCGAGGTCGATGACCCGTCGTGCGTTCCGGAGTATCGAGAATTTCTCGTCGAGCTCGATCAGCTTGTACGCCGCACGGCTGCGATAACCTTCGGCCTTGGCCTGCCGGACGTAGGGGTCGTTTAGCTGGCGCGACAACCAGCGGTTGGATGAAGCCGTCCGTCCCCGCGCTGTCTTCACGCGCTTGCTCGTATCGCCTCCGCCTCGGGTCACAGGAGGGTCGCCCCTGGCGCCGGCGTTCCTGCCATCAGTCCGCGCAGGATTCCTTCGCGGATACCACGGTCGGCCACGCCGAGCTTGTCCGCGGGCCAGATGTCCAGGATCGATTCGAGGATCGCGCATCCTGCGACCACCAGCTCTGCCCGGTCGGGACCGATGCACGGCAGCGTGCGGCGCTCCTGCATCGCCATTCCAGACAGGCGCTGGCTTATATCGCGCATCGCCACCGAGGGCACGATGAGCCCGTCAACCGCACGGCGGTCGTACTGCGGCAGTTCGAGGTGCAGGCTCGCCAGCGTGGTCACTGTGCCGCTGGTTCCGAGCAGGCGGATGTCATGGGCCTTGGCGGCTTCGGCGACGCGCGCCGCGAAAGGAGCGAAACTGTCGGACACCAGCATCCGCATGCGCGCGTAGCGGTCCAGCAATTCCGCGTTGCTGTCGCCTGCCGAAGCGACGGTATCGTTGAGCGAGACGACACCCCACGGAACGCTGGCCCAATCGACGATCCGCGGCACGCGCTCTCCCGGCTCGATAAGGACGAGCTCGGTCGAACCGCCGCCGATATCGAAGATCACCGCCGGACCATGGCCCTGCTCGAGGAGAACATGGCATCCGAGCACCGCGAGGCGGGCTTCTTCCTGCGCAGTTATGATATCAAGCGCGATGCCGGTTTCCTCGCGCACCCGCTCGATGAATTCGCCCCCGTTCACGGCGCGGCGGCACGCCTCTGTCGCCACCGAGCGTGCCAGCGATACGTTGCGCCGGCGCAGCTTGTCGGCGCAGACATGCAGCGCAGCCAGCGCGCGGTCCATCGCCTCGTCGCTCAGGCGGCCACTCCCGGCGAGACCCTCGCCGAGCCGGACGACGCGGCTGAAGGCGTCGATCACCGTGAAGTTTTCACCCGAAGGGCGAGCGATCAGAAGGCGGCAATTGTTAGTGCCAAGGTCAAGCGCGGCATAGGCTTGCCGGCGCACTTCGGGCGCGCCTTGCGCGGATATTGCGCGCGCCACCTGCGACGCGTCCGTCTTTCGCGGTTCGGAAGACGAGGGGCGCTTGTAGCGGAAATCGGCTACCTTGCCGGACGGTCCGCCCCTGTTGCCGCCTGTCCTTTGCCGCGTCCTTCCTGCTTTGTCCGGCGGTGAAAAAGCCGCCATATTCGATACTTTCTATTCCTCCCGCGGGCGTCCTATGCGCCAGATCACGGGGACCTGAGGGGATGCTAGCGGTGCGCGCGGATATCGGCAAGCGGGCCGAAGCGGCTTCTGGAAGCGATCGCCTGCGACAGCCTTGACCTGTGCTCCGCACGAATCTAAGTGCGCCCCCTTCGCGAGGCGGACTGTGTCCCGCTCGCCGGTGCCCCGTCGTCTAAAGGTAAGACTACGGACTCTGACTCCGTCAATCGAGGTTCGAATCCTCGCGGGGCATCCAGCTTTCAAGTGGAGCGGCCGATGGCGCTCATCGCGTTCAACAAGCCGTTCGGGGTCCTTTCGCAGTTCACCGATGCGCGTAGCCCTACGCCGCGCCCGACGCTGTCCGCCTTTATCGACAAAGCCGGTTTCTATCCTGCAGGACGTCTGGACCGGGACAGCGAGGGACTGCTGCTGCTGACGGACGACGGTCGCTTGCAGGCGCGCCTCTCCGATCCGCGGTTCAAGACCCCGAAAACCTATCTGGTCCAGGTGGAGGGCGAGCCGGATGATGGCTTGCTGCAGCCTCTGCGCGACGGCGTGATGCTGAATGACGGGATCACCCGTCCTGCTCGGACTGACCGGATCGACCCGCCCGACCTGTGGCCACGCGATCCGCCGGTACGGTTTCGAAAAAGCGTTCCCGACAGCTGGCTTCGCCTGACCGTTGCCGAGGGGCGCAATCGCCAAGTGCGCAGGATGACGGCTGCAATCGGCTTTCCCACCCTGCGGCTCGTGCGATGGAGTATTGGCGAGTGGAACCTGGCAGGCCTGGCGCCCGGGGAATGGCGCCTGCTTTAAGGCGCCCATTGTGCACCCGCAGCGCCGCGCCTATCGGCGGCGCAATGACCGAGAAAGAAGAGCGCGACCTCAAGCGTCGCAAGTTTTACCCTGCCGAACAGGAAGCCGCCTTTTCCGACAAGGCGACGCCCGACACCCCTCAGACCCGCGACCCGGCGTACAAGCTGGCGTTTCGCGACATCGACTTCCTGCTGCGCGAGGAGCTGCGCCCCGTCCGCTTCCAGCTCGAGCTGCTGAAACCCGAAATGCTTCTCGACGAGGCGGAGGTCGGTTCGACCCTGGTCATGTACGGTTCGGCGCGGATCCCTTCGCCCGACCATGCCGAGACCCTGCTCAAGAATGCCGCGCCGGAAAACCGCGTGGTGGCGGAGCGGCTGGCCGCCAAGGCGAAGTATTACGACGAGGCCTATGAGCTTGCCCGGATCGCCAGCAGCAAGGCGATCGTCGAGGACGGCAAGCGCCAGTTCGTGATCTGCTCGGGCGGGGGGCCTTCGATCATGGAGGCCGCGAACAAGGGCGCGCATGACGCGGGCGCCGAATCGATCGGCCTCAACATCGTCTTGCCGCACGAGCAGGCACCCAACCAGTACGTCACCCCGCACCTGTCGTTTCAGTTCCACTATTTCGCGCTGCGCAAGATGCACTTCCTCCTGCGCGCCAAGGCGGTGGCGGTGTTCCCTGGCGGGTTCGGCACATTCGATGAGTTCTTCGAGCTGCTGACACTGATCCAGACCGGCAAGATGAAGCCGATGCCGATCCTGCTCTTCGGGAAGGATTTCTGGAGCCGGGTGATCAACTGGGAAGCAATCGCCGAAGAAGGGACGATCTCGAAGGCCGATCTCGACCTGTTCCGCTGGTGCGAGACTGCGGAGGAAGCCTGGGGGCACATCTCCGCGTTCTACGACATCAAGGACTAGTCTTGGCGAACCGCCTGGTGGCCTAGTGGGCCGGCGCCTTCGCCGAAACCCGGTGCCTGGCGGATGGCGGCGCGCACGAACCGCCGGGCGAGCCGGACCGCGTGAGTGAGCGGCTGGCCGTGCGCCAGCAGGGTGGCTATCGCCGACGACAGGGTACAACCGGTGCCGTGCGTATGGCGTGTGTCGATGCGCGGGTCGCCGAAGTTGGCGAAATCGCCGTCGGGAAACACCAGCGTGTCGAGGACGCGGTCGCCCTCGGCATGGCCGCCCTTGGCCAGCACCGCGCAATCGTGTTCCCTTGCCAGATTGAGCGCGGCCGCGGCGATCGATTCGTGATCGTCCAGCGGCATCGCGGTAAGCGCTGCAAGCTCGGGGAGGTTGGGCGTCACCAGGGTGGCGATCTTCATCAGCGGGGCAAACCCGGCAATCGTCGCTTCGTCAGCCAGAACGCCGCCGCTGGTCGCGACCATGACGGGATCGAACACGATCGCGCCGGCGAAGCTGTCGAGTCGTTCGGCGACGAGTGTGGCGATTTCGGGTGAGCCGAGCATGCCGATCTTCATCGCGTCTGCGCCGATGTCCGACAGGCACGAATCGATCTGGGCGGCCACGATACCGGCCTCCATCGCCTCGACCGCCTGAACTCCGCGGGTGTTCTGCGCGGTGATGGCGGTGATGGCGGTCATCGCGTACCCGCCAAGCATCGCAATCGTCTTGATGTCGGCCTGAATGCCGGCGCCGCCCGAACTGTCGGACCCGGCTATCGACAGCACGCGAGGAGGCGAGGCGGTCACCCCTTGAACTTCCGCTCCGTCGAAGCGGGGTACTTCGCCTGAAGCTTCCTTGCCCTGGTCGGCCGGTCCATCAGTTCGCCGCCGCAGTTAGGGCAGCGGTCGTCCATCTCTTCGCTGCACGTCGCACAGAACGTGCACTCCATGCTGCAAATGAAAGCGCCCGGCGTTTCGGCGGGGAGGTCCGCCCCGCACCGCTCGCAGTCTGGCCGCATCTCCAGCATCAGGCCGCCGCCCTCACCGCAGCGCAGATGCCCTCGACGACCCGTTCCACCTGACCCGCATCGTCCCCTTCGGCCATCACCCGGATGAGGGGTTCGGTGCCGGAAGGACGGATCACGAGGCGGCCGCGACCGGCAAGCTCGGCTTCTGCATCGGCAATGGCTGCCTTTACCGCCGTATTCTCGAGCGGGGAGCGTCCATCGTAACGCACGTTCTTGAGCAGCTGGGGCACCGGCTCGAACTGGCGCAGAAGCTCGCTCGCCCGTTTGCCCGACCGCACGAGGCTCGCCAGGACGCGGAGCGCGGCGACGGTGCCGTCGCCCGTGGTGCCATAGTCGAGCAGGATCATGTGCCCGGATTGCTCCCCGCCAACATTGAAACCGCGGGCGCGCATGTGCTCCAGCACATAGCGGTCGCCCACCTTCGTGCGCTCAAGGGTCAGGCCATGAGCCTGGAGATGACGCTCGAGGCCAAGGTTCGACATGACGGTAGCCACCACGCCGCCGCCCCTCAACGATCCCTTGTCGAGCATCCGGAGCGCGATCAGCGCCATGAGCTGGTCGCCATCGACCGCCCGGCCTTTCTCGTCGACCACGATCAGCCGGTCGGCATCGCCGTCGAGCGCGATGCCGATGTCCGCGCTTTCTTCGACAACCTTCGCCTGCAGGGCCGAAAGAGAAGTGGAGCCCACATCGCGGTTGATATTGGTCCCGTCGGGACTGACCCCGATGGCGACGACTTCCGCGCCCAGTTCCCAGATGGCGCTGGGGGCCACCTGGTAGGCGGCGCCGTTGGCGCAATCGACCACGATCTTCAGTCCGTCGAAGCGGATGTCGCTCGCCACCGACTGCTTGACCGCATGGATGTATCGACCACGAGCGTCCTCGATCCTGCGGGCCCGGCCGATGTACTCCGACGACGCGAGTTGCGGTTCGGCCTCCAGCAATGCTTCGATCTCCAGCTCGTCGGCATCGGACAGCTTGAAGCCGTCCGGGCCGAACAGCTTGATGCCGTTGTCCTCGTAGGGATTGTGGCTGGCGCTGATCATCACCCCCAGGTCTGCGCGCATCTCCCGCGTGAGCAAGGCGATCGCCGGAGTGGGCAGGGGGCCGGTCATGATCACGTCCATGCCCACGCTCGTGAACCCGGCGACGAGCGCGCTCTCCATCATGTAGCCGGACAGCCGGGTGTCCTTGCCGATGACGACGCGGTGCCGGTGGTCCCCGCGAAGGAAATGACATCCTGCCGCCTGGCCAACCTTCATGGCGGTCGCGGCCGTCATGACGCCTGCATTGGTGCGTCCCCTGATCCCGTCGGTGCCGAAGAATTTGCGTGCCATGAAACGTGCCGACCTGCGTGATTTGTGATCTCCCGCGCTTTGGCCCGCATAGTGGGAGATGTCACGAAATGATGCGCTGGTGCGGACAGGCAAACCCGCTATCTACTGACGATGATGAGAGAAACAGCGGAAACACCGGCACCGTCCGGCGGGCGGCAGCTGGTCACAGTACGCATCCCCGCAGGATGGACGCTGGCCGGCCTCCTTGCAGGCCTTACCGCTGGCCTGCTAGTGGCTCAGACCGGGGCGTCTGACACCGTACTGGCTGTCGCCGCGCCGGTCGGCACGCTGTGGCTGCGGGCCCTGCAGGTGACGATCGTACCGTTGGTAGCAGGCCTGCTCGTCCTCGGCATTTCACAAATGGCCATCGCGGCGAGGGCGGGCGCCGCCGCGCGCCGGATGCTGTTCTGGGTCATACTGGTGCTGTTCCTGTCGGGCATCGTCGCCGCGTTGCTGACGCCGGTGCTCCTCGACCTGTTTCCTCCTCCGGCCAAGGCCGCGGCGGTTCTTTCGGCGAACGGGGCGCCTCAGGACGTGCCGGAACTCGGCGCATTCATCCAGTCACTCGTCGCGCCGAACATCGTCGCTGCAGCGGCCGAGACCGCGATGCTGCCGCTGACATTGTTCTTCGCGGCTTTCGCCCTGGCAGCGGTACGGCTTCCGGGCGAGCAGCGTGAACTGCTGATCGGAGTTTTCCGTGCGCTTGCCAACGCAATGCTGCTGATCATCGGCTGGGTCCTGTGGATCGCCCCGCTTGGCGTGTTCGCGTTGGCGATGGGCGTGGGCGCGGCAAGCGGCGGGGCAGCCTTCGCGACTTTGGGGCACTACATCCTCATCGTGGTGGCGGTGGGCACGACGCTGATGATCGGCGGATACCTGCTCGCCTGGCTGGTGGGTGGCATTTCCCCGCTGCGTTTCGGCCGCGCGCTCCTGCCGGCCCAGGCAGTGGCGCTGTCGACCCAAAGCTCGCTCGCCAGTCTGCCAGCCATGCTCGTGAGTGCCCGGAGGATGGGCCTGCGCGAGGAGACGGCCGAATTCGTCCTCCCGCTGGCGGTGGCGATCTTCCGCGCGACGAGCCCCGCGATGAACATGGCGGTCGCCATTTACGTCGCTCACCTGGCGGGCGTCACCCTTTCACCGGCGGCGCTGATGGCGGGAGTCGCGGTGGCGTTCGTCATATCGGTCGGCTCGGTGAGCCTGCCGGGCACGATCAGTTTCGTGATCTCGATCGGGCCGATCGCGCTGGCGATGGGCGTGCCGATCGAACCGCTCGCTCTCCTGGTGGCGGTCGAGATGATGCCGGACATCATGCGAACGATTGGCAACGTCACGATGGACACCGCGCTCGCCGCGGCGGTTGACCGGGTGCGCGAAGGAAAGACGCAACCCTAGCGGTTCCCGCGCATTCATGTAACGAGGGATCGTCCTCATTTTCATCTGACCACGGGAGACAACCATGGCCTTCGAAGTCACTCCGCTACCCTATGAACCGTCCGCGCTCGATCCGGCCATCAGTGCCGAGACGCTGAGCTTCCACCACGGCAAGCATCACAAGGCATACGTGGACAAGACGAACGCAGCCGTCGCCGGCACTGACCTCGAGAACGGTCCCCTGGAAGACGTCATCAGGAGCGCACGTGGCAGCAACCAGGGCCTGTTCAACAATTCGGCCCAGAGCTGGAACCACGGCTTCTACTGGAATTCGCTGTGTCCTTCCTCGGGCACTCCGTCCGAAGAGCTGCAGAGCATGATCAACGATTCCTTCGGCTCATCCGAAGCGCTCGCCACGCAGTTGAAGGAACGCGGCGTGGGCCACTTCTCCAACGGCTGGGTGTGGCTGGTCGAGCGGGGCGGCAAGCTGGAGATTGCCGAGACTCACGATGGCGACACGATGGCGGATCAGGACTGCAATCCCCTGCTGGTGATCGACCTGTGGGAGCACGCCTACTACCTCGATCACCAGAACCTGCGACCGCGCTATCTCGATGCGGTTGTCGACGGCAAGCTCAACTGGGCGTTTGCGGCCGAGAACCTCGTTCGCGGAAGCACCTGGAAGTACCCGAGCTGAGCTTACAGAGCGCCGAGCTTCCTTCGCGGCCCGCTACCGGAAGGTGGCGGGCCGTTTGCTATCGCACGACGGCCGGCAGCGGCGGCTCCGCCTCTTCCGCGCTTTCGATCGGCTGTTCAGGAAACAGTGGCTCGCCGAAGATGAACCCGATCAGATTCGGCCGGCCGACATGGTCGAAAAACGCCGTCAGGGTCAGCAGGATCGGCACCGACAGCAGCGCTCCGAAGACTCCCCAGATCCACGAGAAATAGGACAGCGCGATCAGGATCAGGACCGGGTTCATTGTGAACCGGGCCCCCAGGATCGACGGCGTGATGGCGTTCGATTCCACTGCGTGCAGACTCAGGTACGCCGCGGCCGGGATGATCCCGACGAATGCCGTTTCCGCCGTCCCGACCCCGTAGAGAGCCAGGATCGCCGTCATTATCAGGGGTCCGATATAGGGCAGGAAATTGAGGATCGCGGCCAGGCCACCCCACATGACCGGCGCGTCCAGGCCGAACGCCCACGCCGCAAGGCCGACGATGATCCCCACGCCAGCGTTGATCCAGGTGACGGTGAGGATGTAGGCGGCGACGCGGTCCTGCACATCCCTGATTACCCGCGCCGCTTTAAGGCTCGCCCCAAGGTCCGTTCTTTCCAGCAGCAGCCGCCGCCGCATCCTGACGCGGGCCTCGACCATGAAGAAGGTCATGAGGAAGGTGAGCAGCGTCTCCAGTATGACGCTGGGAGTCGCATAAGCGAACTGCTCGAGCACCGAGGGGCTGGCGACCACCACTTCGTTACCCGAGTGGCCAGTCAGCTCGGACAGGCGCTTGCTCGCGGCGGTGACCCAGGCGAACTGGTCACGAAGTTCGGTGAAACGCTGGCCGATCTGGTCGACGATGGCGGGCAAAGTCTCGAACAGGACTATCGCGGGCTGCAGGATCAGCAGTCCCGCCAGCACCAGCGCCGCCAGCAACACGAGCAGGGCGATCAGCGAGGCCAGCACATTTGGCAGGCCCCAGCCCGCCAGTTTGTCGGCCAGCGGCGAGAGCACGATGGTGAGGATCAGCGCCGTCACCAGCGGCAGGAACACCACCGACCCGATCGACAGCACGAAAGGCAGTGCGAGGAAAAGGCCAAGGCCGAGGATTACCACCAGCGCGGAAATAAGCCGCAGTTCCTGCGCTGCGAAGGTCATGCGCGCGGTCCGCCCGCGCGGCTTCGCAACCAGCCGCGGCTCCTCGGTCCCGGCGGTTGGCGCCTCTGTCATGACCCCTCAACGTCCTCCACCATCGCCAGCCGTTTGTGCAATCAGCCGGCGCAGCAAGCAAGCATCCCCCTCTGGAGCGGCGTCAGCGCGTCGGTTCGCTGACGCCGTCGCCGCCGGCAACCTTGTCGAGCTCTTCAAGCAACGCGCGGTGCGCGTTTACATCGTCGATCGCGCGCTGCGGGATGTCGCCTTCGTCCAGCATGGCGGTGAGGGTTGCCCTGGCGCGCCCCACCCGGCTCTTGATGGTACCCACCGCGCATCCGCAGATGGTGGCTGCTTCCTCGTACGAAAACCCGCCGGCACCGACCAGCAGCAGCGCCTCGCGCCGCTCGGGCGGAAGGGTGAGGAGAGCGCGCCGCATGTCGGACAGGTGGATGGGTTCTTCCTGTCCCGCAGGCGCGGTCAGGATACGCTCTGCCACGCCTTCATCGTAGTCCCCGCGAAACCGGTTTCGCCGCATATCGGTGAGATAGGCGTTGCGCAGGATCACGAAGGTCCACGCGCGCATGCTGGTGCCCGGTTCGAACCGGTCCTGCGCCGCCCAGGCCTTGAGCAGGGTTTCCTGCACCAGGTCGTCCGCCATGTCGGGGCGGCCGCACAGGCCGCGTGCGAACGCGCGCAGGTGCGGCACAACTCCGGTCAGTTCGCGCTTGAAGTCGGCCTTTTCCGAGGCCGTCCGTGGCTCTTGCGACATCAGCTGTCGCGGTCCAGCTTGGAAAGAAGGTCCTGGATTTCGGGCGGAAGGGATTCGTCCAATACCGAATCGTAGATTTGGCGCAGCCCGGAGGTCCAGCCGGGAGTGTCGGCCTTTCGCTTGAGAGGCGATGCCTTGTCCTTGCCGTCCTGGGCGCGTTCGCCCTTCGCATCTCGCTGTTCCAAGTCTTTTTCCGTCCCGGCCAAAAAATCCGTCCCCCACCCTAAACGCAGGCAAACGGCGAACGCCAAGCGCCCGCCGATTTCGCGGTTGTAGAGATTGGGGAACGAAGCGATAGCGCCTTTGTTCCATCGTGCACACGCCGCATATGCTACCGGCGTAGTTCGGGGACTGAGAGTGGGGCGGGCCGGATCAGTGGGTAAAGTGGACAACCGATCGCGTCGCACACGGCGGTGGTTGGCCTCGTATCCGCGGGCCGCGCCCATCGCGATATTCCTCCTGATCGCCGCGATCACAGCACTCAGCGTCTTTGCCATCGAACGCGGCGAGCGCCGGCGCGAGGAAGCGCGGCTGAACGAAAGCGTCCAGGCGATCGCTTCGGCACTCGAGCGTCGAGGCAACACATCGTCGGCCTACCTTCGGGCCGGAGCCGCCCTGTTCGGGACGATGCAGGTCGTTCCTCCCTCGCTGTTTCGCCGCTTCGTCAGCGAATTGCGGCTTGATAGCGATTACCGGGGGGCGGAGGGCATCGGCTGGGCCCAGGCGATCTCGCCGGACCAGATTGCCCAATTCGAACGGCAGATGAAACTGGAGGTCCCGGGGAGCAAGCCGGTCAGGCCGCTGCCCGATGGTGCGCGCACCAGGCTGACGCCGGTGACGTATCTCTTGCCCGACACGGCCCGCAACCGGCGCGCACTCGGCTATGACATGTATTCCGAGCCTACCCGCAGGGCAGCGATGGATGAGGCCGTGCGAACTTCGCGTCCCACGGCCAGCGGTCCGGTCGTGCTCGCACAGGAGGGAGGACAGTCGTACCCGGGTTTCCTGATTTATATGCCGGTGTTCGACCAGGTGACGGACGCGCGCCGGCTCAAGGGCTTCCTGTACAGTCCCTTCAACGCGGGCGATTTCCTCGCCTCGGTACTCCAGCTTGAGGCGCGGCGTGATACGGGGATCCGGCTTTACGACGGTCCCAGCCGGCCCCGCCGCCTCCTGGCAGAGATTCCGCCGACGGAAAGAACCGGTCGCACCGCTCAAAGGGAGGTGATGATCGCCAACCGTCCGATGGTTCTTGAAGTCGAGTCGAGCCGAGGGGGCTCGCTCTCGATGCTGTCGATGCTCACCTTGCTGTTCGGTCTTCTCGTCGCGAGCCTGCTGATGGTGGTGGCGCGGTTGCTCACCCAGCAAGCGATCGAGGACCAGGCCTCCCTGGAATGGCTGCAGGAGCAGAACTCCATTCGTGACACGCTGACTCGCGAGCTCAATCACCGCGTCAAGAACACGCTCGCGAATGTCCTGTCGATCGTCAGTCTGACCAGGCGAAGGGCCACCAACCTGGACGAGTTCGCCGAAGGTCTCGACGGTCGCATCCGCGCTCTATCGGCAACGCATGACCTCCTCACCCAGTCTGATTGGGGCACCACTGCCATCCGCTCGGTGGTCGAGGCGGAACTGGCGCCCTACGCCCGTGCCGAAGGGTCGCTGGAACTCGGCGGCCCTCCGGTCGAGCTTGCGCCTAACGATGCATTGTCGCTCGGGCTGGCTATCCATGAACTGGCGACCAATGCAGCCAAGTACGGAGCCCTCTCCGTCCCCGAAGGAAGGGTTCGCGTGACTTGGGCGCTCGACCGGGAGGATCTGGCGAGCGTTCGCTGGGTGGAAACCGGCGGTCCGCCGGTCGCGGCCGAGCGGCCTCGCGGATTCGGCACCGACCTGATCGAGAAAATCGTGGCTCACGAACTGCGGCACCCGGTCGACCTGCAGTTTCTTCCCGGCGGTGTGTCCTGCACCCTGCTGGTTCCGGTCCGGCTACGCAGCGAATTCGAAATCCGCACGCGCCAGCGCGCGACCCTCACAAAGTAGAGAGGGCGCGCGCCGGAAGTGAAAATCGCGGGGCTTGTCGCCGGTACCGGAAGTCAGCCGAGCGGGCGGCTCGATCCGAAGAACAGAGCCTGGCTGATCGCGGCGCGTACCGTCGATTCCTGGAACGGCTTGGTCACCAGGTAGGTCGGCTCCGGACGGTCGCCAGTAAGAAGGCGCTCGGGATACGCGGTGATGAAGATCACCGGCACGCTGTCGATCGCGAGGATGTCGTCCACCGCGTCCAGCCCCGAAGAGCCATCCGCCAGTTGGATATCCGCGAGAACCAGGCCGGGCGTGCGCTCGGCGACGACTTCCTGGGCCTGCGTACGGGTGGCGGCGGTTCCGCAAATTTCATGGCCGAGCGACCGGACGAGGTCTTCAAGCTGCATGGAAATCAGAGGCTCGTCCTCGATGATGAGCACGCTGGTGGCGGATTCCCGGTCGATCTCCTCGACCGCTTCCTTCACCATCTGCTCGATGTCCGCCGCGTTCATGTCCATGATCTCGGCTGCCTCGGGAATCGAGAAGTCCTCCAGCGTGGTCAGCAGAAGTGCCTGGCGATTGAGCGGAGTGATTGTGCGAAGCCGGTCGGCGGCCGCGCGTTCGTGCCCCGCCTCGTCCTCATTGCCGTCGCCATCGACTTCAAGGTAGGCGCTCGACCAGACCTTGTTGAACGCCTTGTAGAGAGGAACCCGCCCGCCGGAGAGCGAAGCCTTCAGCTCGTCATCGGCGAGGGCAGCCTCGAGCGTTGCGCGGACGAACGCGTCGCCGGTGTGCTGCGATCCTGTGAGTGCCCGCGCATAACGGCGCAGGTATGGCAAATTGGCGGCGACCTGATCCCCGAGCGACATGAATTCCCTTCCCGTAAGTGTCGCGCCTTTCAACGCGGGCGCCTCGCTATGGTTCCGTTGGCCGTTTGGCAAGCGGCCTCCTCCGCGAACGACCGAAACGGTTGCCAAGGCGGCGCTCTTTTCTGGTGCAACTACAACAGCGCGCTGGGCGGACAGGCCCCGAAGCTGGGGCGGCCTTGCGGGGAATTTGTCGCAAAATCAGTGGTCGGTGCGAAAAAAGCGACTGCACCGCAGATTTTTTTCGGCAGGCGGGAACGCCGTTTGGGGTGGGGCATTTTATCCTTGTCACCGCCGAGACCCCCCCTCCCGTCCAAGCGGCTGGTGATACGATCCCGAAGGGCCTCCGCTCAGACGAGCGGAGGCCTTTTTTTTGATTTAGAAAGATGACCTATCTGGTGGACAGCTGCTGCGCGTTATTTCGCGCGCATTCCGGCGGGGGCGTCCACGCCGATCGCGATGAAGGTGAACAGGATCAGCCCTGACGCGTTCATTACCTCGATACGGAACTCGTCGCCCAGCCAGACCACCTCGGGCCTGTCGCGGAGGTATCTTCCTGCGAACCGGACAGCTTCGATCCGAGCGTCGGACAGGCTTTCGAGTTCAACGCCGACGTTATCCGGATCTTGCACCGCCCCGGCTAGATTGAAAAAATATCGCATACCGGTTCCTTGCTACGATCAAGGCGGGGTGACTCATCAGCGAGGCTGTCGTCGTGCAATGCTCATGTTCGGCCTTCATGCGCTAACGGAAAAGACCCGGTGAGGTCCATCCGCAAACCTTCGCCTCCATCTCAGGCCAGCGCTTTTCTTAACCTGGCCAATAGACCGGGTCGCGGTGGTTGCCGCAATGCAGCGATGAGGTCAGCGGGATCGTAGGGCTTCTCGAGGACCGGTCCAAGTTCGGCGATTTCCGCCGGTATATCCTGGGGCGCACCGGTCGAAAAGACGATCCGGGGAGGATTCGGACCGACCGAATTCACGAGCTCGGCGAGGGCCCACCCGTCATCCCGGTCGGACAGGTGAACGTCGAGCACCAGCCCGTCGGGCTGGGAATCGCGCAGGGCCGTCATAGCATCAGCGGTGCTGCTACAAATCATCACCGCACTCGCTCCGCCATCGAGCAACGCCTGCTCGATCGACATCGCGATGAGCGCGTCATCCTCGACCAGGAGGACCGAACCCAAGGGCAGGTCTTTGGTCTTGGGTCTTCCCGCACGTCTTGCCACTTACGCACTTGCCTCCGTGATGGGGCAGGGCGCGGGCCCGGCCTTGTTCGCACGAAAAAACGGCCAATCGATTTGCCCGTTCCCGACGCCGTGGAGGATCGGGCGCGCCCCGCGGCGCAAACGGAACGGACGGGCGCTAGAGCGGCTTTTCGTAGAGCATGTATTCCCGGTTCACCCGGGTTTGAAGCGCCTCCGCGATTGCGACCATCCCCTGGTTGTCCTCGAGGATCCAGCCAATCTCCCCGCGGGTTGCGCCGTAATGGGCCACCGCGTTCCGGCGGATCGTTTCGATCAGCATGAAAGCGAGCTGGCTGGCCATGCGTGACGACTGCAGGCGCTTGCGCACTCCCATGAGGGGCACTCTCATGGTGCGCACCTTCGGTTTCCGGAGCCACAGGAGCAGCTTGGCCCAGCCGAAGGGGAACAGGCTGCCCCTGAGCGGGGCGATCGCCTCGTTGAGGTCGGGCAGCGTCATCATGAAGGCGACCGGCTCGCCATCGTACTCGGCAATCATGATCAGGTCTTCAAAGACGATCGGCCTGAACTTCTTGCCGGCGTATTCGATCTCGGCCTCGGTAAAGGGGACGAAGCCCCAGTTATCGGACCATGCATCGTTGAGGATTTCGAGGATCAGCCGGGCTTCCTCGTCGAACCGCGACTTGTCGACCTTGCGGATGCGAATCCGCTCGTTCTTTTCGCCCGCCTGGACGATCCGCTGGATCAGCGGCGGAAATGGGCGAACGATGTCAAGCTCGTAGGTCAGCAACTTCTTCGCCGGCCGATACCCCGCGCTGGCGATCCAGTCGGCGTAGCGCTGGGGCTGATGCCCCATCATCACCGTCGGGGGATGATCATGCCCGAAGGTGAGCTGGCCAGGCTCCTCCCAGATCGACATGCTCAGGGGCGCCAGCACGCGGGTCATCCCCTGACCTTTCAGCCAGTCCTCGGCCCTGGCGATCAGCGCATGGGCGATCTCCTCGTCCTCCGCCTCCAGCAGGCCCCAGTTGCCGGTGCCGGGACCCATTCCCTGCTCGGGCGGCTGCTCGAGCGCGAGGCGGTCGACATGCGCCGAGATCCGACCGACCGGTCGACCGTCGATGCGGGCAATATACTGCGCGACACTCGCGTGCTCGAAAAACGGGTTCTTGCCCGGCGTCACCAGTTCAAGCGCCTCCGACCGCAACGGTGGCACCCAGTTCGGATCATCGCCATTGAGCCGATAACTGAGATCGACGAATTCGCGCCGCTCGCGCTTGCCGCTGACGGGCGTGAACTCTATCTTGCGCATCCGGACGCTCCCGATCTTGTTCATTTGGCGTGTCGTGCGAGACAGCTATGGACCGGTGGTGCACCGGCTGGCGCCGGATAGGCCGCAGGGGGCAATCGGAAAAGCAGGAAATGACCGTTCCCGACACACCCAATCCACCGCGCGGGGCCGCGCTCACATCGGGCTTGCAGGCCTACAGCGGTGCGCGCGACGAGGACGACAAGGCGCTGCTGCGTGCGGCGGCGGAACTCATGCGCGAGCTGGGCCAGGCGAAGGCGCACATCTATTGGCCTGACATGCTCGGCTCGGCGGTTGTCGGTTACGCGGCACTTGCCGGCGCGGTGCTGGCCGGACCGTTGTGGCTGACCATCGTGCTGGGCATCGTCTCGACCTTCGCGCTCTACCGCGCGCTGCTGTTCATCCATGAGCTGACGCACCTCCACCGCGATGCGCTGCCTGGCTTCCGCACGACGTGGAACCTGCTCGTCGGCATCCCGATGCTTACTCCCTCCTTCATGTATGAGGACGGCCACACCATCCACCATTCGCGCAAGCGCTACGGAACGCCCGACGATCCGGAATATCTCCCACTCGCGCTGATGAAGCCGTGGAGCCTGCCGTTGTTCGTGCTGATCGCGCTGCTTGCACCCGTCGGGCTGGTGCTGCGCTACGGCGTGCTTGCTCCGCTCGGCCTGCTGATCCCGCCGCTGCGGCGGCTCAACTGGGCGCGGTTCTCCACGCTCGCGATCAATCCCGACTATCGCCGCCGCCCTCCCGATCCCCAGAACAAGCGCCGCTTCATCCTGCTCGAGACCGGCGCGGCGCTCTGGGGCATCGCGCTGATCGCCAGCATCGCGATCATCGGCTGGCGGCCCCTCGCGGTGGCGCTGGCCATTTTCTCGGCCGTGGCGGTGCTCAACCAGTTGCGGACGCTGGTGGCGCACCTGTGGGAGAACGAGGGCGAGCCGATGAGCGTGACTGCCCAGTATCTCGATACCGTCAATGTGCCGCCGCCCGGTTTCGTCGCCGCGTTGTGGGCTCCGGTAGGGCTACGCTACCATGCGCTTCATCACCTGCTGCCGTCGCTTCCTTATCACGCCCTGGCCGAAGCGCACCGGCGGCTCTCGGTTCATGAAGGTGCGCGCGAAACTTATGGCCGCGCGCACTACCGGGGCATGACCCCGCTGGTCGGACGAATTGCCGGCAGCACCATGCGGATGCGGCGATCCGGTCCTGCACAGGAAGGGGGCCGCCCCGATCGGGACGGCCCCCTGGAACGCCAGCCGGAGCAGGCGTGACGAAAGAGGTGCTTACTTCTTTTCGACGGTGAGCGTCGGATTGTTGGTATCGACCCGCACCCGCGTTTCGGAATCGCCCACGTCCGCCGCCACCCCGTTCGGACCCACGGTGACCTTGTCGCCGTTGGCGTTGGTCGTGGTGGTCGCGGTGGCGCCCGGATTGGTGACGACGGTGGTTTCCGTTGCAGTGGGAGCCGGGGTCACGATCGTTGTATCCCCCGCGGCCGTCGTCGCCGTTTCGGTTGCGGTTGCATCGGCAGCCGCCGTGTCATCTGCCCCATTGTTGTCGCACGCGGCCAGTGCGAGCGCGGCAGCCACGGCGGTGAAGGCGAACTTCGTCATGATCGGCTCTCCGCGTATTACATCGCGCTCGCGGAACCGCTGGGCGTCGGGGAGGCGGTGGCGGTGGCCGTCGCGCTTCCGTCCGGGCTGGTCGTAGTCGTGGTGTCGGTCGCCATTCCGTCCGTCGCAGTCGCGTCGGTGGCCATGCTGTCGGTCGCCATCGCGGTATCGGCAGCCATCGGCTCGGTCAGGGTGGTATCGGTCGCTGCGTCGGTCGCAGTGTCATCCTTGGGAGTGCTGTCGCAAGCACCGAGGGCGAGAGCGGCAGCAAGAGCGGGCAGAGCGAACTTCTTCATGGCTGAAACTCCTAAGTAGGGTCCAGCGTCAACAGTCGAGCTTCGCCAAAGTTCCGCCGCAATTCACTCTTCGGTGCGGACGAGGACGGTTTCCCCGATGAGCGCGAACAGGACGAAGGGCGCCCAGGCGGCCAGGAGTGGCGGGTATCCGCCAAAATTGCCCATCGCGAGAGCGGCATTGTCGACCACGAAATAGGCGAAGCCCAGCGCCATGCCGATCACCGCGCGCACGAACAACTGGCCCGACCGGGCAAGGCCGAACGCGGCCACAGCGCCGAGCAATGGCATGAGAACGGAAGACAGCGGACCTGCCAGCTTGTGCCACCACTTGGCCTTGAATTCCGCGGTGCGCCGGCCTGCCGCGTCGAAGTCCGCGATCGACCTGCGCAGCTGCCAGAAGGACTGGGCATCGGGATCCACGCTCCCCAGCACCACCTGCTCGGGGGTGATCTTCTGGCCGACGACGGTATCGCCCAGACGTTCGCTCCGTGCTCCGGCGACATCGAACCCGGTGGCGTTCTCGAGCCGCCAGCCTGGGGCGGCATAGACCGCGCGCTGCGCCCTGAGTTGCTCCGCGATCGCTCCGCTGGGTGCGCGCCGGTACCACGTGACGCCGCTCATCGTGGTATTGTCGCCGCTTCCGGTGACAGCGGCAGCGGCGAGGATGTTGGTGCCATCGGTGAGGTAGACATTGGTGCGAACGCCCGAGTCTCTTGGCACCTTGCGGAACTCGTTCGCGTCCCAGGCCTTCAGGGTCGCCGTTGCGCGGGTGACCACCCGTTCGTTGAAGGCGAAGCTGCCGACCCCGATGACCAGCGCGGTCAGCAGCAGCGGCGCGAGCACCTGGTGCGCCGAGAGGCCGGCGGCCTTCATGGCGATCACCTCGCTGTTCTGGTTCAATCCCACCAGCGTGATGATGGTCGCCAACAACACCGAATAGGGCAGGAAGCGCGCGATCAGTTGCGGCGCACGCAAGGTGGCGTAAGTCCAGATTTCCGCCTGTCCATTGCCCGGCACCTGCAGGATCTTTCCGGTGCTGGAGAGCAGGTCGAGCATAAGCAGCACCAGCACCAGCATGACCAGCACGGCGAAGATGCGCACCACGAACAGGCGCGCGAGGTAGAGCGTCAGCGTGCGTGAGGGAAAAAAATCGAGCATCGGCGGGACTTACTCGGCGGGCGCGGGCTGCAGCGGGCGGTGGGAGGTTCGGCGGCTCATCACTGCGCGGATGCGCTTCGCGAGCTTCGCGAATGCCGCCTCGAGCGCGCCGATCGCCTGGCCGCCGGGGACGTAAGCGACGCGCCAGTACATCCAGATGATGAGCGCGGCGAACAGTGCGAACGGAGCCCACAGGGCAAGCGTCGGATCCACCCGGCCAAGTGTCGCCACGTCCTGCGCATACTGGTTGATCTTGTGATACGCGACCACCATCACGATTGAGACGAATACGCCGAGCGCGCTGGTCGACCGTTTCGGCGGGATGGCGAGGGCCACCCCGAGCAGCGGCATCAGCAGCATCATGATCACTTCCACGAGGCGGAAGTTGAAGCTGGCCTGGCTTCCGTCCCGCTGCTCCTCGCTGGTCTGGTTTCCGCCCCAGCCAATGCGCAGGAGTTCGGGCAGGATGTATTCGCGCTCGGCATCGCCGCGTGACCGGAACTTCTCGACCATCGGCAGGTCGATTGGCAGATCGTGCCGGGTGAAACTGAGTACGCGGGGACCTGACTCGGTCCCCATGTCCTGCACGATGATGCCGTCGGTAAGGCGCAGGATAATGGTATCCGGATTGTCCTTCGTCGCCAGGAACGACCCCTCGCGGGCCGAGATCGACAAGACCTGTCCCTTGTCGTTGGCGAACCGTGCAAAGATACCGATAAGCCGGCGGCCCTCATCCTCGCTGCGCTCGATGCGCAGGGCCATCCGGTCCTTGAGAGTGGTGAACTCGCCCACCTTGATCGACGCGCCGAGGGCGCCCGAGCGCAGTTCGTAATCCAGCCGTTCGTACCAGTAGCGGCTGATCGGCTGGATGTAGAACACCAGGGCGATGTTGACGGCGATCAGGACCGCCGCAATCGCATAGGGCACCCGCAGCAGGCGACCGTAGCTGAGCCCGACGGCGCGCAGGATGTCGAGCTCGCTTGTGGTGGCCAGCTTGCGGAAGGCGAACAGTACGCCAAGCAACAGGCCAAGCGGGATCGCCAGCGAGGCGTATTCCGGCATCATGGTCGCGAGCATCTTGAACACGACGCCGATCGGGCCGCCCTCGGTCGCGACGAAATCGAACAGCCGCAGCATCTTGTCGAGGATCAGCAGCGACGCGGCCAGCACGAACACGCCCAGCATCGGCACCAGCGTGAGGCGCAGGATGTATCGGTCGATCGCGGGCAGGAACTTGAACAAGGGTGCGCGGGTCTTTTCGCTGTGTCAGCCGGCCTTAGCGGCAAAGCGGGGCGTGGTCATGCCCTGTCATCGGTAGCGGTAAACGAGGGCGGCCCGCAGCGGTTTCAGGCTTTTTCCAGCGTGCACTGGAGCGGGTGCTGGTTCTGCCGGGCGAAGTCCATGACCTGGTTCACCTTTGTCTCGGCGACTTCGTAGGGGAACACGCCGCAGACACCGACTCCGCGCTGGTGGACATGCAGCATGACCCTGGTCGCCTGCTCCATGTCCATGCGGAAGAACCGCTTGAGCACGATGACGACGAACTCCATCGGCGTGTAGTCGTCGTTGAGCATCAGCACCTTGTACTGGCTCGGTTTCTTGGGCTTGGCGCGCGTCTTGGTGGCGACGCCGATCTGGTCGCCGGTATCCGCATCCTCGTCGCGTCCGGCTGAGCGGACGGGTTCGCCGAAGGCGGGCTGGGCAGGGAAGCGATCGGTCATCGGGTCCGCAATATCGTAACGAACGGCTGCGCCGCAAGATGCGCCCGACCGCCCCAGGCTCTCCAGACGGCAACGGGCCGGACGGATTGCACCGTCCGGCCCGTCGTTTTGCGCGCGGGGAGAGTGGAGAAGACTGCGCGCGTTAGCGAACGCGCGCTCAGGCGGCGTTCGTGAAACGCTCTGCCGCGAGGCTCATGCGGGTGGAGATCGGCGCGAAGGCGTCGTTGACGAGCTTCATCGAAACCTCGGCATTCTTCGAGGCGCGGGCGACCGCGGCATCGAAGTTGCGGCGGGCGATCTCGCCCTGGAGCTTGAACAGCTCGGTCGGGCTCTTGACCGCGGCCATCGCCTTGAGGTCGGCGGTCACGGTTTCGAACGCGTCCTTCGCGGCTTCGACTTCGGTGCGCGCCAGGTCCTGAACGCCGGCGCCGAGAATGCGGCCCGACTGGACCATCGCCTCGACGTTGCCCTTGGTCGCTTCGGTCATTTCGCCGGCATAGGCCTGGAGCTTCTCGTAAGCTGCCTTGGCGCGGGCCTGCACCTGCTCGGCACTCTGCTTGACGGTGTCGGTGAACTCGGTGGTGTTGGTATCGGCCATGGTAACGGTTTCCTCGGATACGGGAGCAGGGGTGATCGCGGGGCGAGCGGCCGGCTCGCGGTCAGCTTGCTTCACTTTGGCCCTCGCGGCCTTGCCAGTGGTTTTCGCCATCGGACTTCACTCCTATGCTGCACTGCACAAATAGTGAGGGCAGGGAGCAAGTCAAGGTTTTTTGTGCAGTGCACAATGGATCAAGGTCTATCGCGCCTTCACGTAGCTGCCCGGCGCATCCTCGATGACCTTATCGCCGTTGCCGCCGGGGACGCGGCGACCCTTCGCGGCTACCATCTTCCCCCCGAGCCCCTCGATCCATGCGCGCCAATGCGGCCACCAGCTCCCCTTGTGCTCGGTCGCGCCCGCGACGAAATCGTCGAGCGAGACGGCCGTGGTGTCGCCGGTCCAGTACTGGTACTTGCCTGCGTCCGGATGGTTGACGACGCCTGCGATGTGGCCCGATCCGGCCAGCACGAAAGTCGTGTCGCCGCGAACATGGCGGGTCATGCGCCACACGCTCGCTGCCGGGGCGATGTGGTCCTCCCGTCCCGCCTGGATATAGATCGGTGTCTCGATCTTCGTAAGGTCGATGGGAGTACCGTCAGCCTCCAGCGCGTCGGGCACCACCAGCTTGTTGCCCTGGTAGAGATCGCGCAGGTATGCGGCGTGCCATTTGGCGGGCAGGTTGGTCACGTCGCCGTTCCAGTGGAGCAGGTCGAACGCCGGGTAGTCCTCGCCCAGCAGGTAGTTGTTGACCACGTAGTTCCAGATGAGATCCCGTCCGCGCAGCAGGTTGAACGTGGCCGCCATGTAGCGCCCGTCGAGATAGCCGTCCTGCGCCAGGCTGCCGATCATCTCGAGCTGGCCGTCGTCGATGAAGTTCCTGAGCTCGCCCGCCTGTTCGAAATCGACTTGCGCGGTGAAGAATGTCGCGCTGGCGACCCTGTCCGCCTCGCCCCGCCGGGCAAGGATCGCGAGGGTGGCGGCCAGCGTGGTCCCCGCGACGCAGTAGCCGATGGCGTGGACGGACTTCGTGCCGAGACGCTCGCGAACCACGTCGATCGCCTCGATCTGGGCGCGGATGTAATCGTCCCACACCACGTCGCGCATGCTCGCGTCGGCCGATTTCCAGCTGACGACGAAGACCGTCAGGCCTTGGTCCACCGCCCACTTGATGAAGCTTTTCTTCGGCGTAAGGTCGAGGATGTAGAACCGGTTGATCCACGGCGGGAAGATCACCAGTGGCGTTTCGAGGACCTCCTTGGTCGACGGGCTGTACTGGATCAGCTGGAACAGCGGCGTCTGGTGGACAACCTTCCCCGGGGTGATGGCGATGTTCTCGCCCAGCCTGAAGGCGTCGGGATCGGTATGAGTCAGCTGCCCCCTGGTCAGGTCCGCGATCAGGTGGCGCATCCCCTTGACCAGGTTTTCGCCTTTCGTGTCGATCGTGCGCTGCAGCACCACCGGGTTGGTCAGCAGGAAGTTGTCCGGGCTCATCGCCTCGACCAGGGCGCGGGTGGCGAAGACGAGCTGTTCCTTCTTTTCGGGATCCACCCCTTCGACGCGTTGCGCGGCGGAAACGAAATACTCGGCCAGCATCAGGTAGGTCTGGTGCAGCAGCGCGAAGGCGGGATTGTTGCGCCACGCGGGGTCCGAGAAGCGGCGGTCCTTGCGCGGAAGCTCAGGCTCGGCTCCCGTTTGCGCGACGCTCGCGCCCAGCAGGCCCTGCCACAGCTTCACGCCGTCTTCGGCCAGCCTGGCCTGCGCGGCCAGGCCGTCCTGCGCCGCTTCCATCCACCCTTGGCTCATCAACATGAACTGTGCCGGATCGAAGGGAGCCGGGCCTCCCGCGGGGGCGCCGGCCCCGCTCATGAACTCGAGCCACATCGCCTGCAGCTTGCGCCCGGCATCGGCCCAGTCGGCCATGTCGCCCCAGGCCACCGCACCGGGCGCATCGCCGTCCTTTCGCGCCGCGGGCGTGAACTGGTCCCAGATCTCCTGCAACGAGCGCCCCTGGTAATCGAGGAAAGCCGCGAACGGATCAGAATTGCCTGTCGTCTCGTCAGTCATCGCCGATCTCCCACTGCGCTGGCCTTGCATCAACATAGCGCCGGTTCGCGGTTTCCCGCCACGCGAATATGGCATAACAGGCACAGGACAAGGCGGATGGGCCGCCCGTCTGGCGAGAACATGACCGACGAATTCTACCGCATCAAGCGCCTGCCGCCCTACGTCATCGCGGAAGTCAACGGCATGCGCGCCGCGGCCCGTGCCTCGGGCCAGGACATCATCGACCTCGGCATGGGCAACCCGGACCTGCCGCCGCCGCAGCATGTCATCGAAAAGCTGTGCGAAGTGGCGATGAAGCCTGACGCCCACGGATACTCGCAGTCGCGCGGCATCCCCGGCCTGCGGCGCGCGCAGGCGAACTACTACGCCCGCCGCTTCGGGGTCGACGTCGATCCCGAGAGCGAAGTGGTGGTCACGATGGGCTCGAAGGAAGGGCTCGCGAGCCTCGCCACCGCGATCACCGCGCCCGGTGACGTGGTGCTGGCTCCCAACCCGAGCTACCCGATCCACACTTTCGGCTTCATCATCGCGGGCGCGACGATCCGCTCGGTGCCGACCACGCCGGACGAGGAATACTTCCGCAGCCTCGAGCGCGCGATGGCCTTCACCGTGCCCCGGCCGAGCATCCTCGTCGTCAATTACCCGTCCAACCCCACCGCCGAAACCGTGGACCTGGCTTTCTACGAGCGGCTCGTCGCCTGGGCGCGGGAGAACCAGGTGTGGGTCATTTCCGACCTCGCCTATTCCGAGCTCTACTACGACGGGAAGCCGACCGTCTCGATCCTCCAGGTACCCGGCGCCAAGGATGTCGCGATCGAGTTCACCTCGCTCAGCAAGACCTACTCCATGGCCGGCTGGCGCATGGGCTTCGCGGTCGGGAACCAGAAGCTCATCGCCGCGATGACGCGGGTGAAGAGCTACCTCGATTACGGTGCCTTCACGCCTATCCAGGCGGCTGCCTGCGCCGCGCTCAACGGCCCGCAGGACATCGTCGAGAAGAACCGCGCGCTCTATCACAAGCGGCGCAATGTGCTGGTCGAGGTGTTCGGGCGTGCCGGGTGGGACATTCCTCCGCCGCCCGCCAGCATGTTCGCCTGGGCACCGCTGCCCCCGGCGCTGGCCCACATGGGCAGCCTGGAATTCTCCAAGCAGATGCTTATCCAGGCCAAGGTCGCGGTCGCCCCGGGCGTGGGCTACGGAGAGGACGGCGAGGGCTTCGTCCGCATCGCGCTGGTCGAGAACGAGCAGCGTCTGCGCCAGGCGGCCCGCAACGTGAAGCGCTGGTTCCAGTCGATGGGCGTGAATTCCAGTGCTGCGTGAGGCGGGCACCCTGCGACCGCTGACCGACCGCGAGCGCGCGGTGCTCGACGGCGTGGACCGCCGCCTGCCGCTCAAGGCCGTGGCTGCCGAGCTCGGCATCTCGGAATCGCGCGTCAACCAGCACATTCGCGCGCTCAAGGAACGGTACGGGGTACACAGCCTGCCGGACCTAGTCACTGCATGGCGCGAGCAAGATACTGAAAACACGCAGGAAGCACTCTACAGAAATTCTGCATGGAGAATTCCGCAGGTTCCGGAGGGCGATCGGCAGGGCGATGAGCGGAGCCGGGTCGCACCCGGGGAATTCGTTCTCGCTGATGCAGCGCCACTTGCGATCGAGGCGCCGTGGTTATCGAGAATTGAGCCCCGGGTAGTCCCCGGGATGCTCGACGGCGACAATGCCGTCCTTCTGCGGCTTGCCCTGATCATCGGTCTCGCTCTCGGCCTCGTGGCGGTGATCGTGCTGGTGGTCACGGCATCGCTCACCCTGAGCGAAGCGCTGGAGGGCAAGGCCGCCGTTCCCGCCGAGAAATCGGCCCCCGCCGGGTGAGCGACGGCGGGGGAACCCGCCGGAGTCCTGCCCAATGCCTGCCACCATCCGCGAAGACGCCCTCGCGATCCGCAAGCTGATCCGCGAAGCCGAAGCCGTCACCGACGAGGCGATGATCGCCTGCGCCCGTCTCAAGCAGGCGATGGTTCGCGCCCGCCAGAACCCCGAAGTCGCCATCGACGCAGGCCAGCGGGCGCTGGTACGGCTGAACCAGGCCGAAAACGAGGCGCTTGCGCTGTCGACCAGCCTGCTGCGCGTGCACGACGAACTGAGCAAGGTGTCGCGCGAGACGATGAGCGGAGACGAAGGTGTCGACACCGTCGTCAGTCCCGCCGCTATCGCCGAAGTCCAACCGGCTTCCATCGCGGCCTGACCATGGCTAGCGGAGCGCGATGCTGTCTTCCGGCGATGTACGCTACTGGTTCCAGATCTTCCTCATCGCGGCGCTTGCGCTCGCGGCGTGGCGATGGGGTGCAGGGCCCGAGCGGATCACGGCCGGCATCCTGGTGTGGTTCCAGGCGGCCGACGGGGTCAATCACGCGGTGCTCGACATCTCGCGCAGCTTCGCGATCAACACCGGTCACGTCGTCATCGATCTGGTCGGCGCCGCGGTCGCGATTGCCGTAGCGCTCTACGCCAACCGGATTTACACTCTATGGTTCGCGGCATTCCAGCTTCTGGCGGTTTTTGCCCACCTGGCGCGGGAGATGGCATCGCAGGTGGCGCCGCTGGCCTACGGCTTGCTCTACACCGGCCCATCCTATTTTCAGATCTTGCTTCTGGCGGGAGGCATCTGGCTTCACCGGCGAAGGGTCAGACGTCACGGCCCTTATCGGTCGTGGCGCGGTTCCTCGCCCCCTATGCCGGCGAGGCTGCGGAGGGACTGGCCGAACGTTTGATTGCCCGCTTCGGCAGCCTGACCCGTATGCTTGACGCCCCTGTGATCGATCTGCGCGCGGCGATGACCGGATACGAGGCCGCCGCAGATGGGCTGCATGCCGCTCGCGAAATGGTTCGGGCGGCGCTCGCGGAAGGGCTGCCGGACGCGATCGTGGACAGCTCCGATCCCGCGATCCACCGCTTCCTGCAGGATCGCATCGGCGGGGCGCACGAAGAACGTCTGCACGCGATCTTTGCCGATGCGCAAAGCGGCTACCTGGCCGACGAGACGATGGTTTCGGGCACCGCCAGGCGAATGATCGCGCGGGCGCGCCCCTTGATGGAGCGTGCGATGTCCCTGGGCGCGGCGGGCATACTGCTTGCGCACAATCATCCCTCGGGGTGGTGCAGGCCGAGCGAGGAGGATGTTGCCGCCACCCGCTGGCTCGCCGGAATCGCGGAGGCGCTGGAGCTGACGCTCATCGACCACCTCATCGTTACCCGCCGGCAGGTCTTCTCGATGCGGCTGGCCGGCTGTTTCTGAGCGTTGCCATCCGGACAGCGCGCCCCATCTGGAGGCGGTGACCGGCCAGCTATCGTTATTTGCCGAGGCGCCCGCGGCTCCCGCGATCGAGGGGCTGCGGCTGATCGCGGATGCGATCCCGCCCGACGTCGAGGATGAGATTGCCGCAAGGATCGATTCCGCTCCGCTCACCCCCTTCCAGTTCGGGCAATGGGAGGGCAAGCGCCTGACCGCCAATTACGGCTCGGCCTACGATTACACGCGCGCACGACCAACGCCGGCGCCTCCGCTGCCCGCCTGGCTCGTGGCGGTGCGCGACGACCTGGCGAAAGTCTTCGGCCTCGACCCGGCATCCTTCGTGCAGGGGCTGCTCATCCGGTATGATCCGGGCGCGGGGATCGGCTGGCATCGCGACCGCCCGCAGTACGGCAGGGTGATCGGACTTTCGCTGTCGGCGCCCATCGTCATGCGCTTTCGTCGGACGCGGCGCGAGGGCGGATTTGAGCGGGTCGGCGTCCCATTGCCGCCGCGCTCCGCTTACCTGCTGGACGGGCCGGCGCGCTGGGAATGGCAGCATTCGATCCGTCCGGTGGAGGAGACGCGGCGCAGCGTCACCTTGCGCACGATGGTCTAGTCAAACTTCGCGATTGCTTCCGGCGCGAATGCGGGCATGTTCCGCGCAGGGATCGCCGAGGGGACCATCTCATGCTCAAGATCGCCGTTTTCGCCGCCGCTCTCGCCGTTGCCGCCGTTCCCGCCGCCGCAACCGCGCAGGGCAGGCAGGACTTCCAGCTGCGCAATGCCACCGGCTACGATATCGCCGAAGTCTATGTCGCGCCGACCTCCTCCGACAACTGGGAAGAGGACGTGATGGGGGAAGATACGCTCGACAACGGCCAGCGCGTCACGATCCACTTTCCGGTAAAGGCCAAGCAATGCCTCTACGACATCAAGGTCGTATGGACCGACGGGGACGAGGCGGAGTGGCACAAGTTCGACTTGTGCACCGTCAGCCGGATCACCCTGTACTGGAACAACGGAGAGGCTTCCGCCGACTACGAGTGACCGGTCAGGCGGGCACGCCGTAGAGGTCGTGCGCGTCGGCGTCCTCGATTGCCGCATCGATGATGTCCCCCGGCTTGAGGGCCGGGGAAACGTTGCGCAGGAACACCTGGCCGTCGATCTCGGGCGCATCGGCCTGGCTGCGCGCGGTAGCGCCGATGTCGCCGTCCTCGTCCGGCTCGCCGACCTCGTCCACGATCACCGGCAGCGTCCGGCCGACCTTGGCCGCGAGCCTCGCCGCGCTGATCCGCTCGGTCACCTCCATCAGCCGGGCGTATCGTTCTTCCTTGACCTCGTCGGGTACGTGGCCGGGCAAGGCGTTCGCCTGCGCCCCGGCCACCGGCTCGAACCGGAAACCGCCGACGCGGTCGAGCTGTGCTTCCTCGAGCCAGTCGAGGAGATAGCGGAAGTCCTCTTCGGTCTCGCCGGGAAAGCCGACCACGAAGCTGGAGCGGATGGTCAGATCGGGCACGATCGCGCGCCACTCCCTGATCCGCTCGAGGACGCGCGCCTCGTTGGCGGGGCGCTTCATCGCGCGCAGGACGCTGGGGCTGGCGTGCTGGAACGGGATGTCGAGGTATGGCGTCAGCAGCCCCTCGGCCATCAGCGGGATGACCCGGTCCACGTGCGGGTAGGGATAGACGTAGTGCAGCCGCACCCACGGCGTCTGCCCTTCCGGGGTGCGCAACTGGCCCAGTTCGCGCGCGAGACCGGTCATGTGCGCGCGCACCTCGTGGCCGTGCCACATGCGCGCTTCGTGCCGGGTATCGACTCCGTAGGCCGAGGTGTCCTGGCTGATGACCAGCAGTTCCTTCGTCCCTGCCGCAACAAGCTTCTCCGCCTCGCGCAGCACCGCGTCGACCCGCCGGCTGACTAGCTTCCCGCGGAGCGAAGGGATGATGCAGAAGGCGCACGAGTGGTTGCAGCCTTCCGAAATCTTGAGATAGCTGTAGTGCCGTGGCGTCAGCTTGATGCCGCCGTCGTCGGCGAAGGCCTGCGGGATCAGGTCCACGTAGGGGCCCTGCGTCGCCGGCGCGGCCTCGCGCACCGCGTCGATCACCGTCTCGTACTGGTGCGCGCCGGTCACCGCGAGCACCTGCGGGAAGCGGGCTCGGATCGCCTCGGCTTCCTCGCCCATGCAGCCGGTTACGATCACGCGGCCGTTCTCGGCGATGGCCTCGCCGATCGCCTCGAGGCTTTCCTCCTTGGCGGAATCGAGGAAGCCGCAGGTGTTGACGAGCACCACGTCGGCGCCCGCGTAGTCCGCGCTCATCGCGTAGCCATCGGCGCGCAGGGTGGTGAGGATGCGCTCGCTGTCGACGAGGTTCTTGGGACAGCCGAGGCTGACCATGCCGACCTTCTTCTGGTCGGGGATCGCGGTAATCGGGGATGACATGATGGGCGGCCCCCTACACCTTGCGCGCCGATTCCGCTACAGGGTCGTGAACTTCATCGAAGGGGGATGGCTTGGGGCCGGTCAACTGGTTCGGCGTGGTGCTTGCGACGATCGCGGCCGGGGTGCTCGCGCTGGGCTGGTTCGGCCCGGCGTTCGGCGCCGCCAAGACGCGCAAGGTGGCCGGCGGACGCTTCGTCGCCCGGCGCCACCCGCTGCGTTTCGCGGCGCTGGCCGGGGTCATGCTGCTGCTGACGGCAACGATGCTCGGCCATTTCTTCGCGCGCGTCGGCCCGGCAACGCTGGCGCAGAAGCCGTGGCTTTATTTCATGATGAGCGGCGGGCTGGCGCTGGCGTTCGTCATTCCGGCGCTGTGGACCAGCTTTGCGCACATCCGCGTCCCCACCCGGGTGGCGCTGATCGATGCCGGTTACTGGCTCACGGCCTATCTCGCGATGGGGCTGGTGTTCTACCTGACCGGCTGAGGCGAACCGTCGGTGGGGAGGACTTCGACCACCACGTCGCCTTCCTGCAGCGGCCCGGCCTCCCAGAAGCCGATTTCCTCCTCGCCGCGATAGACCCGCAGGCCGCGACCTCCGCTGGCAAGCTGGTCGATGGTTCGGCCGACTTCGCCCGGGGCAACCGTGCGCTCGACGAGCTGTACCCGTCCGCCGACCGAGGCGAGATCGACCAGATAGTCGGCCACGTGCGAACCCTGCGCGCTGCCCGCCAGCAAAAGACCGGTGAAGCGCACCGGGTTGATGACGTTGTCCGCGCCCGCCTGGCGTGCCAGCAGTTCGTTGTCGCCTGCCCTGACGACGACGCTGATCGGAACCTTGGGGGCGAGATGCCGGACAGTGAGCACGATCAGGATCGAGCTGTCGTCGCGCCCGGCGGAAACCAGCACGGTGCGCGCGTTGGCCACTCGCACCGCCATCAGGTTCTCGTCGCGCGTGGCGTCCGCCGCCATCACATTGCACCCCAGCGCCTCGGCCTCCTCGAGCCGCTCCTCGCTGTTGTCCATCACCACGATGGAGCTGGGATCGGTGCCGCGCTCGATCAGTTCGTTGACGGCCTCCGATCCCGATATGCCGAAACCGAGCACCACCACGTGATCGGTGAGACGTTCCTGGATGCGCCGCATGCGCCACTTCTCCCAACCCCTGCGGATGACGAAATCGTAGGCCGCGCCCACGAAGATGAACAGCACGGCAAAGCGGATCGGGGTCACGATCACGGCTTCGATCAGCCGGGCCCGGTCCGAAACCGGGGCGATGTCGCCGAACCCCGTCGTCGTGATCGAGATCATCGTGAAATAGACCACGTCGAGCAGGCTGACGTGCCCGTCGTGGCTGTCCACCAGGCCCTCGCGGTCGAACCAGTGGATCGTCACCACCAAGGCGACAAGACCGAGCGCCAGGCCCAGCCGAATGAAGATGTCCGCCCACACGGGCACCCCGATCGAACGGCGGAGCGGATGATATCCCGCCTCGGTCCGGGCCTTGCGGGTGGGCCGCTTCATCGCGCCAGCAGCGGGGCCGGGTCGACGGGTTTGCCGTCATGGCGGATTTCGAAATGCACTTCGGTCCGCTTGGCCTCGCCCGTATCTCCGGCAAGGCCGATGCGCTCGCCGGTCTTCACCACGTCTCCCGTGTCGACGGTGATCTTCGCCAAGTGGCCGTAGCGGCTGGTCCAGCCGTTGCCGTGATCGATCGTCACGATGCGGCCGAAGCGGCTGTCGCTGGCGCTTACCGCGACCACCGTCCCGCTGCCGGCCGCGCGGACCATGTCGAGCGGATTGGCGGCGTAATCGATGCCGTCATGTCCGCCGCCGTCGGCACGCTTTGCATATCCAAGCAGGACGGTCCCGTCGTGAGGACGCCGAAAAAAGGGCCGGGCCGTTTCGCTGGCCGGTGGACGCTCTGCCGGCCGGGTGACGAGTGCGGGGATGATCAATCGCTGACCCGGCCTCACCGTGCCTTTCGCGTCGAGCCTATTGGCGATGGCAATCTGCGCGAACGGCACGCCGAATCGCTGCGCGATGGCGAACCCGGTTTCTCCCGGCTTGACGACATGCACGCGCTGGCGCGGGATGGTCAGCCGCTGGCCGGTTCGCACGGCGTAAGGCTCTACGAGCCCGTTCGCCTCGATGATAACTGCCGGCGGCACGCCCGCGCGGTTGGCGATGCCCTTGAGCGTTTCTCCGGCCTCCACCACGTGCTCGGTTTCCCTGCGCGGATCGCCCGCGGCGGTCGCGAGCAGCAGCGCGGCAAGGGCGATGCCGGCGCGGCGCATCCTAACCGTACCGCTCCGCCAGTTCGCCGAGCGAGGAATGGTGCGTGAGATCCAGCTGGAGCGGCGTGACCGAGATGTATCCGTCGGCGATCGCTTCGAGGTCGGTGCCGTGGTCGAGCGAGTGTTCGATCGCCTCCAGCCCGAACCAGTAATAGGGATAGCCGCGCGGATCGCGCCCTTCGACCACCGTCCCGCGCGAGTAATCGTGAAATCCCTGGCGCACCACCCGGATGCCGCGCACCTCGCCCGCCGGGAGGGCGGGGAAGTTCACGTTGACCAGCGTCCGGCGCGGCAGCGGCACGTCGAGCAGGGGGGCGAGCACTTTCGCGCCCCATGCCAGGGCGGCGTCGAACGGCACTGCGTCGCCCATTCCCTCGCCGGCATAGACCTGGCTCAGCGCGATCGAGCGGATGCCCGCCAGCGCGCCCTCGATGGCGGCGGAGACGGTGCCCGAATAGGTCACGTCGTCAGCCAGGTTCGCGCCCCGGTTGACGCCGGACAGGATGACGTCGGGCGGGCCATCCATCACCTTGCGCAGGCCCATCGTGACGGCGTCGGTCGGCGTGCCGCTGACCGAGAAGCGCCGTTCGTCATGCCGCCGCATCCGTACCGGTCGAGTGAGCGTGAGCGAGTGCCCGGCGCCCGATTGCTCCTCGGACGGCGCGCAGATCCACACGTCGTCCGAAAGCGCGCTCGCGATCTCCTCCAGCACCTTGAGGCCGGGAGCGTAGATGCCGTCGTCGTTGGTCAGGAGGATTTTCAAGCGCTTCTTCTCGTCGGCAGGAGGCGGTTCATTCGACAGGGTGCGGCGCGCCGGGTCAATAGACCGGTTCGAGTTTCTCCAGCCCGCCCGCCCATGGGCGCAGCGCTTCGGGCACCAGCACCGATCCGTCAGCCTGCTGGTAGTTCTCCAGCACCGCCACCAGCGTGCGACCGACCGCGAGGCCCGATCCGTTGAGCGTGTGCACGAACGCCGGCTTGCCGTTTTCGCCACGGTAGCGGGCGTTCATCCGCCGCGCCTGGAAATCGCCGCACCAGCTCACCGAGCTGATCTCGCGGTAGGCGGCCTGTCCTGGGAGCCAGACTTCGAGATCGTAGGTCTTCCGCGCGCCGAAGCCCATGTCGCCGGCGCACAGCAGCATCGTGCGGTAGGGCAGGCCCAGCCGCTCGAGGATGAGCTGCGCCGAACGCAGCATGTGGACGTGCTCTGCCTCGGCGTCCTCGGGGCGGCAGATGGAGACCAGCTCGACCTTGTCGAACTGGTGCTGGCGAATGTATCCGCGCGTGTCGCGTCCCGCCGATCCGGCCTCTGAGCGGAAGCAGGGCGTCAGCGCGGTCAGGCGAAGCGGCCGCGGCAGGTCGATGATCTGCTCGCGGACCGAATTGGTCAGGCTGACTTCGCTGGTGGGGATCAGCCAGCGGCCATCGGTCGTAACGAAGCTGTCCTCGGCGAACTTGGGAAGCTGGCCGGTGCCGAACATCGCTTCCTCGCGGACCAGCAGCGGGGTCGCGCACTCGGTGAAGCCATGCTCGCCCGTCTGAACATCGAGCATGAACTGGGCGAGGGCGCGCTGGAGCCGCGCCATCTGGCCGCGCAGGAACGTGAACCGCGCACCGGCGATCTTTGCGCCGGTCTCGAAATCGAGACCCAGCGCGGGGCCGATATCGGCATGCTCCCGCGCCGCGAAGTCGAAGCCGCGCGGCTCGCCCCACTTGTGGACCTCGACGTTGCCGGCCTCGTCCTCGCCTTCGGGCACATCGTCGGCCGGCAGGTTGGGCAGGCGCGCCAGGAGATCGTCGAGCGCGGCACCTGCCTCGCGTTCTTCTTCCTCCAGAGCCGGCAGGTCGGTCTTGATCGCGGCCACTTCGGCCTTGAGCGCTTCGGCGGCGTCGGCATCGCCGCGGCCCATCGCCGCGCCGATCGCCTTCGACGCCTCGTTGCGCCGGGCGAGCAGTTCCTGGCCGCGGGTGGCGGCGGTCCGGCGGCGCTCGTCCAGCGCGAGCACTTCGGCCGACGAAGCCGCGAATCCGCGCCTCGCGAGCGCGGCATCGAAGGCGGCGGGGTTGTCGCGGATCAGGCGTATGTCATGCATGGGCGCGGGCTATGCCCGACGCTCCGGACGCGCGCAATGCGGGAACAAGCGCCGTCGCGAGCGGTATTTTGGCGCAAAAGCGGGGCAAGAACAGGGGCACCAGTTGAACGAGCAGAACATCGAGGCCCCGCGCCGGACACCTTTCATCGGCGCGCTCGATCGGGTGCTGCGGGCCGGGCGCGCGCTCGGCCTGGTCGCGCCGGCAGACCTCATCAAGGAGCACATGCTCGCCCGCGCGGTGGAGGATACCGGCCTCGACGATTTCGGGGATGACTGGTTCGAGCGCCCGCTCGACGCGCTGCTGGAATCGATCCACTCCGAGGCACGCCTGAACGCGGCCGGTGACTGGGCCGCCCGGCAGCAGTTCCACCATGTCCTGCGGGACCGGTTGTGGACGCAGATGTGGTTCAAGCGGCATCCTGAAATCCTCGCGCGTCCAATCCCGCGCCCGGTCGTGATCGTCGGTCCCATGCGTTCGGGCACGACCCGGCTCCACCGCCTGCTGGCGGCCGACCGGCGGTTCGCCCACCTGCGGAGCTTCGAGACGATCAGCCCGGTGCCCCGCCCGGGCTTCGAGGACGTGCTTGCAGGCCGGAAGAAGGATTTCCGCCCGAAGCTCGCCAGCCGGATCATGAAGGTCGCCCGGCTCGCCAATCCGCGCACGCTCTCGATCCATCCGACGGGGCCGTACGAGCCGGAGGAAGAACTCGGCCTGCTGGTCGCCAGCATGTGGGGCATGAAGCACGAGGCGCAGTGGAACGTGCCCGGCTACGGCCGCTGGTGCGAAGGTGAGGACGCAACGCCCGCCTACCGGCACATGGCCGATCTCCTGCGGCTGATCGGCTGGTCGCAGCAGGAAAGCTCGCTGCGGCCGTGGATACTCAAGACTCCCCAGCACATGCTCGACCTGCCCGCGCTGCTGAAGGTGTTCCCCGATGCCCGGCTGATCTTCAGTCACCGCGATCCGCGTGCGGTGGTCGGCAGCGCGGCGTCGCTCGCATGGAACCAGACGGTGATCTATTCCGACCACGCCGATCCGAACCGGGTCGGACGCGAGTGGCTGCGCAAGAGCACCCTGCAGGTCGAACGTATGATGGAATCGCGCCGAACACTGCCAATCGAGCGCTTCATTGACGTGCAATATGCCGACATGGAGCGTGACTGGCGCGGGACGATGGCCAGGGTCTACCGGTTCCTGGGCCTCGAAATGGACAGCGCGCTGCCGGGAATGGAGCGCTACATTCGCCGCAGCCGCGCACTGAAGCGACGGCCACACCGCTACAGCCTTAGCGAATTCGGCCTCGCCGAGGGCGAGGTACTCGAACGGATGGACCGCTATATCCGGCGGTTCGACGTGTCGATGGAAGACGCTGGCGACTCCGCTGGAAGCCAGCGGGACCGAGCCAACCAGGCTGTCTAGCCGGAGGGCGGTGGGGCCCCGGGCTCGCCCCTAATGCGCCAGCAGCAGGGGGACCGGGCTGCCGGCGAGCACCGAGCGGGTGACGCCGCCGAACAACGCCTCGACCGCCCGGCCGCGTCCGAATGCGCCCATCACGATGTACGAGGCCTCCTCGTTCCGCGTCTGCTCGATGATTTCACCGGCGATTGAACCGCTCGTGGTTCGCTCGAGGATGCGCGGCTCGATCCCGTGGCGCGAAAGATAACTGGCGGCCTCCTTCGACGAAAACGGTCCGTCGCTTTCGTTGACCACCATCACCGTCACACCTTCGGCCAGCGCCAGCAACGGGGTTGCCGCCCGGAGGGCCTGGTTGGCCGCGTGGGAGCCGTCCCACGCCACCAGCGCCCGGCCCGTTGGGTCGAACGAAACGCACTCGGGCGGCACGGCGAGGATGGGCCGGCCGCTCTTGATAGCCAAGTCGCCTACGATGGCGCGTTCGGCCACTATGCTCTGCTTGCTGCCGTGGCTGCTCACCACGATGAGGTCCGCCAGCTCCGCCGCGAGGCGCAATTCCTCGGCGGGCTCTCCCGTGACCTTCGCCACCGACCATGGCACGTCCTCCCGCGCCAGACGCTGCTCGATCCGGCTGCAGTGGGTGGCATCGGCTTCGCTTGCTGTGCGGACCATCGTGGCGTCGGCATAGCCCGACCACGGATCGGCAACGATCATCGGGATCACGAACACGTCGAGCGCGGTCAGGTGGCCGCCGACGCCACGGGTGACCGACAAGGCTGCCTGGAGGCGCGATTCCTGGCCTTCGTCTTCGTGCACCAGCACCAGAATATTACGCATGGTCACCTCCGTCGAATGGGTTGAGGACAGACTGTGTCGGGGGTGGGGTCGGCGCCATTGGGAATGCTACGGAGCCGACGCGACCCGGTCAGCCGTCTGGCGATGGGGTCGGGGCCGGCGCCGGTACGTTTCGCATCTGGGTCCTGGGCAAGTCGACGGGCACACCGCTTCCTTCGGGCGCGGTGGTCCACTCGGTGCTAGGCGGGCTGGGTGCGGGTCTCTCGCTGCGATCTGCCCCTCTCGCGATCCACCAGACGATGGCGACGGCTACCAAGGCGAGGGCCAGCAGCGGGACCCACCGGATGGCGGGCATTGTTCGGGGAGGCTGCGGTTTCATGGGCGCGAACTCCTTTGACACCGCAATGGCACGCGGCCCCTCCACCCCAACATCCGCAATTATCCCGAGGGGACGAGTGCCATCAGGATGCCGGCGCATCCGGCAGCGCGAGCAACGAGGCAATGGTGCGCAGCAGGATGCTGTTGCCGATCGGCTTGGCCAGCGCCGCGTCGAACCCCGCTTCCTTCGCCCGTTCGCCCCAGTCTTCGAACGGGTAGCCGCTGATGAGGATCGATTTGCCCCGCCATCCCGCCTGTCGCAGCTGCCCGAGCAATTCGAATGCATCGGTTCCGGGCATCACTAGGTCGGTAATCAGGCAGGCGGCCCGCCGGGCGGCAGGATCGTGCGCGAGACCATTTGCCCGGGGATGCGCGATGACGTCGTAACCATGCGAGTGCAGCAGCAACTGGAGGCTGCGGCGCACGTCGTCTTCATCTTCGACAAGAAGAAGCAGCGGGTTCGGCATCGGTAAAACTGTCCCGGGCTGGTTCTGGCAGGTGTTTCTGCCTGGAGAGGTAGCGCCCTGAGGAATCTGGTGCGCTAGGTAAATGTCACAGCCTTCCCACAACATGAACCCATGCCCGCAGTGGCGGTGCCTTCAATCCCCGATCGGGCCGGGGCGGGGAAGGGTGAAGGCGAACACGCTCCCACCGCCTTCGGCATTGGAAGCGCGAATCCGTCCCTCATGCGCCTCGACGATCGTGCGGCAGATCGATAGCCCCAGCCCCATCCCGGCGGTCTTGCTCGTGTTGAACGCCTCGAACATCCTTTCCATGATGTGAGGCGCAATGCCGGGTCCGGTATCGCGCACAGATATTTCGACCATGTTGTCTTCCCGAAGGGCGGTGGCGACAGTCAGACGCTTCTCCTTGCTGCCCTCCATCGCCTCCATGGCATTGCGCATCAGGTTGATCAGCACTTGCTGGATCTGCACCCTGTCAACCAGCACCGGGGTGGCCGCCGCGTCCAGCCGGAACTCGGTCACCACGCCTCTTTCACGCGAACCGATCAGCGCCAGCGCGGCGGTCTCCTCGATCAGCTTTGGCAAATCCTCGCTCGTCCTGGTCAATTCGCCGCGGGATACGAATTCACGCAGGCGGCGGACGATGGAACCGGCGCGCAGGGCCTGTCCCGCAATCTCCCCGAGGACCTCGCGCAGCATCTCCTGGTTCGCCGGGGACGCGTTCTCGACCAGCATTTCGGCCGCCTCGCCATAGTTGACGATCGCCGTCAGCGGCTGGTTGAGTTCGTGAGCCAGGGTCGAGGCCATGGTCCCCATCGCACTGAGCCGGGAAACGTGGATCAGTTCGGCCTGCAGGTTCTCGAGCCGGCTTTCGTATTCCCTTTTTTCGGTCAGGTCCTGGATGAAGCCGGTGAACAGGCGCTGGTCGGCAGCAAATGCCTCGCCTACCGAAAGGTGCATGGGAAACGTGCTTCCATCGGCTCTCTGCCCCGTGACCACGCGGCCCAATCCGATGATTCTTGGCTGCCGGGTTCTCAGGTAGCGCTGGATATAACCGTCGTGCTGCTGGCGGTAAGGTGCAGGCATGAGCAGGCTGACATTGCGCCCGACCACTTCGGCCTCGGCATATCCGAACAGGCGTTCCGCTGCCCGGCTGAAGGACAGCATGATCCCGGTCTCGTCGATGACGACCATCGCGTCGGGCACTGTGGCGAGGATGGACCTGAGATGCTCTTCCCGCCGTTGTAGCGCGCGCTCTTCGGCGCGCCGCGACGTCGTATCATACACGATCTTGGCGAAGCCCAGGCTTGCGCCATGCTCGTCGACAATCGGAGTTATCGATATGTTCGCCAGGAACTCCGACCCGTCAGCACGCTGCTGCCACGTTTCCGTCGAATAGCTTCCGTCACGGCGCGCGAGCGCCAGGTGTTCGAGCGCGGTTTTCTGCGTATCGGGGCCGGGGAGGAGGATCGACGACGAGTGGCCAAGGACCCGCTCCGCCGGCCACCCAAGGACACGCTCGGCACCCGAATTCCACGTCTGGATCCGGCTTTCGTCGTCGACCATGAAGATCGCGTAGTCGGCCACCTGGTCGATGAACATCTGCAGTTGGCGCTTGGCCCGGTCGGCGGCGAGGCGCTGGCTGGAGCGGCGGCGGTCGAGCCAGCCGATGCCAGCGCATACCAGAACGAAAATGACAGCCTGCAAGATCGACGAGGCGGAGAAACGGTTTTCTGCCTGGATGGCGCTGAAGCCCATCACGATCGACAGGATTCCGGCCAGCAGGCCCGGGCCACGTCCACTCATCAGTACGGCAAAGACTACCGGTAGAACGAATGGCAGGAATGGCGAGTTGTCGTGGAGTATGGGTGCGCCCAGCGAACGCAGCGCATAAGTCAGGACTACCGCCGCAGCGGCCGCGCCATATGCGACCAGGTTGTTATCGCGCAGGTCAGGCAAATTGCGGATACTCACAACAGACTCGACCCCTTCGCTCCGAGCGTCCGCTGCCCCGCTCTTCGCCATCGCCGACCTTGCAGAACGGCAAGCTTACACGGCAGCTACCATCAACCCAAGCGGCACTGGAGCCCAACTTGCGGAAGGGGCAGCAATATGTGAAGCTGACAAGATTAGTGCGGGGTGGAACCAATCCAATATGAGCGAAAAAGGGCTCGTGCATATTGTCGATGACGAAGAGCCCATCCGGCGGTCACTCGACTTTCTTCTGCGCACCTCCGGCTTCGAAGTGGCCAAGTGGCCCGATGGGGAGACCTTTCTCAAAGGCGTTGCACGGGACGAGCCTGCCTGCGTGCTGCTGGACGTTCGCATGCCCGGAATGGACGGCCTCGAAGTCCAGGTTATCCTGGCCGAGCGGGGAATAGCCCTGCCGGTGGTGGTTCTCACCGGTCACGGGGACATCACGACCGCCGTTCGCGCGATGCGGGCAGGGGCGGTGGATTTCCTCGAGAAACCCTTCAACCGCGACCGGCTGCTTCAGGCGCTCGACACCGGCTTCACCCAGCTTGCCGAACGGAAGAGCCAGCTCGAGCGCGAGGAATGGGCGAAGGTCAAGATCGCCGGACTGACCGAGCGCGAGCGCGAGGTGCTCGACGGCCTCGCGTGCGGCTATCCGAACAAGACGATCGCCTACGACCTTGGCATCAGTTCGCGCACCGTTGAGGTGTACCGGGCGAATGTGATGACGAAGCTTGAAGTGACCAACTTCGCCGACGTGCTGAGGGTCGCCTTCGCGGCGAAGATGGGTTCCGAGGAAGACTGGCGAGCGGCGCACCGCTCTTCATGACTTGCGCCGATGGAGAGCCGTTCGCGCGGGCAAGCTCCGTAGGGTAATTACGTAATTACCAACCCCTGGACGGGCGGCACAACAAGGGCGCGACCCGAAGGGAGGATCCCTGATCTTCCCGAAGCGATGGAGGCGGTTCCTGACGGACTGCCTCTTTTTTTGGGCTCTACAGCCGGTCCGCGCGTTCAGTGCCCGTGAAGAGCGTGAGACCCGCCAAGGACGACAGCCGATCGCCGCAAAGCGCCGGCGTCCTGGTCTATCGTATCTCTGCCGGAGAACTCCAAGTCCTGCTCGTTCATGCCGGCGGTCCCTTCTGGCGGTCGCGGGATCAGGGAGCCTGGCAGCTTCCCAAGGGACTGATCGGCCCTGGCGAGACAGCCGATGCAGCCGCGCGCCGGGAGTTCGCCGAGGAAACGGGAATTGAGCTGTGCGGAGAGCTCAAGCCGCTTGGTATCGTGCGGCAGAAGGGCGGCAAGGTTGTCGAAGCATTTGCCGCAGAGCAGTCGATTGATCCAGCAACCGTCAGTTCCAACTCCTTCACCATGGAATGGCCGCGAGGGAGCGGACGATGGGCAAGCTTTCCCGAGGTCGATGAGGCCCGCTGGTTCGGAATCGAGGAGGCGCAGGCATGGGTTCTTCCCAGCCAGGCGCCGTTTCTGGAGCGGCTGGCCGAACTGGTCACTGGCGAAACCGGGCGGAGCTAAGCGTCACGCCCCTAGCAGGATCACTACCGCCCCGCCCAGGACCACGGCGACCAGGGCGAGGCTGACCGTGCCGGCAAGCGATCTGCGCCAGCCGGCGATCCCGACGAACAGCACGAGCTTGAACAAGGTGTTCAACAGGGTGGGCGCGGTGAGGGCGAGTGCCGCGGCGCGCGGCGATAAAGTGCCCGAAGGCAGCGCACCCACCGCGGCGATCGCCGCATCGATATCGAACGTTCCGCCGGTGGCGATGACGAGCGCGGCGTTACGGTCACCCCAGTTATGCTCGACCCACGCGCTGGCGAGCGCGAGGATCGCCACACTCGCCGCGAAGAGCAGCGCCAGTCCCAACCCCGGGGCCTGGGGTGGCTTGCCGCCTCCGTCCCGCTCGCTCGCCTTCCGCACGATCAGCAGCAGGCCGGCGGCGATAACTGAAACCCCGAGGGCAGGGGCCACCGCGGAAGCGACCGCCACCAACGCCGCCGGAGCTAGCAGCGCGACGAGCACCAGCGAGCGCGTCAGCATCACCGCGGACGCGAGCGGGACAGCCGCGTTGACGAACCCACCGGCGGCTCCTTCCCGCAGACGCCGCGCCGCTTCCAGCGTCACGGCAGTCGAGGAAACCATCGAGCCGACGATTGCGACAGCAAGCATCCCGCGCCGCTCGCCCAGCCACCGCGCGAGCATGTAGCCGATGAAGGAGATGCTTCCGGTGGTCACGACGACGAGCCAGATGCGCCGCGGGTTGAGTGCCCCGAACGGCCCAAGGTTTGCGTCCGGCAACAAGGGGAGCACCACCAGCACCACGAGCACCAGGCGAAGCGATGCCTGCAGGTCCGTCTCGCTCACGTGCTCGAGCAGGTGATGGAGCCCGCGACGCGAGGCGAGGAGAACGAGAGTGGCGCCGGTCCCCACGGAGGCGAGCGCGAATTCGCCCGCCCCGGCCGTCGCGCCCCATCCGACCGTCAGCACGCCCGCGATCGTCGAAGTCGCGCTCACCCTTGCGTCATGGTGCATGTCGGCGCGGTACCCCAGCAGAAGCGCGAGCAGCGCGCCGGCGACCAGCAGGAGCGACAGAGCCGACAGCGGTGTAGCGATGTGCAATCCGGCAATCCCGCCGAGCAGCGCAAGCAAGGCGAACGTGCGAATCCCGGCGACCCTCGTGCCGGGAAGTTCCTCGCGCGACTGCCACCCCCGTTCCGCCCCGACCAATGTACCGAGCAGGAGCGCGAGGCCGAGTGCCTCGAATTGGTCGATGGTCATCGGCTTCTATGTTTTCCCAGGGTCAGGAGCATCAAGCGGTTATATCCGAACCTGGGGCAAATCAGGCAGTCGGACTGGGGAGCGTTTCCCAATGATCGAGGCCCTTCTCCTGCACTTGCCAAAGATGGAGGAGCGCCGCCTTCACGCGTTTCTCCACCAGGCTCAGGCCGTCCTCCCCCCGTTTCGGCGGCATTGTCGGCACGACATTGTCGATGGCCACGTGTTCCGCCGTGCCGATCGCGAGTGCTCCGGCGAGATAGGCGCCGAACAGGCGGCCGGCACTTGCGGCGATGCCCTTCTTGTCGATCCAGTCAGTGCTGGCTCCCGAGGTCGCGATCGTAAGCAGGAGCTGCGGGCGGGCACTGGCTGGCAGCGGCACGGTTCCCGGGCCACCGAAGCCGGCTCCGAGGATCCGCTCGATATAGCATTTCAACAGTCCCGGCGGACTGCCGAACCAGATCGGGTAGACGAGGATCACCGCCGTGGGCGAGCCAAGTATCTGCAGCTCCTGCTCGACGTCGGGGGCGGGGCGGGCGCCACCTTCGTGCAGGGCAAGATCCCGCGCGTGCGGCACGGGGTCGAGCCCAACCGAGTACAGGTCCCTGACGACGGGTGTGAACCCGCATTCCTTCGCGACGTCACGCGCCTTGTGCGCCAGCGACGCGCAGTAACTGTCCACCCGGGGATGGCACACGATTATGGCACAGCGCGGCGCTGGTCCGCTCGTGACACGGGTATCAGGCATCCAAACCTCCTCGGTGCACTCGTAGGCAAGTCTGCGCTGCGTTACCCGAGCGCAAAATCCGCAAACCCCCGTAGTCACGAAAGCCCGCCATGACTTGCGGATCGGACTTGTGGAGAGCAATTGTCGCCCGTGCTTTCCCAGAAGACCCGTTACGCCATCAGGGCGATGCAGCACCTGGCCGATCGCTATGGAGAGGGGCCAGTGCAACTGGCCGAGATCGCGGCTGCCCAGAACATTCCGGCAAACTTCCTCACCACGATCCTGTCCGAACTTTCACGCTTCGGAGTGGTCGCCTCGCAACGCGGAAAGGACGGTGGCTACTGGCTGGCCGTGTCGCCGATCGACATCACTTATGGCGATCTGATCCGCGTCATGCGTGGCTCGCTTGCGCTTGTTCCGTGCGCCAGCCGTTTTGCGCACGAGAAGTGCCGCAATTGTGTGGAGGAAGGGGAGTGCCGCACACGGGCGTTGATGCTCGAGGTGCGCGACCGGACAGCCGAGATCCTCGATTCAATTCGCTTGTCCGATCGGATCGACCCCGTTCCCGCCCCAACCGACGAGGAAAGCTGACCTTCGCTCATCTCATGCCGAGTTTTGTCACGTGCTACCGCAACCTTATTGTCAACCGCATTAGTTGAGAATATGACACTCAAGACGGCCGCGACCCTCATCGACGGAGATCCAGCATGGGCAAGATTCACGACCGCCTCGACCCCGCCCATCTTCCCGAGCACCTGCAGGTTATAGTCGAGGCGCTCGAGCGGCTCAGCTATGGCGTCATTCAGCTGACTATCCACGACGGGAAGCTGATGCAGGTGGACGTCACCGAACGTCGCCGCTTCACCTGATTAGCAGCCGCCGGAAAGCGGCCAATTCACACTTAGCATCGGCCAGACCGGACCTCCGGATGCGCCCCAAGCCAACCGATCTTCGCACCTTTTCGCGTGTGACAGGCCGGTTGGGGCCATCATGAGGATACCGACCTTTGCATCTTCGCCTTTTCCTGCTTGCCGGCATCGCCGCAGGCGCTTTCTCCAGCCCCGCTCTTTCCCAGCAGACGGACGCCGTGACCGAGACGCCGCAGATCGGCGGCACCCCTTCGTCGATCGGCACCGGCGCCCGTGACGAGGACGCCATCATCGTCACCGCCACCCGCCGCTCGCAGCAGGCGCAGGACGTGCCCATCGCCGTTTCGGTGGTCGGCGGCGAGCACATCGACAGCACTGGCAGCTTCAACGTCGGGCGCCTGCAGCAGCTTACTCCGACGCTGCAGTTCTACAGCTCCAATCCACGCAACACCGCGGTTAACATCCGCGGCATCGGCGTGCCTTTCGGCTTGACCAACGATGGCATCGAGCAGGGCGTCGGCATCTACATCGACGATGTCTATAACTCGCGCGTCGCCTCGGCGACGTTCGACTTCCTCGACGTCGCGCAGATCGAAGTGCTGCGCGGGCCGCAGGGCACGCTTTACGGCAAGAATACGACCGCAGGCGCCATCAACATCACCACGCGCCAGCCAACCTTCGCCTTCGAAGGGCGCGCCGAGGTCTCCGTGGGCAACCTTGGCTACCGCCAGGCGAAGGCCGCCATTTCCGGGCCGCTGAGCGGCAAGGTTGCCGCCCGGCTCGCGCTGTCGAGCACCAGCCGCGACGGGACGATCTATAACGTCACTTCGCGGCAGAAGATCAACGAGCAGGACAATCTCGGACTGCGGGCGCAATTCCTGTGGGAGCCGACCACGGCCCTCAGCGTCACCCTGGCGGGAGACTACAGCGAACAGGATCCCGAGTGCTGCGGCACCGTGTTCGTGAAAACCGGAGCCACCCAGCGCCCGCTCGCCAGGCAGTTCGCCGCGCTGGCGGCGGCGCAGAGCTATGCCCCGGTGAGCCTGGATCCGTTCGATAGGCTGACCGATCTCGACGCCAGTCTCAATGCTGGGAACAAGCTTGGAGGCGTCTCCCTGCGGGCCAATTGGGATGTCGGGCCGGGCAACCTCACCTCGGTCACGGCCTGGCGGTTCTGGGACTGGAAGCCCGAAAACGACCGTGACTTTACAGGGTTGCCGATCACCATTCGGTCGATGAACCCCTCCCAGCAGGATCAGTGGACCCAGGAGCTTCGCTTCACCGGGCGGCTGGGGGCGCTGGACCTCGTCGCCGGTGCGTTCGGGTTCAAGCAGAAGGTCCGCACCCAGGGGGTGCAGGAACAGGGCCCGGCGGCGAGCCGCTGGTTGCTGAGCGGTGCGCTGGCGAACGACCCTAGCGTGCTCGCCGGCTTGCGAGCCGACAACGATATCCGGCTCGACAACACCAGTGCCGCGCTTTTCGGGCAGGTAAGCTGGCATGTCACCGATGCGCTGACGTTCACCCCCGGCATCCGCGTGAATTATGACAAAAAGAACGGGCTGTACGATTCGGTCGTGACCAATGCGCAGGGCCAACTGGTGACCTTCGCCAGTACCGACCCGCGCATCGTCGCCCAGCGCGGGGTACTCGCGCCGCAGCGGTTCGACGTCGCTTACAACGACTGGAACCTCAGCTACGACCTCAAGGCGAGCTACGAACTGACGCCGGACGTTCTCGCATACGCGACTTACGCCAAGTCGTTCAAATCGGGCGGCGTCAATCTCAACGGCGTCCCCGCCGACACGCAGGGCAACCCGATCCTGGCTGCCGCAACCGTTCAGCCCGAATCGGTCAATCACTACGAAGCAGGCCTCAAGACACAGTTCTGGGGTCGGCGGGCCACCGCAAACCTCGCCGCTTTCCGGACCGACATCGGCAATTATCAGGCGCTCGTCACCAACGGACAGCTCGGGGTGTTGCGCGGCTATCTCGCCAGCGCCGGGGCAGTTCGCAGCCAAGGCGTGGAGCTGGACTTTTCGGTCCGGCCGAGCGCGCGGTTCAACGCTTACGTGAACGGTGCCTACACCGACGCGCGATACCGAAAGTTCGTCGACGCGCCGTGCCCGCCCGAGCTTTCCGGCGGCGCCATCGCGGCCCCCGGCCAGGCCCCGAGCGCGCCGGGCACTCCCAGCGGGATCAGCCCCGCCAATTGCGACATTTCGGGACAGCGGCTTCCGGGCGTCTCGAAATGGTCGTTCTCGTTTGGCGGCGAAGCAACCCTGCCGGCTACCGTGCTGGGCCTGACTGGTGAGGCATACGCTGGATACGACGGCAGCTACCGGTCCAACTTCTCATCCAATCCGACTCCATCGGTTTACACCTGGGTGGACGGGTATTCGCTGCACAATTTCCGGCTCGGTTTTCGCAGCGATCGGGGCATCAATCTGTTCGGGTGGATCCGCAATGCGTTCGACCAGCATTACTTCGAGCAGCTCCAGGTTCCCAGCGGCAACACCGGCCTGATCGTCGGCAACCTGGGAGACCCGCGCACCTACGGGTTCACCATCCAGGCCCAGTTCTAGTCCTTCGGTAACGACCTCACGAGAGGATTTACGCATGCTTGAACTTTCCACATTCACGATGGCCGGCATTCTCCCGTTCATTGCGATCGGTTTTGTCGCCCAGCTGATCGACGGGGCACTGGGCATGGCCTTCGGGGTCATCTCGCAGACGCTGCTGGTGAGCATCGGCGTGCCTCCTGCAGCCGCCTCGGCCAGCGTCCACCTGGTCGAGGTGTTTACCACCGGTGCGTCCGGAGCCAGTCACATTCTCCATCGCAACGTGGACTGGGGCCTGTTCAGGCGCCTTGTCCCATTTGGCGTGGCCGGCGGAATCCTCGGCGCATACGTGCTGTCCAACATCGACGCGTCGGCGGCGAAACCTTTCGTGATGGCTTACCTCACGCTGATCGGGCTCTACCTGTTCTACCGCGCGATAAGGCTGAACGTGGAGCCGAGGTTCGAAGACCCCAAGACCACTCGCCCGCTCGCGCTGGCGGGGGGCTTCCTGGACGCCGCTGGGGGCGGCGGCTGGGGTCCGGTCGTCACTTCCAACCTGCTCGTACAAGGCGGCGAGCCGCGCAAGACGATCGGCACGGTCAATTCGGCCGAGTTCCTGCTGGCGCTGACTGTCTCTGTCACGTTCTTGCTGACGCTCGGCCTGAAGGCGTTCACCGTCGCCACCGTCGGTCTCATCGTCGGTGGAGTCCTCGCCGCTCCGCTGGGTGCCATGTTCGCCAAGCGGATAAGGCCCCGGCTGCTCCTGCTCGCGGTATCCGTCGTGCTGATTTCCACCAGCGTGTACAGCATCGCCAAGGCGTGGCCGATTTTCTGATGGTTCCGGCTGAAGCGGGCAAGGAGATGTGGCGCGCATGAGCTCAGCTTCCCTCCATCATCCGGGCTTCGCCGAACTTACGCGCGTTTCGGCCCGGATCGGCTGTCTCTCGTTCGGCGGACCGGCGGGCCAGATCGCGCTGATGCACCGTGAACTGGTCGACGAGCGACGCTGGATCGAGGAGGAGGAATTCCTTCAGGCGCTCAATTTGTGCCACCTTCTTCCGGGTCCCGAGGCGCAGCAGTTGGCCACCTGGATCGGCTGGAAACTGCACGGGTGGAAGGGCGGCGCGGTCGCGGGGATGCTGTTCGTGATCCCCGGTGCGCTGGTGATGCTCGCGCTATCGATCCTTTACGGGATGGCCGCGGATCTCGACTGGTTCGCGGCAATCTTTATGGGGATCAAGGCCGCGGTGCTGGCGATCATCGTTCAGGCGCTCTTGCGGATCGCCGGACGGGCGATCAAAACGCCGGTTCAGCGCGGGCTCGCCATCGCCGCGTTCGTGGCCCTGTTTCTGTTCGATGCACCCTTTCCTCTGGTCATTCTTGCTGCGCTGGGCATTGGCGCGGTAGTCGGGCGGAGCCGGCCACAATTGCTGGCGCTCCATCCGGCCCCCGCATCGGCTCGCGTCTCTGCCCACCCGTGGGCCGCCACGATCAAGGCGATTTTGGTCTGGTCCGCGATCTGGGCTGCGCCGATGGCTGCTGTTTTTGTCTTCCTTGGACGCGACCATGTCCTGTGGGACATCGGGGTGTTCTTCTCCCAGCTTGCCGTGGTCACCTTCGGCGGTGCCTACGCGGTGCTGTCGTATATGGCGCAGGAGGCTGTAAGCAGCTTCGGCTGGCTTAGCGGCGGCGAAATGGCGGACGGGCTCGGTCTCGCGGAGACCACGCCTGGGCCGCTGATCATGGTGACCCAGTTCGTCGGCTATCTCGTGGCCTTCCGCGCGCCCGAGCCCTTCAGCCCCATCGTTGCAGGAATCCTCGGTGCGGCGCTGACGACCTGGGAAACGTTCGCGCCGTGCTTTCTGTGGATTTTCGCGATGGCGCCGTGGATGGACCGGCTTCAGCGCGCGCCCTTTCTCAAAGGTGGCCTCGCGGCGGTCACCGCGGCGGTGGTCGGCGTGGTCGCCAACCTCGCGCTGTGGTTCGCTCTCCATGTTCTTTTCGCGCAGGTTGCCTGGATCGAGGCGGGGCCGATGCGGCTGCAGTTCCCCGAACCGGCCAGCTTCCAGTGGCAGCCGGCGCTGATCGCAGTCATCGCCGCCGTTCTCGTGTTTGCCTTGCGCTGGAGCATAGTGCGGACACTCGCGGCGACGGCCGCCTGCGGCTTGCTGCTCGCCTGGCTGGCCTGATCTGCGTCGCGAACCGGTTTCAGAACCAGGTTCGCAGGCCGACCAGAAAGTTCCATCCACCCGCGCGCTCTCCCTCAAGCCGCCGGTAGCGCGCTGTCCCGGCGAAGGCTCGCTCGTATTCCACGCCGAGGTAGGGGGAGAAGGTGGACGCGATCTGGTAACGGAGGCGCGCGCCGAGGCTGGCATCCGTTATTCCGGCTCCAGCCATGAGTTCGGGAGTGTCCTGAAACGAAAAACCCACCTCGGCCCTTGGCTGCAGTATCAGCTTCTGCGTGATCCGCGCATCGTGCTCTGCCTCTAACCGGGCGGTCACTTCACCCTTGGTCGATACGAAAAGGGCCGCGTCGGTCTCCCACCAGTACGGGGCCAGGCCTTGGACGCCGAGTGCGAAGTGAGTGCGATCCCGGCCCGGACCGGCATCCTGGCGAACCCCCGCTTGCAGATCGAACCACGGCCCGATTGCATGGCTCCACAACGCCTGGACTTCGGCGCTGTCGAGGCCGCCATTGAAACCGCCCTCGATTTCGGACTTGAGCCACAGCTTGTCGATGTCGCCGCCGTACCAGGCCTGGGTATCGACCAGGTAACTGTCCTCACCTTGGCGGGACCGGATTTCGGCACGGTCGATAAGCAGCTTGTGAGCGGGCACGTCGCCGTGCTCGCGCAACATGGCCTTGCGGGCCGACGCCATCGCACCCGCGCCGTAAACCGCATCAGCGGCATTCTCCGGTCCGGACAGAGCGACTGCGGGCGGGGAAGCGGTTGAGGGCTCAGTCTCTTTCGGAGTGCAGTGCCCCATTGCCGCATGCTCGGGCGGGCAGCTTTCGGTCGGTTGTCTGGCGGGGGCGGCGGGCTGAGGCGGCGGCTCCGGAAGCGCAGGCGTGCAGTGCCCCATCGCGGCGTGTTCTGGCGGACAACTTGCCATGGTTTCCTCAGGCGAGGATTGATGACCGGCGTGCTGCGCCGCCGCCGGGGACCCGGCCAGCAGGACGAGCAGGCTGAAGAGTATCTTCATGCCGGCTCTCCTTCGAGAGGACGCACTTTAACGATGCGCATCATCCCCGCGTGCATGTGGTAGAGCAGATGGCAGTGGAACGCCCAGTCTCCAGGCGCATCCGCGGTGAGATCGAGATCGACATAGCCACCGGGGAGAACCCGGACCGTGTGCTTGAGCGGCTGTCGGTCGCCATGGCCGTTGACGAGTTCCCAGAAGTGGCCGTGCAGGTGCATCGGGTGAGTCATCATCGTGTCGTTGATCAGCCGCATCCGCACTCGCTCGTTGCGCGCGAAACGGTAGGGTTCGGGGTTTTCGGACAATTGTTCTCCATCGAGCGACCACATGAAGCGTTCCATGTTCCCGGTCAGATGGATCTCGATCATGCGGCCCGGCAGCCGCGTGTCGCTGCGGGGCTCGAGCGAAACGAGGTCCTTGTAAGTCAGGACGCGATGGCCGACGTCTTCCAGTCCGACCCCCGGGTCGCCCGTACGGTCGACCGGCATCGGCGCGATCATGTCGACCCCGGCACCGAGCGGAAAATCCACCCTGGATGCATCGCGCATGTTCATGCTGCCGTGATCTTCCGCAGGTTGCATAGGCGGTGGTGCGCGCATGGGTTGGTGCGACGGCGGGGGTGCTGCCGTGTGGTCCATGGCGGCATGGTCGATCCCGTCGGTCTTGGTAGCCATATGATCGTGGGCGCTTGAATTGCCCATTCCCATGTCTTTCATGCCCAGCGTCGGTCGCTCGCGAAGCCGCGGGGCGGCCGCGCGCATCCCGGCGCGGGGCGCAAGCGTCGCCACGCCCATGCCGGATCGATCGATTGCTTCGGCTACCAGCGCGCAGGGCTGGTCACCGGGCCGCACGATTACGTCGTACGTCTCGGCGTTACCGATCTGGAACTCGTCGATCTCCACCGGTCGGACATTGTTTCCATCGGTGGCGACGACAGTCATCGGCAGGCCGGGAATTCGAAAGTTGAAGGTCGTCTGCGCGGCGGCATTGATGATGCGAAGGCGAACGCGCTCGCCGGGCGTGAACAACCCGGTCCAGTTTTCGTCGGCGCTGTGACCGTTGATCAGGAACGTATACGCTGCCTCGGTCACATCCGAGATATCAGTTGGGTCCATCCGCATGCGAGCGAACATGTCGCGTTCCGCCGGCGTCATCGGATCGGTCTTGTCGCCAAGCCTGTCTGCAAGGGTGAGCTTCTGGCGATTGAAGAAGCCGCCTTCCTGCTTCAGCCGCGTGAAGATCGTGTGGGGATGCAGAAAGCTCCAGTCGGACAGCACGATCACGTGCTCCCGATCGTAAGCAACGGGATCGGCTCCCTCGGGATCGATGATCAGCGGTCCGTAGTGCCCCACCTGCTCCTGCAGCCCGCTGTGGCTGTGATACCAATAGGTACCGGACTGCCGGATGGGGAAGCGGTACTCGAAGGTCGAGTGCGGCTTGATACCCGGAAAGCTGACGCCTGGTACTCCGTCCATTTCGAACGGCACGATCAGGCCGTGCCAGTGGATCGAGGTATCCTCGTGGAGGTGATTGCTCACCCGTAGGCGAACCTCCTGCCCTTCCTTCAACCGGATAAGCGGGCCCGGGATCGAACCGTTGATGGTCACCGCGTGTCCTGATCTCCTGTTCACCGCGAGCTCGGCGGCCGCGATCGACAGGTCGATGTTTGGTCCTGTGACCAGGCCCGAGCCCTTTGCGGCGAGGCCTTGGCTGCCCGTGCGCGCCCACGCGGGAAAGGCGCCCGCGAGGCCAAGGATGGCGGCGCCACCGGTGACGAAGCCCCGCCGGCTCAATGGCATCGTGTCACGCATGAGAAAGACTTGCTGGAGAAGGCGAGAGGTCAACGCCGGCGGTCCGTTGGATGGTCATGCTGCCTCTAGCCCGCCGATGATCGGGCAATCGGGCCGGTCGGTGCCGTGGCAGCGCGAAGCGAGCGCCAATAGGGCGTCGCGCATCTCTTCCAGATGATGCGCCTTGCGATCGAGTTCGGCCGCCCGCGCCAGCGCCAGCGCCTTGACGTCCGCGCTCGATCGATCGCGATCGTTCCACAGGGCAACCAGCTGTCCGATTTCGGCGATCGAGAAACCCAGGTCACGTGCCCTGCCGATAAAACGCAGCGTGTGAACATCCGCTTCGCTGTAGTCGCGATATCCACTTTCCCGACGGGCCGCAGCAGGCATAAGGCCGATCTTTTCATAATGTCGGATCATGCGCTGGCTGACTCCCGACAGAGTGGATGCTTCACCGATCTTCACAGCCGCACGCTCCTCAACCTCAGGGAATTTCCGATCACGGCGACGGAGCTGAAGGCCATCGCCGCTCCCGCGATGATGGGGCTCAGCAGAAGCCCGAACCACGGGTAAAGCACGCCGGCCGCTATCGGCACGCCCGCGGCGTTGAATACGAACGAGAAGAACAGGTTCTGGCGGATGTTGCGCATCGTCGCCCGGCTCAGATGCCGCGCCCGGACTATCCCGCCGAGGTCCCCCTTGAGCAAGGTGATGGCTGCGCTTTCCATCGCCACGTCGGTGCCGGTTCCCATCGCGATCCCGACGTCCGCAGCGGCAAGGGCCGGCGCATCGTTGATTCCGTCTCCGGCCATGGCCACGCGGCGGCTCGCTCGACGCAGTTCCTCCACGTTCGCCTGCTTCCGGGCCGGCAGGACGTCCGCCATGACTTCGTCGATGCCCACGCGCCGCGCCACCGCTTCGGCGGTTTTCCGGTTGTCCCCCGTCATCATGACGACGCGAATGCCGCTCCGCCGCAACTCCGCGACGGCCGCTGCGGCGCCGTCCTTTACCGGATCGGCCACGGCGAGGACTCCGGCCAGGCTGCCGTCGACAGCTACGAACATGACTCCCTCGCCCTTTGAGCGGTGCTCGTCCGCCGCATCTTCCAATGCGCTGCTGTCGATGTGGAGGGAGTCCATGAGAGCCCCGTTGCCCAACGCGATCGGCCGGTCGTCGACTGTGCCCGTGACGCCCTTGCCAGTGACGGACGCGAAGTCGGCGCTTTCCGGGACGGCAATCCCATGTTCCTGCGCCGCTTCGACCATGGCCGCCGCGAGCGGATGCTCGCTGCCACGTTCGAGCGCGGCGGCAAGACGCAGTACAGTGTCCTCATCCATGCCCGCGACAGGATGGACCGCCACCAGCCGTGGCTTGCCAACAGTAAGCGTGCCGGTCTTGTCGATGACCAGGGTGTCGATCTTCTCGGTCAGCTCGAGCGCCTCGGCGTTCTTCACCAGAACCCCGGCCTGCGCTCCGCGGCCGGTGCCAACCATTATCGACATCGGCGTGGCCAGTCCCAGCGCGCAAGGACAGGCGATGATGAGAACGGCGATCGCGTTCACCAGGGCATGGACGGTGCGCGGTTCGGGCCCCAAAAAGCTCCAGGCGACGAAGGTGATGATCGAGGCTAGCACGACAGCGGGCACGAACCAGCCGGAAACCTTGTCGGCCAAGGCCTGGATCGGCGCCCTGGACCGCTGTGCGTCAGCCACCATTCGAACGATCTGCGACAGCATGGTGTCACGCCCCACCCGGTCGGCGCGCATTACCATGCTGCCGGTGCCGTTGACGGTCGCGCCGGTAACGCGGTCGCCCTCGGTCTTCTCGACCGGCACCGGCTCACCGCTGATCATCGCCTCGTCGACCGAGCTGCGTCCTTCGACGACCACGCCATCGACCGGAATTTTCTCACCGGGCCGAATGCGCAGAAGATCGCCGACCTGTACCTGATCGAGCGGTACGTCCTCATCCTGGTCCGCCCCGGTTACTTTCCGGGCGGTCTTCGGCGCCAGCCCCAGAAGCGCGCGGATCGCCGACCCGGTCGCCGCACGCGCACGCAGTTCCAGCACCTGGCCCAGAAGAACCAGTGCGGTGATCATGGCGGCCGCTTCGAAATAGACCGGAACGAGGCCGTCCATCGTCCTCAGCGAAGGTGGAAAGCTTCCCGGAGCCAGCGTGGCCACGACGCTGTAGGTATAGGCCACGCCCACCCCGAGCCCGATGAGGGTGAACATGTTGAGGTGGCGGGTGCGCAGAGATTGCCAGAACCGCTCGAAAAAGGGCCAGCCGCACCACAGGACAACCGGTGTGGCGAGGGCGAACTGCAACCATTGGGTGACCCGCATCGGCAGGCCCTGCCAGCCGAACAGCTCCATCGCGATCGCCAGGACGGCCAGCGGCAGCGCGAGCGCGGCACTTGTCCAGAAGCGCCGCGTCATGTCGATCAATTCGGGGTTTGGCCCCTCTTCGAGCTCCGGTTCCAGCGGTTCCAGGCCCATTCCGCAGATCGGGCAGGTGCCCGGTCCTTCCTGGCGGATCTCGGGATGCATCGGGCAGGTCCAGATCGTGCCAGCCGCGACTTCGACGACGTCTCGGGCGGCGGCCGGGCGGAGGTAGCGCGCGGGATCGGCCTTGAACCGGGCGAGGCAATGCGCGCTGCAAAAGTGGAAGCGCGAGCCTGCGAAATCATCGCTGTGCTCGGCGGTCGCCGGATCGACTTTCATCCCGCACACCGGATCAGTGGTCGCCTGATGGACTCGCTCGTCTGCGGAAGAACCGCTCGCGCAGCAGTCATGCTCGTGTCGGTGTTGATGCATCTGCCTGCTCCACGCGAATCGCTTGCGGGAACCTTATCAGGTATGACACCGTGTCAGGGTCAAGCGCTGCCGCCAAAACCACTGTGCGCTGCGAATTAGAGGTGGGCGCGCACTGATGTCCGCGCGCAGCGAAATGCTCGACCATCTGTCTTGCTGCTCACGTGTAACGACGTGCAGCTCGCCTTCGGCTGGAACAATGCGGCCGCCCAGAAGAACGCCACAGCTGTTTCGTTCGTCTACGACGAAGTCAAGACTTACGACGTCACCTGCGAGTGGGTTAAAGTGACCGGCGGTCCCAAGAGCAAGACCGTCCACCACGACATCACCATTTCCGCGGCACACGAGCCTGTTCAGCAATATCGCCAGCGCGTCCTCGACGCCAATGGCCTGATATCGCTTCATTTCCAAGGTGCCTACCGCAACCCAACCGGACGGGCCGTCGAGCTGGAATTGCGCAAGGTGTTTTGATGGGTGTCGCAACGATGCATGCGATGGGGGCACACTGAGCCAGTAGCTGAGGCGCCCGGTTCCGAGGTGTCGGGAGGACACTTCTCGTATCCCCAATTTTGGGGAGGAACAAAGACGAACTTACCAACGATAGGAGAAAAAATCAGGAACGACCTGCGGCCCTCCAGCCGGGCGAACAATCCAATGGCCTGGCGCTGCGGCGGCATCAGCTTCAATCAGAGGCTGTATATCCGACGACCATCTCTTCTAAATCATTGAAAAGATGGTGGGCGCGACAGGGATTGAACCTGTGACCCCACCCGTGTGAAGGGTGTGCTCTACCGCTGAGCTACGCGCCCGTCGCAAGGCCGCCAATCGATTGGCGGGCCGGACAGGGGCGCGCCTTTGCCATCCGTCCGCCCGCTTGGCAAGCGCCTATCCCAGCAGGGCGAGCAGCTTGACCAACCACCCGGACAGGGTGCCCTTCGGCAACTGGCCTGTCACCGGTGCGCATTCCAGGCAGTATGCCTGCATTCCCTGAACGCGGGTAAGCCGTTCGGCGTCGGCCTCGATCTGGCCGAGGAGCGCCTGCTGACGCCCAGCGAGTAGGGCGAACACGTCCGGCGTTTGCCCGCGCTCCTCGCCATCGCCGATCAGCAACTGGCGAAGCAGGGTGTCGGTTGTGCCTCTATCCTCGCCGAGGTATTCCGCGTGCCAGTTCCCATCGCCCAGCTTTGCCTGGGCAGCGACCCATTCCAGCGCGTCCGGAAGCCCGCCGTATTGATCGACGAGGCCGATCTGGCGAGCGGCACCGCCATCCCAAACCCGGCCTTGTCCGATGGCATCGACACGCTGCGCCGTCATCTTGCGCGACTGCGAAACCCGGCGGATGAAATCCCGATAGCCATTCTCGATGTAGCTTTGCATCATCGCGTCGGCCTCAGGGGGCAGACCCGCGATAAGGTCGGGTTGTCCGGAAAGCGGGGTGGTTTTCACTCCGTCCGAATGAATACCCCACTTCTCGGCGGCATTCTCGAACGTGGGGATGACCGCGAATATCCCGATCGAGCCGGTGATCGTGTCAGGCTCGGCAAAGATGCGCTGGGCGGGAGTCGATACCCAGTAACCGCCGCTGGCGGCGACATTGGCCATCGACACGGCGATGGGAACGCCCCTGGACTTATAGCGCAGGATGGCGCGGCGGATCTGCTCGCTCGCCATCACCGACCCACCCGGCGAATCCACCCGCACGACCAACCCGGCCAAGTCGTCGTCGAGCGCCTTGTTGAGCTCTTCGGCGATCCGGTCTCCACCGGCGGTTCCGGGGCCGGCATCTCCGTCGACGATCTCGCCAGCAATGGTGATCACGCCAATAGCCTTGCCGCTGTCGTCCGGTTCGTTATCCGCCAGCCACGGCTCCAGATCGGTTTTGGCATAGGCGCCGGGCGCGTCGTCCCAACGGTCCCGCCCCGCGACCTCGGCCACCCGCCTTCCGAACGCGATCTTGTCGCCCAGACGGTCGACCAGCCCGGCGTTCCTGGCCGCGGTCGCCGCATCGCCGCCCGCGGCCCTGAACCAGCCGACCGGATCCTTCGCGACCAGTGCGAGGTTCGCCTTCGGCCGCGCCTTCTTCACACTGTCCTGCCACTCGCTCCACATGGAACCGTAAAGCTGCGTGTAATTCTCGCGCGCCGGCTCCGACATGTCGCTGCGGATGTAGGGCTCTACCGCGCTTTTGTAGGTGCCGACCTTGAACACGCGGGCGTTGACGTCGAGCTTCTTCAGCAGCTCTCCGTAGTAGAGATGATTGCCGCCAGGGCCGAGGACGATCGCGCCGCCCAGGGGATCGACCCATATCTCGCTCGCGTGGCTCGCCAGCAACAAGCCATCGTCGGCATAGGCGACCGCCCAGGTGAGGACCGGCTTGCCCGTCTTGCGTACGCGGTCGAGGGCGGCTCCCACTTCGTTTATGTGCACCTGTCCGCCGCCGACGAACTGCGAGAGATCGAGCACCACGGCCTTGATCCGGTCGTCCGTGGACGCCGCGTCAATCGCGTGGACCAGTTCCTGCACGTCGAATTCGCGGGCGGGAGCCTCACCCGCCATCACCGCGGAGAGGAAATCGACCTCGCTCTTTTCCTCGACGATCGTGCCGTCGAGCTCGAGCAGCAGCGCTCCTTCCTGGACTGCCGCCGCGCTGGGCCGGGCAGTGAGCACCGCGTAGAGCGCGAAGAAGAAAAGCAGCAGGAACAGCAGGCTGAGCCCGTCCTTGACGGCGACGATCAGGTGCCAGACCTTGCGGGCGAAAGACATCGTAAGAAAATATCCCGGGAAGAAGCTTGAAGCACCAGCTCTACGGACTTGCGTCGCGCAATGCCACCCGAATGCACTTGACCGGTCGATAGCTTCCGGCCAACGACATGGCTTCAATGACATCGGCGGAACCATCTCGCTCCGCCAGCCGCTACCCGGCTGGTGCGCGCGCCTTCCCGCACCGCGATCTGCTGGCGATCGCCCAGCTCGAGCGGCACGAGATCCTGTTCCTTCTCGACGAGGCGGAACAGTGGGTCGAACTCAACCGCGGCGCCGCCAAGCACAGCGGTCTGCTGGCGGGCCTGACGGTCATCAACGCCTTCTTCGAGAATTCCACCCGCACGCTGCTCAGCTTCGAAATAGCGGGCAAGCGGCTGGGCGCCGACGTGGTCAACATGCATGCCGCCCAGAGCAGCGTGAAAAAGGGCGAAACGCTGATCGATACGGCCATCACGCTCAATGCCATGCAGCCGGACGCGATTGTCATCCGGCACGGCAGCAGCGGGGCGACCGCGCTGATCGCGGACAAGGTCGACTGCCCGGTTCTCAACGCCGGCGACGGGCAGCACGAGCACCCCACTCAGGCGCTGCTTGATGCCTTGGCGCTGCGCCATGCCCTGCGGGCGAGGGGGCAAGCCGCGGACGATTTTACGGGTCTGACCGTGACGATATGCGGCGACGTCCTCCATAGCCGGGTCGCCCGGTCCAACGTCCTCTGCCTTCAGGCCCTGGGCGCAAGCGTGCGCGTGTGCGCGCCACCTTCGCTGATGCCGAGCCACATCGAAATGATGGGAGCCATTCCGTTCACCGATTTCGACAGCGCGCTCGACGGGGTGGACGTGGTGATGATGCTGCGCCTGCAGAACGAGCGCATGAGCGGGCAGTTCATCCCCTCGGCGCGTGAATACCATCACCTCTACGGCCTCACGAGGAAGCGCCTCGCCCGCGCTCGCCCGCACGCGCTGGTGATGCACCCCGGCCCCATGAACCGGGGGGTCGAAATCGATAGCGAGGTTGCCGACCTCCTCGACCGCTCGATAATCACCCGCCAGGTCGAGATGGGGGTCGCCATCCGCATGGCCTGTCTCGACGTTCTCACCCGCCGCCGGCGCGGGGTCGAGGGCTGGACAGCATGAAGCAGCAGGGTGCCCTGTCCATCACCGGCGGACGGTTGGTCACGCGGGAGGGCGTGGCAGAAGGCGCTATTCGGATCGAAGGCGGCCGCATAGCCGGATTCGATGCTCCGCGAGCGGGCGACGAAGTCGTCGAAGCGCGCGGACAACTTGTGGTGCCCGGACTGGTCGATTTCGGCGTCTTTTCGGTCGACAAGCCAGCCTTCCACTTCGGCGGGGTCACCCGGGCGGCGCTGATGCCCGACCAGGACCCGCCACTGGATTACCCGGCGCGGGTCAATTTCATCGCCAAGAGCGGCAAGCCCAACCTGTGGGTCCATCCGCTCGCTGCTGCCACTGTCGGCCTCGCAGGCAGGGAACTTGCCGAGATCGCGCTCATGCGGGACGCCGGTGCACGGGCGGTGGCGACGGGCCGCGGGTGGATCGCCGATTCCGGCGTTATGCTGCGCCTGCTGCAGTATGCCGCGATGCTCGACATGGTCGTCGTTAGCCATGCCGAGGATGCAGGCCTAGTCGGGAACGCCGCGGCAACCGCCGGCGAGATGGCGACACGTCTCGGCCTGCCGAGCGCGCCTGCCGAAGCCGAGGCGCTGGCAGTGGCACGCGACATCGCCCTCGCTGAGCTGGCGGGCGCCCGGCTGCATCTGCGCCAGGTTACGACCGCTGCCGCGCTTGCGCTCGTGAAGGCAGCGAAGGGTAGGGGGGCGGCGGTGACCGCCGGGGTCACACCGGCACACTTCATGTTGTCGGACCTGGCGACCATCAACTTTCGCACCTTCGCCCGGATCTCGCCGCCATTGCGAAGCGAGGCCGACCGCCAGGCGGTGCGCGAGGCAATCGCCGACGGCACGATCGACGTCATCGCCAGCGGGCACGATCCGCGGGGGCCGGAAGACAAGCGCCAGCCATTCGCCGATGCCGCGCCAGGGATGGCCGGTGCAGAGACGCTGCTGGCTATGACCCTCACGCTTGTGCGCGACCGGCTCATCGATCTGCCGCGCGCCTTCGATCTGCTCGCCGGAGCGCCGGGCCGGCTACTGGGCGTCGATGCCGGCGAATTGCGGGAAGGCTGGCAGGGCGATGTCGCGCTCGTCGATCCGGAGCGCCCGTGGGTGGTGGACAGCAGCCAGATGGCCGCGACCGCCGGCAATACCCCATTCGATCGCCAGCCAACCCAGGGGCGGGTGATGGCGCTATTCAAGGGCGGCGTGGCGCTCTGATACGAAAAAGGCCCCTCCCTTCAAGGGAGAGGCCTTCCTCGATGACCTGATGAAAACTGTCAGCGTACCGCCATGCGGATGTCGCTCCGGGCAATCGCACCGGGGAGCGGTCGCCCCTCGGCCCAGGCGAAGCAACCCTGCCCCTGGCGACGGACCGACGAGCACATCGTGCTTGCCTCGGCCCGCTGCAGGCCCCCGGCGTTGACACGATAATAGGTCTTTCCGCGCACCACCGCCTTGGTGATGACCATGTCGAACTGCGAAAGCTGCGGGAAGCGCCTGGCGTAGATGCCCCAGGCACGCCGCGCGCTCTCTTCCGACGAGAAGGAGCCCAACTGAACGAGGTGGCTTCCGGCGTGATTGCCAGCGAAACCCTTTGCGACAGGGGCGGGGGCGCGTTCGCTCACTGCCATATGGACCGGCTCGGCCCGCACGGGCGCATCCTGTACCACCGGCTGGGAAACGAACTCGACCGCGGCGGCAATCATCTGGGCCGGGGTAGCCGCCACAGGTGCAGGGGCTGCGAAAGCCTCGGCAAATTCCCGTGGTTGTTCGGCGACCGGCGCGGCCAGCGCGAGGGCAGTCGTATCCTCGACCGGGCTTGCGGGAGGCGCCGCGGGCTGAGTGGACGGGAGTTCTCCGCCCACGTAGGCGACTTCCACCGGCTGTTCTTCGGCTGCAGGCGTTGCGGCAGCGGCGGCTTCGGCAGCGAGCTGCTCGTTGCTCGGGTTGTTCGCCAGGGCCAGTTCGACCGGCTGGCCCGGGTCCGCCACTGCGCGGGTCCCGATCAGGGCGGCGACCCGGTTGCTGCCCTGGTCCGCCCCTGCGAGCTCCGCCCACTCGGCGAGACGAGCGTCAAGTTTGTCGGCTGGCACGTCTTCGGCCGCCATGATCCGGGCGCCGGCCCAGCTTCCGTTGAGCGCCATGGCATAGGCCAGGTTCTGGCGCGTCTTGGGCGTATTCTCGCCAGCGCGGACTGCGTTCGAAAGCACGAACACGCCCTGCTGCGGATCGCCCGCCAGCGCGAGCGCCAGGCCCAAGTCGCCGGCGGGGATGTCGTCGCGCCACTCGTTCAGCACTTCGAGCGCCCCTGCCTTGTCGCCGGTGGCGATCGCGGCGAGCGCGAAACCGAGCGCGGTGCGCGCGCTGTCGTCGCCCAGCTCGAGGGCATCGTCGAAGCTGGTGCGGGCGGCCTGGAAGCGGCCGGCGTCCATGTAGGCCGCGCCGAGCATCGTGCGATAGACCGGGTTGCGCGGATCGGCGAGAACTGCCGCCTCGGCATGGCGAACCGCTTCAGTAGACTTGCCATGAGCCAGCGCGACTTCGGCCTGGCTGGCGGAAAGATCGGCGCGTGGAGCGGCTTTCGTCGCGCACCCCGCCAACGTGACGGATGCGAGCGCGGTGCCGGCGGCCAGCGTCAGCATCCTTGCGGTTCGGTTGGTGCGGGTCATCATGGCAGTTCCCCTGTGGTCCCGTTCAGTGCCGCTTGACCTGCGCGGCGAGTGTATCGAGTTCGGGCATCCGGCGCAGCAGCGCGTCCAGTGCCTCGGTCACCAGCGCCTGTGCGCTGATTCCCTTGATGGTCGTGGCCAGCCGGAGCTTGAGATGCCGGTCGGCATCCAGCCTCAGTGTGAAAGCCGCCCGGCTGCTCCGCTCCCGGGCGGGACGGCGCTTCGGGGCGACAGGCGCGACAATGCGTTCGGCGAGGTGTTCCTGCTGCTCCACGATGGCAGGCCGTTGCGCGGGGGAGGCATCCTCCTCGAATGCTTCCGGGCCGGACATGGGCGTGAGCTGGAGCACTTCGGCGCTGGCGTGCTCGCCTTCGCCCATGTCGTTCCAGCCCAGGTCCTCGAGAGCTTCGGAAAGCACTTCGGGGGCAGGGTCCTTCAGCGGGCCCGCTCCCTGCATCGACGCAAGTGCAGCGTGCTGCGGGCGCATGGCCGGCTTGGCACCACCCTTGCGTGCGAGCAGCGTCGGGCTCAGCGAGGCGAATGAGATTTCGGCCACTGCGATCGGCCCCCGTCCCGAGATTACTGCGCGACCCGGCGGCCGAAGCCGCCTTGCGGGCGATAGGCGCCGGGAGCCGCGGCCATCGAGCCTGGCGCGGCGAACACGGTGCGGCGGAAGTTCTTTTCGAGCCGGTCGGACACGTAATTCCACAGCGCCGTCACTTCGGCGGCCGAGCGACCTTCGGGATCGACTTCCATCACCGTCCGGCCGTCGATCATCGACGCGGCGAAATCGGTGCGGTGGTGAAGCGTGATCGGGGCGACGGTACCGTGTTGGCTGAGCGCAACGGCGGCTTCGGAGGTGATCTTGGCTTTGGGCGTGGCGGCGTTGACCACGAAGATGAGCGGCTTGCCGGCGCGTTCGCACAGGTCGACGGTGGCGCCGACGGCGCGCAGATCGTGCGGGCTGGGCCGGGTCGGCACGACTATCAGTTCGGCGACGCTGATGACCGACTGGATGGCCATCGTGATGGCCGGCGGTGTATCGATGACGGCGAGCTTGAAGCCCTGCTGGCGAAGCACCTGCAGGTCGCTGGCGAGGCGAGCGACCGTGGTCTGGGCGAAGGCGGGGTATTCCGCTTCGCGCTCGTTCCACCAATCGGCCAGCGATCCTTGCGGATCGATGTCGATGAGCACCACCGGCCCTGCGCCGGCGCGCTGCGCCTGCACGGCCATGTGGCCGGACAAGGTGGTCTTGCCCGATCCGCCCTTCTGCGAAGCCAATGCCAGTACCCGCAAGGCTGGTCCCCCTGAAATCCCGTTGCCAGAGCGCACCGATGCACCCTTGGGATTGGGGGATCGCAGCATACCCCTAATATAGCGTTAATGGTGTGCCGCCGGAGTGCTTCGTAATGGCACCGAAAAGTGAGGCGCCGAGAAACCCTTTGCTAACGCACCGTTCACTATGTCAGGCTGCTTGAAGGCCCGTTCAGGCGGGCGCGAGGGGTATATTGCAGCTCGACATGCGCATTCGGCCAGCCATTGCCGCCGCGATCGCGACAGGCCTCGTCCTTGCCAACAGCGTGCCCGCATGGGCCGACGTTAAGGCGGGGGCCGACGCCTGGGCGGCGGGTGACTTCGCGCGCGCGGTCGCCGAATGGAGGGGGCCGGCGGCAAAGGGGGATGCCGACGCCTTGTTCAATCTCGCGCAGGCGTACCGTCTCGGGCGCGGGGTTCCCGAGGACCTGAAGCAGGCGGAAACGCTCTATGCGCGCGCAGCGGCCAAAGGGCATCTCAAGGCTGCCGACAACTATGGGCTGCTGCTTTTCCAGGACGGCCGGCGCGAACAGGCCTTGCCCTATGTCACCGCCGCGGCAGAGCGCGGCGATCCACGCGCGCAGTATCTGCTCGGCATCGCCCATTTCAACGGCGACATGGTGCCACGCGACTGGGTGCGCGCCTACGCGCTGGTGACGCTGGCTAACGCCGCTGGCTTGCCGCAGGCGGCGCCGGCGATCCGGCAGATGGACGAATTCGTGCCGCTGGCCCAGCGCGAGCAGGCCCAGGCACTCGCTGCGCAGATGCGCGTCCGGGCCGACGCGATGCGCTCAAGCCAGATGGCTGCGGCCGATCTTGGTTCGGGCGCAGTCTCGTCTGGGGACTCGCCCGTGCAAGTAATGCCTGGCCCCCCATCGGCATTGCCCGCAGCCCGGTTGCCGCAGCCGCTCGCCACCGCTGCCGTCCCGCCCTCTTCGGTCGCTGCCGCGGAAGCCGCTGTCGCCGAGGCGATGCGCGCGACGGGCAAGGAGAGCCCGGCTACCGCCGGTGCAGACTTCGCGCGGTCGAAGGCAGAGACGCGCGCAGGCTCCGCCGGCACGATCGCTCAGGCGCCTAACGTTCGCGCGGATCGGCCCACGAGGAAGACTGCTCCCGTTCAACAAGGGGGAGCCTGGAAGCTGCAACTCGGTGCGTTCTCGGTCGCGGGCAACGCCGACAAGCTGTGGTCGCAGCTTTCCGGACAGGCCGCGCTGGGCGGCAAGACCAGGCTCGTCGTCCGGGCGGGTGGCCTGACGCGGCTGCTGGCGCAAGGCTGGCCCAGCGAGGCGGCTGCACGAGCGGCGTGTGCGTCCCTCAAAGCGGGCGGGCAGGGCTGCCTCGTCACCCGTTGAGCCCGCGCTTTTCCGGCCCTACCAGCGCCGGGTGACCGCTTCTCCATCACACGAGCCGCTGCCCACGGGGGCAGGGGAGCGGCTTGCCAGTCTCGATTTCACCCGTGGCGTTGCCGTGCTGGGCATTCTGGCCGCGAACATCGTCGCGTTCGGCCAGCCGTTTCTCGCCTATATGTGGCCGGGCGGCTTCAATACCGGGCCAGGCCCGCTATCGGGCTGGCTGTGGCTTGCCCAGTTCGTGCTGGTCGACGGAAAGATGCGCGGACTGTTCACGCTGCTCTTTGGCGCAGGCCTGGCGCTCTTTGCGGACCGGGCCGCTGCGCGAGGATCGAGCGAGTGGCTGCAGGTCCGCCGCCTCGGCTGGCTGCTCGCTTTCGGCCTCGCCCACTATTACCTGCTGTGGCGCGGCGATATCCTGACGCTCTATGCCCTGTGTGGCCTTATCGCTCTCTTCGCCTTGCGTTGGTCGGTGATCCACCAGCTCGCTTTCGGCGCTACCGTCTATGTCTTTGGTGCGGTGCTGGGAACCGCGCAGTTCGGCCTTATGTGGGCCGCGACGGAAACGTCCCTGGGGGGCTGGCCGGCCTATGCGCGGGTTGCCGGCGACACCAAAGCATTGCTCGCCAGCGAAAAAGCCGATGCCCTGCGGGAAACCCTGATCAACACCGGCGTCAGCTATGCCGATTACGTGGCGCACGCATGGGAAGCCCATCGCTGGGACTGGCTCTACCAGTTCACCCATTCGGCGATCGAGATCTTGCCGCTGATGCTGTTCGGTATGGGTCTGTACCGGATGGGCCTGTTCGACGGGCGTCTCCGCCGCGATTCCCAGGCTCGCTGGGGATGGGCCGGGGTCGTGTCGGGCACGGTCCTGACGCTCGCGCTCGGCCTGTGGGCGATGGCCGACGGACTGACCTATACCGGCACAATGTTCGCGTTCCAGGGCCCGCAGGCGATTACAAGGTTGCCGGTCGTGCTAGGCCTCGCCGCGCTCCTGGCCTTGTGGGGACCGCGCGCCAGCGGCTGGCTGGGGGGGCGAGTGACTGCTGCCGGCCGGATGGCGTTCTCGAATTACCTCGGCACGTCGTTGGTCATGCTGCTCGTCTTCCGTGGCTGGGGCCTGGGACAGTTCGGGGCGCTTGACCGGCCGCGCCTCTACCTGGTCATGCTGGCAGCATGGCTGCTCATGCTGGCGTGGTCGAAGCCCTGGCTGGGCCATTTCCGCTACGGCCCGCTCGAATGGCTGTGGCGCTGCCTGACCTATGGGCGCTTTTTCGCAATCCGGCGATAGCGGGCGCCGGGAGAGGACGACTGCGCGTCACGCTTTCGAGAACGGATTCTTCGGGCTCTTGAGCACAACGCGGACCGGCACGCCTTCGAAACCGAGCGCGGCGCGGATCGAGTTGACCAGATAACGCTCGTAGCTCGCCGGAAGCATATCGAGCCGGGTGCCGAACACCACGAACCGCGGCGGACGGGTGCCTGCCTGCGTGATGTAGCGCAGCTTGATCCGCTTGCCCTTGGGGGCCGGTGGCGGATTGGCTTCGAGCGCATCGTCGAACCAGCGGTTGAGCGCGGCGGTCGGCACCCGCTTCGACCAGGCCTCGCGCAGCTCGAACGCGGCCTTCAGCATCTGGTCGATGCCTTTACCGGTCCGGGCGCTGACGGCGAACACGGGCAGCCCCTTCACCTGAGAGAGGCCATCCTCGAGCGCGGCCTTGATGCCGTTGAATAGGCTGCTGGCATTCTCGGCGATGTCCCACTTGTTGATGGCGACCATCAGGGCGCGGCCTTCCTCGATGACGTGCGCGGCGATCTTCAGATCCTGGTGCTCGAGCCCGCGGGTGGCATCGAGCAGCAGCACCACCACTTCCGCGAAATCGACCGCGCGCTTCGCGTCGGCAACCGACATCCGCTCCAGCTTGTCCACCACCTGCGCGCGCTTGCGCATGCCCGCGGTGTCGATCAGCCGGATCGGCCGGTCCTCGCCCGTCGTGAGATCGGTCCACGACCAGTCCACCGCGATCGAATCGCGGGTGATTCCGGCTTCCGGTCCCGTCAGCAGCCTGTCTTCACCCAGCATCCGGTTGATGAGCGTCGACTTGCCCGCGTTGGGGCGTCCGACGATCGCCAGCTTGAGCGGGCCTTGTTCCGTCTCTTCCGCATCGGCCTCCTCCCCGGCACGCTCGGCGGCCTCGCGCTCGGCCTCGGCTGCGCCGATCAAGGGCCAGAGCGCGTCGAACAGGTCGGCGACGCCTTCGCCATGCTCGGCGCTAAGTGCGACAGGCTCTCCGAAGCCGAGCGCGAAAGCCTCGAACAGCCCGGCATCCCCGGCGCGGCCTTCCGCCTTGTTGGCGACCGCCACCACCGGCACGTCCTGCGTGCGCAGCCAGCGGGCGATCTCCTCGTCGAGCGGGGTGACGCCGGCGCGCGCGTCGATCACGAACAGCGCGGCGTCCGCGCCTTCCACGCTAACCTCTGTCTGCTTGCGCATCCGGCCGGGGAGGGTCTCCGGATCTTCGTCCTCCCACCCGGCGGTGTCGATCACTGTGAACTCCAGCCCGGCAAGCGTTGCGTCGCCCATCCGGCGGTCGCGCGTGACCCCGGGCTGGTCATCGACCAGCGCGAGCTTCTTGCCGACGAGCCGGTTGAACAAGGTCGACTTGCCGACGTTGGGACGGCCGATGATGATGACTTGGGGTTTCATGGACCAAGCGCAGGTGGCCGCTTCCCCGCCGCTTGGCAAGCGGGGAGGGCTTTCCGAGACGGGTAGCTCGCTCTGGGAGTAGGGCGATGTTAACCTTCGGTAGGCAGGCTTTCCGCCATGAGGGGTATTCATTTCATCATCGCGACCGGGCTTGTGCTGGCCTGGCCGGGGGTCGCGCAGGCCGATGCTTCGGCCGATTTCCAGCGTGCCGTGGAAAGCCGCGGCGCACAGGAACTTCCGCCATACCTTCAGTGCGTTCCCTTCGCGCGGGAACGATCAGGCGTGCAGATCTACGGCGATGCGCTGACCTGGTGGGACCAGGCAGCCGGCCGTTACAAGCGTGGGGACCGACCTCGCGTCGGTGCCGTGATGGCTTTCCGGCCCTCAGGAGGGATGACGCTGGGCCACGTGGCGACAGTGGCGCGGGTTGTCGACAGCCGCACCGTGCTGCTCGACCATGCGAACTGGTCGCCGATCGGCGGGCGTCGCGGGCAGATCGAGCGCGGGGTCAAGGCCATCGACGTCTCACCCGCCAACGACTGGAGCCAGGTCCGGGTCTGGTATGCACCGCTGCAGGATCTCGGCACGACTGCCTGGCCAGTGGCGGGCTTCATCTACAACGAGCCGGAGCGCGGCCAGCCTTTCGGCGGCCAGCGAACACTTGCCAGCGCCAGCTACACCGATGCTGCTCCGATTATCTCGCCCAAGCCTTCAAAGCGCTTTGCCGAAGCATTCGCCGGCCTCGGCGATACTGTGGTGGCGCAGGCCGCCTCCCGGCAAACACCCGCGCCTCGGACGGCGGTCCCGCATCGCGTCCGGCGGGTCGCCACTGCCGCCCCGGCCCCGCGCGATCCGATCGCGCAGGCGCTGGCGCGCTACGACCGCTAGTCAGGCTTTCGCCACCGGGGCTTCTTCGCCGAGGTCTTCGAACCACGCTTCCACGGGTCCGTTGAGCTTGAGCGTCAGCGGCTGTCCCTTGCGGTCCACCGACCGGCCGGCCTGAACGCGGATCCACCCTTCGGAAATGCAATATTCCTCGACATCGGTGCGCACGCGATCCTTGAAGCGGATGCCGATCCCGCGTTCGAGCTTGCTGGCGTCGAAAAACGGGCTCTTCGGATTTACCGAGAGCCGGTCGGGGGGAGTCTGGCTGGTGTCGTCGTTCATGGCGCCGCGCCCTAGTCGCGCGGGGCGCGCTCGGCAAGGCGTGTCGGCGCACTCGCGTCCGGTCCTCAATCGGGCGGCGGAGGTATTTCCATCGGCTCCTGGCTCGGCTGGATGGTGTCGGGGTTCGGCACGCCGATTTCGTCGGGTTGGCGAACGGGATCTTCCGCGGGCGAGGGGGAGGGCGGAGTTTCGGGCGGGGCAGCCGGATTGATCCGGTCGGGCCCCCGATCGGGCTGGACTTCCGGGTTAGAGGCCATGTCTGCAACGATCCTTTCTGGTCGTCCCTGCAACGCTCCGGCACGGAGCGATGTTCCGCGCGCTTGCCCTTTCGCGCGGTGCGCTGTAACGGCGCACCCCTGTTCGCGGGCGGGCTTACTCGCCCGCGCGGTTCGCGTTCGGGATAGCGGGCGTGGCGGAATTGGTAGACGCGCTGGTTTTAGGTACCAGTATCGAAAGATGTGGGGGTTCGAGTCCCTTCGCCCGCACCATCCGCCGCGTATGACCGGGCGTGATAAACTGATTGATTGAAAAGGCTTTTGACCTCCCATGAAGATCGAAGAGACCACTAACGAAGGCCTGCGCCGCGCCTATTCGGTGACCATTCCCGCCAAGGAAATCGACGCCGCCGTCGAGGCCGAGGTGAAGAAGATCGCGCCGCAGGTGCGGATGCCTGGTTTCCGGCCGGGCAAGGTGCCCGCCAACCTCGTGCGCAAGATGCACGGTGAGGCGATTCACGGCCAGGTGGTCAACGAGCAGATCAGCGGCGCGGTCGATTCGCTCATGCGCGAAAAGAAGCTCCGCCCGGCGATGCAGCCGCGCGTTGAGTTCGGCCAGGGTTACGAACAGGGCAAGGACGCCACCCTTACCGTCGATCTGGAGATCCTTCCCGAGATCGACGCTCCTTCGATCGACGGGCTGAAGCTCGAGCGGCTGATGGTGCCGGTCAGCGATGCTGAAGTGGACGAGGCGGTGAACAACATCGCCAGTCAGCAGAAAAGCTGGAAGGACGCGCCCAAGTCGAAGAAGGCCGCCGATGGCGATCAGCTCATCATCGACTTCACCGGTTCGATCGACGGGGTCGAGTTCGAAGGTGGCGCGGCGACCGAGGCTCCGCTGGTCATCGGTTCGGGCCGCTTCATCCCCGGCTTCGAGGAACAGCTGACCGGCGTGAAGGCGGGCGAGGACAAGACGATCACGGTCACTTTTCCGGCGGATTATCCGGCCAAGGAACTGGCCGGCAAGGATGCGCAGTTCGCCGTTCACGTGCACAAGGTGCAGGTCGAGGACGAGACTTCGGTGGACGAAGATTTCGCCAAGTCGCTCGGCCTCGAAAGCCTCGAGCAGCTGCGCGGCCTGCTGAAGGGCCAGCTCGAGCAGGAGCTCAACGGGCTCACCCGCACCGCGATGAAGCGCCAGCTCCTCGACGCGCTCGCCTCGGGCCACGATTTCGCCGTGCCGCAGGGCATGGTCGATGCCGAGTTCGAGCAGATCTGGGCCCAGCTCCAGCAGGAAGCCGCGAACGACGAGGATCCGGCAGCGGCGCTGAAGGAAATCGAGGATGAAAAAGACGAGTATCGCTCGATCGCCGAACGCCGCGTGCGCCTCGGCCTGCTCCTGTCCGAGATCGGCCAGGCCAACGGCGTCCAGGTGACCCAGGCCGAGATGGGCATGCTCATCCAGCAGGCCGCCCAGCAGTATCGCCCGGAAGACCGCGAGCGGTTCATGGAGCTCATCCGCACCAACGACATGGCCGCCGCTCAACTGCGCGCGCCGCTGTACGAGGACAAGGTCGTCGACTTCCTGTTCGACAAGGCGGATGTGACCGATCGGGAGGTGACCCGCGAGGAACTGCAGGCGGCGATCGAAGCGGAAGAAACTCCCGCCCCCGCTCCGGCAAAAAAGAAAGCCCCGGCCAAGAAGAAGGCCGATGCCCCTGCCGAGGCCGCGCCGGCTGAGGAAAAGACCGAATCAAAGCCCGCCGCGAAGAAGGCTCCGGCCAAGAAGGCTGCAGCCAAGGCCGGAGACGAGGGCAAGCCCGCGGCCAAGAAGGCGGCCGACAAGGGCGACAAGGCGCCTGCCGCGAAGAAGGCCGCTGCAGACAAGCCGGAAAAGGCTCCTGCCGCCAAAAAGGCCGCTGCCAAGAAGTAACTGGCGCGAAGCGGACAGCCCGCCTTTGCGCGCGAGGTTGTCCGCTTGGCTTGCAACACTGGTTTTCGAGACAACCCTCGTCACCTCTCAGGTGATCGAGGGTTTCTCATGTCAGCCAGCTAAGAAAGCGACCCGACTTTCGCTGGACCCGTGGAGCCCGGGGCGCTGGCCCTGCTCAGGGTGCCGGCGACCACGGACGGAAAGAAGGGACGGGCAGCGCGGCCGACCGCGCCGCTTCGTAGGCCGCGCCAATCCGCAGGACTTCGAGATCGTCCCACTGGGCGCCCAAGAAGCTCAATCCTACAGGCAGCCGCTCGACCGCACCCATCGGCACGGTCAGGTGGGGATATCCGGCGATCGCCGCCAGGCTGCCCGCTCCGATCCCGCCGGGAAAATTATCGCCATAGACAAGATCGCTCGGCCAGGCGGGCCCTCCGGTTGGCGCGACCAGCACCGCGACCCTGTTCTCCTTCAGGAGCCGGTCGATCCCTTCCTTGCCTGCCAGCCTCTGTCCCTCCGCGCGCGCCTTTTCATAGGCGGCGCGGTCCGTGGCCTTCTGGGCGAGTTCGAAAGTTTCCTGGCCGAACCAGCGCATCTCCTCGCTCGCGTGCGCCTTGTTGAAGGCGATCGCGTCATCGAGTGAGCGAATGGGAATGTCCGCAGGCGACGACCGCAGGTAATCCGCCAGGCCTTCGCGCAGTTCGTAATAGAGGACGGTTCCTTCCGCCTCGTACATCGCGTCGGGCTCCGCGTATTCGATCTCCACAAGCTCCGCGCCGGCGGCCTTCATGTCGGCGAGGGCGCGGTCGAACAGCGCGAGCACGTCGGCGCGGGTGCCCGCTTGCTTACGCAGCACACCGATCCGCATTCCTTTCAGCGACGCGCCCGCCAGTCCCGCGGTGAAGCGGCCTGCGTAACGGTCGGCGGAAGCAGTAGCCGAATCGGACGGGTCGCTTCCCGCAATCGCGTCGAGCAGCAGAGCGGCATCGGCGACGCTGCGCGTCATCGGCCCGGCGGTGTCCTGCGTGCTGCTGATCGGCACCACGTGAGTCCGGCTGACCAGCCCGACGGTGGGCTTGAAGCCGACCACGCCGTTGACGCTGGCCGGGCAGGTGATCGATCCGTCGGTCTCGGTCCCGATGGCCGCCCAAGCCAGTCCGGCCGCGACCGCCGCGCCGCTGCCCGACGACGATCCGCAGGAATTGCGATCGGTCGCATGCGGGTTCTTCGTGAGCCCGCCCACCGCGCTCCAGCCGCTTGTCGAATGGCTCGAGCGGATATTGGCCCATTCGCTGAGGTTGGTCTTTCCCAGCACCACTCCGCCCGCGGCGCGCAGGCGCGTGATGAGCGGAGCGTCGCGGCCGGTCATATTGCCGGCCAGGGCGAGGCTGCCCGCGGTGGTCGGCCATTCGCGCGTCTCGATATTGTCCTTCACCAGCACCGTGCGCCCGTGAAGCGGGCCGATGTTCGCCGCCGCCTTGCTCTTGCGGGCGGCATCCCGGTCATAGACTATGACCGAGTTCAGCATCGGTCCGCTGTCGTCGATCGCGGCGATGCGCTTGGCGTAAGCCTTCGCGTCGTCCGCCGGACGGGCTTGAAGCGGGGCAGCGAGGGCGAGCAGCGCGGCGGCGGAAGAAAGCGCGGTTTTCATGGCCGCCAACGTGACGATTCAGCGAAGTTAAGCAAGCCCTTGGCTAGAACTTTCCGCTCACCGACAGGTTGAAGATCGGCCCGACCTTCTGGCGGGTGCTTTCGATGAACAGAACCGGCGAAGTGTCGCGCGGGCCATCGTAAACGGTGCGTTCGACGAACCGGTGGCCGTTCGTCACGTTGAAGTACTCGGCGCGCACGGTAAGGCCGAAGACGTCCTTGTTCTCGACGAACACGGTCGAATATATCGGGCCTTCGTAGTTCAGGCCGACCTCGTAAAGCCTCCAGTATGGCCGGCGATGGTTGTACTGCACGCCGAACCCTCCGGCCCACGACGAATCGGGGATGTCGTAGCGGAAGTTGGCTTCGGCATGGCGGTCCTGGTAATTGCTGAAATAGCGCGCCAATCCGGTGACCGGGTCCTTCACCTGCGATTTCTCGAGCACCAGGTTGGTATCGATCTTGGCGCCCTTGAGGCCGATCGGATCGAGGTTGACGGTGGAGGTCCAGTCCAGGCCGAAGCGATGCGCGTGCGGAATGTTGCCGGTCGATTCGGCGCCTCCGCCCAGCGGGATGACGTCGATGTAGTCGTCGATCGCGCTGTAGAAGAGCTTGAGGTCGGTGGTACCCCAGCGCCCGAGATCCTTCTTGACCTCGAAGTCCACGTTCCAGCGTTGCGGCGGCACGAGCTCGACGTTGCCGGCGTTGTTCTGCCCCTGGTCGAGGTCGACCCGGGCCAGGAAGTCTCCGAAGGAAAGCTGGCCGACGACCCGCGCGACCTTGAGCGACAGGTCGAGACCCTTGCTTGGCGTCCAGGCCAGCGACACCGATCCTTTTGGCCGGTAGAAGGAGCGGGTCAGACCGTTGGCGCCGGTCTGCGAAAGCTTCGAATACTCGCCGCCCAGGCCCACCTGGAGCGAAAGGTTCTTCGCCAGCTGCCGGCCGTGGGTCAGCACCACTTCGTAGCGGTCCTCGGTCACGCCCCCGGTACCTGCCGAAAACGGCAGTTCCACGAAGTCGCCGTCCGGCGTCAGGTCGTAGAGAGTGGCGACGCCGCTGTAGCGGTTGAAGGCCGCTTCTCCCGCGAGTTGCCAGTCGCCGCCGAGCATTTTCCAGCTGTACTCGCCGCGCCCGATATGCTCGCCGCTTTCGTTCATGTTCACGTAGCGTCCGCCGAACGGTGGCGAACCGTCGGCCTTGGTGAAGACAACATCTTCGTAATAGTTGTCGTGGTCGTACCGCTCCAGACCGATCAGCTTGAGCCGACCGGGCCCGAGCGCGAATTCGAAATCGCCGCCGATCTCGTAGTTCCAGTCCTTGTCATGCTGTTCGTAGTCGCGGTGGCGCGGGACGCCGGACACCGGAAAGCGTTCCTCGTCGAAGCGGCCGTGGTACCATTGCCGCTGGTAGGAGGCGTTGAAGTTTGCCACCGAACTGCCCGGGCCGTCCCACTTGAGTGAAGCGGCGATCTTGGGTGAATCCGATACGTTGGCGATATGCGCCTGGCGGGTCTCGATCAGGGTGCCCTGTCCATCGGTGATGACGGTCGGACCTTTCGCGGCCCCGCGGCCATTGTCATTGCTCAGCGCCAGGGAATATTCGAGCGTCTTGGCCGAGCCGCTGACGGACACGTTACCCCCGAACCACTCGGGTTCCACGTAACCGGGGCGAAAGCGGGTCTTCCAATCGAATTGACCCGAAACGCCGCCCCCGCTGGTGATGACGTTGGCGACCTGGCCCGAGAGACCCGGGATATTGAGGGAGGCGCCATCGACGATCTCGATCCGAGTCACCTTGTCGGCGGATATGCGGCGAAGGCGATCTCCGATGCCCTCGGACTTGAGCGCGACGCGCTCACCGTTGATCAGGACGTTGGTGTTGGCCTGGCCCAGCCCGCGCCCCTGGTCATCCTCCCGGATGGAGAAGCCGGGTACTTGCGAAAGCATGTCGAGGGCGGACTTGGGTGCGAAGCGCGCGAAGTAATCCGGCGCATAGACCTGGCGGCCGTCGTCCGGGGCGGACGCGACATTGGCCGCGTCCGTGGCAGCGTCGCTCCCGCCGTCGTTCGCAAGTGCCGGCCATGCCAGCGCCAGCGCCGAGACTGCGATAAGAAAGCGACCTGTTTTCGGCATTGCAATTTGGCTCCCCGAGGTGTGTTGGAGCGGTAATGCACGTGCCGCCGGGGCAGCCCATCCGATGCTCGACGGACGCTTGATCCGCGGCGACGAACTACACCTGTAGTCGTCAAACGTCCGACGAACGATAAGCGCTTGCCCCCAAGCTTCCGGGCATGGGCAGGGTTAAGGCTCTTGAACAACGCGCGCCCACTCGCGACATAGGCCGACCTATCCAGACGAGAGGACGAGTTTTCCATGATCGACGTGTTGGGCGGCTACGGCGAAACCTACGGCAGCCAGGGCAAGTTCGCCCGCGATCCCCTGACGGGGGCGCTGGTGCCGGTGGTGGTCGAGCAGACCAGCCGCGGCGAGCGCAGCTTCGACATCTTCAGCCGCCTCCTGCGCGAACGCATCGTGTTCGTAACGGATCAGGTGGAAGACAACATGGCCTCGTTGATCGTCGCGCAGTTGCTGTTCCTCGAGAGCGAAAATCCGTCGAAGCCGATCAGCATGTACATCAACTCGCCCGGCGGGGTGGTGACGGCCGGCATGGCGATCCATGACACCATGCAGTACATCAAGCCGCGGGTTTCCACCGTCTGCGTCGGCCAGGCGGCCAGCATGGGCAGCTTCCTGCTCGCGGCCGGCGAACCGGGCATGCGCATCGCGCTCCCCAACGCGCGAATCATGGTCCACCAGCCTTCGGGCGGCGCGCGCGGCATGGCCTCCGACATCGAGATCCAGGCGCGCGAGATCCTGCGGATGCGCAAGCGCCTCAACGATCTCTACGCCAAGTATACGGGCAAGAGCCTCGACGAGATCGAGAAGGCGATGGACCGCGACACGTTCCTCGAAGCAGACGAGGCGATGGCCTTCGGCATCGTCGACAAAGTGTTCGAAACGCGTCCCGAAAGCGAAGTGACCTCGTCTGATAGCGAAGGTTCGGGCGGCGCGCCTGAGTGACGGCCAGCGGTCCCGGGCGGGCCGTAGCAATTCGGCAACCCTGCCGCTTCAGCTTGCCGCAAGGGGCAAGGCGGTAGGTGCCGAGAGTTGATTATCCCAATTCCGGCCCTAGGGTCGGCGAATCTCCGTTTCGTGCGTTCATCTCGTGCGCCCGAAAGGGGATCGAAGGTTTAGGACATGACTAAGTTGAGCGGATCGGATTCGAAAAGCACCCTCTACTGCAGCTTCTGCGGGAAGTCGCAGCACGAGGTGCGCAAGCTCATTGCCGGGCCGACGGTGTTCATCTGCGATGAGTGCGTCGAACTGTGCAACGACATCATCCGGGAAGAGACCAAGGCCGGCATCGCTGGACGCAAGGAAGGCGACGTTCCGACGCCGCATGACATCTTCGCGACGCTCAACGACTACGTCATCGGCCAGGACCGCGCCAAGCGGGTGCTCTCGGTCGCGGTGCATAATCACTACAAGCGGCTGAAGCACGGCGGCAAGGCTGGGGACGTCGAGCTCGCCAAGTCAAACATTCTGCTCGTCGGCCCGACCGGGTGCGGCAAGACGCTGCTCGCGCAGACGCTGGCGCGCACGTTCGACGTGCCGTTTACGATGGCCGATGCGACCACGCTGACCGAGGCGGGATACGTTGGTGAGGATGTCGAGAACATCATCCTCAAGCTGCTGCAGGCGTCCGACTATAACGTCGAAAAAGCGCAGCACGGCATCGTCTACATCGACGAGATCGACAAGATCACCCGCAAGGCGGAAAATCCCTCGATCACCCGCGACGTTTCGGGCGAAGGCGTGCAGCAGGCGCTGCTCAAGCTGATGGAGGGCACGACCGCGTCGGTACCCCCGCAGGGCGGTCGCAAGCATCCGCAGCAGGAATTCCTGCAGGTGGACACGACGAACATCCTGTTCATCTGCGGGGGCGCGTTCGCGGGCCTCGACAAGATCATCGCCGACCGCCTGCAGAAGCGCTCGATCGGCTTTGGCGCGCATGTCGCCGATCCCGACAAGCGCCGGGTGGGCGAACTGCTTCAGAAGTGCGAGCCGGAGGACCTTCTCAAGTTCGGGCTGATCCCGGAGTTCGTGGGCCGCCTGCCGGTGATCGCCACGTTGAACGACCTCGACGTCGCGGCGCTGGTGCAGATCCTGTCGGAGCCGAAGAACGCGCTCGCCAAGCAGTACGCCAAGCTGTTCGAGCTCGAGGATGTCGAGCTGACCTTCACCGACGACGCGCTGCGCGCGATTGCCGAGAAGGCGATCCAGCGCAAGACCGGCGCCCGCGGCCTGCGCTCGATCGTCGAGGGCATCCTGCTCGACACGATGTTCGACCTGCCCGACATGGACGGGGTGACCGAGATCGTCGTCGACAAGGACGTGGTCGAAGGCCGCAAGGACCCGGTCCGCGTGGTTGAAGCCAAGAAGGGCAAGGACGAGGCGGCCTGATCACCGTCTCGCCGGCAACCCGCTACGCGTGAGTGGCGGGGGCCAGCCGGCAGTCCTCGCTAGCCTCGGTTTCGACCTGCACGGTCGTGTGACCGATCCGGAAATCGTGCTCGAGATCGTGCGCCAGCTCGTGAAGGAAACCATCGCCCGGGTGGCCTGACGGCATGACCAGGTGCGCCGTCAGCGCGGCCTCGGTCGTGCTCATCGGCCAGATGTGGAGATCGTGCACCGCCGCCACGCCCGGAAGAGCGGCAAGGTGCGCGCGCACGGCGGCCTCGTCGATATGGTCGGGCACCGCATTGAGGCTGAGCTTTACGCTGTCCTTCAGCAGTCCCCAGGTGCCCCAGGCGATCACCAGAACGATGACGAGGCTGGTGACCGGATCGATCCACCGCGCGCCGGTCAGGAGGATGGCCGCGCCGGCCACCACTACACCCAGGCTCACCAGCGCGTCCGCCGCCATGTGCAGGAACGCGCCGCGGATATTGATGTCGTTTTTCCGGCCCCGCATGAACAGCAGGGCGGTCGCGCCGTTGATCAGGATACCGAGGCCGGCGACCGCGATCATCATGCGGCCTTCTACCGCCGGCGGGGCGGCGATACGGCCGAGCGTTTCATAGGCGATGCCCGCGATGGCGACGAGCAGCAGGCCGGCATTTGCCAGCGCGGCAAGGATGGTGGAGCTTTTGAACCCGTAAGTGAAACGGCCACCCGCGGGTCGTCTCGCCAGCACGCTCGCGCCCCACGCCAGCGCGAGGCTGAGGACGTCGGAAAGGTTGTGCCCGGCGTCGGCCACCAGCGCCATCGAGCCCGAAAGGAAGCCGTAGGTGGCTTCCACGCCGACGAACAACAGGTTGAGCGTCACCCCGATCGCGAAAGCGGGACCGTGGTTGACCGGGCCGTGATCGTGACCGTGCTCGTGCGAATGTCCCGCGCCCATCTCTCTACTCGTAGACGCAGGAATCGAGACCGTCACGCCGGACGACGCCGATCCGGGCCGCGATGGTGTTGCCATAGCGGCGGGTGAAGCCCGACGGGCTGACGACCGAGCGCTCCTTGGGCAGCGGCAGCGCGGCGGCCATGCGCGCCGCTTCGGTGCGCGACAGGCGATTGGCCGAGTGGTTGAAATACCGCTGCGCCCCAGCTTCCGCGCCGTAAGTGCCGATCCCGGTTTCGGCGACGTTGAGATAGATTTCCATGATCCGCCGCTTGCCCCACATGTGCTCGATCAGGAACGTGAACCAGGCCTCCAGTAATTTGCGGAAGTAACCGCCGCCCTGCCACAGGAACACGTTCTTGGCGGTCTGCTGGCTGATGGTGGAGCCGCCGCGGATCCGGCCCCCTTCCATGTTCCGCTGGATCGCCTTTTCGATAGCCTCCTGGTCGAAGCCCGAATGGCTGCAGAACTTGCCGTCCTCTCCTGCGATCACCGCGCTCACCAGGTTGCGGTCGATGTTGGAAAGCGGCTCCCAATCCTTCGTGATGCCGTTTCCGTCCATGAGCATCGTGGCCGTGATCGGGACGGGGACGAAACGGTAGATGATGACGAATGCGAGGCTCAGCAGCACGAAGCCCACCGCCACCTTGGCCAGAAAGCGCACAATCACGAACATGGTCTGGCGCGCCTATCGTGGCGGACGCGGCGGCACAATCGGCAGCGTGGCACTTATCGGGCGGTCGTGCCGTTGACGGTGGCGGGAATTTCCCCGCGTTCGGGCGCGGTTTCGGCGACCTGCGCCACCATCGTGAAGTACGCGATCGCCGCGATAGCCCAGCCCACGAAGTGCAGGATGAGCGAGAACAGGATGGTCCCGCGCGAGGATCCCTCGTGCCCTTGTCCGACGCGAATCTCGCCCCCCGACATCGGTTTGACGAGGCGCATCAGGCCCCGGGCATTGAGCAACAGGTGTGCGAAAGTTGCGAACACAATCAGGAGCCCGACGCCCACGATGACCAGACCTGTTTCCATCGCGCCTTCCTTGCCGCCTGTGCCTGTCAGCGCCTAGTCGAACGAGGATAGCGCGCAGCGGGTTCCCTGAATGCGGAAAGGGCCGCCCCGAACGGGACGGCCCTTCGCATGGCAAGAAGTGCAGTATCAGCCCGCGACCGGCGCCGGCAGCAGCCGCTCGCCGGCGATGCGCTGCATCGCCTTTTGCAGCTTCTCGAACGCGCGCACCTCGATCTGGCGGATGCGTTCGCGGCTGACGTCATAGACCTGCGATAGCTCCTCAAGAGTCTGCGGATCATCCGTCAGGCGACGTTCGGTGAGGATGTGCTTCTCGCGCTCGTTGAGGCTGTCCATCGCCTCCACCAGCATCTCGTGACGCACCATCGCTTCCTCGGCCTCGGCGGTGGTTTCGTCCTGCAGAGGACGGTCGTCCTTCAGCCAGTCCTGCCACTCGCCCGCGCCTTCCTCGCCGTTGCGCATCGAGACGTTGAGCGAGCCGTCGCCGCCCATCATCATGCGCCGGTTCATGTTGATCACTTCCTGCTCGGCAACGCCGAGCGTGGTCGCGATCTTGGCCACGTCGTCCGGATGGAGATCGGCGTCTTCGTAAGCCTCGAGCTCCTTCTTCATCCGGCGAAGGTTGAAGAACAGCTTCTTCTGGGCCGCGGTGGTGCCCATTTTCACGAGGCTCCACGAGCGTAGGATGAACTCCTGGATCGACGCCTTGATCCACCACATCGCGTAAGTCGCGAGGCGGAAGCCGCGATCGGGCTCGAACTTCTTGACGCCCTGCATCAGGCCGACGTTGCCTTCGGAGATGAGGTCGCTGACCGGCAGGCCGTAGCCGCGGTAGCCCATGGCGATCTTGGCCACGAGCCGCAGGTGGCTGGTGACGAGCTGGGCCGCAGCCTCGCTATCCTCGTGTTCCTGATAACGCTTGGCGAGCATGTATTCCTGCTCGGGCTTCAGGATGGGGAATTTCTTGATCTCGGCAAGATAGCGGTTGAGGCTCTGCTCACCGTTCAGCGCCGGGACCGACAACTTTTTGGAAGTACTCACTATACCCTGACCTTTCATCGCGTCGCCCTCGTTATCGGGACCCCAGACGGGCATCCACCTGATGGGGCACGCTGATCCATATATACCGGATTGCGCGCGTCCGTGCAGCGCGTTTCGTCGATTTCAATGACCGGTTCGGTCGATAAGTTCCGCCATGTCGGCGGGTAGGTCCGCCTCGAAGACGAGCCGTTTTCCCGTAACCGGATGGACGAAGCCCAGGCTCGCGGCGTGGAGTGCCTGGCGGGCGAAATGAAGCTCCTTGAGGAGCGGGCGCAGGGCCTTGGGATCGCGTCCATAGACAGGGTCCCCCAATAGCGGATGACCGATTGACGCAAGGTGAACCCGGACCTGGTGCGTGCGCCCGGTTTCGAGCCTGCACTCGATCAGCGCGCACCCGTCGAGCGCCCGGATCGTCCGGTAATGGGTGATCGCATGCTTCCCGCGCGAAGCGGTATCGGACAGCACCGCCATCTTCTTGCGGTTCGCGTCCGACCGGCCGAGCCGCGCCTCGATGGTGCCCGCGGCAGGGCGGGGGTGTCCGGCGCAGACCGCCAGATATGTCCGTTCGATCGAATGGTCGGCGAACTGCCGCGCAAGCCCTTCGTGCGCTGCATCGCTCTTGGCAACGACCAGCAGGCCCGAGGTATCCTTGTCGATCCGGTGGACGATTCCCGGGCGCAAGGTGCCGTTGATGCCGGACAGCCGCCCCGCGCAGTGGTGAAGCAGCGCGTTGACCAACGTGCCGTCGAGGTTGCCCGCCGCCGGGTGGACGACCAGTCCCGCCGGCTTGTCCACCACGATGAGGTCCTCGTCCTCGAACACGATATCGAGCGGGATGTCCTGCGCCTCGGCGTCGAGCGGGGTTGGCGGGGGGAGGGCAATGGCGAATGTCTCGCCGCCGCCGACCTTGGCGGAGGGGTTCGATGCCGCCTTCCCATCCAGGGTCACCGCGCCTTCGGCAAGCAAAGCCTTGACCCGTTCACGCGACAGGCCGCTGGCGCCGGCCAGTTCCCTGTCCAGCCGGCCCGCGGACGCCAGCATCCCGGTGATGATTTCCCCCTCGCCCATGCTAGGGGAGATGGGTGAAGACGATCGAAGTCTCAAGCGCCCTGATCGGGGAGCTGATTGCCGAGGCGGCCGCCGCGCATCCGCACGAGGCGTGCGGCCTGCTGCTGGGCACGAACGGCGCGGTCTGCTCGATCCGGCCCTGCGCAAACGTTCATCCGACGCCGGATACGCATTTCGAGATCGACCCGCGCGCGCTGATCGATGCGCATCGGGCAGAGCGCGGGGGAGGGCCGCGGGTGCTGGGATACTACCACTCCCATCCCGCCGGACCGCCGGAGCCGTCGGCAACCGACCGCGCGCAGGCCACCGCAGACGGCAGGGTGTGGGCCATCGTCGGCGAAGGGAAGGTCGGTTGGTGGCAGGACACCGCGGAAGGCTTCGCGGCGCTTTCCTACCTTGCGACCGGCGGCTAGTGCTCGGGTCATGACATCCGCCCGCACCACCTCTTTCCGTTCGCTCGACAGTGGACTGGCACGGGTGCGGATTTTTGCACTAGGACTGTGGTCCATGCGGTCCACGCTTCAGGAAACTGCCTTACCACATGAATGAAACCGATCCGCTCGATCTTGCCAGCCTGCTGTGCTCGCGCCTCTGTCACGACCTCCTCTCCCCCGTCGGCGCGCTGACCAACGGGCTGGAGCTGCTGGCCGACGAGCGTGATCCGGAAATGCGCCAGCGGTGCTTTGAACTGCTTGAGCAGAGCGCGCGGATCAGCGCCGACAAGCTCAAGTTCTTCCGCCTCGCGTTCGGCGCCGCCGGCGGCTTTGGAGAGAGCGTCCCGGTGGACGAGGCCAAGTCGGTGATCGAGGCACTGGTCGGCGATGCGCGGCGGGTGGAACTCAACTGGGCACTTGCCGCCGATCGCTTGCCAAAGGGTGCGGTCAAGGTCCTGCTCAATTTCGCGCAGATGGGCATCGACGCGCTGGTGCGCGGCGGAACACTCGACGTGGGAGCTGAAAGCCGCGGCGGGGCGAGCGAGATCGTGGTGCGAGCCGCCGGCCCGCGCATCGCGTTCGACGAAACGATCGGAAAGGCGCTCGAAGGCAAGCTGGCTCCGCGCGAGCTCAGCAGCCGCACCGCTGCTGCCCACATGCTCTCGCTCCTTGCCGACCAGGCGGGCGGCGGACTGCAGTACATGCTGTCGGATGGCGCGCTGGTGCTCGGCGCGGTCCTGCCGGAAGGCTGAGACGGTGGACGAGCTGGTTCACCGCTCGGTTCCCTCGCCCAACTGGGACGAGCGCAAGCTGCCTGTCTCGATGGCGGTAATCCACTACACCGAGATGCCGAGCGTCGAGGAATCGCTTGCCCGCCTCATCGATCCGCAAGCCAAGGTCAGCGCCCATTACCTGATAAGCGAAGCGGGCGAGGTCATCCGCCTGGTCGACGAGGACAAGCGCGCCTGGCACGCGGGGCAAAGCTACTGGCGCGGCCATCCTGACGTGAATTCGGCCTCGATCGGGATAGAACTCGATCATCCGGGCCACGCGCTCGGCTACCGCGAGTTCTCCGAGGCGCAGCTCGACGCGCTGGTGCCGTTGCTGGCGCGCATCGTGCGCGAGTACGATATTCCCCGCGCCAACGTGGTCGGACATTCGGACATCGCCCCGGCGCGCAAGATCGATCCGGGAGAGCTGTTTCCGTGGGACCGCCTCGCCGAATACAAGCTCTGCCTGCCGCGTCCCGAAAAGCTGGAGCAAGGCGACCCGTTCCACAACGATGCTGCGTTCTACCTCGCGCTCGAACGTTTCGGTTACGACATCACCGAAGGTCGCAAGGCGGTGGAGGCGTTCCAGCGGCGCTGGCGTCCGCACAGGATCGATGGCGAGATCGACGGGCAGGTCCGCGCGATCCTTTTCCAGCTGCTCTTGGATCGCGACCGCGGCCACGCTAGGTAGGCGCTGCCAGGAGGCTGGGCAGCCGCGTCGTCCGTCAGGGCGCCGAGGAAAGTCCGGGCTCCACGAAACAAGGGTGGCGGGTAACGCCCGCCGGGGGTGACCCCAGGGAAAGTGCCACAGAGAGCAGACCGCCTTCCACGGAAGGTAAGGGTGAAAGGGTGCGGCAAGAGCGCACCGGGGCGATGGCAACAGCGCTCGCACGGCAAACCCCACCCGGAGCAAGGCCAAATAGGGGCCTCGCGCCCACTGGGCAGGGGCGTTTCGCTCCGAGAGGTCCGGGTTGGCTGCTTGAATCTTGCGGCGACGCAAGGGTTAGACGAATGGCTGCCCCCGAGCGGCCGGTCCTTTCGGGGATACCGCCCACGGGACAGAACCCGGCTTACAGGCCTCCTGGCACTATCTTTCGTTGCGGTTTGGCGAGGTTGGCGACAGAGCAGGGTCACGAGAATTTTTTGGGGAGCTTCCAAGATGAACCGTCGCGCGTTTTTCCTGTCCACCGCCGTGCTTGCGCTCGCCGCAGCGCCGGCTGCCGCCGACGAAGGCATGTGGACGTTCGATAATTTTCCGGCCGCCAAGATGAAGGCGGATTACGGCTGGGCGCCCGACCAGGCCTGGCTCAACCGGGTGCAGAACGCCGCGGTGCGCTTGACCGGCGGCTGTTCGGCCAGCTTCGTTTCGCCGCAGGGCCTGATCCTCACCAACCACCACTGCGTCGCCAGCTGCCTGTTCGATAATTCGAACGACGCCAGCGACTACCTCAACAAGGGATATGTCGCGGACCGGCGTGACCTGGAACTCAAGTGTCCCGGTCAGCAGGCAGAGGTGGTGACCAAGATCACCGACGTCACCAGCGACGTGAAGGCGGTGTTCGGGACGCTCACCGGCGAAGCGCTGACCAAGGCTCGCGATGCCAAGATCGCCGAGATCGAGAAGGCGGGCTGCACCGACACCGCGACCACGCGCTGTCAGGTCGTCACCCTGTTCGGCGGCGGGCAGTACAAGCTTTACACCTACCGCAAGTACTCCGACGTGCGGCTGGTCTGGGCGCCGGAAGATCGTGCGGCGACCTTCGGGGGCGATCCCGACAACTTCAATTTTCCGCGCTATTCGCTCGATGCAAGCTTTTTGCGAGCCTACGAGAACGGAAAGCCGGTCGCCACGCCGAACCACCTGAAGTGGAGCCCGCGTCCGCCCAAGGAAGGCGAAGCGACCTTCGTCGTCGGCAACCCTGGCTCGACCAACCGCCTGTTCACCCAGAGCCAGCTGGCCTTCGAACGCGAAGTGCGCCTGCCGGTCACGGTGGCGACCTATTCGGAACTGCGCGGCCGCCTGATCCGCGCGATGGACGAGAGCCCCGCCCATGCGCGCGAAGGGCTCGACGAACTCAATGGGATCGAGAACAGCCTCAAGGTCTACATCGGTCGCGTGAAGGCGCTCAATGATCCGGCGTTCACCGGCAAGCTCGCGGCTGCCGAGGCCGATCTCAAGGCAAAAGGTGCAGGTGGAGCCGATCCGTGGACCACGGTTGATGCGGCGGTCACGGCGTACCGTTCGCTGTACCTTCCGATGCGGTTCACCCAGCCTTCGAGCGAGCTCTATAGCTACGCCCAGGCTCTGGTCTTTGCCGCGCAGGAACGCACCAAGCCAAATGGCGAACGCCTTCCCGGCTATACCGACAGCGCGTTGCCACTGACCGAAAAGCGCCTGCTCGACGAAAAGCCGATCTACCCCTGGCTCGACGAGCTGACGCTGGAATGGAGTCTGTCGAAGGCTCGCGAGTATCTCGGGGCGGACGATCCGGACACCAAGCTTCTTCTCGGCAAGGCGAGCCCCGAGGGGCTGGCGCAGTCGCTCGTCAGCGGTTCGAAGCTAGCCGATCCGGCTGTGCGCAAGGCGTTGTGGGACGGCGGGATGAAAGCGATCAGGGCGTCTGACGACCCGATGATCGTCTATGCCCTGCGCTTGGCCGACCGCCAGCGCGAGCTCAAGCAGAAGGCGGATGCGGTCTACACGGCTCCGCTGACCATCGCCGGCAGCCAGCTCGCCGACGCCCGTTTCGCCGCATACGGCGACACGCTCTATCCCGATGCCACCTTCACGCTGCGGATCAGCTACGGCAAGGTCGCCGGCTGGAACGAGCGCGGAAACGACGTACCTTTCATGACCACCATGGGCGGCACGTTCGACCGCGCGACCGGCAGCGAGCCTTACGACGCGCCGTCGGCGTTCCTCGCCAACAAGGCGAAAATCGACCCGGCTACCGCGTATGACTTCGTTACCACTAACGACATCATCGGCGGTAACTCGGGTTCGCCGGTGATCGACCGGGCCGGCGCGGTGATCGGAGCCGCGTTCGATGGCAACATCAACTCACTGGGCGGCAACTACGGCTACGACGGCACGGTGAACCGGACCGTCGTGGTGTCGACCGACGCGGTGCAGGAAGCGCTGGAAAAAATCTATCCGGCCCCCGCGCTGGTGAAGGAACTGGCTGCGAAGTAGGTCAGGGTCGGGCGCGGCTGGCGATCAGTCGCGCCCGATGCTGTATTTTTGAACTTCGCCGCCCGCGGGTCTTCCGGACGGTTGGATGCGTCTGGGTACCGGCAAAGGCGAATTGGCGATGACTTCGGCGTCTTCGTTCGCGTCGTAGGGGCTGGCGCACATTCCGGCCCGAAAGAAGTCCCTTACGGCTCGCTCCGCGACGCCGACTTTCAGGAACCCGCCGTACTTTCTTCAATCTCGATGACATCGCCGCGATGCACGGCCTGGATAAGCCGACGTTCTGAGCCCTCCAGCACGAGTGCCGTAAGGCGCCCCGAATGGTAGGCGCCGGTATCGATACCGATACGATTGGGGCGCTCGTCGATCGTCGGGGTTATAGTGTGTCCGTGAACCACGAAATGCGGGTGCGGATCGGGGTGGCCAAGGAAAGGTTCGCGGATCCACCGAAAGTGATGCGTCTCTTGGTCCTCGAGCGGAACATCGGGAGCGATCCCGGCGTGAACGAACAGATAGTCGCCGGCTACAACGTAATTCTTCGCGGATGCCAGGAACCGCCGGTGTTCGGTGGGCACGCGAGCTGCAAGCATGATCTGCACCTCCTCAACCGTCGCGCGGTCGTAGTCATCCCTTGAAATGCCGTAGCTGTGTGCGGTCTGACGTCCCCCATGGCGTAGAAAATGTCGCAGGATGCCAACGTCTTCCAGACCGCTGAGGAACATTTCCTCGTGGTTTCCGGCCAGCATCTTGACTCGCCGCTCGGTTTGCCACCTCCGGGCGCGTTCCACCACTGCTGCGCTGTCAGGCCCTCGATCGATGAGATCGCCAAGGAGAACCACGGTCGATTGCGCGGGCCCGGCTGCTCCATCGTCGCGTTCGATCGCCGCGATGAGGACTTCGAACAGATCGAGGCGCCCGTGTACGTCGCCAACCGCATACCAGCGAGTGCCCTCCGGAACCCGGGGCTGGGGGCGGGGCGGCGTCTCGCGTGACCGGAAGAGCTTGCGCAAGGGTTCTAGCATCAGGAACGGTGCAATAGGTTACGGCGCCTCCCCGGGCAATGAACGACACGCTCTGCGATTGGCCTCGGGAGGATGCGGCCTGCCTTTTGTCCCGGCATTTCTTCTTGTGCACCGCACAATATCGCGGCAAGACAGCAGTGCATCGACGCTATCCGCCCGCGCGAAACGACGGGCTACCGTCGATACGCAGGCGGGACGAAGCTCAAACAAGGAGTTTGCCATGCTTACGTCCATCCGCGGCCTGGCCGCGACTACGATGATTGCCGCCACCGTGCTATTCGGGAGCCCCGCTCTAGCGCAGGACGGGGCGGGGGCGAGCCCGCTGACCGTCACGGGAAGCGTCGCGCTTGTATCGGATTACCGTTTCCGCGGTGTGTCGCTGTCTGGTGGAGACCCGGCAGTCCAGGGCGGAGTGACGATCACCCATGACAGCGGCTTCTATGGCGGCACCTGGGCATCTTCGATCGACGACGGGGGAACCGACTTTTACGGAGATGCCGAAGTTGACCTGTTCGGCGGCTGGAGCGGCAATGTGGCCGAGGGCATCGGGCTCGATGTCGGCATGCTTTATTATGCCTATCCCACGAATGCCAAAGGCGTTGATGCGGAGTATTTTGAGCCATACGCCACGCTATCGGGCGACCTGGGGCCGGTGCAGGCCAAGCTCGGGGTCAACTATGCCTGGAATCAGGACTCTCTTGGCGGCAACGATAGCCTTTATATTCACACCGAGCTGAATTCTGGCATCCCGACGACCCCGCTCACCCTTTCGGCTCACCTCGGTTATACCGATGGCGCCCTGGCAGCGCCGCTTTTGGCCGGAACGGGCGACGATACGGGGCTCGATTGGTCGCTAGGAGCCACGGCGACCGTATTGGGTCCGCTCACGCTGGGCGTGTCTTACGTCGGCAGCGAAGGTCCTTCGATTGACGGCCTTACCGACGACGCGGTCGTCTTTTCACTCGGGGCGAGCTTCTAGGAATAGGCGGGGGCCGGCACGGAAACCGGCCCCATTCACCCGGCTAGTCGAGCGAGAAGCGCACGGTCGTGACGACTCGAACCTTTTTGTAGGGCGTGTCCGACACTCCCCATTCGCCCCCGGCACCCTCGCCGTCGCGCGAACCGATTTCGAAATATCCCTGGGTCGCGTCCTTGATTGATCCAACGCTCGTGTTGCTGTCCTTCGCGAACTGCTCGGCCGCTGCACGGGCATCCTTTGTAGCCTCGGCAACCATCGCAGGCTTGATCTCGTCGAGCCTGGTAAAGGTGTAGACCATCCCGCTGCCTTCCTCGAGCAGCACGCCGCGCGCGACGAGGTCGAACTGTCGTGCCACGGCCCGTTGCGCCCGCGCGATATCGTTTGTGCGCAGGGCCATTCGCTGGCGCACCGTGTATCGCAGAATCCCTTGGTCGGTGTAGGAAGAAACGTTGGCGCCTGTAGGTTGGAGGGCGCTGTCGGGAAAGCCGAGCGATGCAAAGAACTTCCTTATCGTGCCGGTGTCGTTGCCCACTTTGGCCTGCACGGCTGTAAGGTCGGTCCCGGTGGCCGAGTAGGAGATCGTCCACGTCGCAAGGTCAGCGGTAACATCCCGCTGGGCAAGGCCCCGCACGGTTACCGCTCGATCCGCTTCCTTCGACCGCAACAGGCCGTTACCGAGCAGATAGCCGCCGAAGACCAATCCCAAAGCCAATAGCCCTGCACTGGCGAGCAGGCGAAGCGACTGGTCATCGCGTGGAAAGCGACGCGGGTGAATCGAGGATTGATCGGATGGCTCGTTCATCGCTAGGCTCCGGACACCGCGCGAGCGCGTAACGGACAGTCATGCTGTCCAAGACCCGAGTTTGAATGGAGCCTCAGTCAGTGGTCAAGTACCTGCATACCATGATCAGGGTGACCGACCCGGAAGCCACGGTCGCTTTCTTCCGGCTGATCGGTCTGGACGAGGTGCGCAGGTTTGACAGCGAACAGGGCCGGTTCACGCTCATCTTCCTTGCCGCTCCCGGTCAGGAAGGTGTCGCTGAAGTGGAACTGACCTATAACTGGCCGCCCGAGGATGGCTCTGCTTCGGAGCAGTACGGCGGAGGGCGCAACTTCGGCCATCTCGCCTATCGCGTCGACGATATCTACGAGACTTGCCAGCGGCTCCAGGAGGCTGGCCATACGATCCACCGGCCGCCGCGGGACGGGCACATGGCCTTTGTCAAATCGCCTGACGGGATTTCGGTCGAACTGCTGCAAGACGGCAGCCTCCCCCCACGCGAACCGTGGAAGAGCATGCCCAACACCGGAAGCTGGTGAATCAGGGATGTAAGTTTCGCGCTGGCCCGACTTGCCTCTGCATCCTCAGACAGCCGGGAGCGTCGACCTTTCCCCGCTAGCGCCGGATGAAGCTTCCGGCGTCCGCGAGCGCGGCCAGGTCAAAGGCTTGGGCGCTCTCGGACCTTTCCATTCGACTGAGGGCGTTGGACACATCTGCCGCCGCCAGAAGCAAGCCGAGCGAATCCAGCAGCGGAAGAGCCGCCGATAAATGCGAATAGGCACATTCGAATTGTGTTTGTTCTGTCATTGGCCACTTTGCGATCGAGGCGCACATGACCTAACCCAACGGGTAGCTGCGGACAACGAAAGTCGCGTCCGGATCGGTCATATTCGCCGCCATTTTGCCGCAAGTGCAAACATCGTATTAATCATGCGATTGGCCACTGGCAGCGATACAATATCGACAAAACAGGCATTTGCGCGTTGCAACCTGAATGGGAATCGTTAGTTAGACGCGCGGGGCAATACAGGGGTCGCAATTGCCAGCGGGATCATTCACGCCTGCGCAATGGTATGCGCTTGTCGAACACGAACTCCTGCTGTTCGCAGGTCTGTTCTTTCTTATCGGCACGCTGGACGAACTGGCTGTCGATCTGATCTGGCTGCGCTTGCGGTTGTCGGGTCGCGCGCGCTCCGCCGTCATAACCGACAATGAGACATGCCGCCCGCTCGGGGGTATCGCTGCGGTCTTTATCCCCGCCTGGCGTGAAGATGCGGTAATCGGCGTTACTGTGCGCCATGCGCTTCGATGCTGGCCCCAGGAAGATTTGCGTCTCTATATCGGGTGCTACCGCAACGATCCCAAGACGGTCGAGGCCGTGCTGGACGCTGCGAACGGCGATCCCCGCCTGCGCCTCGTCATACATGGCCGGGACGGACCCAGCACGAAGGCTGACTGCCTCAACAGGTTGTACCGTGGTCTTGAGGAGGATGAGAGGCGCTCCGGCCGGACCGCCCGGATGATAGTGATGCACGACGCCGAGGACATGGTTGATCCCGCGGCGCTCAACCTGCTCGACAACGAAATCGGTGCGGCCGCACTGGTCCAGTTGCCGGTATTGCCGCATCCGCTTCCGCAATCGCGATGGATTGCCTCCCACTACTGTGAGGAGTTCGCCGAGGCTCACGGAAAGGCGATGGTGGTCCGGGACGCCCTCGGCGCCGGCCTGCCGACCGCAGGCGTCGGCTGTGCGATCGCACGCTCTGCGCTGGTGGCTCTCGACCGGAAGCGCAAATCCGACGGGCCATTCGCTTCCGAGTGCCTGACCGAAGACTACGAGCTTGGATTAGGAATCTCCGCGCTTGGCGGACGATCGCGCTTCGTCCGTTGCCGCACGACGGACGGACGGCTGGTAGCGACGCGGGCGTGCTTCCCAGCGCGGCTGGACTGGGCGGTTCGGCAGAAGGCCCGCTGGGTTCACGGTATTGCCTTCCAGTCTTGGGACCGACTCGGCTGGGGCCGGCATCCCGCCGACTTGTGGATGCGGTTAAGGGACCGCCGCGGGCCGATGACAGCGCTGGTGCTCGCAATGGGATACTTGCTGCTTTTCCTGGCGACGCTGGGTTGGCTCGGCAGGCTCGCTGGACTGGGAACCGAGCTTCCCACTTCCCCCGCCGTCACTCTCCTGCTGGGAATCAATGTCGCCGGCTTTTTCTGGCGGGTGGCATGGCGGTTTGCTTTCACAGCGCGCGAGTATGGCTGGCTGGAGGGATTCAGAGCCGTGCTGCGCATCCCCGTGACGAACGTCATCGCAATCATGGCGGGCCGTCGTGCGCTCACAGGCTATGTCGCCTCGCTTTGGGGCCGGTCGCCAAGTTGGGACAAGACAAGCCATACGGTCCATCCGGCGATGCAAATCGGCGCCGAGACCGCGCGATGACCAAACTCCAGGCCCGGCAGCGGCGCCGTGGGGAGCCGCTGGTGGCCCTCGCGTGCGTGATGGTCCTTTGGACCGCGGTGCGCTGCTGGTTATGGGAATCGCCATTCCCATTGACGATTTTGCCTGCCCAAACCCCGCGCGTCCGAGGCCGCGCGTCAGGTGGCCGATGTGTCGGCTCAACAGCGCTTGGTCGGCTTTGCGACGCCGGCGCACTCGCCCGTCGCGAAGAGGATGGAAAGCCTCTCCACATTATCCAGTGCGGGGGCATTAAGGTCCCCGGAAAAGCTCGCCCTTAACTCGCCGGACCAGTACAGCAAGGGCCCGTCGCTGCTGCCCGACCCGCCAATATCGGGTCGAGAAGCCATGGAAGATGCCGACCATCCTCACCGGCTGCTGATACTGCCTCCGGACTCTCCTTCCGGAAGCAGTCGAGGGCGGTGGCGCGTCGGGAGTTGGATCGCGTGGCGACAGGTGGGCGGACTGCCGCCTCTTGCCCAGGGAGCGTGGCCCGCGAGTTACGGAGGGAGCCAGGCCGGTACGTCAGGAAGCTTCGATCTGGCAGCAGGTCGTCACCGCCCTGCGATCCACGCGCGCGCCACTTATGCGTCTGACCGTCCGCGACAAGCAGAGATCGCCGCGGGCCTCGGTGTTCGCCCGGTGGCGACCGTGCCTGTGCGGATCATCGCCGAAATGCGCCTGACGAGCGCGGTCGACGGGACAGAGATTCGTCCGGGGGTCCTCGCCGTGAGCGAGCTATCTCCGATCGCTTTGCCTCTTGGCCTGGGGGCCGAGGGATATGCACAGGGCGGCTGGGTCGGAGGCCGATACGCGACCGCATTCGTTGACGGGCAAACGCGGGTCACTCGCCAGGTGGCCCAAGAGGGCGCTGCCCGGGTGCGGGTGGGTGCCGGCGCCTGGGGTGGTGCGCAGAAGTATGCCGAACGGCTCGACGTCGGGCCGACGGTGGCGCTTGATACCTCGTTTGAACACGTGTCTGCCCGGCTAACTCTTGACTATCGGATGCGGGTCGCGGGCCATGCGTCGCCTGGGAACGGGCTTGCGTTGACCCTTTCGACCGGTTTCTGAACCGCTCGTCTTCAATCGGGGGCTATGAGCAGGTAGGGCTGTTCCATGGACGTATACCTCCCGATCGCGAACCTCTCGGTCAATGGGCTGGTTATCGTCGCCTTAGGTGCGCTCACCGGCGTGCTGTCGGGATTGTTCGGCGTGGGCGGCGGCTTTCTTACGACACCACTGCTCATCTTCTATGGCGTCCCGCCAACCGTGGCAGCGGCTTCCGCCTCCACCCAGGTGACCGGTGCAAGCGTTTCCGGCGTACTGGCGCACAATCGCCGGGGCGGCGTCGATTATCAAATGGGTGCCGTGACGGTCGTGGGCGGGATGCTTGGCAGCGGCGTGGGCGCAGTGCTGTTTCGCTTTTTCCAGTCGATCGGACAGATCGATACCGTCATCTCGATCCTCTACGTTGTGATGCTCGGCGCCATCGGCACGCTGATGGCGCGTGAAGCCTGGGGAGCTTTGCGCGCGTCGAAGAATGCCGAGCGCCCCCGTCCGGCCAAGCGGCGACACCACCCTCTCGTGGCGGCGCTGCCAGGTCGCTGGCGGTTCTACCGTTCCGGACTGTACATCTCTCCATTGGCTCCGCTTATCCTCGGCGCGGGGGTCGGCGTCTTGACGATGCTAATGGGAGTGGGCGGCGGGTTCATCCTCGTGCCGGCCATGCTCTACATCCTCGGCATGAGCGCCGGCGTGGTCGTCGGCACCAGTCTCTTCAACATCCTGTTCGTGACTATCGTGACCACCATGATGCACGCGCTTACCACCAAGGCGGTCGACCTCGTCCTGGCGGCATTGTTGTTGCTCGGCTCGGTATCGGGAGCGCAGATCGGAACGCAGTTGGCCCAGAAGGCCAAGCCCGAGACGCTTCGCCTGGTCCTGGCCGGTCTCGTCCTGCTGATTGCGCTGAGAATGCTTTATGGGCTGGGAGTGAAGCCGGACGAAATTTACACGGTGACCCCGCTTTGACGGGCCGAGCCTTCAAGAGGCTGGCGCTGGCGCTGGTCCTGTTGGGCGTACTCACCGGAGCGCGCGATCCCATCCTGGTTCCCGAAGTGAGCCAGCACGAAGTCAGGGTCCGGCAAGGCTTTACCGGGACCGAGTTGTTGCTGTTCGGCGCGATCCTCGACCCTGCCGGCAGCCGCGCGGCGCAGGATTACGACGTCGTCGTGGTTCTCAAGGGGCCCAGCCAGCCGATCCGGCTGCGCGAAAAGGCGCGGGTCGGCGGCATGTGGATCAATGCCGCGAGCACCGATTTTCGCTCGGCACCCTCCTTCTTCGCCGTCGCGGCCTCTCGCCCCGTGCCGAAGATTGTCGACGAGCGGACTGCGGCGATCTACGAATTCGGAACCGACTTCATCCAGCTGTCGCCAACCGGCGAGATCAACCCGGTGGAACAGGCGCGCTTCACATCGGGCCTGGTGGACCTGAAACGCCGCCAAGGGCTGTATCAGGAGGATATGAGCGGGGTGAAAATCAGCGGCCAGGTACTCTACCAGGCACGTATCAATCTTCCTTCGAGTGTGCAGACGGGCACCTACACGGCCGAAACCTTCGCAGTCGCCCGTGGCCGGGTGGTCGCCTCTGCCATTGCCGAAGTGGAAGTGCGCAAGGTGGGCTTCGAACGGTTCGTGGAAGTATTCGCGCAGCAGCAGTCCTTTTTCTACGGGCTTCTCGCCGTGAGCCTGTCGATCGGGATGGGCTGGATTGCCGGTCGACTGTTTGCCCTGATCTGACAGGCTCAACAACAGCGTTGACCCGATATTAACCGCACCCGGTCCATGCCGGCTCGTCGCAGAATTTCGAGGGGCAGTCCGCACATGGACGAATTGGGCAAGCAGGCGTTTCAGGGTTTCGGTAGCAGCGAAGCGCCGCCTCCTTCCACGGAGAGCGGTGGCACTTCTGCCGTTCCGCCCGACAACGCGATGCAGCCCATCGGGGTGGTGTTGGAAATCGCAGGTTCGGGATCGCAGATCGCGCTCGATCTCGAACGACTCAACGAATGCATGGCTGACCCGGACCCGTCCATCGCGCTTGCCGGCCAGGTGGGAAGCCAGATCAAAATCCGGGTGGGGAACTCCTGGCTGCTTGCCAGTGTCCGCAATCAGAAGCAGGACCGGCGCTCCGGGGGCGGCATCATCGCCAACATCGACTTCCTGGGCGAGGGCAACGAGGAAAAGCTGACCGGCCGGATCCATGGCTTCAGGCGCGGTGTTACCCGCTATCCCATTCCCGGCGCGCTGATCTATCCGGCGACCACCGCGGACCTTCGCCAGATCTATGCGAGCGACGGACGATCGAACATCCAGATCGGCACGGTTTATCCGACCAAGGATATCCGCGCCGGTCTCTATATCGACGCCATGTTGGGCAAGCATTTCGCGCTGCTCGGCTCTACCGGCACCGGCAAGTCGACCAGCGCGGCGCTGATCCTTCATCGCATCTGCGATGCCGCTCCCGACGGACACATTTTGATGATCGACCCGCACGGGGAGTACTCGGCGGCATTCCGCAATACCGGCCTCATCCTCGACGTTTCCAACCTGCAGATGCCGTATTGGCTGATGAACTTCGAGGAGCACTGCGAAGTGCTGCTCACCTCTGCGGGCAACGACCTGCAGACCGACCAGGATATTCTGGCCAAGTGCCTGCTCAGGGCGCGCCAGAAGAACCGGCTGGCGGAATCGATGGGCAAGATCACCGTCGATTCGCCGATCCCCTATCTTCTTTCGGATCTCGCCAACGAGATCCAGAACGAGATGGGCAAGCTCGACAAGGCGACGAACACTGCGCCGTACATGCGGATCAAGACCAAGCTCGACGAGCTCAAGGCAGACCCGCGTTACCAGTTCATGTTCTCCGGTATGCTGGTTGGCGACACGATGGCCGACTTCCTTGCGAAGATCTTCCGCATGCCGAGCGCTGGCAAACCGATCGCGATCATCGACGTGTCCGGCGTACCATCGGATATCACCAGCACCGTCGTCGCCGTGCTCAGCCGGCTGGTGTTCGATTTCGCCATCTGGGGACGCGAGGAAAAGACGCGCCCGATCCTCCTGGTCTGCGAAGAAGCGCACCGGTACGTGCCGAGCGAGAAGCACGCCGACCGGTCGTCCGTCGGCAAGATCCTGTCGCGTATCGCCAAGGAGGGCCGCAAGTACGGCATCAGCCTGGGACTGATCACGCAGCGTCCGTCCGACCTTGCCGAGGGCGTGCTGTCGCAGTGCGGCACGATCCTTTCGATGCGTCTCAACAACGAGCGCGACCAGTCGTTCGTGAAGGCGGCGATGCCCGAAGGCGCGCGGGGCTTCCTCGATTCGATCCCGGCGCTGCGCAACCGGGAGTGCATCATCTGCGGCGAAGGCGTGGCGATCCCGATGCGCGTCAGCTTCGACAACCTCGAGGAGCAGAAGCGCCCGGCTTCCGAGGATCCCAGCTTCGTCGACCTTTGGCGGCAGAGCGGAGGCGAGGAGGACCGCGTCCACCGCATCGTCCAGCGCTGGCGCTCTCAGGGCAAGTAACCGGTTAAAGCTCCGGCTTGAACCGGCCGGCGGCTTCACCGTCGGTATGGCTCTCCTCCGCCGCGCGTTCGGGGCTGATCGCGCGCCCCTTGGTGCGCCATCCCGGGCGTCGGTAGAACCATATCGCGATTCCCATCGAGACCAGCGACCCGAAGGGGAAGCACAGCCACAGCGCATCCTGCCCGAGCATGTCCCGGAAAACGTAGTAGAAACCGAGCCGGGCCGGGAACAAGGCGATGCCCAGCGCCACCAGCGGCACCCACACGACTCCGCCTGCGCGCATTGTTCCGAACAGGACGATCGTCACCCCGAACAGGATGAAGTTCCAGCTGGCTAGGAACTGGATGTGCCGCGCCAGCGCGACAGCCGGGCTGTTCGAGCCCAGGAACAGCTCGAGCGCCGCCCGGTCGAACAGCAGAAGCACGGCGGTCATCGTTCCGGTGAGGCACAAGTTGATGAGGATGCCCGCGCGGCTGATCGCGTCGATCCGGCCGGTCATCCCCGCGCCGATCGCCTGGGCGGCCATCGCGCTCGTTCCTGCGCCGATGGCCATCGCCGGCATCTGCAGGTAGGTCCACAATTGCAGCGAGGCGCCATAGGCAGCAGCCGCCATCAGGCCTTCGCGGTTCACCAGTCCGATTACGACGATCCCCGCCGAGGACACGAGCAGCATCTGCGCGCCCATCGGCAGGCCTTTGCCGACGATGTAGCCAAGCTCCGCGCGGCGAGGGATCAGGTAGCCCATCTCCGCCCCGCGCAGGCGCAGTGGCAGGTCCTTGACATAGACATATGCGAGCAACGCCAGGAGCGCGGCGTAGCCGGCAAACGCGGTCGATGCGGCAGAGCCGGCGATGCCCATGCGGGGGAACGGGCCGATTCCCGAGATGAGCAACGGGTTCAGCGCTACGTCGAGCGCCACCGAGACTCCCATGAACAGGAACGGCGTTCGCGAATCTCCTGCGCCGCGCAGCCCCATCGCGATCATCACCGTGAGCATCCCGCCGGGGATCGAAATGAAGATGATCCGCAGGTATTCGAGCGCCAGCCCGTAGCTTTCGCCCGGGGTGGCGAGCGCAGTCAGTAGCTGGGGCGCGAACACCCATCCGGCCAGCGCGACCGTTATCGCCAGTCCGAGGCAAAGCCCGACCGCGCTGCCGAACGTGCGGCGGGCGGCGTCGACTTCGCCGGCACCGAACGCCTGGCCCATCTTGACGGTCGCTGCCATGCCGAAGCCGAACACGCCGGCGAAGACCAGGAACATGACGATGTTGGCGTTGGCGGTCGCGGCCAGCGCCGCATCGCCGATCAGCCGGCCCACCCAGATCGAATTGACCGTGCCGTTCAGCGACTGCAGCAGGTTCGAACCGAGCGTCGGCAGGCTGAAGAGCACAAGCGTCTGCAGCACGGGACCGCTGGTAAGATCGCGCTGCCGCGGGCGTGGCCGCGTTCCGGCGGCGGGAATGGGGGCGTTGTCGTTCATGTGCCGCGGGTGTCGCCGTAGAGATGGATGTGCAGGCGGTCCGACAGGCGGTAGCCGTGTTCGAGGCACAGATCCGACAGCCAGGCGCTTCGGGCGCGCAAGGTCGCGCTGTCGGTGCCCTCGGGCATGAGGAAGATGCGTTCGGGTTGCATGGAATAGGCGAGCTGCAGGGCCAGAACCTCGGCAACATCGGCCGGTTCCGCGATCACGAACTTGAAGAAGGCCCGCGGGTCGCGAGACCACTCGGCCAGCCGGGCGGGAGGGAGGGCGAGGTCAGCGGGATTACCGCTGTGGGAGAGCTTGGGGCTGACAGTGTACTGCTCGACGAAAGTATCAAAGCGCGCCGCCGGTTCGACCGTGCCGTTGGTCTCCACCTCGATACTGTGCTCCGGCAGCAGGGCCGCAAGCTCGGCCAGCGCGGCAGCCTGGAGCAGCGGCTCGCCGCCCGTCACCACGAGCCGGCGCGGGGCGAGGAGATCGATGCTTCGCGCCGCTTGCACCGGCGAGAGCGTCACCTGGTTCTGCTTGCGCTCGAACGTGATCGCATCGCGATGCGGACGGTTATCGCCGGTAAAGCGCCACGTGTATGCGGTATCGCACCACACGCAGGCCAGATTGCAGCGCGACAGGCGGATGAAGGTGCACGGCCTGCCCGCCGAAACACCTTCCCCCTGGAGCGAGGCGAAGATCTCCGGTCCGCCGCTGTCGTCGGTGGCGAGGACGAGGTTCACGGTTCAGATTCCGCTGTCTGTAACTGAACCGTGGACCGCATGGACCACTGTCCTGGATAAAAACTCCAGGCCCTTGCAATGGGCCGGAAGGGGCAGCGGAGGCAAGGCGCGAGCAAGGGACATTGCACTCGCCATGACACACTCGGCGCCGGTAGGAAAATCGCCTTCGAGGCCGTTCAGGAATAGACGGTCACTTCGATCCGCATTCCATCCGGATCGCGGAAGAAAGTGACGATCTCCTTCCCGATGTGCTGCTTCTCAGGCACTTCGAACCCGGCAGCCTGCATTCCCGCGCGCACCCGGTCGAGGTCAGCCTCGTCCAGGGCCGTGAAGCCGAGGTGGTTGAGACCAGGGCCGCGCCGCTCATAATCACGCGTGCCCGGCTCCGCCTGCTTGAGGTCGAGGTACACGCCGTCATCGTTGCCCCAGATGTGCGGACGGCTCCTGGTAAAGCCGATAAGCCCCAGCAGCGTTTCGTACCATGGCAGGCTTGCCTCGAGGGAGCGGACCATCACGACCATGTGGTCGAGCTTCATCCCGGTCAGCCCAGCCGGTCGAGCGCCGCCTTCAGCCGCTCTGCTTCGGCGCTGTGATGGGCATGATCGGCGCGCGCCTTCTCCACCGCCTCCGGCTTGGCCCGCTGGACGAAGGAGGCATTGGCGAGCCGGCCCGCCAGTGCCGCCGCTTCCTTTTCTGACGCCGCGAGCGCCTTGGCCAGGCGCGCCTTTTCAGCCTCGACGTCGATCAGGCCCTCAAGCGGGATGACCAGCGCATCGCTGCCTGCGCCGACCTGCATCGCCGCGCCATTGGGGGCGGGAGTGACGTGAACCGCCGACAGGCGCGCGACGCGCTCGAGCGCGGCAGCACTGGTTTCCAGGACGCGGCTCGCCGTGTCGGACGGGGTGGCGAGCCATGCCTCCAGCTTTGCGCCGGGAGGCAGTCCGAGCTCGTTCTTGGCGGTGCGCAGGGAGCGGGTCAGTTCGATCAGCCATTCGACTTCGCCCTTGGCACTCGCATCGCTCTCGGCCCGGGGATCGGGCCAGCGAGCCACAATCAGCTCGTAGGGCCGGGTCCCCTGGGCGTGCCACAGTTCCTCGGTGATGAACGGCATGAAGGGGTGCAGCATGACGAAGATCTGGTCGAGTACCCAGCCAGCGACGGCCTTCGTCTCTTCGTCGATGTTGCCCTTGATGAGCTCGAGATACCAGTCGCAGAACGTGTCCCATACGAAGTGATAGATCGCGTTCGCGGCGGCGTCGAAGCGCAGGTCGGCCATCGCCTTGTCGAGCGCGGCGAGGGTGGCCGTCACCTCGCCGATGATCCAGCGGTTGACCGGCAGGGTAGCGGGCGGGGCCGCGACTGTCTGCGATGCGCCGATGCCGTTGGCCTGGCAGAAGCGGGTCGCGTTCCACAGCTTGGTGGCGAAGTTGCGGTAGCCCTCGACCCGACTCTCATCCATCTTCACGTCGCGGCCCTGGCTTTCCATGGCGCACATGAAGAAGCGCAGCGCGTCCGCACCGAACCTGTCGATCAGGCCCAGCGGGTCGACCACGTTGCCCTTGGACTTGCTCATCTTCGCGCCGTCCGCCGCGCGCACGAGGCCGTGGAGGTAGAGCCGTTTCCACGGCACTTCCTTCATCAGGTGGAGGCCCTGCATCGCCATCCGCGCATCCCAGAAGAACAGGATGTCGAAGCCGGATATCAGCAGGTCGTTCGGGTAGTGGCGTTCGAGGAGCTCGGTCTGCTCGGGCCAGCCGAGGGTGGCGAAGGGCCACAGGGCGGAAGAGAACCAGGTGTCGAGCACGTCCTCGTCCTGCGTCAGCTTCGCTCCCGGGCCGGCGAGCGCGAGTGCCTTGGCCTCGCTCTCGGCGACGATGACGGTGCCGTCCTCCTTGTACCACGCGGGAATCCGGTGGCCCCACCATAGCTGGCGGCTGACGCACCATGGCTGGATGTTTTCCATCCAGTTAAAGAACGTTTTCTCCCAGGTCCTCGGGACGATCTCGATCCGTCCGTCGCGCACCGCCTGCATCGGCGCCTGCGCGAGCTTCTCGGCATCGACGTACCACTGGTCGGTCAACCACGGTTCGATCACCACGCCCCCGCGGTCGCCGTAGGGTGTCGCGATGGTGCGCGGCTCGGCGTCGTGTTCCGCGCCATCCTTGTCGACGTGGGGGATGAGGAAGCCGGCTTCCTTCATCCGCTGGACGACCAGCTTGCGGGCTTCGAACCGGTCGAGGCCAATGAATTCGTCCGGCACCAGCCCGTCCGCGGTCTGCACCACCGCGGCCCCGGCATCGAGCATGTTGAGCATATCGCCCGCCGCAATACCCGCCCGCTTGCCGACCTCGAAGTCGTTGAAATCGTGTCCCGGGGTGATCTTCACCACGCCGCTGCCAAGCTCCGGATCGGCATGCTCGTCGGCGATCACCTTGAAGCGGCGGCCGGTGATCGGCTGAACGATCTCCTTGCCGACGACCGAGGCGTAGCGCGCGTCGGTTGGATGCACGGCGACCGCCATGTCGGCCAGCATCGTTTCGGGGCGGGTGGTGGCGACGACCAAGTGATCGGCGCCCTCGTCTGTGGTGACGCCGTCCGCCAGCGGATAGCGGAAGTGCCAGAAACCGCCCTTCACGTCCTGCGTCTCGACCTCGAGATCGCTGATCGCGGTTCCGAGCGCCGGGTCCCAGTTCACCAGCCGCTTGTCGCGGTAGATCAGGCCCTCGTTGTAGAGATCGACGAACACCTTGGTGACCGCGGCGGAAAAGTGCGGGTCCATCGTGAACTGCTCGCGCGACCAGTCCATCGAGCAGCCGAGGCGGCGCAGCTGGCCGGTGATCGTGCCGCCGCTTTCCGCCTTCCATTCCCACACCTTGGCGACGAAGTCCTCGCGGCTGTAGTTGGTGCGCTTGTCCTGCCGCTCCATCATCTGGCGCTCGACGACCATCTGCGTGGCAATGCCCGCGTGATCGGTGCCGACCACCCACAGCGCGTCCTTGCCCCGCAGCCGTTCGTAACGGACGACGACATCCTGGAGCGTGTTGTCGAGCGCATGGCCGATGTGCAGCGAGCCCGTCACGTTGGGCGGCGGGTTGACGATGGTGAAGGGCTGCGCGTCGGGGCGTTCGGGCCGGAATAGCCCGTTCGCTTCCCAATGCGCGTACCACCGTGCTTCGATCGCCGAGGGGTCGAAAGTCTTCGCTAATTCGCTGGTCATGGTGGGCGGGGCCATGCCAGCGCGCCTGCGCGCGCGCAACGTCTTCACGCATCCGCTTGTGGGCCTGCGTTTTTCGCCCCATACGCTGACCCCGATGAGCGACGGGGCGGACTTCACCATCGACGAACAGGGCGGGCGCCGGCGCGCGGTCCTGTCGGGTAACTACCTCGTCTCGACCATCGCCCCCATCGATACCGCGCTGCGCACCATCGAGGGGCCGCTCGACGAGGTGGACCTGTCGCAGGTGCGCGAAATCGATACGGTGGGCGCATGGATGGCCCTCAGCGTCGCGCGCAACACCGGCGGCAAGGTAGTCGGCGCGAGCGAGCGGGCGGCGCGCCTGATCGACGCCCTGAGCGGAACCGAGCCGGGCGGCGAAGTGACGCCCGAACGGCTGCCGGTGTTCACCCGCGTGTTCGAGGCGACCGGCGAGCGGGTCGCCGGGATGCAGCGGGGAACGATCAGCGCGATCGGTTTTCTGGGCCAATTCCTCATCGCCGTCGCGACCCTGATCCGCCATCCGCGCCGCTTCCGCACTAAGGCGTTCGTGCGGCAGATGGAACTGGTCGGTGTGTCGGCGCTGGGCATCATCGGCTTGATGAGCTTCCTCATCGGCATCGTCATCGCGCAGCAGGGAGCGGTGCAGCTCGAGCAGTTCGGCGCCGAATCGCTGACCGTGAACCTGGTGGGCCGCATCACCCTGCGCGAGCTCGGCGTGCTGATGACAGCGATCATGGTCGCCGGACGCTCGGGCTCTGCCTTCGCGGCGCAGATCGGCACGATGAAGCTGACCGAGGAGGTCGATGCCATGCGCACGATCGGCATCTCGCCGATGGAGGCGCTGGTCGTGCCGCGGGTGCTGGCGGTGACTTTCATGATGATCCTGCTCGGTTTCTATTCCGCATGCATGGCCATCGTCGGCGGCGCGGTGATTGGCGAGCTGGCGCTCGACATACCGTTCTTGACGTTCCTGTCGCGCATCAAGGACGTGGTGCCGCTTTACGATCTCTACGTCGGCCTGGTGAAAGCGCCGGTGTTCGGCCTGATCGTGGGCATGACAGGTTGCTACCAGGGCATGAAGGTCCAGGGGAACTCGGAGGAAGTGGGCCTGAAGACCACCAACGCGGTGGTCGTCGCGATCTTCACCGTGATCGTCCTCGATGCTTTCTTCGCGGTCTTCTTCACCAACATCGGATGGGCGTGATGGAAGAGCCGGTCGACGAGCAGGCAGGCGACGAGCGCATCGAACTGGCCGATGGTGCGGCCGAGTTCGGCGATCCCGACGTCAATCGCCCGTTCGAGCGCTTTCGCGGCGAACATCCGATCGTGGTCGAAGGGCTGGTCAACAAGTTCGGCGATCAGGTGGTGCACGAGAACCTTTCGCTGAAGGTCAACCGGGGCGAAATCCTCGGCGTCGTCGGCGGATCGGGCACCGGCAAGTCGGTGCTGATGCGCTCGATCATCGGCCTGCAGACCCCCGACGAAGGGCATATCGAGGTGTTCGGGCGCTCGATCACCGAAGGGGATCCGGAGGATGTCGTCGGCGTGCGCAACCGCTGGGGCGTGCTGTTCCAGGGCGGCGCGCTGTTCTCTACCCTGACGGTGGGGGAGAATGTCGAGGTGCCGCTCAAGCAGTTCTATCCCGACATCGACATCGATCTGATGCACGAGATCGCCCGCTACAAGGTCATGCTGACGGGCCTGGGCGAAGAGGCGGTGGCCAAGTATCCGTCAGAGTTGTCGGGCGGCATGAAGAAGCGCGCCGGCCTCGCCCGCGCGCTGGCGCTCGATCCGGAGCTGCTCTTCCTCGACGAGCCCACCGCCGGGCTCGATCCGATCGGCGCCGCCGCGTTCGACCGGCTGACGCGCGGCCTGCGCGATGCGCTCGGGTTGACGGTGTTCCTGATCACTCACGACCTCGATACGCTGTACGAGATCTGCGACCGGGTCGCGGTGCTGGCCGACAAGCGGGTGATTGCAGTCGGCACGATCCCGGAGCTGCTCGAAACCGATCACCCGTGGATCGACGAATACTTCAACGGCCCGCGTGGCCGCGCTGCCAGGGCGAGCAAGGAACGCGCTGAATCGTTGGACAACTCCACGGCGCGGGGGGCATAGGGGCACCACATGGAAACACGGGCCAATAATGTCTGGGTGGGGGCGATTACCCTGTTCCTGCTCGCCGCGCTGGCGGTATTCTTCGTCTGGCTGGCCGGCCTGAACAAGGGCGACCAGGACGAATACGACATCTTCTTCAAGCAATCCGTGGCGGGCCTTGCCAAGGGTTCGCAGGTGACCTTCGCCGGTGTTCCGACTGGCGAGGTGAGCCAGATTCAGCTTTGGCCCAAGGACCCGGGTTTCGTGCGGGTGCGGATCAAGGTCGATGGCGAGACGCCGATCCTGGTCGGCACCACGGCCACGATCCAGGGCTCGTTCACCGGAGGCTCCACCATCCTGCTCGACGGCGCCCGCCGCGGCGCGCCGCCGATCACCTGCGAGGGAGAGGGCGTCGGCAAGACGGCCTGCCCCGAAGGCGTGCCCGTGATTCCCACCAAGCCGGGCGGCCTTGGCGAGCTGCTTGCCAACGCGCCGCTGCTGCTCGAAAGGCTGGCCACCCTGACCGAACGGCTCACGATGATGCTGTCCGATCGCAACCAGGCCTCGATCGCGGGTATCCTCGACAACACCAACAGGATGACCGCCGACATCGCCCAGGCGACGCCCGAGGTTAAGCGGACGCTGGCCGAGCTGCAGGTGACCCTGCGCGAGGCAAGCCAGGCGCTCGACCAATTCGAAAAGGTCATGGGATCGGCCGACAACCTGCTGAATAACGAGGGCCAGAGCCTTGCCGCGCAACTGCGGATGACTCTGAAGTCCGCCGATGGCGCGGCGCAATCCCTGTCCGCGACGCTGAACGATGCGCGCCCCGCCGCGCGCCAGTTGTCCGAGAGTACGCTGCCAGCCGCCGAGGCGACGCTGCAGGACCTCAAGGCCACCAGCAAGGCGCTGCGTTCGGTGACCGAGAAAATCGAGAGCCAGGGTGCCGGTGGCCTGCTGGGCGGCCAGAAGTTGCCTGACTACGAGCCCAAGTGAGGTCCATGAAGATGAACGCGATGAAGAGCACACGGATCGGCCTTGCCCTTGCGCTCAGCGCTGCGCTGACCGGCTGCATCAGCTTCGGGAGCAAGCCGCCCGAGAGCCTGCTCAGCCTGACACCCGCCAACCCGGTCCCTGCTGGGACCGCGATCAGCGGCGACGTGGCGCAGGCGATCGCGGTGCTGGAGCCCGAGGCGCCCGCACGGCTCGCGGTCACCCGCGTGCCGGTGCAGATCGACGATACGCAGATCGCCTACGTCAAGGACGCGGTGTGGGTCGACAAGCCGACCCGACTGTTCCGGCGCCTTCTGGGCGAGACCATCCGCGCGAAGAGCCGGCGGCTGGTGATCGACACCGACGACGCGGCGTTGACGCCGAAAAACCAGTTGCGCGGAACGCTGGTCGATTTCGGCTACGACGCGCGCACTTCGCAGGTGGTGGTCACGTTCGACGCGGTGCGCGATGTGAACGGCACCCAAGTCACGACGAGGCGCTTCTCGGCGACGGCCCCGGCGACGCCGGAGGCGGCTCCGGTGGGAGCAGCGCTGAACCAGGCAGCGAACGAAGTCGCCAGCCAGGTTGCCGACTGGGTGGGGTGATCCGCTAGGCCGCCGATTGAGCGGCAGCGGACTTCAGGCGCTGCCGCGCGCGCGGGCGGACGGTGCGCAGGATCAGGAAGCCTGTCACCGCCGACAGGATGGAACCGCCGAGCACGCCCAGCTTCATCTCCGCCTGGAGCTCGGGAGCGGCGAAGGCCAGGCCGCCGATGAAGATGCTCATTGTAAAGCCGATGCCGCATAGAACCGACACGCCATAGACCTGCGGCCAGGTCGCTCCGCGCGGGCGGCTGCCCATGCCGAGTGCGACCGCAAGGCGAATCCCGCCGAAGATGCCGATCTGCTTACCGATGAACAGGCCTGCCATGATGGCCAGCGGGACTGGGGCGAAGACTTCGTCCCAGCCGAGGCCGGCGAGGGAGACACCCGCATTCGCGAAACCGAACAGCGGGACGATGCCGAACGCCACCCAGGGCTGGATCGCGTGCTCCAGCTTGTGCAGCGGCGATTCCATGCTGTCGGGAGCGGCGGGCGTATGGATGACGGGAATCGTCATCGCCGCCAGCACGCCGGCGACGGTCGCATGGACGCCCGACAGGAGCACCGCCAGCCACAGCGCGCCGGCAAGCGGCATGTAGATCCACAGGCTCTGCACGCGCGCCTTGTTCAGTCCGATCATCGCCAGCAGGATGATCCCCGCGGCGAACAGCGCGACGATGTCGATCTCCGCGGTATAGAACAGCGCGATGATCGCGACCGCGCCCATATCATCGACGATGGCGACAGTGGTCAGGAACAGCTTGAGCGACGCCGGGGCCCGGCTGCCCAGCAGCGCGAGTACGCCGATGGCGAACGCGATGTCGGTCGCGGCCGGGATCGCCCAGCCGTGGGCCAACGGGGACGAGAAGCCGACCACAAGCAGGAAGAGCAGGCCAGGTACGGCCATCCCGCTCGCCGCGGCGATGATCGGCAGGCGACGATCGTTCCAGGTGGACAGGTTGCCGTCCACGAACTCGCGCTTGATCTCCAGACCGACCAGCAGGAAGAAGACCGCCATCAGTGCGTCGTTGATCCAGTGCAGCACCGACAGCGGGCCGATATGGATGTGCAGCGCCTCGAAATAAGCCGAGGAGAGCGGGCTGTTGGCGACGATCATCGCCAGCGCTGCGGCGCCCATCAGAAGCATCCCGCCAGCCGCTTCGCTGTGCAGGAAGTGACGCAGGACGGAAGTGGGCCGGGTCGGATCGATGCTCATTGTCCGGCGGCCCTAGCGAAACGAACCGCGCGGAGAAACTCGCTCTTGCGCTTCTCGCGGCGCTCCTCGGCCTGCCAGTCGGAGCCCCACTGCTCGACTTGCCACAGCTCTTCCAGCTCGGCCGCTTCCCACAGCGCTTCGGGCGCGGCCGACGCGTCGAGCGAGGACAAGCCGACGCACAACGATGCGGCCAGCGAGGTTGCGACCTCCAGCGCGGCCAGGGTCATCGGATCGAGCCGTTCAAGCCGCGCGCGAAGGGCGGCGAGGGTGTTCGCCGGCTGAGGGCGGTGAACGATGCCGCTGATCCGCTCCAGGCGCACGCCCTCGCGCTGCTCGAATTCGGCGACAAGCGGTTCCCACACCTCCCACTGGCGGCGGTGCAATGGCTCGTCGGGGTCGGCCCGGTAGCAAAGCGTGTCGGTTTCCGCGAAGCGCATGATCTTGGCGACCGCCGCGGCGGGGTCGGGTGCGACCTTGTCGATCGCGTAATCGGCCATGTCTCGCAACGGAAACGCCGCTGCATCGAACTCGTCCGGCTGGTCAGCCCATTCGGCGGCCAGCAGATCGGCCAGTTCCCGGGTCGGCAGCACTTGCGCCGCGCCGCCCTGGGTCTTGAGCGGGCGCCCGTCGAGCGCGATCCGCCAGCCATCGCCCTCAGGTTGGACCGTGACGTCCTTCCAGAAGCGCTTCATTGCGGGGGGCTCCGCCACTTGCGGGCGAGGACCTGGGGCACGACGAAGCCATCGACGAGGCCGATGACGATGAATGCGTAACCCATGTACCGATCGGCGCCCTCGTCGAGATGGACGATCCCGCGCACCAGCAGGATGCCGAGGATGACGAGGGCGAACCCGGCGAAACGGGTAAATTGCATCACCGCCCAGCGGTTGCGGGCGAGCCGGTCGTCAGCGGGACCGCGATGAACGGGCGGGCGGCTAGCCATCGAGCAATTCCTTCAGTTCGGCGATCGTCCCGGCGACTGCCTCCGCCCCGGCTTCGAGCAGTTCGTCGATCGAGTGATAGCCCCAGGAGACCCCGATCGCGCGGACTTGCGCCGCGCGCGCCATTGCCATGTCGAACGTGGTGTCCCCGATCATCACGGCTTCTTCGGCCTGTGCACCGGATTCAAACAGGGCAGCCTCCAGCATTGCGGGATCGGGCTTGGAAGGATGGCGATCGGCGGTCTGCAGGGACGTGAACAGGTCCGCGATGCCGTGGCCCGCGAGGCACGCGCCAAGCCCGCGGTCGGACTTGCCGGTGGCGACCGCGAGGGTCCAGCCATCCGCGTGCAATCCGTTGAGGAGTTCGCGCAGGCCGTCGAACAAAGGTTCTTCCAGCCGGCCGTCTTCGCGCGCGGAGCGGAATGCGGTCTTGTAGGCGGCAACCGCGGCGGCCTGCTGGTCAGGCTGCGCATCGGGAGCCAGCGCGCGCACCGCCTGCGGCAGGCTGAGGCCGACGATGCGGCGGATGCTGGTGCGGGGCGGGGCGGGCAGGCCGGCTTCTGCAAAGGCTGCCTCCATCGCCTCACACACGGCGGCCTGGCCATCGACCAGCGTGCCGTCGCAGTCGAAAATCGCGAGCTTCATCGCGCCAGCGTCCGGATGAGTTGCGCCAGCGCAGGCGAGCCCGACTGGGCGAGCCCGGCAGCGATGGCATTGCGATCCGCGGGCGGCTTGTTCTGCGACAGCTTGAGCGTGGGGCGCCAGGCGAGCACTTCCAGCTCGAAGCCGAGGATGCCGCCGAGCAGCTTGCGCCACATATCCGGCGGCGTCTCGGCCGCGCTCCAGGGCTCGCCTTCCAGTCGCCCCTCATGACGCAGGATCAGGGCGTGGAGCAGGCCCTCCAGCCCGTCGGCATCCATCCGCCGCACCCGTCCTTCAAGCTCCAGCGCGACATAGTCCCAGGTCGGCACCGTCGCCCGGTCGCCATACCAGCGCGGCGACACGTAGCCGTCCGGCCCATTGACGGCGACCAGCGCGGTCGCCCCGTCCAGCCAGCGCGTGATGCCGTTGCCGCGAGCCAGGTGGAACTGGACCGCGCCGTCGCCGGTCGAGAGCAGGGGCGTGTGCGCAACGCGCGGACCGTCGGGCGTGGTCAGAAATACCATCCCGAAGCCGACTTCGTCGATCAGGGCCTCGAGCAGGGTGCGGTCCTCGCTGCGGAACAGCGGGTTGGGATGCATCAGCGCTTGCCCCGTCCGGCTGGCCCCGGCTTCCTGGGCGGGCCTTTGGCGCCTTTCGGAGCGCCTTTGGGAGTAGCATCCTGGCGTCCGCGGCGGGTGGGCTTCGATTTGCGGACCTGCTTGGCGTGCTGGCGAGCAGCCTGCTTCTTCGCCTCGCGACTGGGCGGGGGCGGTCCCTCGGTGGGGGAGGCGTCGCTCGCGTCCTCGTCGAAGCCGAGCTGCTCCATGCTGGCGGCGAAATGCTCGGGCAGGGGGGCGGTCACATCGAGCTTGCTGCCATCCGGATGGTCGATGATCAGGCGCCGGGCGTGCAGGTGCATCTTGCGGCTGATGCTGCCGGTGAGGAACGCTTCCTGCCCGCCATACTTGCCGTCGCCGATGATCGGATGACCGATCGCGGCCATGTGCGCGCGCAACTGGTGTGTGCGGCCGGTGAGCGGCTCCAGCTCGACCCAGGCAGCGGCATTGCCCGCGCGCTCGACCACCCGGTAGCGGGTCTTGGCCTGCTGGCCGCCTTCCTCGTCGACATGCATCTTTTCGCCGCCGGTGCCCGGTTGCTTGGCGAGGGGAGCGTCGATCATGCCGTGGGCAACATCAGGTACGCCTGCCACGAGCGCCCAGTAGATCTTTTTCGCCGAACGTCCGGAAAAGCGCCTCGAAAAGAAGGCCGCGCTGCCCGGGGTGCGGGCGATCAGCAGGACGCCGCTGGTATCCTTGTCGAGCCGGTGCACGAGGCGCGGTCGCGGTCCTTCTCCGACGATGAAGGCATCGAGCAGGCCATCGACATGGGTGTGCGTTTTCGTGCCGCCTTGTGTCGCAAGCCCCGGCGGCTTGTTGAGCACGATCCCTGCCGGAGTCTTCTCGAGCACCATCGCCTCGGCCTCGGCGATTTGCTCATCGGTCAGTTCGCGGCGGACCGGCGCGCTCTTGCCTCGCGGCTGCTCGCCGCCGGGCGGGACACGGAGAACCTGGCCGGCCGACAAGCGATCCTCCGGCTTGGCGCGCTTCCCGTCGACGCGGATCTGCCCGGTGCGGGCCCAACGGCTGACCGTGGCGAAGCCGACTTGCGGCAGGTGCCGCTTGAACCAGCGGTCGAGCCGCACGTCGTCGTCGTCCGGGCCGACGGTGAACTGGCGCACCTCCGCCGAAGGATCGGGCGCGCTCATGCCGCGATTCGCATGGCGATGAGGCCGATGTACAAGCCGATCAGGCCCGCCAGTATGGAGATGGCCGCGTAGGCGAAGGCCGCGCCGCCCTGGCCGCGTTCGATAAGCAGCATCAGTTCCAGGCTGAAGCTGGAGAACGTCGTGAAACCGCCGAGCAGGCCAATTCCGATCAGCAGGCGCCACTGCTCGCCAGCATTTCCATGCCGGGCGAGCCAGCCGGCCAGCAGTCCCATAGCGAGGCTTCCCAGCACGTTGACCGTCAGTGTGGCCCAGGGAAAGTTGGTCACGACCGCCGGGCCGAGCCACCCGGTCATCGAACGGCCCACCTGATAGCGCAGCACGGCGCCCGCACCGCCCCCGGCAAAGACCATGGCGCTCGCGGCGATAGGGGAAGGCGGGTTCATTTCGTGGGCCTTAGCGGGGGCGGCGATTTATGCAAAGCCGCGTCACCCTTGCAGAATCGCGCCAGCAGGGGTAAGGGCGCCATCGTTGCGGGAGCGCCGGTTGCGGCGCGGCCCCGCGTTTTCGTTTTCTTTCAAGGGCGTCATCCCGCCGGTGCGGGCTTCGTCGCCTTGCTGTGAGGTGTTGGACTTTTATGCAGATCATCGTTCGCGATAACAACGTCGATCAGGCCCTGCGCGCGCTCAAGAAGAAGCTGCAGCGCGAGGGCGTCTATCGCGAAATGAAGCTGCGCCGCCACTTCGAAAAGCCGAGCGAGAAGCGCGCCCGTGAAAAGGCTGCCGCCGTCCGCCGCGCCCGCAAGCTGGAGCGCAAGCGCGTCGAGCGCGACGGGGGCAAGTAAGCCCTCTCTTGCACCGGACACAGCACTAAGGCATCGGGGCGCGGAGCAATCCGCGCCCCGTTTCCGTTTCAGGACCGCACGATGACCGAGATCCACCGCGTACCGCTGCAACCGATCGCAAAGGGATCGCTCACCAAGCTGTGGCTCGGAGTGGTCCTTGCAGTCCTGCTGGGCGCCGGCATCGCCTGGGCCGCCGCGCCCAAGGGTGTCGACGTCGAAACGCTGACCGCGGGCAGCGGGGCGAACCCGGGTCCTTCGGACGTGGTGTTCGTGAAATACACCGGCAAGCTTGCCGACGGGACCGTGTTCGACCAGTCGAAGGAACTGCCGTTCCCGACGGGCGGGCTATTGCCCGAAGGAATGCCGATGCAGGTTTCCGGCGTGGTCCCCGGCTTCAGCGAGGGGCTGCAGCAGATGCAGAAGGGCGGCAAGTACCGCCTGACGATCCCCGCCGACAAGGCCTACGGGGCGAACCCGCCCCCGGGCGCACCAATCCCGCCGAACGCCGATCTCGTGTTCGATGTCGAACTGGTCGACTTCATGAGCGAGGCCGATGCCCAGCGCCGCTTCGAGGTGCTGCAGCAGATGATGCAAAAGCAGCAGGCGCAGCAGGGCGACGCGGCTCCGCAGGGACCGGGCCAGCCTCAGTAAGGCGCGATACGAGCGGCGTTTTCACCGCTTCCTCACCGTTTGCTCATTCCTCGCGGAAGGTTTCGCGCTAATCCTTCGCGCCTGAAGCGGAAGGAAGCAGGCGATGAAAGAGGCGAATATCCCGGTGGATGGGGCTGCGCCCGACTGGCCGCTGCGCCCCTGGATAATCGCGGCGCTGCTGGGCCTTGCGGGGCTGGCGATCCATTTCGCCAGCGGCGGCCGCGGCCCCGACGTGAGCGAGGGCTGGCGCGCCGCGCTTACCGCGCTTCTTTTCTTCGGACCGCTCGCGCTGGCCTTCACCCTCGAGCCGGACAGGCGCGCGGGGCCGATCGCTTTCGCCGTGCTGGCCGGACTGATCATGGCTGGATTGGCATGGCGGGCAGTATCGGGAGGGGACCAGTATGCCACGCCGCAGTATGGCTTTGTCGCGGGCTTGATCGCCACCGCCATCGCGCTGCCGCTGTTCCAGGCGGGCTTTCATCGCACGCGATGGGACACGCCCTATCCCCGCATCCACGGCCACGCGTGGAGCGACGCGATCAGCGCGGCGGGTGCGCTCGCGTTCACCGGCGCGTCCTGGCTGCTGTTGCTGGTTCTGAGCGAGCTGTTCCACCTGCTCAAGATCGATTTCCTGCGCGATGTCATGGACGAAGGCTGGTTCGGCTGGACGTGGTCCGGCGCGGCCTTCGGCGCTGCGTTGGGCGTGCTGCGCAACGAACTCGGCATCATCGGCACCTTGCAGCGGGTGGTCATGGTCGTCCTGTCGATCCTCGCCGTCCCGCTCGCGGCGGGCCTCACGCTGTTCCTCGGCGCGATGATCCTGTCGGGACCTGACGTGCTGTGGCAAGCGACGCGCAACGCCACCCCGGTGCTGCTGATGTGCGCTGCGGGAGCGTGGGTGCTCGTCAACGCCATCGTGCGCGACGACGAGGAAGCCGCCAGCACCAACCGCATCCTGCGGGTGGCCGCTCTCGTCCTCGCGCTGGCGGTTCTGCCCTTGACCGTGTTCGCGGCTGTCTCGCTGGGTACCCGCATAGCGCAGCACGGGCTCAGTCCGGAGCGCCTGTGGGGACTGGTCGCGATCGCCGTCGCCTGCGCTTACGGCCTTGCCTGGCTGGTGGCCGTTGTGCGCGGTTCGCGCGGGCAAGTCGGATGGCGTGAGCGGCTGCGGCGCGCCAACCTGCATCTTGCGGTGCTTATCTCCGGGGTAGCGCTGTTCCTCGCGCTGCCGATCCTCGATTTTGGCGCAATCAGCGCGCGCCAGCAGGTTGCCCGTCTCGAAAGCGGCGCGGTGAGCGCCGACAAGTTCGATTATTCGGCCCTGCGATGGGACTTCGGCAACGCCGGCCGGCGCGCGCTCGATCGCCTTGCCGGCAACAACGACCCCGCGATCGCCAGGCGCGCGGGTGAGGCCCTTCGCCAGAAGGTGCGCCCGTACAACGTCGGCCTGACCGCGGACGAACGGGCCTATACATTGCGCGTCCAGCCGGCGGACCCTGCGCTGGAGCGGCTGGTGCGCGACAATATCGAGGCCAACCCCTATCGCTGCGTGAACCACTGCGTCGCACTCGATCTCGGTACGCTTCCCGATGGGCGGCGCGACGTCGCCATCGTCAGCGGAGGCGGGTACACGCGGGTGACGCTGCCGGAAGCACAGCTAGAGGGTGGGACGCCGCCTCCGATGGTCACCCCGCCGCTGCCCAAACCGGTCGGCCCGCGCAGCAAGGTCGAGATTCGCACGATCCCGCGCCGCTACATCGTGGTCGATGGAGTGCCGCTGGATGCACCGCTCGATCAAGCCAGCAACTCGCTTGAAGGGCGCCCGCCGCGCCGCTAACGCGCGGACCATGTCAGTCACCCGCGAAACCGTGGCCAAGATCGCCAGCCTTGCGCGCATCCGCATGGATGAGCCCGAGCTCGACCGCATGGTCCCCGAACTCAACGCCATCCTCGATTGGGTGGAGCAACTGGGCGAAGTCGACACCAGCGGGGTCGAGCCGATGACCGCGGTAATCGCGAACACGCTCCGCCTGCGCGACGACGTGGTCGATGCCGATCCGCTGACCGGCGGCGGCATTCGCGAAAAGGTGCTGGCCAATGCCCCCGCCGCCGAGCACGGCTTTTTCGGCGTACCCAAGGTGATCGAATAGTGACTGACCTGACCGATCTGGGCGTCAAGGCGATCCGCGATGGCGTCGCTTCGGGCGAATTCTCCGCGCGCGAAGTGGCCGAGTCGTTCAACGCGAACGTCGCCGCGGCGCAGGGCGCGCTCAACGCATTCATCGTCGCCACGCCCGAAAGGGCGCTGGAGGCCGCCGAAGCGGTCGACGCGGCACGCGCAAAGGGTGAAGTGCTCGGCAAGATGGCGGGCGTGCCGATCGGCATGAAGGACTTGTTCGCGACCGAGGGCGTGCAGACGACCGCGGCGAGCCACATCCTTGAAGGCTTCGTGCCCGAGTACGAGAGCACCGTTTCCGCCAACCTGTGGAAGGCGGGGGCCGGGATGCTCGGCAAGCTCAATCTCGACCAGTTCGCGATGGGTTCGTCGAACGAGACGAGCTATTTCGGCAACGTGATCTCGCCTTGGCGGGCTAACGACGGCGGCAACGCAGCACTCGCTCCCGGTGGCTCTTCGGGCGGCAGCTCGGCGGCGGTCGCGGCGCGGCTGTGCCCGGCGGCAACCGGGACCGACACCGGCGGCTCGATCCGCCAGCCTGCGGCGTTCGTGGGCATCACCGGCATCAAGCCGACCTATGGCCGATGCAGCCGCTGGGGCGTGGTCGCCTTCGCCTCGAGCCTCGACCAGGCCGGTCCGATGGCGCGCGATGTGGCCGACTGCGCCATCATGCTCGAAGCGATGGCCGGGTTCGATCCCAAGGATTCGACTTCGCTCGACCTGCCGGTGCCGGGATGGGAAGCGGGCCTGTCGGACGACCTGCGCGGCAAGAAGGTCGGCATCCCGCGCGAATACCGGATGGACGGGACCGATCCCGAGATCCTCGCCAGCTGGGACCAGGGCATCGCCTGGCTCAAGGACGCTGGGGCCGAAGTCGTAGAGGTGAGCCTGCCGCACACCAGATACGCGTTGCCGGCCTATTACATCATCGCGCCGGCCGAAGCTTCCAGCAACCTCGCCCGCTACGACGGGGTGCGATACGGCCTGCGCGACCTGCCGCAGGGGGCAGGCCTGCAGGACATGTACGCCGCCACCCGTGCGGCCGGCTTCGGCGAGGAGGTCAAGCGCCGCATCCTCATCGGCACCTACGTGCTCTCGGCTGGCTTCTACGACGCCTACTACAACCAGGCGCAGCGCGTCCGTGCCTTGATCGCCCGCGACTTCGAGCAGGCGTTCGAACAGTGCGACGTGATCCTCGCGCCCACGACGCCGACTGCCAGCTTCCCGCTCGGCGACAAGGTCGACGATCCGCTGGCGATGTATCTCAACGACGTATTCGCCGTGCCCGCAAGCCTCGCCGGCCTGCCCGCGATGAGTGTGCCCTGCGGGCTCAACTCGCAAGGCTTGCCGCTCGGCCTGCAGGTCATCGGCCGCGCTTTCGACGAACAGGGCGTGCTCAACGCGGGCCTGGCGATAGAGCGCCGCGCAGGCTTCACCGCAAAACCGGAGAAATGGTGGTGAGCACCTATCGCATCCACGGCGCCACGGGTGAATGGGAGGTCGTGATCGGCCTCGAGGTCCACGCCCAGGTCACGTCGCACGCCAAGCTGTTCTCGGGCGCCTCGACCGCTTTCGGGGCTGAGCCGAACAGTCAAGTCAGCCTCGTCGATGCGGCGATGCCGGGCATGCTCCCGGTGCCGAACCGCGAGTGCATCCGCCAGGCGGTCCGCACCGGGATGGCGATCGAGGCGCAGATCAACAAGTGGAGCCGGTTCGACCGCAAGAACTACTTCTACGCCGACCTGCCGCAGGGCTACCAGATCTCGCAGCTCTATCATCCGCTTGTCGGTGAAGGCTCGCTGACGATCGAGGCGGACGAGAAGGCTGGCATTCCCGAAGACAAGACAATCGGGATCGAGCGCATCCATGTCGAGCAGGACGCGGGCAAGCTGATGCACGACCAGCATCCTTCGATGTCCTACGTCGATCTGAACCGCTCGGGCGTCGCGCTGATGGAGATCGTAAGCCGGCCGGACATGCGTTCGCCCGCCGAAGCAGGCGCTTACGTGCGAAAGCTGAGGGCGATCCTGCGCTACGTCGGCAGCTGCGACGGCAACATGGAAGAAGGCTCGATGCGTGCCGACGTCAACGTCTCGGTGCGCAAGCCGGGCGAGGAATTCGGCACCCGTACCGAGACCAAGAACGTCAACTCGGTCCGCTTCGTCATGCAGACGATCGAGCACGAGGCTCGTCGCCAGGTCGACCTGATCGAGGATGGCGGCACGGTGGTGCAGGAAACCCGGCTGTTCGATCCGGGCACGGGCACCACGCGCTCGATGCGATCGAAGGAAGACGCGCACGATTACCGCTACTTCCCCGATCCGGACCTGCTGCCGCTGGTGCTGGAGGACGAGTTCCTCGACGAGTGTCGTCAAAGCCTGCCTGAACTGCCCGACGCCAAGAAGCGCCGCTATGTCGAGGAACTGGGGCTCACGCAGTACAACGCGCGCGAACTGACCGCCGACGTCGAGGGCTTTCGCCGCTTCGAGGAACTGCTCGAGGCCACCGCGGCGAAGATCGGCAAGCCGGCGAAGGACATCGCCACGCAAGCCGCCAACTGGACCCTGTCGATCGCGCCCGGCGTGATCAACGCGCTCGGCGACGAGGCGAAGGAAGCCCACGCTACCGCAGATGCGCAGGCCGCGATCCTCGCCCTCCAGGCTGCCGGAGAAATCAGCGGCGGGCAGGCCAAGGAGATCTACGAGATCGTGCTCAGGACCGGGCGCGAACCGGCCGAGATCGCGGAGACCGAAGGCCTCAAGCAACAATCCGACACCGGCGCGATCGAGGCGGAGATCGACAAGGTCCTTGCCGCCAATGCCGACAAGGTCGCCGAATACCGCGGGGGCAAGGACAAACTGTTCGGCTTCTTCGTCGGCCAGACGATGAAGGCCATGGCGGGCAAGGCGAACCCGGCGGTGGTCAACGACCTGCTGAAGGCCAAGCTGGCCGGCTAGGCGGAGGCCTGGCCGATCAGTTCCACAGGCGCTCGCGGTAAGCGTCGAAGCAGCGTTCGCCGCACTTGAGGCGAATGAGCGCGCCTTCGGCCATGGCTGTCGCGCGGCGCGGATCTTCCTCCACGGCGGGGCGGATCGCCTCCTTGTTCCATTCCTCGGAGTGCTTGACGTCGAGTACGGCGTGAAGCGTGAAGTAGCGCGCTTCCTTGGGAGTAAGCCCGACCCGCTTGAGCGCGTCCGCCACCAGCGCCGAACGGCCCGGCGCAGTTAACTCCACCACCCCGAGCGCGCCGACGGAATGCCACGCATAACGCCGGTTGCTCGCCATCGCGGTCATCGCATTGGCCAGCGCGAGACTTTCCCACGCCGTGTTCTCGATGGTCGGATTGACCTGCATGGTTTCGACCAGCGCATCGAGCATCGGGCCGTGCATGCCCTTCTCGGTGCCGTGGCCCATCTCGTCCCAGTAGTTGCGCGCCAGCTCCAGCTTGGGGCGGGTGGGCAGCTTTACCTGGGTCATGGCGACGAGATCGTCGAACCCGGCTTCTCCAGCAGCTTCCTGCTCGAAGAACCAACGCAATTCGTCCTTGTCCGCGTGTTCGGCGAGCCACGGAAACAACGGATCGCCCTGGCCCGGGCCGGTCTGCTTCAATTCTTCGAACCACTCGATGAAGCCTTCGACGTCGGTCGGCGCCATGGCGGCTTCGTCGCGCACTTCCGCGCGCAGCTCCTCCATGAAGGCCCCTTCGAGCCGTAACATGCGCTGGTCCCGGTCCAGGCTCTCGCGCCAGTCCGTTTCGGGAAACCCCGGCGCCAACCGCTGGCGGTTCCACTGGGCCAGCCCGCGCTGGAATACGTCGGTTCGAAACTGCGAAACGCTTCGCGCCCGCAGGTCGGTTGCTCTGGTAGCCATCTGAAAATGTAGTCCTCTGTTCAGAGGACAAGCGAGTGCGGACGCGCAGGGTTCCCGAAAAGTGTCGCGAGTCTTCGTCCTCAGGCGTAGCGAGCCCGTTCCACCCGCGCCCGTCCGTGCGCCTTGGCCGACAGCAGCGCCAGTTCGGCAGCCCTCAGGGTGGCATCGGCGCTGTCAGCGAACGGGGCAAGCCCGGCGCTTGCGGTAAGCCGGTGTCCCCGGTGTGCGGCGACGTCCATCTCACCCATCGCGGCCACGACGCGTTCGCAGGCGTCCCGCGCCTGGTTCTCGCTCGAATCGGGTAAAAGCACGCCGAAGGTCCCGCCGTCGATGCGCGAAAGGATATCGTCCGCGCGGAGCAAGCTGCGCAGCAGGCGCGCAAAGGCTATCAGCACGCGGTCGCCGCCGCTGTGCCCGTGCCGCAGGTTGATCGTGCGGAAATGGTCAAGGTCGAACAGGGCGAGGTGGCCGGGCGAGGATGTCTCGACAAGGTGCCCCAGCATCCGCACGAAGGCGTTGCGGTTAGTGAGGTTGGTCAGCGGATCCGTCATCGCCGCAACGAACAACCGGTTCTCCAGCGCGCGCCGGTCTTCGGTCGATCGCAGAATGCCCAGCACTCCGTCACCCTCGGGCACTCCACCGAGCTTCATCTCCATCCATTGCTCGGCACCATCCTGGCCAACCGACAGGATCTCTATCCATCCGCTGCCGGTGCTGCCTGCAAGCGCCAGGCAATGCTCTGCCAGCACTATATCGGTATAGGAGTGGTGCACCAGTTCGAGCAGATGGCGACCCACGGGATCCCCGGCGAACGCCATGCCCAGGCTCGCGCTGGCGGGCGTGGCGTGAACGATATGGCCGCGCCGATCGGTCTTGATCACCAGGTCGGTCGGGCTCGTGGCCACTAACCGATATAGGACCGAGCACTCGCCCGGCGAAATATTGCCCCACATATGCGACGCCCCCGCATGATCTTCTTCGGTCCACCCCAAGTAGGACCGAAGAAATAAGTCCGTTGCGCGTAAGGAGCCCCCAACGCGCTGCGACACCCGGCAGTAAAAGCTACCGCCGACCGTAAGCGAAGCGTCGTTAGATTTCGCGTTAAGTAAGACTAACTGTCTGACTTAATTGAGAAAAAGACGATTCGTTAACCACGTCCGTCTTTTGTGATTTCGCAAGATTGTGCAAGACTTTTTGCACAGTAGTGGTGCCTACAGCTCGATCATGATGCGTACGCGCACCGGTTCAACTCCGTACGCGGCGGCGATGCGACGGCGGTTCTGCTCGAGCTCTTCGGAAGGCCCCGAAGGGGCTGGCTCCAGCCCGGCGGGAGTGACGCCCAGCGCGGCGGCCAACGCCGTGAGCCGTCGTTCGACCGGGCGGGACTTGCCGTGCTCCCACGCCCAGACCGTTGGCTTGCTTACCCCCAACCGGCTGGCGATGTCGCCGAGCGACAGGCCCCGCTCGGTGCGAAGGCGGTGAAGGCGCGAGCCGAAATTTTCCGCATCGCGCCGATCCTCTCCGGGCTCGAGCGCATCGCCGCGAAGTTGGGCTGCGCTCAGGGCGGCGCTGTCCAGTGGCTCGGTAAGCTGGCAGCCGAACATCGGCGCACTGGTCCAGATCACCTCTGCACTCCGCTCGCCCGCTTCGGGCAGCTCGACTGCGAAAACCTCGCCCTGCACAAGGGGGGCGCGGGTTTCGATCAGGAGACCCGTGGCGGAAATATTGTGCACCGTGACGGGAATCTCTCCGCCGCGTGAGAACCGACCCGCCACACCAAGGCGCAGCGTGCGACGCGCTGCACCGCGCCGATTGGCGGAATCTTCCTCGAAACGGGCTTCGAACGTCACCTGCGACTCCTTGTCGGCGCTTTTATCGAGCGCCAGAATCGCGGAACGGAGTTAAGACCGGGTTAGTTTTTGCCTGCTGCCGGTCGCACCCGCGGCTCCACTCGCCGGATCATTCCTTCCTGCGCGACGCTGGCGACCAGGCGACCGTTCTGGAATATCTCACCACGGTTGAACCCGCGGCTCCCGCCCGACCACGGACTGTCGCAATGATAGAGCAGCCACTCGTCGGCGCGGAACGGCGCGTGGAACCAGATCGCGTGGTCGAGGCTGGCGCTTTTCACCTCGCCGCGCATCCAGGAAAGCCCGTGCGGCATGATGCTGGTGCCGAGCAACTGCATGTCCGACAGGTAGGCGAGGACGGCGCGGTGAATGACGGGATCGTCGGGCAGGCGGCTGCGGGCGCGGAACCAGGAGTTCTGCACCGGCTCTTGCGGCCCCTCTGTCAGCCAGTGGCGTCCCGTTGCGGCCTTGATCTCGATCGGGCGCGGTTCGGTGAAGAAGTGTCGCGCGCGCTCCGGCATGTCGGCGGCCACGCGTTCGCGCAGGACCTCGTCGCTTTCCAGTTCGTCGGGGCCGGGAACCGACGGCACTTCGACCCGCTCGTGCTCCAGCCCGGGCTGGTGCTTCTGGAAACTGGCTGCGAGGTTCAGGATCGGCTGCAGATCGCCATCGGGGCCGGGTTGGCTCGCCACCACCCGCCGATTGGAGAAGCTGCCGCCGTCGAGCTGGCGATCGACCGCCAGCTGGATCGGATGATCCTCGCTGCCGCCACGCAGGAAATAGGCGTGGAGGGAATGGGCGGAGCGGTCGTCGTCGACCGTGCGTTCGGCTGCGATCAAGGCCTGTGCGATCACCTGCCCGCCGAACACGCGGCCCACGCCGCCTTTCTTGCGCGGCCCTTCGTACCGGTCATCGCCCAAAGGCGCGGGATCGAGCAGGGCAAGGAGATCGGCAACGAGTTGTTCGTCGGTTGGCTTGTCGGTCATGGCGCCGCCTTGCGGCAGCTTTACGCTTGCGTCAACTTGCTCCGGCGACCCTGCGCCAGGCGCGAAAGGCGAGCGCCTTGGCACGGTTGCGGCGTGGCCAGCGGCCGGGCGGGCGGGGGTTGAGGCCAGCCTTGCGCAACAGGCCATTCCAGCAGCGGGCGTCCGCCTCGGCGAAGCTCCAGTCGCTGCGCCACGTTATCGAAAGTGAGATGGAGCTGGCCGGCCCGTTACGAACGAAGTGCGGCGCCATTACCGGCACCATCAGCGCCTCGCCCGGACCGATCGGGAACTCCCGCCCGCCTGCCGCGAGCTCGTCGCGCCAGACCAGCTCGCGCGGTCCCCCCGAGTGATAGCTTTCGTGCGTGGCATCGGGCGCGAAGCAGGGATCGCCAGCGGGGAACTGGGTCATCACCTTCGAACCGACGAGCTGGAGGAGAATGTTGTGCTCCGGATCGAAGTGGTAGGGCGTGACCGCGTTCGGGCTGGAAATGAACACGAAGCCTTGCGGGCGCAGCATGGCGCCCGTCTTCGCCTCGATTCCGGCCCTCAGTTCACTCAGCAGGCCCAGCAATAGCGCCTCGTAAGCGGGATCCTGCTCTATGTTTTTGAGCACTGCCCAGCTGTTGCTGGTGGCGATGTGCCGGATGGTGTCCTCGATGCCCAGGCCGGTTGGCGCGGGCTTGCCGTCGATGCCGATCGGCAGGTCCCCGCGGTTGTATTCGATCGATCGATCCGGAAGCTTGCCCGCGAGGGCGGCCAGCGAGTCGAGTGCCAGCAACGGGTGGTCGGTGAGCCCGTGGCGTATGATAGCCGGACTTTCCGGATAGGCGGCCGCGAAAGCGGCGCGCGCGCCTTCGTCGAACACGGTGCGGTCAAGCGCGGTGAAGCCGGTTCGGGCGTCCATTGCTACAGTCCTTCAAGCGGGGCGCCGGTCTCGGCGCGGAAGATGATGGACGCTATCGCGCGGCGCAGCGGGCCGCCGATGGCCACGCTGACACGCACGATGCGCCGCTTTTCGCGCCAGATGCGCTCGATCATCGGATGGTCCGCCGCGGCGCAACTGTCGCACCAGGCGATGTCTTCGCGCGCCAGCATGTCCAGGTTCTCGCGCTGGAGCAGAACCCCGGGCGAGAACTTCGCCAGCCGCTCGTCGTAAGCGGTCTTGAAGCTGTAGGCGCCTGGGGGGGTGATGAAGTTCGCCAGCATCGCCACCGGGGCGCCGTCGAGCGTGAGCGACAGCCGCTCGAGCCGTCCATGCTCCGCTGCCCCGCCCAATGCATTGCGGAAGAACGTCGCCTTGGCCGGATCGCAGGCGAGGGCGGAGCCCAGTTTGCCTTTCCACCCGGCGCGCTCGAGAGCCAGGAACGCATCGGTCCACTGGGCAAGGCCTTCGTCGTCCGTGCGGCGTTCGAATGCCAGGTCCCCCAGTTCCGCAAGGCGGGCATGCTGGCGGCGCAGTTCCTTGCGCTTCTTGCCACTCATCGACGCATCGAAGTAATCTTGCGGCGAAAGATCCGAGGCGAGCAGCGCACGGTCTATCCGGTGGACCACTGCCCCGGGACGGCGCTCCACGGCACAGACGTCGCGCAGCGCGGCGTAGAGCGGTCCGTCGGCAGGAAGCCCATCCAGGTGAAGGAACAGCGCCACGCCAGAGTGGGTGTCCGCCCACGCAAGCAGGTCGCGCCAGAACGCGTGTTCGTGGCCGGCGGCTACCAGAGGCGCGCCGCAGAACGCATTCGCGTGCAGCCAGCCCGTCAGGTGCGGGAACGGATACTGTTCGTAGCGGCGGCAGCGGGCGAGGGGCAGCAGGCCGACGAGGCGGCCCTCTTCCCTCAGGGTCGCAAGCTGCACCCCGCCATCGGGATCGAGCGCCGCGAGCCCGGCCTCCAGGCACCATCGCTCCGCGAACGGATTGGGTTCGGCCGCCAGTGCTGCGAGCATATCCCAGCCTTCACGGTCCGCGAATGCGCGCCAGGAAACCGCGGCGAAGTCGGCGGCGCCATCGCCCATTGTCCGGCCGAGTCCGAGCGTTTGTTCCACGCCTGAGCGGTTATCGCATCCGGCTGGAGGAAGCTTTAACGCGCTCAGCAAAAACCCCGCCCCGTATCGAAACGGGGCGGGGTCATGCTCACCCGTTAAGGGCAGATCCGCTTATGCGGCTGCGTAGAGCGCCGCGAGCAGGAGCAGCGCGACGATGTTGGTGATCTTGATCATCGGGTTCACGGCCGGCCCGGCGGTGTCCTTGTAGGGATCGCCGACCGTGTCGCCGGTCACCGCGGCCTTGTGCCCTTCCGAGCCCTTGCCGCCGTGATGGCCGTCCTCGATGTACTTCTTGGCGTTGTCCCAGGCGCCGCCGCCCGAAGTCATCGAGACCGCGACGAAAAGTCCGCCGACGATCACGCCGAGGAGCAGCGCGCCCAAGGCCGCGAAGCCGTTCGATTGGCCGGCGACCGCCGTGATCACGTAGTACACCACGATCGGCGCGAGCACCGGCAGCAGCGAGGGAACGATCATCTCCTTGATCGCCGCCTTGGTCACGAGGTCCACCGTGCGGGCATAGTCCGGCTTCGAGGTGCCTTCCATGATGCCCTTGTTGCTGGCGAACTGTTCGCGCACGTCCTTGACCACGTCGCCCGCAGCGCGGCCCACCGCCGTCATGCCCATCGACCCGAACAGGTAGGGGAGCAGCGCGCCGAGCAGGAGCCCGACGATGACGTATGGGTTCTCGAGGCTGAAATCGACCTCGAGCGCGGGGAAGAACTCGCGCAAGTCGGCGGTGAAGGCGGCGAACAGCACCAGCGCGGCGAGGCCGGCCGATCCGATCGCATAACCCTTGGTCACCGCCTTGGTGGTGTTGCCAACCGCGTCGAGCGCGTCGGTCTTTTCGCGGACCGAATCGTCCATTCCTGCCATCTCGGCGATGCCGCCGGCGTTGTCGGTCACCGGGCCATAGGCGTCGAGCGCCACGACCATGCCGGCCAGCGCCAGCATCGCGGTGGCCGCATAGGCGATGCCCATGAGGCCGGCGAGCTTGAAGGCGATGATGATGCCGGCGCAGATCACCAGCGTCGGCAGCGCGGTCGCTTCCATGCTGATTGCAAGGCCCTGGATCACGTTGGTGCCGTGGCCCGTTTCCGAAGCCTTGGCGATCGAGCGGACCGGGCGATAGTTGGTGCCGGTGTAGTACTCGGTGATCCAGATAATGAGGCCGGTGATGATGAGGCCGAGAAGCGCGCACCAGAACAGCGTCATGCCGCTGTAGCTCTGCCCGCCGATCGCCGCGTTCATGTCGCCGAGCGCGTAGTTGATCGCCCACCAGATGGCGGGAACCGAGAGCACGGCGGTGACGAGGAAGCCCTTGTACATCGCGCCCATGATGTTCTTGCCGCCGCCGAGGCGTACGAAATACGTCCCGATGATCGAGGTGACGATGCACACGCCGCCAATCAGCAGCGGAAGCGCCATCATCGCCATCAGGTTGTCGGCGCCCTTGAGCAGCAGCGCAGTCAGCACCATCGTGGCGCCGACGGTGACGACGTACGTCTCGAACAGGTCGGCGGCCATGCCGGCGCAGTCACCGACGTTGTCGCCCACGTTGTCGGCGATCACCGCGGGGTTGCGCGGATCGTCCTCCGGGATGCCCGCTTCGACCTTGCCGACGAGGTCCGCGCCGACGTCGGCCGCCTTGGTGAAGATGCCGCCACCCAGACGCGCGAAGATCGAGATCAGCGATGCGCCGAAGGCCAGCGCGGTGAGCGCCTGGACCACGGTGCGGTCCTCTCCACCGACGGTGTAGCCACCGGGCCCGATAAGGTACCAGTAGAACACCGCGATCGCGAGCAGCGCGAGGCCGGCCACCAGCATCCCGGTGATCGCGCCGGCGCGGAAAGCGAGGGTGAGGCCGTTCTGCAGACCGACTTGCGCCGCAGCGGCGGTGCGAACGTTCGACCGGACCGAGATGTTCATCCCGATGAAGCCCGCGACGCCCGACAGGACCGCGCCGATCACGAACCCGGCCGCCGAAATGCCGCCGAGAAAGATCGCGACCACGATGGCGACGATCACGCCGACGATGGCGATGGTGGTGTACTGGCGCCGCAGATAGGCCTGTGCGCCTTCCTGGATCGCCGCGGCGATCTCCTGCATCCGTTCGCTTCCGGCGCTCGCTCCGAGCACCTGGCGGCTGGTGACGAAGCCGTAGACGACTGCCAGCAACCCGAGAATTATCGCTATGGTAACAAGGTCCACGAAGTCCCCTCCTGCTTGGTGGAAATCACCGCTTCTCCCGAGCGGCAGAGGCGGAGAGGTATAGGGCCGCGACTCGGGTTCGCAAGCCTGAAACCGCGCCGGGTAATTTAAGGCTCAGGCTCCGTGCGAATACCCCAACCGGTCGTCCTGGCGGGGAGGAACACCGTCGAGCAGCAAGGGCGTCTCATCCGGGCGCAATACCCGCCCGATCCGATGGGCCGGGACGGGTGGGGAGGTGCCTTCGGGAAGGGTAAACAGCAGTTGGTAGTCGTCGCCCCAGCGCAGCGCATCGCCGCGCCTGCCTTCGGGAACGGCAATCGGCACCTGTCCGGTTGCGAGATCGATGGTGACGCCGCTCGCGCGGGCGAGACGCGCGGCATCGAGCAAGACTCCGTCGGACACGTCCATCATCGCTGTCACAAATGGAGCAAGCGCGCGACCTTCGCCCAGCAGCGGACGCGGGCGGCGGTAGGCGATACTGTCACCCTGCTGGCCATTCCGCAGCGCCTCCAGGCCGATCATCGCCGCGCCAACCGGACCGGTAATCCACAGCGCATCTCCCTCTCGCGCGCCTGCGCGCGAAGGCACTGGCCGATGAGTGGCGCGTCCGATCGCGGTCAATCCCAGGGCGCGCGGCGCGCCACCAGAAACCGTGTCCCCGCCGAGAAGCGGCACGCCATATGCCGCCAGCACCTCCTCCAGACCGGCGAGGAAACGCTCGTCGTCTTCATCCAGCATGAAGCCGAGCAGCACCCCCACTGGCTCCGCTCCCTTGGCGGCAAGGTCCGAGAGGTTCACCGCGACCAGCTTCCAGGCGACATCGGCCATGTCCTGTCCCGGCAGCCAGTGGACGCCTTCGACCATCATGTCGTGGGTAAGAACCAGCGCTTCGCCGCCGATTTCCAGCACTGCGGCATCGTCATCGAAACCGCGCGCGGCGGGACTGGTCGCCAGCCGGCGCAGCGCGTCGATGAAGGCGAACTCGCCCGTCAGCGCACGCCCTTCGCGACCGCGTCGAGCACGCCGTTGACGAACTTGGCTTCCCGGTCGTCGAAAAAGGCCTTGGCGACATCGACCCACTCGCTGATCGCGGCGGCGACGGGAACGTCCGCGCGGGCGAGCAGTTCGTAGGCCCCGGCGCGCAGGATCTGCAGCATTGTCTTGTCGAGCCTTTTCAAGGTCCAGCCTTCCGCGAGGCGGGCCGTCAGGAGGTCGTCGATTTCCGCCCCCCGGGCGATTGCGCCGCGAACCAGATCGTCGAAGAAATCGACCTCGGCGTCGGCGAATTCATCATCGTCGATCGTATGGCCAAGGCGGTGCTGGTGGAACTCGTCGAGCAGGCGCGCGGTCGGCGTGCCTTCCAACTGATGCTGATAAAGCGCTTGAACAGCCGCCAAACGGGCCGCCGAACGCGCCTGACTGCGCGGGGAAGTGTTCATTTCAGGCGAACCTCGATCGAATTGGCGTGCGCGGGCAGGCCCTCGGCATGGGCAAGCGCCGCGGCGGCGGGGCCGATAACGGCCAGCGAGTTGTGATTCATCTCGATAAAGCTCGTACGCTTCATGAAATCGATCACCGACAGCCCGCTGGAGAACCGTGCGCGGCGACCTGTGGGGAGAACGTGGTTGGGCCCGGCGACGTAATCACCGACCGCCTCGGGCGCCATGCGGCCGATGAACATGCTGCCGGCGTGGCGGATGCCGTCGAGGAAAGGCGCGGTATCGTTCACCGCCAGTTCGACGTGCTCGGCGGCGAGCCGATTGGCGAGGCCGATCGCCTGGTCGAGCCGCTCCACGACCACGATGACCCCGTGATCGTCCCAACTGGCGCGCGCGGTGCGGCGGGTGGACAGCATGGCGCACTGTACGTCGATCCGGTCCGCCACCTGATCCGCGAACTCCTCGTCGTCGGTGATAAGGATTGATTGCGCGTCAGGGTCGTGCTCGGCCTGGCTGAGTAGGTCGGCGGCGATCCAGTCGGGATCGTTCTTGTTGTCCGCAATGACAAGGATTTCGCTCGGCCCGGCGACCATGTCGATCCCGACGACGCCATAAAGCTGGCGCTTCGCCTCCGCCACCCAGGCGTTGCCGGGGCCGGTGACGACGTCCACGCGGCGAATCCGATCGGTCCCGTACGCCAGGGCGGCAACCGCCTGCGCGCCGCCGACGCGCCAGATCTCGTCCACTCCGGCCAAGTGCGCGGCGGCCAGGACCAGCGGGTTTGTCTGACCCTTCGGCGTCGGGGTGACAACCACCAGCCGCTCCACGCCGGCGACCTTGGCCGGAATGGCGTTCATCAGCAGCGAGGAAGGATAGGCCGCGCGGCCCCCCGGAACGTAGAGCCCCGCGGCATCCACGGGCCGCCACCGCGCGCCCAGCCGCACGCCGGCGGAGTCGATCTCGTCACGGTCGGTCGGGCGCTGGCTTTCGTGGTAGGTGCGGATGCGTTCGGCGGCGAGGACCAGCGCGTCCCGCAAGGTCGGCTCGAGCCCTTCGAACGCCGCCGCGCAATCGGCCAGGTCGATGCGCCAGTCGCCGTCCTCGGTGAGTTGGTGATCGTCGAACCGCTGGGTGTATTCGCTGAGCGCCACGTCGCCCTTGGCCTTCACCCGCGAAATGATCGCGGCGACATCGGCGGCGACGTCGCCCGCGCCTTCGCGCCGGTCGTCGACGATCCGGCGGAACCCCTTTTCGAAATCGACATCGGTGGTGCGCAGCAGCTTCATGCGGCAAGCTCCCGGAAACGCTCGACCAGCGCGGACACGCGCGGATCGGTCTTGAGCGCGGCGCGGTTGGCGATCAGGCGCGCGCTCACTTCCATCACGGTGGCGGTCTCCACCAGCCCGTTCTCCACCAGGGTCCGCCCGCTTTCGACAAGATCAACAATTCGTCCCGCGAGGCCCAGCGCGGGGGCGATCTCCATCGCCCCGTTGAGCTTCACGCATTCCGCCTGCACGCCGCGCGCCTCGAAATACTGGCGGGTGAGGCCGGGGTACTTGGTGGCGACCCGCACGTGGCTCGCCCCGTCGATCGAGGCCGCGCCCGCCGCCGGTTCGGCCACCGACAGGCGGCAACGGCCGATGCCCAGGTCGACGGGGGCGTAAAGGTCCGAATAATCGAACTCCTCGATCACGTCGGAGCCGACGATGCCGACCTGCGCCGCCCCGTGCGCGACGAAAGTCGCGACGTCGAACGCGCGCACGCGGATGACGCGGTAATCCTCGCTGGTGCAGCCGAAGGCCAGCCGCCGGTCGGACTTGTCGTGAAAGCCCGCTTCGGGCACCACTCCGGCGCGCGCCATAAGCGGCAGCGCCTCGTCGAGGATGCGCCCCTTGGGGACGGCGAATGTCAGCGGTGCAGGCATCGCCGCGCGCTTAGGGCGCAAGGGCTGAAAGGGCAACGCTACGATGGCTGAGGGCGAGGGCAAGACAGACTATCAGTTCGTCGACATCGACGTCGCCGGCGACGGCGCGGTCGCGACCGCCTTCGCCAACCAGGTCGCCTATTGCGAGGCGGCAGGCGCGCCGATCACCGCCCGCGTGGTCGCGGCGGTCGCTTCCTTGCTGAAAAGCGACGAGCCGGGCGCGCTGCTCGACCGCATCCGCAAATGGCAGGGCGCCCCGCTGGCCGACGCGCTGCCGCTGCGCATCGCGGGCGGGCTGCACGCGCTCTACCTGTCCGATGCCCAGCCCGAGCTTGGCGGCATCTATCGCGGCGAGGCGGTCGACGACGTGGCGCTGGTGCGCGAGGCGATCGCCGCGCACGAGGCGCCGCTGATGGCCTGGCTCGCCGGTCCGCCACAGACGAACGAAGCCGGGCGCTCGTCGAACTTCGCCGCGGCGATGCTGTGGCTGGCGGAGAAGGGCCTGCCGCCGCGCTTCGAGTGCCTCGAGATCGGATCGAGCGCGGGCATCAACCTGATCATGGACCGCTACGCCTACGATCTGGGCGGGGTGCGCGTCGGGCCGGACAAACCGGCGATGGCGTTCGCGCCCGAATGGCAAGGCGATCCGCCGCCGAGCCACGAGATCGAGGTCGCCAGCCTGAGGGGCTGCGATGTCGCCCCGGTGGACCTGACCGACCCGCAACAGGCGCTTCGCTTGAAGGCTTATATTTGGCCAGAGCACGCGGTGCGCTTCGAACGGATGGATGCGGCGATCAGGGCAGCGAGTGAGCGCGCGCCCGACCTCGTCGAGATGAACGCGGCGGATTTTGTCGAGAGGGAACTCGCGCGACCGCAGCAAGAGGGCGTCACCCGCGTGCTCATGCATTCGATCGTCTGGCAGTATGTGCCCAAGGACCAGCAGGCGCGCGTGACCGCAGCGATGGAGGCGGCCGGAGCGCAGGCGACTGTGGAGTGCCCGCTCGCCTGGGTCGCACTGGAGGCCAACCGCGAGACGCACCGGCACGAGATGGTCGTACGCTACTGGCCGGGGGGCGAGGAGCGCAGGTTACTCGCCGAGGCGCACCCGCACGGAGCCTGGATCAGGTGGATGGCCTAAGGGTCGTCCTCTCTCGCGACGATCGCTTCGAAGTCCGATTCCCGGGTTCCATCCAATTGCGGACTATGAAGCGCCAATTCAGTCCCGGCCGCGATCATCAAGGGTCACGGTTGCTAGGCTGGCCTTGCATGCTCCAGCAAATCGTGATAATGATAAGCATTCGCAAAGGAAGCTCGGATGTACTGTCCTGAATGCTGCCAGATCCCGGGTCCGGGACCGCTGGATACCCGGTTCAAAAGCGCGATGCCTCCCGCTGGCCTCCTGGCGGGCGTTCTAGCGGCAAGTCGCGCGAAACTGACGTGGAGTTTGAACCATGCACGAATATGGCGATCCGTTCGCCCCTGAGGCAATCGCAGCCGCGGTCAGCCGGGTTCTCGTACTCCAACAGAGCGACGATCAGCGCACGCTCGGTCAGCATGTCGAGCAGGCCCTCCACGAGAACATCTGCTCGTGCGCACTGGACATCGAGGATCAGATCGAGGGCGCGCGATCGGGGCTACATTTGTCAATCGCACGCGAAGTGCGCGAACGTGTCGAACTCGTGCAGTCGCGGCGAGCGGCGTGGTCCGAGCCGTTCGACATCGTCGATCGCGCTTCCGATGAGTCATTTCCAGCGTCTGATCCGCCGGGGTGGATCTGACGCACGCAAGGCGCGGAACAACGAGAGAGGATGAACGCGATGGCACTGCACCATGCTGCATCGGGCGAGGTCGTGGACCTTGCGCCGCTGCGAGACCGCTTGCAGCAAGCTCATACGGCCGCGTTGGTCAAAACCGACAGCTTCGAGGCTATCCGCCTCGTCCTGAGGGCGGGAGAAACCTTACCAGCCCACACTGTCTCGGGGCAGTTCACCCTGTTCTGCCTCGAAGGCAGGATCGTGCTCGATTTGCCGGACAAGTCCCTGTCGCTTGATGCGCACCAATGGGTCTTCTTTGACTCGGGCGTGACGCACGGAGTGCGAGCGATCGAGCCGTCATCCCTTCTGCTGACGATCCTGCTGCCCGATTGAACTGAGTTGACGTCGCGACCCTTGGGCGAAAAAACGCTGCGGGCGCGGTCGACCGGGACCCATCCAAAGGTGTCCTATCCCGCCGTCCGCTGCAGGAAATCGTCGATTGCGGCGTTGACGCTCTCCGGCGCTTCCCATGGCACGAAGTGCCCGCTGCCGGGCACTTCGACCAGGGTAAGGTCGTCAATGATCTCGTCCAGCCCTTCGAGGTTCTCGGGCGGCAGCGCGAGGTCGTCCATACCCCAGACTACCAGCGTCGGGATGGTCAGGTTGGGCAGGGCGGGCGGGGTCCAGCCGGCGGGCACTTCGTAGGGCGCGTCCATCGGGGGGATGTCGATCGGACTGGCGCGGTACCAGTTGAGCATCGCGAAGGCGGCGTCGCGGTCCTGCCAGTCCTTGAGCAGCTCTGCGCGTTCGGCGGGCTCCATGACGTCGCCGCTGTCCCACTTGATTTCCTGCAGCAGGATGCCGGCGAGCCCATGCTCGCGGACCAGCGCATCGTTCTTCGGATCGCGGAAGCCGCGCATGTACTGGCTCGATTCGCGCTGGTGGGGGTTGGTGTAGAGCAGCTTCTGGAAGATCGCCGGGTGCGGGGCGTTGGCGACCACCGCGCGGGTGACCCGGCCATTCGTCTGCCCCGCGATCGCGGTGCCCCAGGCGATCGCGCCGCCCCAGTCGTGTCCGAGGATCGTGAACTTGTCGATGTCGAGCGCATCGGCGAGCTGGAATACGTCGCCGATCAGCTTGTCGGGGGCGTAGTCGCTGACTTGCGGGGGCTTCGACGACCCGCGATAGCCGCGCTGGTCGGGCGCGACGCAGCGATAACGGTCGGAGAAATGCGCGACCTGGTGGCGCCAGGTGCGGTGGCTTTCGGGGAAGCCGTGCAGGAAGATGAGAGCGGGCGCGTCTGCCGGTCCTTCATCGACAACATCGAGGGCGATGCCGCTTTCGAGTGTGACACGGTTCATGCTCCTTCTCCCTTCATCCGTTCGATGTACCCGCGCGCGACCATGTCGGCGACCTGGTCGAACAGGGCGTCGGGCGTGCGGCGCGCTTCGCCCATCGCCTTTTCCGCCCCTTGCGCGACGATGATCTCGCGCGTGCCGGCGGCGATGGCATCCAGCATTTCGGCGGCGGCGACGTCGGGGTCGATCCCTTCGTCGATGACCTTGTCGCTCCTGCCGCGCGCCGATCCGTCGGCGGTGAGAGCGTTGCGGCTGACATCGGTGCGGATCGAGCCGGGGTAGATCGCGTGAACGGTGACGCCGGTCTGCGACAGCTCGGCCCTCAGGGCGTCGGCATATCCTGCAAGGCCGAACTTCGCCGCACTGTAGGCGGTGCGCATCGGCACGCCGACCTTGCCCGCGATCGACGAGATGAACGCCAGCGCGCCGCTGCCGCGCTTGCTCATCGCGCCGATCAGACCTTGGGCGAAGGCGATCTGGGCGACGAGGTCCACCTCGATGATTTCGCGATAGACGCGCATGTCGGTTTCCAGCGCGACGGAACGCTGCGAGATGCCCGCGTTGGCGACCGCGAGATCGACGCCGCCTTTCCACGTCAGCGCCCGTTCGGTCGCCCGGGCCAGCGCGGCGTCATCGCGCACATCGAACGGCAGGACCAGGCTCTCGGCGGCGAGGTTCTGTGCGACCGCCGCGAGCCGCGAATCGTCACGCCCGGAAAGGATCACCTTGCCGCCCCGCCGCGCCCATTCTCGCGCCAGCGCCGCGCCGATGCCGCTCGATGCGCCGGTAATCCAGGCCGTCTTGCCTTCGAATGTCATGGGTAGCTCGCTGTGTTTGGGACTTGAGGGATGGGAATGAATTCCTCGCTGTCGCCGGGGATCGGCGCGAAGCGACCGGCGCGCCAGTCGTCTTTCGCCTGGTTGATCCGTTCGCGGCTCGAGCTGACGAAGTTCCACCACACGTGGCGCTCGGTCGCGAAAGCCTCGCCGCCCATCAGCATGACCCGGCCACCCTTGTCGGACGCCAGGGTCATCGCCGCGCCGGGCGCGAGGATCGCGAGAACATAGGGTTCAAGCGGCTCGCCATCGATCCGTGCCTCGCCGCCGACCAGCATCACCGCGCGTTCGTCGGCGTTTGCGTCGATCGGCACGGTGCCGCCTGCGTCGAGCACGATCTCGGCATAGATGGTGTGTGAATGGCGAGTCGTTGGCGCTGCGGCACCCCAGAGCTCGCCCATCACGACGATCGCCTTGGCGCCGCCCGCCTCGACTATCGGCAGAGCGGTCTGCGCCTCGAACGCGGGATCTATCTCCTCGCGCCCGTCGGGCAGGGCGAGCCAGGTCTGCATGCCGTAAAGCTTGCCGGTCCCGTCGCGTTCGCTGGCGGGCGAGCGCTCCGAATGGACGATCCCGCGCCCGGCGGTCATCAGGTTGACCTGGCCGGGACGAATTGTTGCGAACGTGCCGAGGCTGTCGCGGTGATCGATCGCGCCCTCGAATAGCCAGGTGACCGTCGCGAGATTGATGTGGGGGTGCGGTCGCACCTGCATTCCGTCGCCCGCATCCAGCGTGGCCGGGCCGAACTCGTCGACGAAGATGAACGGGCCGACCATCGTCCGTCCGCGGCTGGGAAGCACGCGACGGACCTGGAACTGGCCGAGGTCGTGCGTGACCGGCTGGATCGTCTCGATCACGCTCACGCAGCGTCGCCCGGCGCAAAGGCGCGGATGGCGAGGGCGTGGACCCGGTTGCCGGGAATGTCGCCCAGAGCGGCGTTCACCATCCGCTGGCGTTCCAGCCGCGACTTTCCTGCGAACGCAGCGCTTTCGATGATCACCGTGAAATGGGATTCGCCGCTGCCGTCGTCACCGGCGTGCCCGTGATGCTTCGCGCTGTCATTTATGACTTCGAGCCGCGTCGGCGCAAGCGCGACCGTCAGAAGCGATGTCATTTCCTCGGCCACGGTACCGTTCATGTCACCTTCCCATCGCTTCGCGCCGGAACGCATCTGGTTAGCGTTCTGCGGTTCGCCGCCCGAGTTGCAAACCCGGTGTGCGGCCTCCAAGTATCTCTTGTGAAGCCGCATAAATTCCATGGCCGGATCGAGAGCAGCGGGCAAGCCTGCCAGGCGCCCGGATGCGTCGAGGCGGGCGAATTCCGCGCGCCGGGTGAGCGCTCGGCCGGGTTCGACGGGCCCGGCGAAAGCCGCTGGTTCTGCCTCGATCACGTGCGCGAGTTCAACTCGAGCTACAACTGGTTCGATGGAATGAGCGCGGAGGAGATCATCTCCGCCCAGCACCCCGCCGCCGGATGGGCCGCCGGTTCGAGCACCACCCGCGCCTTCCGCGCCGACGGCGGAGCAGGAAACGCTCCGCGCTGGGCCGATTTCGCCGACCCGCTGGAGGCGATCGGCGCCCGCGCCGCCGACATCCGGCGGCGGGCGCAGGGGCAGGCCCAGTCCCGGGCCAGCGCCGCCCGCTTCACTCGCGAGGAGCGGACGGCCCTCGATACCCTGGGCCTTGCCGTGGACATCGACCGCGGCGCGCTGCGCCGGCGTTATACGGAACTGGTCCGGCGATATCACCCCGACCGAAATGGCGGGGACCGCTCGCACGAGGCCAGGCTGGGCCGGGTTGTCGAGGCGTACCAGATGCTCCGGAAGAGCGCGGCGCTCGCCTAGCGAGGCGGAAAAGCCGGTTGCGTCGCGGCCGAACTTGCCGCACCCGCACCCCCATGAAAACGCTCCGCCTTCTCGTCTGCGCCCTCGCGCTCGTCGCCGCGCCCGCTTTCGCCGATACGCTGATCGACAACGTGCAGGGCGTCTCTGTCGACCGGGAGGGGCGGGTTACCCGGTTCACCGGCATCTGGATCGACGACGAGGGCCGGGTGAAGCAGTTGCTCGACCGCAAGGACAAGCGTCCGCACGCCAAGTTCGGGGTCGACGGGAAGGGCGCGGTGGTCGTTCCGGGGCTGATCGATTCGCATCTTCACATCATGGAGCTCGGCTTCGCCGCCCTGACGCTGGACCTTACCGATACCCGCTCGCTGGCCGAGGCGCAGGCGAAGATCCGCGACTACGCGGCGAAGTATCCGGATCGGAAATGGATCATCGGGCGCGGCTGGAACCAGGAAATCTGGGGGCTGGGGCGGTTCCCGACCGCAGCCGAGATCGACGCGGTCGTTCCCGACCGTCCGGTGCTGCTCGCGCGGGTCGACGGGCATGCGCAGTGGGCCAACAGCGCCGCCTTGCGCGCTGCCGGGATCACGGCGCAAACGGCCGACCCGGCAGGCGGACGGATCGAGCGGGCTGCGGGCACGCGGGCTCCGGCAGGAGTCCTGGTCGATAACGCCAAGGAATTGGCGGAGCGGGTGGTTCCGGCGCCGCGGCCGGACGAGTACGACCTGGCGCTGAGCAAGGCGCAGGAGATCCTCCTCGCCAAGGGTGTCACTGCGGCAGCCGACATGGGTACCACCATCGAGGCGTGGCAGAGCATGCGCCGGGCCGGCGATCTCGGCTGGCTGCGGGTGCGGATCATGGCCTATGCTGCGGGCGTGCCGGCGATGGAACTGATCGGCGGCCCGGGTCCTACTCCCTGGCTTTATGGCGACCGGCTGCGCATGGGCGGGGTCAAGCTCTACCTGGACGGTGCGCTCGGTTCACGCGGGGCATGGCTCAAGGCCCCTTACGCCGACGATCCGAAGAACACGGGCTTGCCGCTGATGGACGGGACACAGTTGCGCAACCTGATGAGCCGCGCCGCCCTCGACAAGTTTCAGGTCGCCGTCCACGCGATCGGCGATGCCGCCAACGCCGAAGTGCTCGGCGCGGTGGAGGAACTGTCCGACACCTACAAGGGCGACCGCAGATGGCGGGTCGAGCACGCCCAGATCGTCGATCCGGCGGACATCGCGCGCTTCGGCAAGAACGGCGTGATCGCCTCGATGCAGCCTATCCACCAGACATCGGACCGGCTGATGGCCGAGGCGCGGCTGGGCCAGGCCCGCCTGGCAGGCGCCTATGCCTGGCGCTCCATCGCCGCGACGGGCGCCCCGCTGGCTTTCGGCTCCGATGCCCCGGTGGAGGCGTCCGATCCATTCGCAGGAATGGCGGCGGCAATCAGCCGCACCGGAAGCGACGGCCAGCCATTCGGAGGCTGGATGCCCGGCGAAGCGGTCGGCCGGGAGGCAGCGCTGGCGGGATACACCTCGCAAGGGGCCTACGCCGGCTTCGCCGAATCGCGATTCGGCGAGATCAAGCCCGGCCTGCGGGCTGATTTCATCGTCATCGATCGCGATCCCCTGCTCGCAGCGCCGCAGGAACTGCGCGCCACGCGCGTGCTGCAGACATGGGTGGGCGGAGAGCGGATCTACGTCGCCGGGCAGGTCGCCGTCAGGCGCGACAGCCGTTAACCTGATTTCAATCACATCCACCGCATTCCACTCGCCGTCTCTCCCCAGTGTGCAGATGGGTCGGATTTGGCTGAAACCGGTCGTCTCGGGGAACGATAACGAAAGCGAAGAATTTCCATACGTTGCAAGATAGCCGCAGTTTGTCCGCAAACCGTGTGTGTTTGATTTTTTGATGAAATTCGGTCAAATCGGGGTTGCCTGCCTTTTCGCCTTCGCTTAGGGCACCCCCGACAGTCATAAATACAAGCGCTTCGAGGAGAAATTGTATGAAGATCCGTAACCTGGCGGCCGCTGCCGCTGCCATGACCCTTGTGGTTGCTCCGGTTGCCGCTCAGGCCGCTCCCCAGCGCGCAGCCGCTCCGGTGGAGCAGGGCAGCGAAATGGGCAGCGCCTGGGTCCTGGGCTTCTTTGCCCTGGCCGCGTTCATCACCGCGATCGTCATCGCGACCAAGAATCACAACGAGCCCGTCAGCCCGTAAGCTGATTGGAAGTGATTTTGAAACGGGGCCTTCGGGCCCCGTTTTTTTTGCCCGTCGAGCGCGGGGAGGTTGCTTTCCAGCGTCCACCTGCCGGTTGCCAAACGCCGTGATCGTCTCCACGAACAGTCAATGGAGATGTTCCAGGGGACCTTTGACGCCGATGTACTTTCCAGGTGGGTGCTCAAGCGCGCCCACCCCGGTTGGCTCGGCTTGCGCTACCGCGATCACGGCTCCGACTGGGTCGAGCTCGAACTGCCCTGGCGCGCGGACCTGATCGGTGACGAACGGCGTCCGGTGCTTGCGTCCGGTCCCATCATCAGCCTGATGGACATGGCGGCGGGAATGTCGATCTGGGTCGCCAATGGTATTTTCCGCCCCGTCGCCACGCTCGATCTGAGGGTCGATTATATCCGCCCCGCACGCGAGCGGGCGTCAGTCGCCGGTCGGGCGACTTGCTACCGTCGCACGCGATCTGCCGCTTTCGTTCGCGGCGAAGCGCATGACGGCGACCCGAAGGATCCGGTGGCGACCGTTTCCGGCGTCTTCATGACCCTCGATCCGGCGCGCATGCGATGAGTGCGGGATTGACCCCCTACGCCGAGGCGCTCGGGATGCGGATAGTGGAAGGCGGTGAGGACGGCGCGACTTTGCTGGCGCTGGATTTCGGCCATGAACTGGAGGGTCGGCCCGGAGCCTGGCACGGAGGTGCGATCGCCGGGCTGCTGGAGACCGCGGGCTATGCCGCGCTGAGGTCCGAGCTTGTTCGCCAGGGGCGCGATCCGCTGCTCAAGCCGATCAATATCACGGTGCAGTACCTCTCCACCGGCCGCCCGCGGGAAAGTTTTGCCCGTGGACGGATCGTGCGCCTGGGAAGGCGTAATGCGAACCTCGAGGTGGAGGCCTGGCAGGACGATCCCGCGAAGCCCATCGCCAGCGCGGTGATGAACATCCTGATGGTCGAGGAAGAAGCTTCTAAGGTCCTGTAGGCGTGGGCGAGGGAGGCGCGGGCGGCGTTGCTCCGGGCTCGATCCGCAGCCCGTCGCGACCCAGCCGGACATCCACGGGCACGCCCTCCACGTCGGTCGTTACGGTCACCCCTTCGCCGCCGATCCGCACACGCGAACCACGCTCGTCGATCGGGAACTCGGCGGTGGGGATCGCAGCGGGACCGGGGACGTCCATCGGCTCCACCGGAGTGCCGGGATCCTCGCGCTCGTCGGGTCGCGGCGCGGTCTTCTGGGCGGGCTTGCCAAGGGCGCGGGTCATGAAGTCGCGCCAGATGCGCGCTGGAACGCTGCCGCCGGTGACTCCGTTGAGCGGCTTGTTGTCGTCGTTGCCGAGCCAGACACCGACGACGAGATCGCCTGCGTAGCCCACGAACAGCGCATCGCGGTAATCCTGGCTCGTTCCCGTCTTTCCATAGGCAGGCACGGACAGAGCAGCCGCGCGGCCGGTTCCGTGGCTCACCGCCGCGCGCAGGAGCTGCTCGATGTCGCCGTGGGTTCGGCCCGAAAGACGCTCGTGATTGCTCCACTCCCACGCCTTCGCCAACCAGCCGCGTTCGGGCATCGCGAAAGCGCGTGCGGTTACCGGAAAGTCATTGGCTGCGACTCCGGCGTATGCACTGGTCAATTCGAGCAGGGTCATCGTCGAAGTGCCCAGCGCGAGACTGGGATCGCCAGCCGCCAAGGGCGAAGTGACGCCAAGGTCGCGCGCAGTGGCGATGACCTTTTCGCTGCCGACGGTCTTGAGCAAGCGCACTGCGGCCACGTTGCTGGAGCGGGCGAAGGCTTCTTCGAGCGTGATCGAATCGGAATAATTTCCGCCGGCGTTCTTGGGCCGGTAGCTGCCGGTCAGGATCTCGCGGTTGTCGATCCGGTCGTCGGGACCCATCCCGTTGCGCAGCGCGGCGAGCCAGACGAACAACTTGAATGTGGAACCCGGTTGCCGCCGCGCCTGGGTGGCGCGGTTGAACGGCGAGCGGGCGTAATCCCTGCCGCCGATCATTGCGACAACTTCGCCGTTGGGTCGCATGGCCACCAGTGCCACCTGGGCGTTGCCCGGCACCCGCCGCGTCACCTGGCGCGCGATCGATTGGAGCCGGGAATCGAGCGTGGTGGTCAGGGTCTGCCCGCCGTAGCCTGCCTCGGCCAGCTGGCGGCCCTGGGGCAGCGCCCAATCGGCGAAATAGGTTCCGGTAGGCAGCGATTTGTCGGGCCTCACGTCGAGCCGGGGCGGGCGCATGGCGCGACCCTCCGCCGGGGTCAGATAGCCCGCGTCGACCATCGAGCCGACGACCAGCCGCATGCGCTTCGCGGCGCGGTCGTAATGCCTGGTAGGGGCGTAGCGGGAGGGCGCCTGGACCAATCCGGCGAGCATCGCCGCCTGGTCCGGCTTCAGGCGCTCGGGCTGGCGGTAGAAGTAGTGAAGCGACGCGGCGCGCAATCCGTAGACGTTGTCCCCGAAATAGGCGTTCGACAGGTAGCGCTGGAGGATTTCATCCTTGGTCAGCCACGCTTCGAGCCAGAACGCGATCAGCATCTCGCGTGCCTTGCGCGTCAGGGTCTGTTCGGGGGTGAGGAAGGTGAACTTGGCGAGCTGCTGGGTGATCGTGCTGCCGCCGCCGTATCCGGTCCATGCGGCTCGGGCCAGTCCGCGGGGATCGATGCCCCAATGATCGTAGAACCGCCGGTCCTCGATTGCGAGAAAGGCGTGGACCACGTGGGGGGGCAGCTTGGCCACCTCCACCGGCTTGTCGATCACTGCACCATTGCGCGCGATCGGGGTGCCGTCGCTGGCGAGCAGCGTCAGTTGCGGCGCGGCGATTGGCTGCAGCGACTTCGACATCGGCGCGGTCACCGCAAGCCAGGCGACGATCACGATAAACAGGGCGAGGAGCGCGGCCAGGCCACGTACGATCCACCACCGGCGCCGACGGCCGAGCCAGAGTCGCCTGGCCGGATGCGCCCCGTCCGGCTGCGGGCTCCAATCGTCGAACTGGTCGGCCACCGCATCGTCGTCGCCGAACGCTTCGTGCAAAGCGAAGTAGCCCGCGTGCGGCGCGGGCTCGGGTTCAGGTTTCCGGCGGGACCAGGGAGCCAGCAGCGACATTCAATAGTGTGTTACCAAGTCAACACAGCGATGGATAGCCCCGCGAGGCTGAACCCCGCGCAACAGCGTGTCGCTCAGTTCCGGCCGACGACGCTTTCGGGCAGGTCCACCCCGAACACGCGCTGGTAGTATTCGGCCACCAGCACCCGCTCGGCCTCGTCGCACTTGTTGAGGAAAGTAAGGCGGAAGGCAAAGCCGACATCGCCGAAGATTTCCGCGTTCTGCGCCCAGGTAATGACTGTCCGGGGGCTCATCACGGTCGAGATGTCGCCGCCGATGAAGCCCTGGCGGGTCATGTCCGCCACCTTGACCATATCCGCGATTACCTTGCGGCTGGTGTTCGGGCTCTTGGCCGCCACGATTTCCTGCTCGGTCTGGGCGGGGAGGTAGTTCAGCGCGACGACGATATTCCAGCGGTCCATCTGGCCCTGGTTGATCGCCTGGGTGCCGTGATAGAGGCCGCTCGTATCGCCCAGGCCGACCGTGTTGGCGGTGGCGAACAGGCGGAAGTGCGGATCGGGGCGGATCACGCGGTTCTGATCGAGAAGGGTCAGCTTGCCCTGCTGTTCGAGCACGCGCTGGATCACGAACATCACGTCGGGCCGGCCGGCATCGTATTCGTCGAACACCAGCGCCACCGGATGCTGCAGCGCCCAGGGAAGCAGCCCTTCCCGGAATTCCGTTACCTGCAATCCATCGCGCAGGACGATGGCGTCGCGCCCGACAAGGTCGATGCGGCTGATGTGCGCATCGAGGTTGATGCGGATACACGGCCAGTTGAGCCGGGCGGCGACCTGTTCGATGTGGGTCGACTTGCCGGTGCCGTGATAGCCCTGGATCATCACCCGGCGATCGAATGCGAAGCCGGCGAGGATCGCCAGCGTGGTGTCCGGATCGAACACATAGCCTTCGTCGATGTCCGGCACGCGCGGATCTGCCTTGGAGAAGGCGGGGATTTTCCAGTCGATATCGACGCCGAATACCTCGCGCGCGTCCACCACGGTATCCGGGGCGGCGAGCAGGGTGCGCTGGCCGGTGTCGCCCAGGTCTCTCGAACTATCGGTCATGTCGTTCATCGCGTCCGGCTGCCTATACGCGCCCAGCAATGGCCGCAAGCGTCCTTGCGAGCAACTTATCTTGCCCCGATAACAGCCGCGATGCCGCTGCCTTCACCCACCGATCTCTTGCGCAGAAAGCTGGTCGGACGGGTGCGCGGAGTGTTCAACGATGTCGAGAGCGGCCAGGGGCCGGTGCCGCTGTCGGACGAAGCGCTGTTCGAACGAGACTCGCCAATCCGCATGGTCCACGCGGGGGTGGTGCCGATGATGGTCGGCGGCATCCGCTCGCTGCTGTTGCAGATGTTGCACCCGCATGCCTTGCAGGGCGTGCTCGACCACTCGGATTTTCGGACCGACATGCACGGACGCCTCCGCCGGACGGCGCGCTTCATCGCGGTTACGACGTTCGGCCACCGGGACGATGCGATGGAAGCGATCGCACGGGTGAACCGCATCCATGTTGCCGTGCGCGGCGAGCTGCCGGGAGGAGGGCGATACTCGGCGACTGACCCGCGCACCCTCGCCTGGGTGCACGTGGCCGAGGCGACAAGCTTTCTCGATGCCTACCTGGCTTATGTTCGCCCTGACATGCCCGCGGACGAGCGGGACGAATATTTCCGCCAGTTCGCCGTCATCGCTGATGCGCTGGGCGCCGACCCGGTCCCTCGAACGAGCGCCGAGGCCCAGGATTTGATGGCGAAGATGCGCAGCGACCTCTCCTCAAGCGAGGCCGCGCGCGAAGTCGCCCAACTGGTGCTGACGCAGCGCCCGAAAGGGGCGCCCGTGGCGGTTCAGCGAGCACTGGGCGCAGCGGCGGTCGACCTGCTCCCGCCATACGCTCGCACGATGCTGGGGCTGCGCCGGCCCGCCGCATCGGCCCTTCCGGCGCGCATGGCCACGCGCGCCATGTCCGAAACGCTGCGCTGGGCCTTTCGCCAGCGCTAGGCGAACCTAGACCAGCTTCGGCGGCAGGCTGAACAGCGCGGCATAGCGCAGCGCGAGTGAGCGGTTGCCTTCGATCGCGACGCCGGCTTCGCGTTCAAGATGCTCCCACGGCACGCCGGCATAGATGCCGGCGGCAAGGGGCGAAGCTTCGTGCGCGCGGAACACCGCGTCCGCACCCGCAACGTCGGCGCGCCGGATCGGAAGGCGGCCGTGATCGGGTTCCGCCACGAACGAGTCCTCGCCAATCACAAAACCGATGCGGCCCTTGATCGAGCCGACGTTCCGCTTGTCCACCATCGTGCGCATCGAAAGCATCAGGGAAACCGAGGAAAGGGGGAGCAAGGGATTGTGCGCACTCGATTGGGCGGCCCAGCGTCCGGCCTCCTGCAGGAGCGGCTCGGCCGCGTAACCCCATTCGGTCAATTCGTAGACTTGCGCCTTGCCGGGCGCCGGAAGTTTCCGGCGGACGACCACGCCGGCTTTTTCTAGCGAGGCAAGCCGTTCGGTCAGCGTCTTGGCGCTGATGCCCGGCAGGCTGGCGCGAATATCGGAGAAGCGGCGCGCCCCCAGCATCAGCTCCCGCACCACCAGAAGCGTCCACCTCTCGCCAACCAGTTCCATTGCGAAAGCGGTGCCGCAAGCGTCCCCATACCAGCGGCCATGCAACTGATTTTCAACAATAGGTTGTTTTGGTAACTCCATGGTTGCTTTTTGTAACATATAGGCGCAGAAACCTCAAGGTTCGATTCGCAGCAGGGAGAGCGCTGCCATGAGCTACCTCGACGGTTTCCTCATTCCGGTGCCGCATACGGCCAGGGATGAATTCCTCCGTCACGCCGCGACGGTCGATCCGGTCTTTCTGGAGCACGGGGCACTGCGGGTGGTCGAGTGCTGGGGCGCTGACCTGAAACCGGGCGAAACGACGGATTTCCAGCGCGCGGTCGCCGCCAGAGAAGCCGAGACTGTCGCTTTTGCCTGGATCGAGTGGCCGGACAAGCCGTCCCGCGAGGCAGGCATGGCGGCGATCAACGGCCTGATGGGTACCGACCCGCGCATGAGCCCAGAGGACAACCCGGTACCTTTCGATGGCGCGCGGATGATCTTCGGAGGCTTCGAACCGATCGTGACCCATGGGACTTTTTCGGAAGGGAACTATGTCCAGGGCTTCGTGGTCCCGGTCGTGCCTGGCCGTCGCGAGGAGTATCGCACGCTGGCTGACCGGACCTGGAACATGCTCGAGGCATACGGCGCTCGCGGCACTCTCGAGGCGTGGGGCGAGGATGTGCCGCACGGCAAGCAGACAGACTTCTACCGCGCGGTGAAGGCCGAAGAAGGCGAGAGCGTCGTCTTCAGTTACATCGCCTGGCCGAGCCGGGAGGTTTGCGACGCGGCGGGCCAGAAGATGATCGAGGACCCCGCCATGGATATGCCCGAAGACCTGCCGTTCGATGCCCGGCGCATGATCTACGGCGGGTTCGAACCCATGCTCGTGCTGGAGGCGGGGCGATGACCGCGGAAACCCGAAGCCTGGCCAAGCCGAAAAACACGATCTGCCTGTGGTACGACGGGACCGCGCGCGAAGCGGCGGAATTCTACGCGGCGACGTTTCCGGACAGCTCGGTGGGGACCATTATGACTGCTCCGGGCGACTATCCCGATGGACACCAGGGCGATGAGCTGACGGTCGAGTTCACCGTGCTCGGCATTCCCTGCCTCGGCCTCAATGGCGGGCCGGCGTTCCGGCACAGCGAGGCTTTCAGCTTCCAGGTGGCGACCGACAGCCAGGAGGAGACGGACCGCTACTGGAACGCGATCGTCGGCAGCGGCGGCGCGGAAAGCGCGTGCGGCTGGTGCAAGGACAAGTGGGGGCTGAACTGGCAGATCACCCCGCGGGCGCTCACCGATGGCATGGCGGACCCCGATCCTGCTGTTCGCAAGCGGGTGTTCGATGCGATGATGACGATGCGCAAGATCGACATCGCGGCGATCGAAGCCGCGCGGCGGGGGGACTGAGCCGATGACCCGCAAGATCACCGGCGCCGCCTTCCTGTCGCTCGACGGCGTGATGCAGGCGCCGGGAGGCCCGACCGAGGACCCAACCGGCGGATTCGACGAGGGAGGCTGGGTGTTCAAGCTGTGGGACGAAGGCGTCGAAGAGACGCTCGGCTCGCTGTTCTCGGGCGACTATGATCTCCTGCTCGGCCGCCGGACGTATGACATCTTCGCCGCCTACTGGCCCTATGTGGAAGGCGAGAACGCACCGATGGGCGAGGCGTTCGACCGGGCGAACAAGTATGTGCTGACCCGCGGCGACCAGCCGCTCGAATGGCAGAACAGCCACCGGCTTCGCGGGATCGAGGATGTCGCAGCGCTCAAGCAGGGGGAGGGCGCGCGCATCGTCATCCAGGGATCGAGCACCCTCTATCCGGCGCTGTTGGCGGCCGGGCTGCTCGACGAGCTCATCACGATGACTTATCCGGTCACCCTGGGTGCGGGTAAGCGGCTGCTGGGCGAGGGGGCGCCGGTCCGCAAGCTCGAGATGACCGATAGCCGGGTGACTTCCAAGGGCACCGTGATCGCGACCTATCGGCCCGGCGGGTCGCTGCCACCCTATCCGGCTGAAGCGCCGATCCCGGCCACCAGCGAGCGTGAGGCGCGGCGCCAGCAGCGGATGGAGGAAGGCACATGGTGACCTTGCGCCTCTACGGACACCCATTCTCCAGCTACACCTGGAAAGCGCTGATCCCGCTGTATGCGAACGCCACCCCGTTCGAATTTCGCGCGGTCGGACCCGAGCATCCGGACAACGGCGCATTCGTCGCGGCAGCTCATCCGGCGGGCAAGTTTCCGGTCCTCGTCGATGGTGAGACGACGGTGATCGAAGCGACTTCGATCGTCGAACATCTGGCGCTCAATCATCGCGGCGAAGCGCCGCTGATCCCGGCAGACCCGACAGCGGCCGCGACCGCGCGTATGCTCGACCGGGTGTTCGACAATTACGTCATGGGGTCCGCTTTCCGGATCGTGTCGGCTTACCTGGCCAACAGCGCGAACCCCGATGCGGCAGAGGTGGAAGGCGGAAAGGCCGGACTGCGCCGCGTCTACCGCTGGCTGGAAGAATGGCTCACCGCCCATTCGCTGCCCCCGCACGTCAGTCTGGTCACCTGCGGGGCGGCTCCGTCGTTGTTCTACGCCGACTGGGTAGAGCCCATCCCGGCAGAGGCCCCACGGCTTGCGGCGCTGCGTACGGAGCTGCTCGCGCTCCCCGCTGTCGCCCGCTGCGTCGACGAGGCGCGGCCCTACCGTCACTTCTTCCCGCCCGGCGCGCCCGATCGCGACTGAGGCATCGGGTTCCAGGAGAGTGCAGATGGCCGAGTATACCTTCTTCACAAACCCGATGAGTCGGGGGCAGATCGCCCGATGGGCGCTGCACGAGGCGGGGGCCGACTACGAGCAGGTGCTGGTCGACTGGCAGGCGAAAGGTGACCTCCTGGCCGTCAACCCGATGGGCAAGGTGCCCGCGATCATCCACCACCACGGCGGCCACGACCACGTGGTCACCGAAGCGGCCGCGATCTGCCATTACCTTGCGGAGATGAGCGCGCCCGGACTGCTGCCCCGCGAACACGAAAAGGCGGACTATTTTCGCTGGCTGTTCTTCGCTTCGGGACCGCTCGAGCAGGCGGTTGTCGCCCGCGCGATGGGGTGGGAAGTGCCGCCCGAGCGCGAAGGAATGGCCGGGTTCGGCACGTTCGAGCGGACGGTGGACGCGCTCGACGGCTGGCTGGCCGATCGCGAATTCGTGTGCGGCGGGCGCTTCACGATGGCAGACGTCTATGTCGGCAGCGCGGCTGATTGGGGCCTGCAGTTCGGGACGCTGCCCGCGCGCCCCGGCTTCACGGCTTACGTCGAGCGCCTGCGCCAGCGCGAGGCGTACAGGGCCGGCAAGGCAATCGACATGGCGCTGATCGAAAAGGCGCAGGCCAAGGCCTGATCGGCAGGTTTCCCTGAGGCCGGAATTGCCCTAGAGCGCGCGGCAATGAGCCTCTCCGCCACCGCCCGCCAGTCAGCCGCAGACCTGCCGCTGACGATCGATGATGTTCGCGCCGCCGCCCGGCGGATCGCCGGCGCGGTGGTGCATACGCCGACAATGCACTCGCGGACCCTGTCCAACATCGTCGGAACGGAAATCTGGCTCAAGTTCGAAAACCTCCAGTTCACCGCTGCGTACAAGGAACGCGGCGCGCTGAATGCGCTCCTCCTGCTGACCGACGAGCAACGGGCGCGCGGCGTCATCGCGGCGTCTGCCGGCAACCATTCTCAAGGATTGAGCTACCACGGCACCCGCCTCGGAGTGCCCGTCACCATCGTCATGCCGCGCACCACGCCGAGCGTGAAGATCATGCAGACCGAAAGCGTCGGCGGCAAAGTGGTGCTCGAAGGCGAGACGTTCGACGAGGCCTATGCCCACGCCCGCACGCTCGAAAAGGAACTGGGGCTGACGTTCGTCCATCCGTTCGACGATCCCAACGTGGCGGCGGGTGCCGGCACAGTCGCGCTCGAAATGCTCGAGGATGCGCCCGAGATCGATTGCCTGGTGGTGCCGATCGGCGGCGGCGGTCTGATCAGCGGCATGGCGACCGTGGCCAAGGCACAGGATCGCCCGATCGAGGTGATCGGAGTGGAAGCTGCGCTGTTCCCGTCGATGTATTCGCGCATCCACCATGTCGAAATGCCCTGCGGCGGGGACACGCTCGCAGAAGGCATCGCCGTGAAGGAACCGGGCGAGTTCACCGCCCGGGTCATCGCCGAAAAGGTCGATGACATCGTGCTGGTGGAGGAGGCGGCGCTGGAGCGCGCCGTCAGCCTGTTGCTGCAGATAGAAAAGACGGTGGTCGAGGGCGCGGGGGCGGCCGGGCTCGCCGCACTGCTCGCGCATCCGGAGCGCTTCGCGGGCCGCAAGATCGGACTCGTCCTGTGCGGCGGCAACATCGACCCGCGCCTGCTCGCGAACGTGCTGCTGCGCGACCTGGCCCGGTCGGGACGGCTCGCGCGGCTGCGCGTGACGCTGCAGGATCGTCCGGGCGCGCTCTACAAGGTGATGAAGGAATTTCACGCCCACAACGTCAACATCATCGAAATCTACCACCAGCGCATCTTCACCTCGCTTCCGGCCAAGGGCCTCATCACCGACATTGAGTGCGAGGCGCGCGACAAGGAGCAGATCGACGCTCTCGTGGCTGCCTTGCGTGCCGGCGGGTACGCGGTGAGCTTGGTCGAACTGGGGTAATCCGTCCGGCACCGCGCGGCGGATCGCGCGTTAAACGGGGGCGGAAACGACTCCGCAACTGTGCAAACTAAGTTTCCGTTAACCGAGATACATGGTTAAGGGTCTTTTACCGACGCGGCGGGCGGTGCATAACGCTGGAGTGCGCCGCGGCGCTTTGGTTTCAACCCCGCGAGAGGTTTCTGGCAGCGTCGTGACGGCACCGGTTCGCTTTCCCCGATTCTTCGTGACGAGCCCCGCGCCGTGCCCCTACCTGCCCGGCCGTAACGAGCGGAAAGTGTTCACCGAACTGAAGGGCCCGCACGCCGACCAGCTGGTCGAGGCGCTGGGCCGGATCGGGTTCCGCCGGAGCCAGACGGTTGCTTATCGCCCGAGCTGCGTGGACTGCCAGGCGTGTGTCTCCGTCCGCGTGCCGGTCGAGGATTTCGCGCCCTCGAGCACGCAGAAGCGCAACTTGAAGCGCAATTCCGATCTGATCTCGGCCGAATGCCGCCCGTGGGCAACGGGCGAGCAGTTCGATCTGCTGCGCAAGTACCTCGGCCTGCGGCATCCCGGCGGCGGCATGGCGGCGATGGACGAGATTGATTACGCGGATATGGTGGAACACACGCCCGTAACCAGCTACGTCATTGAATACAGGGAGCCCTCGGACGGATTGATGCCCGGTCGCCTCGTCGGCGCGTGCCTCACCGACCGGCAGGGCGACGGGTTGTCGATGATCTATTCGTTCTACGACCCGGAACATGAGGCGCGGTCCGGGCTTGGGAATTATATCATCCTCGATCACATCCGGCGAGCCCGTGAAGACGGGCTCGGGCACGTGTATCTCGGCTATTGGGTCGATGGGTCCGACCGGATGCAGTACAAGATCCGCTATCGTCCGATCGAGCTGCTCGGGCGCGACGGATGGCAACGGCTTTCTCCCGAGCGGCATGATGCGCTCATCGCCCGTGCCGCAGGCGCGCCCCGCACGGTCCGCGATGCCGCCAGCCCTGCCAAGGACGCATCTCTCCCGCAGTTCGATTTCTCCGAGTAGATACGCGCTCGTCGCGGCGGCCTGCGCGGCGCTGTTGACGGCGCCGCTGGCTGCGCAGGACAAGACTTCCTCGCAATCTCTCGAAGACCTGATCCCCGATTCCGCGGTGGCGGATCCGGAAGGTTGGGCGCAGCAGGGCCAGCCGGCCGACCTGCCGGACGAGCCGATCGCCGAGGTGGACCCCGACTCGCCGCTCGCAGAAGTGCCGCCGATTGACCTGCCGTGGCCCGACGACCTCGTGCTGCCGCAACTGGCCCCGCTCGAGCCTGACGACAGCGTGCAATTCGCCGATCTCGAGGACGCCGCGGATGCCGCACCCGCGCTGGTCGATGCCGCGATCGTCCGCGTCACCGACGAACTCGTCCTCGCGTTTCCAGCGGATGAAACGCTCTTCCCCGAGCGCAACGAATTCACCGAACGCTTCAGCGGCCTGTCCACCATCGCCGAACTCGACACCGACGAAGACAGCGTGGCCCAGTTGGCCGCGCGGGCGAAATCGGACCAGGCGCTCCTGGACACGCTGCTCAGGGTCTACGGGTATTACGATGCCCAGGTGATCCGCTCCGTGGGCGGCATCCAGGCTGGGCAGGAGAGTGCCGCCACTCGGCCCGAGGTGCGCTTCGATATCATCCCCGGGCCCCGCTTCCGCTTCGGAGCGATCGACCTGGGCGAGCTGGCCGCCGCGCCCGATGCCGAAGCGCTCCGCCGCGCGTTCGAAATCCGTCCGGGCGATCCAATGTCGAGCGACGCCATCGTTGCCGAACAGTTCAATCTCGACACGGCACTTGGCGAGTTCGGCTATCCGTTCGCCGCCATCGATGCGCCCGAGCTGCTGGTCGATCACGCAAGGACGGAGGGCGACCTGACCATGCCGGTCCGCCCCAACGGCAAGTATGTGTTCGGCGAAGTGGTTTCGAGCCGGCCGCGCTTCCTGTCAGGCAAGCACCTGGCCTCCATTGCCCGCTTCGATCCCGGCGACACTTACCAGCGCAGCCTCGAATTCGACCTCAGGCGCGCCATCGTCGCGACGGGCCTGGTTTCCTCGGTCACCATCAAGCCGCGCGAAGTGGCGCCGCCAACCGCCGATGGGCCCGGGACCGTCGCTCTCGACGTCGAGCTGACCAAGGCCAAGCTGCGCACCATCGCCGGGGCGATCGGCTACGGAACCGGCGAGGGGCTCCGCGCCGAGGCAAGCTGGGAGCATCGCAACCTGTTCCCGCCCGAAGGCATGCTGCGGGTGCGCGGGATCGCCGGCACGCAGGAGCAGTTGCTCGGCGTCACCTTGCGCAAGAACAACTTCGGCGGGCGCGACAAGGTGCTGACGGTCGATGCTTTCGCCTCCACGGTGGACAGCGACGCCTACGATGCGCGCACCGTGTCGCTGATTGGCACGTACGAGCATCTGTCCACGCTTCTGTTCCAGAAGCCGCTCAGTTGGAGCGTCGGGCTCGAAGCGGTGGCGACTAGCGAGCGGCCACAGCCGCTTGGCGGGGTGGTCCAGCCCCGCCGCACCTATTTCATCGGCGCCATTCCGCTCTACGCGATGCTCGACACATCGGACGACCTGCTCGACCCGACCAAAGGGTTTCGGGCCGGTGTGCGCCTGTCGCCGGAAGTGTCCCGCACGCAGGGCATGGAAAGCTTCTACCTGCGCGGTCAGTTCGATGGTTCGACCTACCAGCGGGTGACCGATAAGGTCGTCGTCGCAGCAAGAATGCGCTTCGCTGCGATTCCGGGCACCGCGCTGGAAAACATCGCCCCTTCGCGCCGGCTCTATTCGGGCGGCGGCGGAACGGTGCGCGGATACGGCTACCAGCGGATCGGGCCGCGCGACGCCAACGGCAATCCGACCGGCGGCCGCAGCCTGCTGGAAGGCGCGATCGAGGCGCGGGTGAAGACCGGCTTCTTCGATGGCGCGCTTTCCGTCGTACCGTTCGTCGATGCCGGCTCGGTCAGCACGAGCGTCCTGCCCGACTTCGACGTGGTCCGTATCGGGGCGGGGGTCGGCGTGCGCTACGATACCGGATTCGGCCCGCTGCGCTTCGACATCGCCACGCCGATCAATCCGGGACCGGGGGACAGCCGCATCGCCGTCTACGTCTCGCTGGGCCAGGCATTCTGATGGCCGACGAAGCGGAGCAGGCGGAGGCCGCGCACGTGGCGGATCGCCCGCACGGCCGTGGGCGGCGCGTCGCAGCGTGGGCGATCGGGCTGGTCGCGGCCCTGCTGCTCCTGATCGTCGCGGCTCTGGCCGTGCTCAACAGCCCGATCGGCCAACGCTGGGTGGTCGACCAGATCGCGAAAGTGGCCCCGGCCTCCGGCCTGAAAGTCTCGATCGGCCGGATCGACGGCAATCTTTACGGCAAGGCGCGGTTGCACGATGTGACCCTGTCGGATCCGAAAGGGCCATTCCTCACCGTGCCGCTGGTCGATCTCGACTGGCGCCCGATGAACTGGTTCACCCGCGGGCTGGACGTTCGCGAGCTGGTGACCCATCGGGGCACGCTCTACCGCTTGCCCAAGCTCAATCCGGGCGATCCCGAAGCGCCGATCCTGCCCAACTTCGATATCCGCATCGATCGGCTGGCGATCCAGGACCTGACGATCGCCAAGGGGCTTGCCGGACCAAATGCGCACAAGGCGAACCTGGTCGCGAAGGCTGACATCCGCGACGGTCGCGTGCTGGTCAAGGCCGACGGGAGGCTCGGAAGCCAGGACCGTCTCCACGCGCTGGTGGATGCAGAGCCCGACCGGGACAAGTTCGATCTCAAGCTCGATTACAATGCGCCCAAGGGCGGCGTTCTCGCCGGGCTGATCGGCACCAAGGCGGGCTATCGCGGGCAAGTCGCGGGGAAGGGCTCGTGGAGCAAATGGGACGGCTGGGGCTACGTCAGCCGCGACGCCGCGAAGTTCGCCGCCTTTCGCATGCTCAACCGGAGCGGCCGCTATACGATCGTGGGGCAGGCTCATCCGCAGGCGGCGATGGGAGCCGGCCTGCCGCGCGATCTTCTTGGCGAAACCGTTTCGTACAAGGCTGTGGGTACCCTGAAGGACAGCGTGCTCGACGGCACAGTCCAGCTCATTACCTCGGCGGTGGCGGGTAAAGCGGAAGGTGCGCTCGACCTCGGCAGGAACGCCGCCAACGACCTCGCGGTCACTGCCCGGATCAAGGATCCCGCCTTGCTCGGGCAGGGTACACGGATCGAAGGGGCGCGGATCGCCGCGAGGGTAGACGGGCCGTTCCGTGATCTGGCGATCGAGCACCGAATCGAGGTCGGCCGCTACGTCACCGGCACCACCCAGGTCGCCGGGATCGTCCAGCAGGGCACCGCAACCTACGACGGCACGCGCTGGACAGTTCCGCTCGACGCGCGCGTGGCGCGGATCGTGACCGGCACCGCGCAAGTCGATCCGCGGCTCGTCGGCGGCACCCTCAGGGGCATCGTCCGCTACCAGGGGAGCAAGCTGACCGGCGAGGGCCTTGCCATCAATTTTCCGGGCGCCAGCGCCCGTCTCGCGTTTGCGGGCGACACGTCGAAAGGTAGCTACCGCGTGGCCGGCCCGGTCACCGCGAACGGGCTCCAACTTCCGGACATCGGAGCGGTCAACGGCGGCGCGAACATCGTCGCAACCTTCGGCAGCGCGCCGTGGACCCTGTCGGCCGACTTCCGCGGGCGCATCCCGCGCGTGACCAACGCCACGCTCGCCAACCTCGCCGGCCCGGCAATCTCGTTCAGCGGTGGGATCACAACGGGCGCGGAGCAGCCGTTCGACTTTCGCGGCGTCCGCCTGAGCGCGGCCAAGCTCAACCTGACGCTCGACGGGATGATCCGCCCGGGCCGCACCAGCGTCGCAGGGCGCGGACGTCACGTCGATTATGGCGCATTCACGGTCGAGGGCGCCTACACCGCGCGCGGGCCGGAGGCGGTCCTGGTGTTCGCCAGCCCCCTGCCGTCGGCGGGGCTGGAGAACGTCCGCGTCGCGATTGCACCGATCAACGACGGGTTCGCGATAGAGACACGCGGCCAGTCGATGCTCGGACCATTCCAGGGAACCATCGACCTGTTCGCGCCAGCGCGGGGGCCGACGCGCCTGGCGATCCGCAAGCTGGACGTGTGGAAGACCTCGGTGTCCGGAACCCTGACCCTGGGCAACGGCGCGGCATCCGGTACCCTGGCGCTGGCCGGGGGCGGGCTCGACGGCACGATCGCCCTGAGCCCACGGAGCGGCGGGCAGGCCTTCGACATCGACGTAACCGCCAACCAGGCGCGGTTCGGGGGCGAGACTCCGCTGTCCATCGCACAGGCTCGGATCGAGGCCAGCGGTCTCCTGGTGAAGGGGCGCAGCACGATTGGCGGCAGTGTCTATGCCCAGGGCATCAGCTACGGCAGCCTGTTTATCGGGCGGTTGGCGGCGCGGGCCGATCTCGAGAACGGCCGCGGCACGGTGACCGCCTCGATCGCGGGGCGCCGCGGCAGCCGGTTCGCGCTCCAGCTCAACGCCAACGTCGCCCCCGACCAGGTGGCCGTGGCCGCGCGTGGTGAGTTTGCGGGGCGGCCGATCGCGATGCCCCGCCGCGCCGTGCTTGTTCGCCAGCGCGACGGAGGCTGGCAGTTGCAGCCAACCCAGGTGAACTTCGCCGGAGGGGCGATCATCGCTTCGGGCGAGTTCGGCGGTGGACGGACCGAGGCGCACCTCCAGCTCGCGGACATGCCGCTGTCCGTCGCCGACATCTACGCCGACCTCGGGCTCGGCGGAAAGATTTCGGGGCTGGTCGATTTCACCACCGACCGTCGCGGCGTGCCGACCGGAGAAGCACGGGTGAAGGTGGCCGGGCTCACCCGCTCAGGCCTCGTTTTGACCTCCAAACCCATCGACCTCGCGCTGGTGCTGCGGCTGACGCCGCAACGCCTCGAAACGCGCGCGGTGATCGACGAGGGCGGCCAGCGCCGCGGGCGGCTGCAGGGGCGCATCGTCGATTTGCCGAGCTCGGGTGCGCTGTATGACCGACTTCGCGCGGGCGACCTGTTTGCCCAGCTGCGATACAATGGCCCGGCCGATGCACTGTGGCGACTGGCCGCGGTCGACGCTTTCGATCTGACCGGTCCGCTATCGGTCGCCGCCGACGTCACCGGGTCGCTTGCCACTCCGCAGGTGCGCGGATCGCTGGCGAGCAACAATCTCCGCCTGCAATCGAGCCTGTCCGGCACCGACATCCGCAATGTCACGGCGCGTGGCACGTTTGCGGGATCGCGGCTGACGCTCACCAGCTTCCGCGGCACCACGGCGAACAACGGCAGCGTCGTCGGCAGCGGGACGGTCGTCCTCGAGGATCTCGGGCGCAAGGGTCCGCAGCTCGACATCCGCATCGCCGCGCGCAACGCGGCATTGCTCAATGCGAACGGCCTCGCGGCAACCGTCACCGGGCCGATGCGCATCGTTTCCGACGGAATCGGCGGGACGATCGCGGGCCGGTTGCTGGTTGACCGGGCAGCCTGGAGGCTCGGGACCGCGGCCGCCGACGAGCGTTTGCCGCAGATCAAGACGCGCGAGATCAACCTGCCGTTCGACACCGGTCCGCGTCCGGTGGCCTCCCGGCCGTGGCGCTACCTGATCGATGCACGCGCGCCGGCGCGGGTCGATGTCGACGGGATGGGGCTCGACAGCGAATGGAGCGCCAACGTGCGCGTTCGCGGGACTACGGACAACCCACGGCTCGGGGGAACGGCGCGGGTCGTCCGCGGAGATTACTCCTTCGCCGGCACGCGCTTCCAGCTCACGCGCGGGGTCATCAATTTCGACGAGAGCGTACCGATCGATCCCCGCCTCGACATCGTTGCCGAGACGGAGAAGGACGGGCTCGACGTGACGGTCAAGGTGCAGGGCAGCGCGCTGGAGCCCGAGATTACCTTCCAGTCCCTTCCCGGGCTTCCCGAGGAAGAAATCCTCTCGCGCCTGCTGTTCGGCGGTTCGATCACCGAGCTGTCGGCCACCGACGTGCTCCAGCTCGGATCGGCGCTTGCCTCCTTGAGGGGCGGCGGCGGGCTCGACCCGATCAACAAGCTGCGCACCGCCATCGGACTCGACCGGCTGCGCATAGTCAGTGCGGACCAGGCCCTCGGACGCGGCACGGCCATCGCGCTGGGCAAGAACATCGGCCGGCGGTTCTACGTGGAGATCATCACCGACGGACGGGGCTATAGCGCAACCCAGGCAGAATTCCGCATCACCTCCTGGCTGTCCATCCTGGGAAGCATTTCGACCATCGGTCGCGAGTCGATCGTAGCGAAAGCCAGCAGGGACTACTGACCGGCACCAAAAGCCCGGGAGGTGCACGCGGCACCCTCCGGGCTTTGCCGATCGACGGAGATGATCAGCTTGGTTCGGCGCTCACTGGCGGAGGCGATTTGACCAGTCCGTCGAGCGGGAGGACCACGCCGTTGCTGGCGACAAGCGCGGCGCCGTCCACCCTGGCCTTGCCGCCGTCCGCCCCGGTGACGACAATCGTGTCGCCATCGGTGGTGAAGGTCACCATGCTTTCGTCCAGCGATCGCATCGAGACGGGGCCCTTCTTGTCGGCCACGGCCTTGCGGATCGCCTCCGGGGTCAGGTGCCCCGGCAGGATATGCCCCCGCATGACCGCCACCAGCTCGGCCCGGTGAGCCGGATCTGTCAGCGTCTTGCCGCCCTGGTCCAGCTTGGCAAAGGCGTCGTCGTCCGGGGCGAGCACGGTATAGCTGCCCGGCCCGTCGAACACGTCGCCAAGCCCGGCATCGGCAAGCGCGGTCGAGAATGTCGTCAGGCCCGGCGCGCCGCCCAGTTCGGCGGCCAGCGTGCCGTTGCTCGCCTGCGCGGTCGGCGCGCTCTTCTCGTCCGCCTTGGAGCAGGCACCGAGCGGTGCAAGCAGGGCGACAGCCGCAAGGGCTCCGATCAAACGGTGGTTGTTCATCGTGCGCCCCCTTACGTCAGCAGCTGGATCACGGCGGCGATCAACTGGGTCTTCGGATCGACCTGGTAGACGTAGCCGTCGGCGTAGCGATAGTTCGCCTGGGGCGTATCGTAATACTGGTCACGGTAGCCGTAGGGCACATTGTAGATATCGTACCCGGCAGGCATCGGCTGGCCGACCGCGAACTGGTCACCCGTCAGCAACGCCGCGATCGAAGTGATCATGTTGCTTTGCGGATCGACCCGGTAGAGCACGTCGTCGGCATAACGGTATGAATTCACCGGGCCCAGGTTGTAGTACTGGGAGTAGTAATCGGGCACCGGCACCGGTTCGTAATAGCTAGGCCACGGATTGCCGACCGACAGCGCGCCGCCCAGCAGCGGCAGGTAGCCGAGCACCGAACCGCGATCGTTCACGCGATAGAGATATCCGGCATCGTAGTAGTAACGGCCGTCCCGCGGCGCGTCGTAACCGAACCACGAGGGGCGGTAGTAGTCGCTGCGGTAATCGCGGTAATCGTTGCGATCCTTGGCCAGCCCCGGGGGGAGACAGCCGTTGTTCTTCTTGGCGAGGCCCGGGGGGCACCCGTTGACGAGGCCGCGGTTCACATCCCGGTCGAAGCCGACGAATGAGCGGACAACCCGCACGTTGTCGTCCCGGTCGCGCCTGTCACGATCGTAGCGCACTTCGCGCACGTCGCGCACGTCCCGGTAGTCGCGAACATCGCGCCTGATTTCCTTTGCATTGGCCTTGGCGGCCTTGGCGTGGGCCTTGCCATTGGCCTTTGAGTTCCCCTGGGAACGCACGGCCGGGCCCTTGGCGGCCTTCTCGGGCTTGCCCTGGGCAACGCGGACCGGGCCATGGTCGGCCTTCATCGCACGACCGGCATCGGCCTGGGGTCCCTTGCCCTTGTTCGCTTGCGCCTGGCCGTGGCCTCCGCCGTGAGATGGGCCGCCAGCAGCAGCCATCTTGCCACCGCCATTGCCATGTCCGCCGCCATTCCCCTTGCCGGGGTCAGCCGAGGCGCCACTCGCGGCGAGGGCGATTGCCGCCGCGCCCATGAGGAAAATACGCATAAGTTAACTCCTTTGGGCGGTGAAACGGCGGCCTCCGCGAGTCGGTTCCATTAACCGGAAACAACGATTCCGCAGGAGCGTGATGCCCGCCCGCGAACGGCTCACGTGCGGTACAGCCTGGCCTCGGCTGCCCTGCGCCGGACAAGCCCCGGCAGGACCCTGCTACCGCCGCGGTTCCAGCGGCTGAACTCGCGCTCCGCGCCGGCAAAGTCGCCCGCCCGATGGAGCCTGGTGAGCGTAGCGCGTGAGATCGCCCCCGTGTTGTAGTGGAAGCTGACGAGGGCATCGAACTGGTTCTGGCTGGTGGGGGCCTGGCCGATGGCGGCCGCGACCTGAGCGGCATGGCGGGCCACGTCGGCGAGAAGGCGACGGTCGCACTCTTCGCGGGTCCAGACGGTGTCCGGCCCGATGTCCGGCCCGGTAGCGCCCCACCCGACCGTCCACGGCGCCCCGCCTGTGCCGGGATCGGGATAGGCTTCGAACAACCCGTCCGCGCGCCGCTTCGCGCAGCCTTCGAATTCGCGGATCAGCGCAAGCCCCTGCGGGCTCACTTCGCGTAGCCCGTGTTGGATCGATGGACCGCCTGGACCACTGTCCTGGGAAGGAAATCCAGTCTCGGCAGAGGCGCGCTCGATCGCGCGGTCCAGCGCGGCCACTTCGTCCCTCCTGAACCCGCGTCCGAGCATCCGCCGGACTGCGTCGAAAATGATCTTGCGCTGCATCTGTGCCGCCTCGCCGAAGTGAAAGAGGCGGGGGATCTAGGCCCTAGGGGCCGCTGTAGGAAAATCGTTTTCTGAAGGATGGGCTGGAGAGCGAGCCCGGATCCAGTGTCTGGCGATGGGGTGGGAAGCGGACGCTTGGCTAATCGAGCAATCCTGCCTGTCGAAGCTCCTTCATGCCATCGAAAGTGCTCGGGGGCGGGTTGGGCGACCACCAGTTCGCTCCTGAGGCAAGCCACCGACGCCGCAGTTCTTCGTGGCTCAGACTCGCATCGCCATAGCCGAACTGAGTGCCGCAGGAGGGACATATCTCTTGATACCACTCGTCCTGCTTATCTGCATATGGCGGGCAAGCTGGGTCGTTGTATCCGCAAACGGGGCATACGAAACCTTTAGCCATGGGTGCAGCGTCTCATCGAAGGCGAACGACCACAATGGGGTCGTTTGCCGCTGGTCCGCTGACAGGCTCCGTGGTTGGTCGCTCCAACGGCTAGCAATGGGTGGAAATCGGACATTAAGACTGGCCTGCAATGTGCTTCACAGAGGGAGAGAGGGCGAGGTGCAGGAAGTGGATACTAGTCCTCTGGAAAGCGCATTGAATGCGCGTTTTCGCGGACACGTGGATCGCGACCTTTCGGAATGGCGTGAGAAGCACGCTTACAAAGAGGCTCACGACATTCCTGTTCATGCCACGAAAGCCTGGATAGGGAGGCAAAAGCTCAATTATCGGGGATTGGGCGAGCGGAACAACCTGCGGCATCTGATCAGCGGGAACATCGATCAACCGTTCCTGGTCGAGATCGCCAAACTCACAAATTTGGAGCGGCTTGAGCTTGAGTGGCCGGTGGTCGCGAAGGACCTCACGCCTCTGCTTGGACTGGAGCAGCTTACCTTCCTGAGCATCGACAGTCCCCGAAATATTGCCGATTTTCGAGCCCTGCTTGAACTTCCGGCGCTTCGCACCCTGATCATCACCAATCCAAAGAGGATGGCGGACCTGGATTGGCTTCGTGAAGCCCATCATCTTGAGGTCATCGGGATCGAAGGCGGGATGTGAAGTCCTTACAGAATTGCCAGCCTTGAGCCGCTTGCGGGCCTTCGTTCGCTGACAGCATTTCTCGGCGTCTCGACGACACTCGCCGACAAGAGCCTCGCGCCGTTGGCTCACTGTTCCAATCTTGCGTATCTCCGCATCGCCTGCGTCGCACCGAAAGCGGAATTCGACAGGCTGAAAGCCTCCAAGCCCACCTTGGTGTGCGACTGGTTCCGATCCGAATTGTGGACTGCTGTGCGGCCGACGCGTTGAATGCGGGATGTCCGCAGTGGGGTCGTAAGCGGCCATTCGCTGCGTTGCCGTGAGAAAAAGGGCGCCCGGTCGCCCGAGCGCCCCTTGCCTTGCGAACGCCCCGTGCGTCAGGAGCTGAAGTACATGTCGTATTCGACCGGGCTGGGGGTGGTTTCCCAGCGGGTCACGTCGTCCCACAGCAGCTCCACGTAGGCATCGACCTGGTCCTTGGTGAAGACGTCGCCCTTGAGCAGGAACTGGTGATCGGCCTCAAGGCTTTCGAGCGCTTCGCGCAGAGAGCCGCAGACGGTCGGCACTTCGGCCAGTTCGGCGGGCGGCAGGTCGTAGAGGTTCTTGTCCATCGCCTCGCCCGGATGGATGCGGTTCTGGATACCGTCGAGACCGGCCATGAGCATCGCCGCGTAGCACAGGTAGGGATTGGCCATCGCGTCGGGGAAGCGGAACTCCACCCGCTTCGCCTTTTCGCCGGTGCCGTAGGGAATGCGGCAGGAAGCCGAACGGTTGCGCGCCGAATAAGCCAGCAACACCGGCGCCTCGAACCCCGGCACCAGCCGCTTGTAGCTGTTGGTGGTGGGGTTGGTGAACGCGTTCAGCGCCTTGGCATGCTTGATGACGCCGCCGATGAAGTAGAGGCACATGTCCGACAGGCCGGCATAGCCGTTGCCGGCAAACAGCGGCTTGCCTTCGTTCCAGATCGACATGTGGGTATGCATGCCGCTGCCGTTATCGTCCTTGATCGGCTTGGGCATGAAAGTGGCCGTCTTGCCATAGGCGTGAGCGACCTGGTGCACGACGTACTTGTAGATCTGCATCCGGTCGGCGGTCTCGACCAGCGTGCCGAAGGTGAGCCCCAGTTCGTGCTGCGCGGCGGCCACCTCGTGGTGGTGCTTGTCGCACGGCAGGCCCATCTCGAGCATGGTGGTGACCATCTCGCCGCGGATATCGACTGCGCTGTCGACCGGGGCGACGGGGAAGTAGCCGCCCTTGGCGCGCGGGCGGTGGGCGAGGTTGCCCGCTTCGTACTCGCGGCCCGTGTTGGTGGGCAGCTCGATGTCGTCGAGGCGGTAGCCCGAAGCGGCATAGCCGTCCTCGAACCGCACGTCGTCGAACATGAAGAACTCGGCTTCCGGGCCGACGTAGATAGTGTCGCCGATACCGGTCGACTTGAGGTAGTTTTCCGCGCGCTTGGCGGTCGAGCGCGGATCGCGCGCGTACCATTCTCCCGTCGAGGGTTCGACGATGTCGCAGAAGACGATCATCATCGGCGTCGCGCTGAACGGATCGACGTAAACCCGTTCCAGGTCGGGCTTCAGGATCATGTCGCTCTCGTTGATCGCCTTCCACCCGGCGATCGAGGAACCATCGAACATCAGTCCGTCCTCGAGCTCGTCCTCGCCGAGGACCTTCGAGACCATGGTCAGGTGCTGCCACTTGCCCTTGGGATCGGTGAAGCGGAGATCCACCCATTCGATCTCCTGTTCGGCGATCTGGTCGAGCACTTCCTTGGCTGTAGGCATCTTTGCGGTCCTTCTGGTCCCCCTCCGCCTGCGGGAGGGGCTGGGGTAGGCTGAATTGGTTTCGGTCGGGCGCCCCGGGAAGGGCGGACAAGTCAAATCGCGGCGTCGTCCTTTTCGCCGGTGCGAATGCGCAGCGCGCTCTCGATGGCGGAGACGAAGATCTTGCCGTCGCCGATCCGCCCCGTCTGCGCGGCGGCGGCAATCGCCTCGACCACGCGGTCGGCCTGGTCGTCGGGCACGACGACCTCGAGCTTCACCTTGGGCAGGAAATCGACGACATATTCCGCGCCGCGGTAAAGCTCGGTGTGGCCCTTCTGGCGGCCGAAGCCCTTCGCCTCGAGAACGGTGATGCCGGACACGCCCACTTCGTGGAGCGCCTCCTTCACCTCGTCCAGCTTGAACGGCTTGATGATGGCTTCGATCTTCTTCACGTGACCCCGGCTCCTTGAGCTTCAGGCACGATGTTCAAGAATCGTGCCAAACACCTGCGCGCAAGGGTAGGCCATCCACCGCTTCGGTTAAAGGCCCCAGGGTGCCCACGGGGCGGGCAAGCCCTGCCTAATCCTTGGGCAGATGCAGCCCGCTGGCAGGATCGAGGCCGGCCATCAGGTTGAGCGATTGCACCGCCGCGCCGCTGGCCCCCTTGCCGAGGTTGTCGAGCATCGCGACGAGCCGCGCCTGGCTGCCGTCCGCCGAGCCGAAGACGTGGAGATCGAGTGCGTCCGAAGGCGCCTGGCCGCGGCGCAGCAGCAGTTCGTCCGGCATCTCTCCGCTCACCTGAACCACGCGGCTGCCGGCGTAGAAGTCGGCCAGGCATTCGCGCAGTGCCGCCGGAGCGGACGCGCCGGGCATCGCCATCAGCGGGAGAGGAATCTCCACCGCCATTCCGCGGTAGGCGGGGATCACCGCGGGCGAGAACAGCGGCGGGAGGACGAGGCCGGCGTGCGCCTGCATTTCGGGCACATGCTTGTGGCCGAGCGCCAGCGCATAGCCGCGCCAGGCAATGCCGGTGTCGGACTCGAACCGCTCGATCAGGCTCTTGCCGCCGCCCGAATAGCCGGACACCGCGTTGCAGGTGTAGGCCCAGTCCGCCGGCAGAAGTCCGCGCCCGACCAGCGGGGCGAGGAGGGCGACGAAGCCCGTCGCGTAGCAGCCGGGGTTGGAAACCCGCGCCGCGCGCGCGACCGCATCGCTGCCGACAACTTCGGGAAAGCCGTAAGTCCAGCCCTGCGCGACGCGGTGCGCGCTCGAAGCATCGATGACCCGCACATCGGAAGCCGGATCGATCAGGTCGACCGCTCCGCGCGCGGCATCGTCGGGCAGGCACAGGATCGCGAAATCGGCCGCGTTCAGCGCGTCACGCCGCGCTTCGCGATCCTTGCGTCGGCTGTCGTCGAGCCGGACCAGGGAAAACTCGTTCCTGCCGGCGAGCCGCTCGGCAATCTCGAGCCCTGTGGTGCCGACTGCCCCGTCTATGAAGACGGAGCGTGTCACCCCCCGGTCCGCGGAGCGAGCTCGGCGATGCGCAGGTAACCGCTCGGCCCCTGCGGTCCCAGGCAGCCCCAGCACCAGTCGCCCGAGTAATCGAGCGCTTCGAACATGGCCCCGGCGTCAAGCCGCGTCACTTCGTCGGCCCCATCCCTGGGCAGGCATAGCAGCGCGGCGCCGGCCGGACCGATCTCGCGGAGCTGGGGCATGACGTAATTGGCGACGAAGTATTTATCGGCCAGCGCGATGTGCGCCAGGTCGCCCCGGATCGGCAGGGTGCCGATGGCAGGCCGCACGACCGGCCCGGACAGCGAAAGCTGCCCTTCGGGAAGATGGTATTTGCCGGTCTCGGTCACGTGTTGCGTAAGTCCGTGGGTTGCATGCGATGGGCGCGCTTAGCCCCTCGCACCAAGGGGGGCAAGGTCAGCCGAATCGCGCCTGCAGCATGTGCCACGCCGCCCTGAGGCCAAGCGCTGCGCCGCCCTTCGGCCGCCCCGGCTTTGCGGCGGGTCGCCAGGCGAAGGTATCGAAGTGCGCCCAGTCGATCGGCGTCCCGTCCTTTGCTTCCCCGACGAACCGGTCGAGGAACAGTCCCGCTACGCTCGCCCCGGCAAAGCCGTTGCTCGGCGCATTGCCCATGTCCGCGATGTCCGATTTCAGCCACTCGCGGTAGCTTTCGGGGAGGGGCAGGCGCCAGCACTCGTCGTCATGCGCCTTGCCCGCATCGAGCAATGCCTGCGCGGTATCGTCGCGCCTCGCCATCAGGGCGGGCAGGTCCGGACCGAGCGCGACCCGCGCCGCGCCGGTCAGCGTGGCGAAATCGATCACCAGGTCCGGGTTCTCCTCGCTGGCCCGCGCAAGCGCGTCGCCAAGGATCAGCCGGCCCTCGGCGTCGGTATTGCCGATCTCGACGGAAAGCCCCTTGCGGCTGCGCAGGACATCGCCCGGGCGAAAGGAGTTGCCGGCGATCGCGTTCTCGACCGCGGGGACCAGCAGGTGCAGCCGCACCTTGAGGCCGGCGCCCATCACGAGTCCCGCCAGCGCGAGTGCGTGGGCCGCTCCGCCCATGTCCTTCTTCATCAGGAGCATCCCGCTGGCCGGTTTCACGTCGAGACCGCCCGAATCGAAGCAAACGCCCTTGCCGACGATGGCGAGCACCGGGTGCTTCTCGTCACCCCATGTGAGGTGGATGAGCCGGGGGGCATGTTCGCGCGACGCGGCGCGGCCGACGGCGTGCACCATCGGATATTCGCGCTCCAGCGTTTCGCCTTTCGTCACGCTGAGCTGCGCCCTGTGCGATTTCGCAAGCGCTTCGGCTTCGGCTTCGAGGGCGGCAGGGCCCATGTCCTCGGCGGGCGTGTTGACGAGATCCATCACCTTTGCCGCGGCCGCCGCTTCCGCGATTACCGGATCGATCGCCTTCGGGTCCCTGGTAAGCAGCACGCGCGGCCCCGGCGCATCCTTTTCCTCACGGTAGCGGGTGAAGCGGTACTGCGCGGTCTGCCAGCCGAACAGCGCCGGGCCCGGATCACCCTCGACACGCCGGTAGGTGCCCGCGGGAAGCGTTTCGGCCAGCTTGGCCATGCACCAGCTCGAGAGCTCGGCCGGGTTGGCGACTCCGCCGACGGCGAACCACGCCTCGCCATCGGGGACGATACCGACCTGGTAGCCGCTGCCGTCGAATTTCTGCGCCTCGAGCGCGGCGCGCTGGCCTGCGGTCAGTTTCTTCGCCCAGTCGGCGAAGCCGTCCTTGTTGACGAGGTGGATGTCGATCGCCGCCTGGCCGCGATCGGGCTGGATAAGCTCGACTGGTTTGCTCATAGGTTGGGGTTCCTAACGCCTGCCGGAAGAAATCCAATGCAACTTCGCCCGTTCCTGCCCCTTGTCGCGGTCTTGCTGGCCGGGTGCTCCTCGCCGGACGAAGTGCGCGAGAAGACCGGCGTTACCGCGACCGCGAGCCAATCCGCATCGCGGGCCGGCGCCAGTGCCAGCGCAGCGGCCTCGGCAAACGGCAGCGCGAAGAAGGTGGCCGAGGACACCGATCTCTACAGCTACGCGTTCAGCTATCCGGCCCCGGTCGGCCGTTACCCCGCGCTGGCCGCCCGGCTCGAACAGCAGGCGGCGAAGGCGCGGGCCGAGATGATCGCACAGGCGCGGGAGGAGCGGGAGAGCGCGAAAAAGGAAGGCTTCCCGTTCCACCCGCACAGCTATGGTGCGGAATGGAAAGTGGTGGCCGACTTGCCCGGCTACCTCAGCCTGTCGAACGAATTTTCCACCTACACCGGCGGCGCGCACGGAATGTACGGCCTGGAAAGCCTGGTGTGGGACAAGGAAGCTGAGCGGGCGATGGACGGGGCGGAGTTGTTCACTTCGCCCCAGGCGCTCGGCGCGGCGATGGGCGGGACGGTGTGCGCGGCGTTGAACAGGGAGCGCGAAAACCGTCGCGGCGAGCCGGTCGATCCCAAGGGCGAATATTTCAGCGACTGCCCCGGCCTCGACAGCGCGACGATCCTGGTCGGCTCGTCGAACGGAAAGACCTTCGACCGCATCACTGTCTGGTTCGGACCCTATGTCGCCGGGCCTTATGCGGAAGGAGCCTATGAACTGGACTTTCCCATGACCGCGGCGATGCTCGGCGCGGTGAAGCCTGCCTATCGCGAGGCGTTCGGCGCGAAATCATAACGCCGCGGGTCGCAATCGAGCGCTTCATTCGCTATCTCGTGCGCCATGAACCAGTATCAGACAGTCACCGGCGACGAGACGCTGCTGCGCGACGGAACCATCAAGCTCCACGGCCCCGCCGGCTTCGAAGGCATGCGCAAGGCCGGTCGCCTCGCCGCCGAAATCCTCGACGCACTGGCGCCGATGGTCCAGCCTGGGGTGACCACCGGGGAACTCGACGACGTGGTGCGGCAGATGACGCTCGATGGCGGCGCGGTGCCGGCCACGTTCGGCTACCGCGGCTATACGCACAGCTGCTGCATCTCGATCAACCACGTCGTCTGTCACGGGATTCCCGGCGACAAGGCATTGAAAGAAGGGGATATCGTCAACATCGACGTGACCCCTCTGCTCGACGGCTGGCACGGTGACAGCAGCCGGATGTACCTCGTCGGCGACGTGCCCTTGAAAGCGCGGCGGCTGGTCGACGTGACCTACGAATGCCTCATGCTCGGCATTGAGCAGGTGAAGCCGGGCGCCAGGCTCGGAGATATCGGCGCGGCGATCCAGGCCCATGCCGAGGCGCATCGGTACGGCGTGGTGCGCGAGTTCTGCGGCCACGGCCTGGGCCGGCTCTTCCACGACGCGCCGGAGGTAGTCCATGCCGCCAAGGCCGGCACCGGGCCGGAACTTCGGCCGGGCATGTTCCTCACCATCGAGCCGATGATCAACCTCGGCCGACCGTGGGTTAAGATGCTCAGTGACGGATGGACCGCGGTTACCCGCGACAAGAGCCTGTCGGCGCAATTCGAGCACTCGATCGGCGTGACGGAAGAGGGGTGCGAGATTTTCACCCTCAGTCCGACTGGCCGCGACAAGCCTCCTTACGAATAGCTCAACCGAACTCCCGCTCGGCTTCCTCGATTGATCCGAAGAGACCGCGCTCGGGTTCCATGCTGACCGCCCAGTAGTGTGCTTCCTGCTCTTCGTCGAAACCAACGCGGTCGATAGAGGCCGAGAACAAGCCGTCAGGCCGCTCGACGATCACGATAAGCTTGCCGTCACCCCTGTCGATTGATTTGGCTTCGTTTGGTCTGGGAAACCGAAGCATATCTAATTCTCCCGCGCGGCCCGCACCGCCGCTCCCCCGGCAAATGGTGCGACTGCGCACAGCGCCAGACTAATCGCGGCGCAGAGCGCGAGACCGGCGCTATCGGGCCGGGCAAGCGCGCCGGCGCCGAAGATCAGGATCGGCACTGCGAGCGGGATCAGCAGCAATCCCCCGAGCGCTGCGCCTCCGCGCACCGTCGCCGTCAGGGAAGCAATGATGAGGCCGATGGCCGCCAGCCCCGGGGTGCCTGCCAGCAGCCCGAGCAGGAGGGTGCGTAGCGTGTCCGCAGGCAGGTCGAACAGTGCTGCGGCGAGCAAGGTGGCGACGAGCAGCAGCGGGCCGAAGCTGAGCCAGTGGGCCAGCAGGCGCACGGCCAGCACCAGTTCTTCCGCGATCCCTCGCAGGGTGAGCTGGTCTAACATGCCGCTGCCAATGTCGGGCGCGACAAGCCGGTCGATCGGCAGGATCGCTGCGAGGAGCGCGGCGATCCACAGCACTCCTCCGCCCGTGCGTGCCAGTAGCGGGGCATCGGGACCGACGGCGAACGGAAACAGTATCGCGACTGCGACGAAGAACAGCACCGGCAGCCACGGCCCCCCGCGTCCGCCCCCGAACGCCAGCGCAAGGTCGCGTCGGAGCAGGGCGTAGGCCACGCTCATGCGGCGTAGTCCGCCAGTTCGACCGCATGCAGCTTGCCGAGTGGCAGCGGCTGGTGCGATGCCGCCACGACGATACCGCCCGCGTCGCGGTGCCGCTCGATTTCGTCCGTCAGGACCCCGGCTGCATGGCCGTCGAGGCCGTTGAGCGGTTCGTCGAGCAGCCAGATCGGAGTTCCGGCAGGGATCGACACCGCGTATGCCGCGCGCTTGCGCTGGCCGGTCGAGAGAAAGCGGACCGGCACGTCGCGCAGGCCCTCTAGTCCCAGCGTCGCCAGCCGCTCAGGGCCGAAGCCGCCGCCGTCGATCGCGTTCCAGAACGCGAGCGCCTTTTCCAGCGGCAGGTGCTCATCGAGTGGGAGTTCGCCACCGAGCAAGGCGATGCGGCCCTTTGCCTCGACAGTTCCCGCGAAAGGGCGCAGCAGACCGGCCAGGATGCGCAGCAGGCTCGACTTGCCGGTGCCGTTGGCGCCTCTCACGTGCAGTGCCGCGCCCGGTTCCAGCGAAAACGACAGACCCCGGAACAGCAGCCGGTCGCCGCGCCGGCAGGCCAGGTCTTGCACGGTGAGGCGCGGCGTCATCGGTGGGGCAATAGGGACTGCGCCGCCACGTGCCAAGCGAGCGGGCGCTGGCCTGCCTCGCGCGGCATCGCTATCCGGCGCCCAGATATCCAAGGAGGACCAAGCCGATGGCCATTGCCGAATTGACCCCTGCGGAGCGCGACGCTGCGCTTGCCGATCTCGGGGAATGGACCTTGGCGCGCGAAGGCAAGGCGATCGAGCGCACGTTCGCCTTTGCCGATTTCAGCGAAGCGTTCGCCTTCATGACCCGCGTGGCGCTGCTCGCCGAGAGCCAGGACCATCATCCCGAGTGGTCGAACGTCTACAACCGGGTCGAGATCGCGCTCACCACGCACGACGCGGGCGGCCTCAGCCAGCGCGACGCTTCGATGGCGCGAGCGATCGACGCGTTGCTGTAGGGCTATTGCCCCAACGGCCGCGACTGGCTGCGCGCCTGCTGGCGGACCTTGCCGGGCATCCAGCGAGCGCCGAAAGCGAGACGGCGCGCGGTCTTGCCGACAAGGGTGTGCAACTTGTCGCCATGCACCGCGTCCCACGCCGCCTGGGCCACGGCTAGAGGCGGAGTGATCTCCAGACCGGCAGCCTGGACGCGTGTGCGGATCGCCTCGTTGCTGCCCTGGTTGGGCGCGTGTTCGAGGAGCGGCGTGTCGATGAAGCCGGGCATCAGGTCGCGCACCTTGATGCCGAATTCGGCCCATTCCGCGTCGAGCGCCTCGGTAATCCCGCGCACACCGAACTTTGTCGCCGAATAGACCGACGCGCCGCCAGTCCCGTAGATCCCCGCCGCGCTCGCGGTGTTGAGCAGGCAGGATCCCGGAGCGGTCTTCTTGAGATGGGGCAATGACGCCTGGGCGCCGAACAGGACGCCCTTGAGGTTGATGTCGAGGCAGCGTTCGATTTCCTCGACGCTGTTCTCGCTCAGCGATCCGCCAAGCGGAATGCCGGCGTTGTTGGCGACCACATCAATGCGCCCGCCCGAAGCCTTGGAAAAGGCATCGAGCGCCTCGTCCCAGGCCGTCCGGTCGCGCACATCGAACTTGTGGGCATAGGACATGCCCGTGCCGGTGCGCGCCTGGGTTTCCTTCATTCCGGCGGCGTCGATATCCCCCAGGCCAACGAACCACCCGCGCCCGGAAAAATATTCTGCGATCGCCCGGCCGATGCCGGAGCCGCCGCCGGTGATGAAGATCGCCTTCCGTTCGCTCACTGCCCGCTCCCTCCCTTGTTCCTTGCACAGGGGATTAGCGCGGCCGGTTGCCGATTGCTACTGGCCCGCGCCCAGGCCCTTCACGAACTCGGCGCCCTCGACGATCTTGGCGGTGGACTTGGCGAGCGTGTCTCCCACCGGCTCCGCGCGCCCGCCGAGGCAGGTGGCGAGAAAGTTCTCGGCCACTGCGTTGAACGCGATGTTGTTCGCCGGCTTGGCGAAACCGTGCCCTTCATCGGGGAACAGGACGTAAGTCACCGGGATGCCCTTTTCTTTCATAGCCGCGACGATCTGGTCGCTTTCGGCCTGATTGACGCGCGGATCGTTGGCGCCCTGGCCGATCAGCAGGGGCCGCACGATTTTTCCCGCGCTGTAGAGGGGGCTGCGTTCCTTGAGCATCGCACGGCCCTCCTCGGTCCCAGGATCGCCCATCCGTTGGTGGAACTGCGCGATGATCGGCGCCCAGTACGGCGGGATTGTTTTGAGGAGCGTTTCCAGATTCGACGGGCCGACGATGTCAACACCGCACGCGTATCGTTCGGGCGTGAAAGTCAGGCCCGCCAGCGTCGCGTAGCCGCCATAGCTGCCGCCCATGATGGCGACCTTGTCCTTGACCGCGATGCCCCGCGAGACGGCCCAGTCCATCGCATCGTCGAGATCGGTCTGCATCGCCCGGCCCCATTGAAGATCGCCGGCGGAGATGAAGTCCTTGCCGAGCCCGGTGGAGCCGCGGAAGTTGACGCTCATCACGGCATAGCCGCGGTTGGCCAGCCACTGGTGATAGGCATTGAAGCCGTAGCTGTCCCGCCCCCACGGACCGCCGTGCACCATCAGCACCATCGGCACCGGCGCGTCCGGGATGCCGTCGGCATTCGCGTCGCTTCCGGGCGGCAGGGTGAGGTAACTGACCAGCGTCTTGCCGTCGCGAGAAGGGATCTCGAGCGGATGCATGGGTTGCAGCGGCGCGCCGACAAGCTCGGGGCGGGCAGTGTAGAGTTCGGTCAGAGTATTGGCCGTACGGTCGAAAAGCCATGTCTTCGCAGGAGAAGTCAGCGGATCGTTGGCGACGATCCAGCGGGCATCGTCATCGGTCCGGCTGGTGACGGAGAATTCGCCCTCGAGCTTGCTGTCGAGCCAGTCGAGTGAAGCTTTCACGTTTGGATCGAGCGCGGTCCAGTCGGTCTTGAGGTATTCGACCGAATAGGCCTCGACCTTGCCGGTGAGCGGATTGGACAGCGCGCCGCCGATGTCGGCCCGGGGGTTCTCGGCCAGCACGGTCGACTTGCCCGTCTCGGTGTCGATCGCGATGAGCGCGGCTGTATTCCGGCCCCGGCTGTCGATCCAGTAAAGCGTCTTCCCGTCGGCGGTGTATCCGGCCGGGCTGGTCGTCAGCGAATCCTCGAGCGCCGTGCTGGCGATGGGCTTATCGGCGACCTTGCCATTCCTGATCTCGAAATAGTCCATGCCGCCTGCGGCGTTGGGACGAATCGCCATGCGCAGCGCGAGCGTGTCGTCGGCCAAGAAGCTGGCGTATCCGTCGTTGCGCATCACTTCGGTCAGTTTCCCGGTCGAGAGATCGAGCAGGTGGACATCGTAGAAGCGCGGATCACGGTTGTTCAGGCCGATCAGCAGCTTGTCCCGCTGCTTGGTCGAGCTGCCGACCAGCATTACGCGGGACTTTTCGAACGGGGTCAGCGTCGTTTCCGCGCCCGTGGCGATGTCGACGCCATAGAGGAGGAAATTCTCGTCTCCGCCCTTGTCCTGGATATAGAGCAGGCGGCGGCTGTCGGGCGACCAGAAGTACTGTCGGATGGGCCGGTCGGTGGAGGACGTCATGGCCTTCGCCGCTCCAGGGTCGGATGCGGGAGCCAGCCAGATGTTCATCACGCCGTTGGACGGCGCGAGCCAGCCCAGCCACTTGCCGTCGGGGCTCAGCCGGCCGGCGCTCTTCGTCGGATTGCCGAAGATCGCCTCGCGCGGGATCAGCGGCGTGGCGGCGAAGGAAGAGGTGGCGACGGACTGGGGCGTGGTGGCCGGCATTGTGGCTCCCTGGGTGGTGGCGCAGCCCGCCAGTGCGGCGACCGCGAGCAATGAGGCGCTGGTCAGGATTGCATGGCGAACGAACATGTGAATTCCCCCTCCGAATGACTGTCCTGTATAACTAATACACCAGGCGGCTGAGCGCAAGCGACTACAGGGCCGGGTTGTTGTAGCAGTGCCAGGTGAAGATCGCCGCAGCGCCGCGATGGGGCCGCCACGGCTCGGCGAGGGCGCGGGTCTCCTTTTCGCCCGGGCGGGCATCCAGCGCCAGGATGCGTGCCAGTCCCGCCTGGACGGCGAGGTCGCCGGCCGGCCAGATGTCGGGGCGCCCCTCCGCGAACAGCAGGTAGATTTCCGCGGTCCACCTGCCGATCCCCTTGATCCGGGTCAGGAGTGCGATCGCCTCTTCGTCGTCCGCGGGGAGGGCGGTGAAGTCGAGCGCGCCCGCCTCGACCAGCTCGCACAGCGATCGCACATAGCCCTGCTTCTGGCGCGACAGCCCGCAGGCGCGCAGGGTATCGAAATCCCGCGCCAGCAGTTCGGATGCGGGAATTCCCGCGCCCACCTCGGCCTCCAGCTTGTTCCACACGCTGGCGGCGGCGGCGACGGAGACCTGCTGCCCGACAATCGCGCGCAGGAGGGTCGCATACCCGCGCTCGCGAATCCTGGGTTCGGGATAACCGGCGGCTTCCAGCGCCCGAGCCATGCCGGGCTCCCGGTTGGCCAGCGCATCGAGGCCGTCGCGGATCTGTTCGGCGCTCAAGCCCATTGCGCGTGCTGCTCTCACCTTGCCAAAATCGCGGCCAGCCCTTAGCAGCCCCGCCGGACCTCCGACAGGGGGCAGCCCAACGTCTATTCCGGGATCCCAGCACATGCCCAAGCTGATCGTCGTCAACCGCGCCGGAGAAGAGTCCACCGTGGACGTGGCCGATGGCCTGACCGTGATGGAAGCCATCCGGGACAACGGGTTCGACGAGCTGCTGGCGCTGTGCGGCGGCTGCTGCTCGTGCGCAACCTGTCATGTCCACGTCGATCCCGCGTTCAAGGATCGCCTTCCGCCGATGAGCGAGGACGAGGACGACCTGCTCGAATCGAGCGATCACCGGAACGAAAACTCGCGCCTTGGCTGCCAGGTGCCTTTCACGGCCGATCTCGACGGGCTCAAGGTCACCATCGCGCAGGAAGACTGACCTTGCCGTAGCGGCGCGGGGCAAGACTGGATAGCCGGCCCCCAAACGGAACTGCGTTGCCGCGGGTGCGGGCGCTGCCTAGCTCGGTAGCATGACTTCATCTTCCGCGCGCAAGAACACGCTCGACCTCATCGGCAATACTCCCCTCGTTCGTCTCGAGGGCCCCAGCGCCGAAGCGGGATGCGAAATATGGGGCAAGTGCGAGTTCCTCAACCCCGGCGGCAGCGTGAAGGACCGCGCGGCGCTGGCCATCGTCCGCGATGCCGAGGAGCGGGGCGATCTCCAGCCTGGCGGCACGATCGTCGAAGGAACGGCAGGCAATACGGGGATTGGCCTGGCCCTGGTGGGCAATGCGCTCGGCTATCGCACGATCATCGTCATGCCGGACAATCAGAGCGCGGAGAAGATGGATACCCTCCGCGCGCTCGGCGCCGAGCTCGTCCTGGTCCCGCCGACCAAGTATTCGGACGGTAATCACTTCGTCCACACCAGCCGCCGGCTGGCGGAGGAAACGCCCGGCGCGATCTGGGCCAACCAGTTCGACAACACCGCCAACCGCAAAGGCCACATCGAGACCACTGCCGAGGAGATCTGGGCGCAGCTCGATGGCCGGATCGACGGCTTCACCTGCGCCGTGGGCACGGGCGGAACGCTGGCCGGCGTCGGCATGGGGTTGAAGGAGCACGATCCGCAAATCGTGGTCGCTTTGACGGACCCACACGGGGCGGCGCTCTACAGCCACTACGCCACGGGCGAGCTCAAGGCCGAAGGCAGCTCGGTGGCCGAAGGGATCGGCCAGGGGCGGATCACCGGCAACCTCGAAGGCGCCCCGGTCGATACCCAGTTCCGGGTGTCGGATGAGGAGGGCCTCGAGTGGGTGGCCCGCCTGCTGCGCGAGGAGGGGCTGTGCCTTGGACTGTCTTCGGGAATCAACGTGGCGGGGGCCATCATGCTCGGCAAGCAGCTCGCCCGCGAACGGGGCAGCGAAGCCCGCGTGGTGACGATCTTGTGCGATACGGGCTTCCGTTATCTTTCAACGCTCTATAGCGGCGAGTGGCTCCGCTCGAAGAGCCTGCCGGTGTTCGAGTGGCTCAGGCCGGAATAGTCCCGTGCATTGACTGAGGAAATGCAGGGACTAGCTTGGCTTCATGGGTCGCCATACCTCCTCTGCGGATATCGTTGACGTTTCGTCCCTCGGCGGTATCCGAGCACAGTCATTGCAACGGCTCCAGGTCGGCGGCTCACTGCTGCTTGGCATCTTGCTGATTGTCGGGCTCGCCAACGTGATCGAGGACCGTGCGAAGCAATCGGCGGACGCCACGGTTCCGGAGGCCGCCGCCACCGTCGCCCCGGAACCCGAAGCGCCGGCCATCGATCCCCTGGCTGACGCGGGGGTGGTGCCGGATCTCCCTGCCGCTCCGGCCACTCCGACTGCGCGCCGGCAGAACCCGCCCGCCGAACCCGATGCGAGCCAGTAAGAGCGGCATCGCCGCCACTCTTGGCCTGGCAGTGCTGATCGCCTTGGCGCTGGCGACATGGGCGTGGCCGCGCGAAGGGCATGCGAAGCCCGCGCTTGGCCTGTTCACCTCCCTCCCGATCTACTGGAAAGAGAGCGCATCGGTGGGCGAAGCGCTAGGTGATGGAGGAACGCGGCACTGGGTGCGTGAAGCCCTCGAAAGCGAGCACCGGCTGGTCTTGCTCGATACGCTCGACAGCGGGGAACTGGCAAAGCTCGATTCCCTCGTCATGGCGCAGCCTCGCCCGCTTGCACCGCAGGAGAATGTCGCACTCGATGATTGGGTGCGGGGCGGCGGCCGGGTGCTGCTGTTCGCGGATCCGTTGCTGACCGAACATTCCTGGTTTGCGATCGGGGACCGCCGGCGGCCGCAGGATGTGATCCTTCTTTCGCCGATCCTGCGGCGCTGGGGCCTGGAGCTGACCTTCGATGAGGATCAGGCCGACGGCGAGAGACTGGTGGCATACCACTCGGCCTCCCTTCCCGAGCGTATGTCGGGCCGTCTTCGTACCGTCGGAAGCGAGGGTGACAGCGCGCAGTGCGCGATCGAGTCCGGCGGCCTGGTTGCCCAATGCGGGATCGGCAAAGGGAGCGCGGTTGTAGTTGCTGATGCCGCCCTGCTCGAAGCCGATCGGCAGGTCGGCCCGGGCAAGGCCGCGCTAGAGGCGCTCATGCTCGAGGCCTTTGTCCGTTAGATCGCGGGAAAACGCGGGCCGGCCGTCTCTTTGGCCTGTTCCCCTTTGTAAAATACTGAAAATGTGAGGCTTTCTTTTGAGCGGATTCGATGGTTGGAAGCCATTCGCATGCGTCCTATCCACAGAAATACAATGGTTAACCGCACAATCCCGTGATTTCCCGCTTTTTTCCCTTCCATCGCAAGGGGAAGAAAGTTAATACCAGTGCCCATCGGACATACCGTTCCAGGCCGCGCATCGGGTGATGCGAGCCGACGGCGCGCAAGCGCTGCCGGAGGCGGGAAAGCTGTGTCCGCGGGGCGGTCCTTGAAGGACCCGGCTGAGGCCGAGAATGGGGAGGGGGACACGTGGCAGCGGCGCTATTCGGCGGCTTTTCCGGACAGGCCTTTTCGCCCGCCGGCGACAAGGGCCGGTTCGTGCTGCCCCCGCTGTTCCGCAGCGCCGTAAAGGAATCGAGCGACGGGCGCGTCCTCTGCCTGGACAAGCACCCCCGTTTTACCTGCCTGGTCGGCTTCGGCCTGTCGCGCATGACCGAGCTCGATGCGCAGCTCGATCGCGAGGAAGATCGCGCCGGCCCCGATTTCGACCGCGATACGCGCGCCGCCCAGCTGTTCGGCTTCGCCCGCGTCCCGTTCGATGATTCGGGCCGCTTCGTTCTGCCGGATCACCTGCGCATGCTGGGAAACATCGACAGCGCGATGTTCTTCCAGGGCGGCGGCCGCTCCTTCACCATCTGGAACCCTGCCGAACTGATGCAGATGGACGACAACTGGGCTGCCGCCAAGGCGGCCTGCGCGCAGTTTCTCGCCGAAGGGAAGGCGAAATGAGCGCCATGCCTCCGACCGATGCGCAGCACATCCCTGTCCTGCTGGACGAAGTCATCGCCGCGTTGCAGCCCCGGCCGGGCGAGGTGATCGTCGATGCGACGTTCGGTGCAGGCGGATACTCGCGCGCGCTGCTCGATGCCGGAGCGACCGTTCATGCTTTCGACCGCGATCCCGATGCGATCGCGGCGGGAGAGAAATGGCCCGAAACTGCGGAAAACCCGCCGCGGCTGGTTCTCCATGCCCGCCGGTTCTCCGAAATGGTTAACGCACTCGCCGAATCGGGACTCGTGCGGGTGGACGGGATCGTGATGGATATCGGCGTGTCTTCGATGCAGCTCGACCAGGCGGAGCGCGGGTTTGCGTTCTCGGCCGAAGGTCCGCTCGACATGCGCATGAGCCAGTCCGGGCCCAGCGCGGCAGACTTTCTCAATTCTGCCGACGAGGGCGAAATCGCCGACGTGCTCTACACCTACGGCGAGGAGCGCCAGAGCCGCCGCGTCGCCCGTGCCATCGTCGCTGCCCGCCCGCTATCCACCACCGGCGATCTGGCGCGCGTCGTGCGCAAGGCGCTTGGCTATCGACCGGGCGCCCCCAAAGACCCGGCGACCCGCAGCTTCCAGGCCGTGCGTATCCACGTGAATGCAGAGCTCAATGAGCTGGAGGAAGGGCTGCGCGCCGCCGAAACCCTGCTCGGCGAGGGCGGGCGGCTCGCCGTGGTCACCTTCCACAGCCTTGAGGACCGCATCGTCAAACGGTTCCTGCGCGATGCGTCCAGTGTCAGCGGCGGCTCGCGTCATTTGCCACAAGCAAGTGTGATGCCGGAAGTGTTCAACCGCGTATCCCGGGCCGTCCGCGCGTCCGAAGCGGAGGTTTCGCGTAACCCCCGGGCGCGCTCGGCCACGCTCCGCCACGCCGTTCGCACGGCGGCTCCGGCGAGGATCGCGGCATGAACGCCCTGCGCTCCAACCTTTTGGGCAGCCGCCTCCGCCAGCTCGGCTGGGTAGTGACACTGGCGCTGTGCAGCGCGCTGTTCGTGGCGCTGACGTTCAAGGTCAATTCCGTCCGCAGCGAAGTCCGTCTTGCCGAGCGCAAGATCGTTTCGCTGCAGCGGGAAAAGGTCCTGCTCGAGACCGAGTTCGAGACACGCGCGAGCCAGCAGCAACTGGCCCAATGGAACGCAGTCGATTTCGGCTACCAGGCTCCGGGCGCGGACCAGTACCTCGAAGGCGAGCGCCAGCTCGCCGCGCTCGGAGAGCCGCGCGCGATCAATGCGCCGTCCCCGATCCGGGTCGCGCGCGCCGAGGACGATCAGCGCGAAATGAAGCTGCCGGCGATGGTCTCACCGTTGACCGGCAAGCCGGTCCAGCATCCGACCGATGAGCAGGGCCTGGCCGAAAAGCTCGCCAATGGGGGCGATTTCCTGGCCGAGGCGCATCCATGAATGCGCTGACCGTCAGCACCGCGATCTACTCCGGCCGGGTCCAGCTCGTCACGGTACGCCAACGCTCGCTGACGGTCGCCCGGCTGCGCGTGCTTCTGGTCGCTGCGCTGTTCGCGGCCCTCGCGCTGGCGGCGGTAGTGCGGATAGCGTTCCTCGGCCTGACCGACGCGACCCATACCGCCACCTCCTTCTATGAAGCGCTTCTTCCTCCGCGCGGCGAAATCACGGACCGCAACGGGCAGCCACTGGCCCGCGCCTTCCCTGCCTTTGCCCTGTGGTACAATCCGGAGGCCCTGGGCGACGGCAGCGCGCTGGTCAAATCGCCCAAGGAAGTCGCGCTCGAACTCAAGGCGATTTTCCCGGACATTGATGAATTCGAGATGGCCGAACGCCTGGCGAAAGGAAAGGGCGGCTATCTGCGCCGGCGCGTCCTGCCCGAGGAAGCGAACCGGGTGCAGGCGATCGGCGAACTGGCGCTCGAACTGCCGCAGGAAACCGACCGCCATTATCCGCAGGGCTCGATGGCCGCGCACGTTCTCGGTTACGTGGCCGCCGACGGGCATGGCCGCGTCGGGATGGAGGCCGTACTCGACGATCAGCTGCGCGATCCCGCCACCCGCGCCAAGGCTGTGCCCCTGTCGATCGACGTCCGCGTGCAGGGAGCGCTGGAAGACGAGCTGACCCGCGGGATGCGCGCGACCAATGCGCTTGGCTCTGCCGGCATCGTGCTCGACGTGGACACCGGCGAGGTTCTGGCGCTCGCCTCGCTTCCCGAGTTCGATCCCAACCAGATCGACGCTGCGGGCGCCGCGAACATGTTCAACCGCGTCACCAACCAGGTGTACGAGCTGGGTTCCACGTTCAAGCCGCTGACCGTGGCCGCCGCGATCGATGCGGGCACAGTCACCGATCTAAGTCGCCGGTATTCGGCCCGGCCTTTCCCGATCGGCGGCTTCACGATCAAGGACAGCCACGATCTCGGCGCATCGCTCAACGTGCCCGAGATGCTGATCCACTCGTCCAACGTCGTGACCGCTCACGTCGTACAGGACCTGGGCGCGAACCGGCTGAAGAAAACGATGGCCGACCTCGGCATGAACAAGCGCCCCTTCATCGAATTGCCCGCCAAGGGATTCCCGATCTGGGCGAGCGGCGAATGGCCGCTGCTGCGCGGGATGACTGTCGGCTATGGACACGGCATCGCGGTCACCCCGCTGCATCTCGCCTCGGCCTACGCGGCGATGGTCAACGGCGGTGTCTGGCGCCCCGCCACTCTGCGCAAGCTCGAAAAGGGCCAGGTGCCCGCGGGCCGGCGGGTGTTCAAGGCGAGCACCTCGGCACGTTTGAACCAGTTGCTGCGGATGATCGTCGTCTACGGCACTGGCCGGAAAGCGGATGCCCCGGGCTTCCGCATCGGCGGGAAAACGGGATCGGCCGAAAAGCCCGTCGCTGGTGGATACAAGAAGAACGCGCTGGTCGCGACATTCGCCGCCGCTTTCCCGATGGACCGGCCGCGCTACGTCGTCATCGCCATGCTGGACGAGCCTCAGGGCACGGTGGCATCGAGCTTCCAGCGCACCGCTGCGTGGAACGCGGCGCCGATCGTCGGCCGCCTGGTCCCCCGGATCGGCCCCATCCTGGGCGTTCCGCCCGACGCCAGCCGTGACGTCGACCTGACCGACCTTGCGCCGCTTGTTCCCAAGGGAACCAGCGAATGAAGCTCGGCCGGATTGCCGGCGAAGCGGGCCTCGACGCCGGCGCGGCAGCAGACAGCACGGTCACCGGTTTTGCGATCGACCACCGCAAGGTGGCGCCCGGCACGGTGTTCGGCGCCTTCCAGGGCGGCCAGGTCAACGGCGAGGATTTCATTCCCGCCGCCATCGAAGCCGGCGCGATCGCCGTCGTGGCGAGGCCCGAGGCGAAAGTGGATGGGGCCTGGCACATCGCCGACCCGCAGCCTCGACGGGCTTTCGCGCGGCTGGCTTCGCAGTTCTTCACTCCGGTGCCCGAAACGATCGTGGCAGTCACTGGCACCAACGGGAAGACCTCGACGGTCGAGATGACCCGCCAGCTCTGGCGGATGGCCGGGATCAGCGCCGCGTCGATCGGGACGCTGGGCGTCACCACCCCTGACGAGAGCGTCTCCACCGGCCTGACCACGCCGGACATAGTCACCTTCCTTGCCAACATGAGCGGCCTCGCCCGCGAGGGCGTGACCCATGTCGCGTTCGAGGCGTCCAGCCATGGCCTCAGCCAGTTCCGAAACGAAGGCCTGCGGGTGAGCGCGGGCGCGTTCACCAATCTGTCGCGCGATCACCTCGATTATCATGCCGACATGGAAGAATATTTTGCGGCCAAGATGCGGCTATTCGACGAAGTAGTAGCCGCGGACGGCACGGCCGTGATCTGGCGCGGAGGCGAAGGATGGGCCGCCCGCGCCGAAGAGCATGCGCGAAAGAGGGGGTTGCGCGTGCTCTCCGTGGGCGACGAGGGGGAGGATATCCGCCTCGTCGCCCGCATTCCCGGGACTCTCGGTCAGATGCTCGAGATCGAACATGGTGGAATGAGGCGCAAGGTCGCGCTGCCGCTGATCGGCGCGTACCAGGCATCCAACGCGCTCGTTGCCGCGGGGTTGGTGATCGCAACCGGCGGCGATCCGGCGCAAACGTTCGATAGTCTCACGCGGCTCCAGCCGGTGCGAGGACGGCTCGAGCGCGCTGCTCTGAACCGGGCCGGCGCGCCCGTATATGTCGATTACGCGCACACGCCGGACGCTCTCGAAGCGGCGATCGCCGCGCTTCGTCCCCATGTCGAGGGACGGCTTGTCGTGGTGTTCGGTGCCGGCGGCGACCGCGACCAGGGCAAGCGCGCCGAGATGGGTCGCGTGGCCGCGGAACAGGCTGACGTGGTGATCGTCACCGACGACAATCCGCGCGGGGAGGATCCCGCGGCGATCCGACTCCAGGTGCTGGAAGGCGCCCCCGGCGCGCAGGAGATTGGCGACCGCCGTGCGGCGATCGCCGCGGCAGTGGCGATGGCGCGGGCGGGAGACATCGTGCTGGTCGCAGGCAAGGGACACGAACAGGGCCAGATCATCGGCTCGGGAGATGAGATGCGCGTACTGCCGTTCGACGACGTCAGCGTTGCCCGCGAGGCCGCTGCGGCAATGATGGGAAGCGAAGCGTGAGCCTGCACCCCGCCCTGCGGGCATGGCCGCGTGACAGGCGTGATGCCTTGGGCATCGCCCTGTGGACTTCGGACGAAATTGCCGCTGCCACGGGCGGCATCGCCAGCGGCGCATTCCAGTGTGCCGGAGTCGAGATCGATTCCCGCGACGTGCGTTCTGGCGACCTGTTCGTCGCGCTGACGGGCGAGAGCTCGGACGGCCATCGCTTCGTCTCCCAGGCTTTCGCCAACGGGGCCGCCGCCGCGCTTGTCAGTGAGCGGATCGAGGGACCGCACATTCTCGTTCCGGATACGTCCGAAGCGCTCGCGCGGCTTGCCGCTGCCGCGCGCTCGCGTGCCCAGGCCGTTCGCATCGGCGTCACCGGCTCGGTCGGCAAGACCGGCGTCAAGGAAGCTGTTTTTGCGGCACTGGACCGCGGCAGCCGCGGGGCCGCGCATCGTTCGGTGCGTAGCTACAACAACCATGTTGGAGTGCCGCTGAGCCTTGCGCGAATGCCCGCACGCAGCCGCTTCGGCGTCTTCGAAATGGGAATGAACCACGCCGGGGAGATCGCCGGCCTCACCGAGCACGTCCGCCCTCACGTGGCGGTGGTGACCACCATCGCGCCCGCGCACATCGAGAACCTCGGCAGCGAGGAAGCGATCGCCGATGCGAAGGCCGAGATATTCGGCGCGCTGGAGACGGGGGGCACCGCGGTGATACCCGCCGATAGCGTGCACTACGACCGCCTGCTGGTCCACGCGCGCGAGGCCGGAGCGAATGTGGTCGCGTTCGGCCGGGCCGTTCATGCGCAGGCACGACTGATCGACGCTATTCCCAGCGCCAACGGCGGCTCGCTGGTCACCGCCGATATCGCGGGAACGCGGCTTTGCTATTCGGTGGCCGAGCCGGGCGAGCACTGGATCATGAACTCGCTGGCCGTCATGGCCGCCGTGCAGGCGGCAGGCGGCGATCTCGCGGCAGCGGGTCTCGCCCTGGCCGAAATGGGCGGTCTCAAGGGGCGGGGCGCACGGCACCGCATCGCAGTGACCGGCGGTCACGCGTTGCTGATCGACGAAAGCTACAACGCCAACCCGGCGAGCATGCGGGCCACGCTGCGCCAGCTTGGCCAGACCCCGGCAACGCGCCGGGTTGCGGTGCTTGGCAGCATGAAGGAGCTGGGTGACTTCGCACCCGGTTTCCACGCGCAGCTCGCCGAGCCGTTGGCCGAGGCGCACGTCGACTATGCGGTGCTGGTGGGCGACGAGATGCTCTCTCTCGCCCGCGAACTGGGGAAACCCGGCGCCATGCCGCTTGCCGCGCCTTTCGCCTTCGCCCATTGCGAAGGACCTGGCGAGGCGATCGCGGCGCTTGAGGAATTCGGTCTGACGGGCGGCGATGCGGTCCTGGTTAAGGGGTCCAATTCGGTTGGGCTCGGCAGGCTGGTCGCGCATTTCGTCGACCACGGACGATAGGGGCCGGAAGGCTGAATGCTGTACTTGCTCGCCGAGTGGATGAATTTCGAGGGGCTCTTCAACCTCGTCCGCTACCAGACCTTCCGCGCGGGTGCGACCTTGCTGACCGCGCTGCTCATCGGTCTGGTGATCGGTCCACGCTTCATCGACCTGCTGCGGGTAAGGCAGGGCAAGGGGCAGCCGATCCGCGAGGACGGGCCGCAGAGCCACCTGGCAAAGCGTGGCACGCCGACGATGGGCGGGCTGATGATCCTCACCAGCCTGATGCTGGCTTCGATCCTGTGGATGGACCTCACCAACCCGTTCATCTGGGCGTGCATCGCGGTGACCCTCGGTTTCGGCCTGATCGGGTTCCTCGACGATTTCGACAAAGTGTCCAAGGCGAGCCATCGCGGCGTTTCGGGCAAAGTGCGGCTGCTGCTCGAATTCCTCGTGGCCGGCATCGCATCGTATATCGTGGTCAGCCAGATCAACACGTTCCTCTACGTGCCGTTCATGGTCGGCGTAGGCATCCCGCTCGGACCCTTCTACTTCGTGTTCGCGGCATTGGTGATGGTCGGCGCGGGCAACGCCGTGAACCTGACGGACGGGCTTGATGGCCTGGCGATCATGCCGGTGATCATCGCCAGCGGCACCTTCGCGATCATCGCGTACCTTGCCGGCCGGGCCGACTTCGCCGCCTACCTCGGCATCCCCCACGTGCCGGGGGCGGGTGAGCTGGCAATCTTCTGTGCTTCCATCATGGGGGCGGGCCTGGCGTTCCTGTGGTTCAACGCGCCGCCGGCAGCGGTGTTCATGGGGGATACAGGCAGTCTCGCCTTGGGCGGCGCGCTTGGCGCCATTGCAGTCGCCAGCCACCATGAGATCGTGCTCGCCATCGTTGGCGGGCTGTTTGTGTTCGAGGCCCTATCGGTGATCATCCAGGTCGTATGGTTCAAGCGCACCGGGCGCAGGGTGTTCCGGATGGCGCCGATCCATCACCATTTCGAGCAGCTGGGGTGGAAAGAGTCGACCGTGGTGATCCGCTTCTGGATCGTCTCGATCGTACTCGCCCTCCTCGGGTTGGCGACGTTGAAGGTCCGGTGATCACTTCGCCTGCCTTCACCGGCAAGCGCTACGCCGTCCTTGGCCTTGCCCGCAGCGGGCTGGCGACGGTGGAAGCACTTGTCGCGAGCGGTGCGCAGGTCACCGCGTGGGACCGGCAGGATGTGGCGCGGGCGAAAGTCGATCCGGCCAACGTGCTGCTGGCAGATCCGCTGGAGATGGATCTCTCGGGCTACGATGGCGTGGTGGTCTCGCCGGGGGTACCGCTGAACACTCATCCCATTGCTGCGCGTGCGGCGGAGTTCGGGGTACCGGTGATCGGCGATATCGAACTGTTCGCACAGGCCCGCGCCAGCCTTCCGCGGCACAAGGTTGTCGGCATTACGGGCACCAACGGAAAGAGCACCACCACGGCGCTGGTTCACCATGTTCTCCGGAGCGCCGGTACACCGACGACCATGGGGGGCAACATCGGCCTGCCGATCCTCGCGCAGGACCCTTTGCCTGAAGGCGGGGTCTATGTGCTCGAGCTGTCCAGCTACCAGATCGACCTGACCTTCTCGCTCGACTGCGACGTGGCGGTGCTGCTCAACGTGACGCCCGATCACCTTGACCGGTATAGCGGACTGGAGGCCTATGCAGCGTCCAAGGGCCGGCTGCTCGAAACGCAGTCGGATGGCCACAAGTCGCTCGTCAACCGCGAGACGGTCTCCGCCGGTCTTGTCCGCGCACCCGCCCGAGCCGACTGGATCGTCGACGCCAGTGCCGCCGAACAAGCCTCCTGGCCGTCTCTCCAGGGGCCGCACAACGCGCAAAATGCTGGCGCCGCCCGGCAAGTCTGCACTTGGCTGGGGATCAGCGCAGCCGATATCGAGGCCGCATTCCGGACCTTCGCGGGACTGTCCCACCGGATGGAGCGTGTCGCGACGCACGACGGCGTGATGTTCGTCAATGACAGCAAGGCGACCAACACCGACAGCGCCGCACCCGCTCTGGCCGCCTTTCCGCCCGGCCCCAATGGCCCGCGCATCCACTGGATCGTCGGCGGATTGCCCAAGGAGGATGGGCTCGGCGCGACGGAGCAGCATCTCGTCAACGTGAAGGCGGCTTACACAATCGGCGAAGCCGGACCTCGCTTCGCCGAGCTGCTCGAAGGCCGCGTGCCGGTAACCCGCGCCGAGATGTTGTGCGAGGCGACGCGCTGCGCGATCGCCGCTGCGGAACCTGGCGATGTCGTGCTGCTGTCGCCCGCTTGCGCCAGCTTCGACCAGTTCAAGGACTACGAGCAGCGCGGCGAAAGTTTTCGCCAGTTCGTTGCCGCACTGACGGAAGATCCCGCAAGCGACCCGTGCCGCGCCGCCGACGCGGAGAAGGCCGCGTGAACGAGCGGCCCTATATTCCGCGCAGCGGCCAGCCGGTGCCGGCGCAGGCCCGCTACCCGGCGTCGCGGCGCGCGGAGCTCAAGATCTGGTGGCGCGAAGTCGACCGGGTTCTTCTCGGCCTGGTGCTGTTGCTGATGGCGATCGGAACCGCTGCCGTGGCCGCCGCCAGCCCGGCGAGCGCGCACCGTCTATCGACCCGCAGCATTCATCTGCCAGAGCTGTATTTTTACTGGACCCACCTCAAGTGGCAGGCCGTCGGCCTGGTATTCCTGTTCGGCGCATCGACGCTCAGCCGGGAGAACGCCCGGCGGGTCGGCATCGTGCTTGCCGCGGCGATGGTTTTTTTCCTCATGCTGATCCCCGTGTTCGGCAGCGAGGTCAACGGCGCCAAGCGCTGGATAAGCCTGGGTTTCGCCGGCTTCCAGCCATCCGAGTTCCTCAAGCCCGGCTTTGCCATCCTGCTTGCCTGGATCGTCAGCTGGCGCCTGCGTGATCCCAACCTGCCGGTGGTCGCGACCGTCACGGGCGTCATGGGCCTCGTCGCCGCATTGATGATGATGCAGCCCGATTTCGGCGGCACGATCCTGTTCGCGGGGGTGTGGTTCGTCATCGTGCTGCTGGCCGGCATTCCCCTCAAGCGGGTCGGAATTCTCGCCGGCGCGGGGGTGGTGGCGCTTACCGCGACATACTTCCTTTACGACAACGCCCGTCACCGCATCGATGCGTTCCTCGGCGGGGGTACCGCGTTCGACCAGGTCGATCTTGCGAGCCGCACGCTGCTGGCAGGTGGCTGGACAGGCGCGGGGCTGTGGCTCGGCGTGCGCAAGATGAACCTGCCCGAAGCGCATGCCGACTACATCTTCTCGGTCATCGGCGAGGAGTTCGGCCTGATCGTCTGCGCCCTGATCGTGGTGCTCTACCTGGCCATCATCGTTCGCGTGCTGACCCGCCTGGTGGACGAGGAAGACCTGTTCACCCTGCTCGCCGCGGCGGGGCTGTGCACGCAAATCGGCGGGCAGGCCTTCATCAACATCCTCGTCAACCTGCAACTGTTCCCCTCGAAGGGCATGACCCTACCGCTGGTCAGCTACGGGGGCTCCTCGACCATCGCGGTCTGCCTCGCGGTCGGACTGCTGCTGGCGCTGACGCGACGCAACCCGTTCCTCTATCGCCAGACACCGGGCCTGAAGGCGCTGATCACCAAGGAGCTTGAAGCGTGACCGGGGCGAGCCGCCACTACGTCCTCGCCGCCGGCGGAACCGGGGGGCACCTTATCCCCGCCTTCGCGCTGGCAGCCGAGTTGCATCAACGTGGACATCACGTCGCGCTCGTGACGGACGGCCGCGGTGCCAAGCTGCCTGGCAAGCCCGACTTCCTGCCCGCGCACGTGATCCCGGCCGGCAAGCTCGGCAAGAACCCGCTGCATTGGCCGAAAGCGATTGCCTCGATCCTCGAAGGGCGGCGCATGGCGCTGCGCCTGTTTGAAAGCTTCCAGCCCTCGGCTGTCATCGGTTTCGGTGGCTATCCCGTGTTCCCTGCGCTCCTCGCGGCAGGATCGGCGGGCATTCCCAGCCTCGTCCACGAACAGAACGCGGTGCTTGGCCGGGTGAACCGCTTCTTCGCCGGAAGGGTGGACGCGATCGCAACCGCCTATCCCGAGATTGCGCGGTTGTCAGCCAAGCACGCAGACAAGGTTCACCTGATCGGCAATCCGGTTCGCGCGCAAGTGCTGGACCTGCGTGACCAGCCGTTCCCGGCCTTCACGTCCGAAGGACTGCTGCGGGTGCTGGTCACCGGCGGAAGCCAGGGCGCCCGGGTGCTGAGCGAAGTCGTGCCGGACGGGTTGGCGATGTTGCCGCCGGCGCTGCGTCAGCGCTTGCAGGTCACCCAGCAGTGCCGGGCCGAAGATCTCGACGCCGTGCGCGCGCGCTATCGCAGCCATGACATACCGGCCGAATTGGGCACATATTTCGAGGACATGGCCAGCCGCCTGGCCGACGCGCACCTGTTCATCGGCCGCGCCGGGGCGAGCACGATTGCCGAGCTTACCGCGGTCGGCCGCCCGGCGATCCTCGTGCCGCTGCCCATCGCGACCGACGATCACCAGGCCGCGAACACCCGCGAGATCGTCAAAGCGGGGGGCGCGCGGATGATCCGTCAGGACAAGTTCACTGCAAAGGAACTGGCCAAGCAGATCCAGGCGCTCGCCCAGCGTCCTGAAACGCTCGCCACCGCTGCCCATGCCGCGTGGAATTGCGGGAGGCCCAAGGCGGTGCAGGACTTGGCGGACCTCGTTGAAAGCTTTGGCGGCGCGGACCTGATGGACGTCATCCGCGTCGGTGAGGGAACGCCGGCGGCGCCCGCGCGTGAGGCGCTGGCATGAAGGGGGTTCCGACCGATATCGGCACGATCCACTTCGTCGGCATCGGCGGGATCGGCATGTCGGGCATCGCCGAAGTCATGAAGAACCTCGGTTATAGCGTTCAAGGCTCCGACCTCAGCGAGGGCGCGAGCGTGGAGCGCCTTCGTCAACGGGGCATTCGGGTCATGATCGGCCATGCGGCGGAAAACGTCGTGGGGGCGGCGGTCGTGGTCACGTCGACGGCAGTCAAACGCACCAATCCGGAAGTCGCCGCGGCACTCGAACACCGGATTCCCGTCGTTCGCCGGGCCGAGATGCTGGCTGAGCTGATGCGGCTGAAGAACACGGTCGCAGTGGCCGGGACGCACGGCAAGACGACCACGACCAGCATGGTCGCGGCCTTGCTCGATGCGGGCGGGATCGATCCGACCGTCATCAACGGCGGGGTTATCGAGCAGTACGGCTCGAACGCGCGGCTGGGCGACAGCGACTGGATGGTCGTCGAAGCCGACGAAAGCGATGGCAGCTTCCTGCGCCTGGACGGAACGATCGCAGTCGTCACCAACATCGATCCCGAGCACCTGGATCACTATGGGGATTTCGACGCGGTCCGGCGGGCGTTCGTCGAGTTTATCCATAACGTGCCGTTCTACGGCGCGGCGGTGCTGTGCATCGACCATCCCGAGGTGCAGGCGCTGATCGGCCAGGTTCGCGACCGCAAGGTGGTGACGTACGGATTTTCGCCGCAGGCCGACGTCGGAGCGGAGAATGTCCGCCCCGACGCGGGCGGAAACCTGTTCGATGTCGTGATCCGCCGTCTTGGTGAAGAGGATCGGCGCATTGCCGACGTGCGGCTGCCGATGCCCGGCCGGCATAACGTGCAGAACGCGCTCGCGGCGATCGCGGTGGCGCTGGAAATGAGCTGCGCCGACGAGACGATCCGCAACGGCTTTTCCCATTTCGGCGGAGTTCGCCGCAGGTTCACGCGAGTAGGCGAAGTGGCCGGCGCAACGGTGATCGACGATTATGCGCATCACCCGGTCGAAATCCGCGCGGTCCTCGCGGCTGCCAGGGAAAGCGCGCGTGCGAGCGGCGGGCGCGTCATCGCGGTGGTCCAGCCGCACCGCTTCACCCGCTTGCGCGATCTGATGGACGACTTCCAGAACGCCTTCAACGACGCCGATCGGGTCTATGTCACCCCCGTCTATACCGCGGGGGAAGAGCCCATCCCCGGCATCGACGCGTCGGCGCTGGTGGCGGGGCTGAAACTTCGGGGACACCGTTCCGCCGCCACGGTGGCGGATAACACCGACCTTGCGCGGGAACTGGCGGGAGAGATCGCCGTGGGCGATTTCGTCGTCTGCCTCGGTGCGGGGGACATTACCCGCTGGGCAGCAGGGCTGGCGCAGGCGGTGAAGCTGGAGCAGGCCGCATGAGCCGCGCCCAAGCCGGCGAAGTGCCGCGCTGGCGGCTCGGGTCCGCGCCGACCTCGGCAATCGAGGAACCCTCGGTGGCGCCGATTTCCACGCGCGGCATTCGCGGCAAGCTCACTGCCGACGCACCCCTCGCTCCCTATGTCTGGTTCAAGACCGGAGGCCATGCCGACTGGTTGTTCGAGCCCGCCGACCTGGAAGACCTGAAGGAATTCCTGTCGCGCCTCGAGGGCGAGATGCCGGTCATGGCGCTCGGCCTGGGGTCGAACATGATCGTGCGGGACAGCGGTGTTCCCGGCGTGGTCATCCGGCTCGGCAAGGCGTTCGCCACGGTCGAGGCCCGGCGGGACAAGGTGATCGAGTGCGGCGGCGGAGCCAGCGGCATCCTCGTTTCATCGAAAGCGCGGGATGCAGGCATCGCCGGCCTCGAATTCCTGCGGGGCATACCGGGGACGGTCGGCGGCTTCGTTCGCATGAACGGCGGCGCATATGGCCGGGAAGTGGCCGACGTGCTGATCGATTGCGACGTCATCCTGCCGACGGGCGAGTTCGTCACCCTTCCCGCGCGCGATCTCGATTATTCCTACCGCCACTCGGTCCTGCCCGAAGGCGCGATCGTGGTCGCAGCGCGGTTTCAGGGACGCGAGGGCATCCCGGCTGAGATCGGCGAGGAGATGGACCGCATCGCCGCCGCGCGCGAGGCGAGCCAGCCGCTGCGCACCAAGACCGGTGGATCGACCTTCAAGAACCCGCTGGGCCACAAGGCGTGGCAACTGGTGGACGAGGCCGGCTGCCGCGGGCTCAAGCTGGGCGGCGCGATGGTGAGCGACAAGCACACCAATTTCCTCATCAACACCGGCGACGCCACCAGCGCCGACATCGAGAGCCTCGGAGAAGAAGTGCGCCGACGCGTCTATGAGAAATCGGGCATCACGCTTGAATGGGAAATCCAGCGAGTGGGGCGGCCATGAGTGACGAGAACAAACCCCATGTCGCCGTGCTGATGGGCGGCTGGGCGAACGAGCGCCCGGTCTCGCTCATGTCCGGGGAGGGTGTTGCCAAGGCACTGGAAGGGCGTGGTTACCCGGTGACGCGGATCGACATGGACCGGCAGGTGGCAGCGCGTATCGCGGAGGCCGCGCCCGATGTGGTGTTCAATGCGCTCCATGGCGTGCCCGGCGAAGACGGCACGGTGCAAGGCATGCTGGACCTCATGGGCATTCCCTACACCCACTCCGGCCTCGCCACGTCGGTCATCGCAATCGACAAGGAACTGACCAAGCAGGCCCTTGTGCCGCACGGGGTGCCCATGCCCGGCGGGCGGATCGTCGAGAGCGAAGGGCTTTACGAGAAAGACCCGCTGGCTCGGCCTTACGTCCTCAAGCCGGTCAACGAGGGCAGCTCGGTCGGGGTGGCTATCGTAACTGCCGAAAGCAATTACGGAAATCCGATCCGCCGCGATGCGGTGGGGCCGTGGCAGGAATTCGACCGCCTTCTGGCGGAACCCTATATCCAGGGGAGGGAGCTCACCGCGGCGGTGCTCGACGGGCCGGACGGTCCGCGGGCGCTGGCGGTGACCGAGCTGGTGCCGAAGTCCGGCTTCTACGATTTCGACGCCAAGTACACCGAGGGCATGACGGAACACGTCTGTCCGGCGCAACTTCCTGATCGCATTGAGGAATTGTGCAAGGCCTACGCCGTGCAGGCGCACAAGCTGCTGGGCTGCCGTGGTTGCAGCCGGACCGATTTCCGCTGGGACGACGAGCAGGGCGAAGACGGTCTGTTCGTGCTGGAAACCAACACCCAGCCGGGGATGACGCCTCTCAGCCTGGTGCCCGAGCAGGCGAAATATTGCGGCATGAGCTACGAGGATCTGGTCGAGACACTTGTGAATGAAGCGCTTGATCGGGGGGCCGAACATGGCTGAAACGATCAATCGAAAGGGCAAGGGTGTTCGGCGGGCAAGTGCGGCGCGCAGCCGCGCGGCGACCGCCCGCAAGGCCAGGGCGAAGACGACCGGAGCCGTCGGCGGCGCGCTCGCGCTGCTCCCGTTCACCGAAGAGCAGCTGCACAAGGTGTTCGTCGGCGCGATCCTCGCCGCGGTTGCCGCGCTTGCCCTGTTCATCGCCAGCCTTGCCGGAGTGCCCGCGCTGGCGGCGGCGCAAGTGGCCGCGGTCGCCTCAGACGCCGGGTTCGAAGTGCGCCGGGTGCAGGTCACCGGGGTCGAGCGGATGAACGAGCTCAAGGTCTATGAGCGCGTGCTCGCCGAGCGCGACAGGCCGATGCCGCTGGTCGAGCTCGACACGATCCGCAAGGACCTGCTCGCCTTGTCATGGGTGGCCGATGCGCGGGTCAGCCGGCAGCTTCCCGACACCTTGGTGGTCGACGTGGTCGAGCGCACCCCGCGCGCCGTCCTCAAGAAGCCCAACCGGATGGTGCTGATCGACGGCGCGGGACACGAGCTGGAGCCGATCTCGCCCGCCAACGCCAAGGGGATGCTGCAGGTCTCCGGACCCGGCGCGGCGCGCCAGGTCGCCGCCCTCGATGCGCTGCTCGACGCCGCGCCCGCTCTCAAGGCGCAGGTGACGCAGGCCGAATGGATCGGCAACCGCCGCTGGAACCTGACCTTCAAGACCGGCCAGGTGCTGGCGCTGCCGCACGGGGACGAGGAGCCCGCCGCCGCGCTGGTCTCTTTCGCGCGGCTCGACGGGGTCAATCGCCTGCTGGGCGGCAAGGTCGCGGCGTTCGACATGCGCGCGCCCGACCGGATCTACATGCGCATTCCGGGGCGCGCCAAGCAGCAGGCGCTCGATGCCCAGGCTGCGAGGGCGGCCAGGGCAAAGTCGGCGGGGGAACAGTAAATGGGTTTGCCGCGCATCACGAAAGTATTCGGGGCCGTGAATATCGGCTCGTTCCGCATTTCGGCGATGATCATGGGCCTCTCCGAAACGGGCGAGATGATCGTCTTGGGCTCGGGCAACCGCCAGAGCCAGGGCATCAAGCGCGGTTACGTGACCGACATGGCGGCGGCGACCTATGCGATCCGCGACGCGGTCGAGCGGGCCGAGAAGAACGCCGGCACCTCCATCTCCAGCGTGTGGGTCGGCTGTTCGGGCGCGGGGCTGGCCAGCAGGGTCGCCAAGGTCGAGATCGACATCGGCGGCCGCCGGATCGAGGAAGACGATATCGAGCACCTGCTGGTCGCAGCGCGCGACAGCATCCAGCCCGACGGGCGCATGGTGCTCCACGCGCAACCGGCGCACTACACGCTCGACGGCGCTCACGGGGTCGCCAACCCCCGCGGTCTCCATGCCGAGCGCCTAGGCGTCGATATCCACGTCATGCTCGCCGACGGGGCGCCGATCCGCAACCTGATCGAGGCGGTGCAGAACGCCCATCTCGACGTCGAGGCGGTGGTCGCCGCTCCGATCGCGGCGGGTCACGCCTGCCTTTCGCCGGAAGAGCGCGAGCTTGGCACCGCGCTGGTCGAGATCGGCGGCGAGGTGACCAACGTCTCGCTCTACGCTGGCGGCATGCTGCTCGGCCTGACCGCCGTGCCCTTCGGATCGTCCGACATCACCGATGCAATCGCCAGCACGTTCGGCATCCGCCGCTTCCAGGCCCAGCGGCTCAAGAGCCGCTACGGATCGGCGGTCGCCAGCCCGAGCGATTACAAGGAAATGGTCCCCGTGAACGGCCCGGGCGAGGAAAGCACGGGCCCCATCGCGCGCGGGGCGGACGACAAGAACCGGATTGCCCGCGCCGAGCTCATTTCCATCATCACCGGGCAGCTTTCCCGCCTGACCGACGAGGTCGGCCGCGCGTTGAAGGCGATGGGCTTCTCAGGCGCCAAGGGCGGCCAGGTGGTTGTCACCGGCGGCGGAGCCGAGCTGGCGGGCATCGCTGATTTCCTCCAGAGCGCACTTGGCCGCCCGGTGCGGATCGGCAAGCCGCCGGCCTTGCGCGGGCTGGGGGAGGCGAACGCGAGCCCCAGCTTCGTGACGCTGACCGGCCTTTGCCTTTATGCCGCCGACGACCCGGTGGACATCCGCGCGGTCGGCGCGCGGCACACGCCGACGACGCGCTATTCGGGCATCGGGCTCGCCGGGCGCGTGTTTCGCGCGATGCGGGAATATTTTTGAGGTGGAATTTCCTTGCGCTATTGGTCGTTAACCGTTGTGGATAAGGTTTCGGATACCATCCTCGCCTCTATCGCTTTGTGTCAATCTGTGATGCGAAACCATCACTGTCTGAATGTTCCCCGGAGGGAAGCCCAATGAGCATCAATATCGGTCCTCCCGCTACCGACGAACTGCGGCCCAAGATCACCGTCATCGGGGTCGGCGGGGCCGGCGGAAACGCGATTGCCAACATGATCGCCGCCGAGATCGAGGGTGTCGATTTCATCGTCGCCAATACCGACGCGCAGGCGCTCGGCGCCTCGTCGGCCGGCAAGCGCATCCAGCTTGGTCCGGATATCACCGGCGGCCTGGGTGCCGGCGCGCGTCCCGAAGTCGGCAAGGCTGCCGCCGAAGAAACGGTCGCCGAGATCGAGGACGCGCTGGAAGGCGTGAACATGTGCTTCATCGCCGCCGGCATGGGCGGCGGCACCGGCACGGGCGCCGCGCCGGTCATCGCCGAAGCGGCCCGGCGCAAGGGGGTTCTGACCGTCGGCGTGGTGACCAAGCCCTTCCTCTTCGAAGGCACCCGGCGGATGCGCGCGGCGGAGGCAGGCATCGACGAACTTCAGCGCCACGTCGACACGCTGATTGTCATTCCCAACCAGAACCTGTTCCTGGTCGCCAAGGCGGAAACCACCTTCAAGGAAGCGTTCGGGCTGGCTGACGAAGTGCTCCAGCAGGGCGTTCGCTCGATCACCGACCTGATGGTCATGCCGGGCCTCATCAACCTCGACTTCGCCGACGTTCGCTCGGTGATGCAGGAAATGGGCAAGGCGATGATGGGCACCGGCGAGGGCGAGGGCGAGAACCGCGCGCTCGAGGCCGCCGAACGCGCGATCGCCAACCCGCTGCTCGACGGCGTTAGCATGGCCGGCGCCAAGGGCGTGATCATCTCGATCATCGGCGGCGAGGATATGAAGCTGCTCGAAGTCGACGAGGCGGCGAACCACATCCGCGAGCTGGTCGACGAAGACGCCAACATCATCTGGGGTTCGGCGTTCAACCCGGACCTCCAGGGCAAGATCCGCGTCTCGGTCGTCGCGACCGGCATAGACGGCACCGGCGACGTTGCGATGAACCAGCCGCGCTCGTTCGCACTGGGTGCTTCGCGCGCCCCCAAGAAGCCGGTGCTCGAACTGCCGGCGGAAGACGAGTTCGAACTTCCGGCTGAAACGGAGGAGCAGCCCGAGCCGGCGTTCGCTTCCCCGGCCGGTGAGGATGAGCGCGAGCCGCTCGACCTTGGCGCGATGCCTTCGGGATTCGGCGACGAGGAAGACGAGGGCGAGGAATACGACGACGACGTCGATGGCATCGTCGATCCGCTCGCCGGCTTGCGCAACGAGGAACCCGAAGACCATGCCGCCGGAGCGCATGGCGGGCCGGCAGCCGAGGGCGATGACCTGTGGGGCGATGCGGACGATGACGAGCCGCTCGATCTCGGGGCGCCTGGCGGTTCCGGCCAGGACGAGCTTCTGCTCGATGCCGACCGGCTGGCCGAGCGTGACGAGCCGGTCAAGCCGATGCTCGGCGGTGGCCGCAGGCGCGGGCTGGTGACAGGCGGCGACAGCGGCGGCGCTGGCGGTGGAGCGGGTGGCGGCTCCGGAGCCGGCAGCACCCTGTTCGAACGGATGGCCAACCTGTCGCGCGGGGGCAATCGTGCCGGTGAACAGGAAGAAGAGGACGAGGGTGATGACGACAGCGGCTCCGCGTCGCTTTCGATCCCGCGTTTCCTCGGCCGGCAGAACAACCAGTAGGGACGCTTTGCCCCGGAGCCGTGGAACCGGCCCCGGGGCGGTTCCCCTAGCGGGCTGATCCGTTCGTCTTCGGTTCAGCCCGGTTCGGGCAGAAGCTGCACGACGATGCCAGATCGCAAGCCGACCATTCTGTACCGCGCCGCCGCCCCGTTGCTGGCGGCCCTGCCGATGGTCCTGGGCAGCGCCGCCGTGGCCGCGCAGGATTACGCGGTGGTGCAGGCGGTTCCACCACCCGCCGCTTCCGAACTGAAGGAAGCGCTCCGCCGGCTGGCGCGCAGCCCGGCGGATTTCGATGCGCTTATCGCGGCGGGGCGCGCCTCGCTGGCGCTCGACGACATCGACGCGGCGACAGGGTTCTTCGGGCGCGCCGACGTGATCCGGCCGGGCGATGCACGGGTGAAGGCGGGCCTGGCCGCGGCGAACCTCAAGTCGGATCGGCCGATCGAGGCGCTGCAGTTGTTCGACCAGGCGCAGGCTGCCGGCGCGCCGCCGGTGACGCTGGCGGCGGACCGGGGGCTGGCATTCGACCTTGTCGGCGATAATGCCTCGGCGCAGGCGCAATACCGCCTCGCGCTGACGCAGGGGCCCGATCCCGAGATCAGCCGCCGGCTGGGTCTCAGCCTCGCGATATCGGGCGACAAGAAGGGTTTCGAGGCGGCGCTCCTGCCGTTGCTCCAGCGCCGTGATTTCGCCGCATACCGCGCGCGGGCCTTCGGCCTGGCGGTGCTCGGCGAAGAAGCCGAGGCGGTTTCGATCGTCGAAGCGGTCATGCCCCGGGACCTCGCAAGCCGCATCACCCCCTATTTGAGCTACATGCCGAAGCTGACCCGCGCGCAGCAGGCCGCGGCAGGCAACCTCGGCGCGTTCCCCCGGGCGGCCCAGATCGGCCGTGACGATCCGCGCTTCGCACAGTACGCGGGCCCGGTCAGCGTGCCGGTCAGCCAGCGCAGTCCGGACAGCCGCCTCGCCCCGGCCGGCGCGCCGCTTGGCCCCAAGGCGAAAGGGGGCACCGCCTCCAGCACGCGGCAATCCTCCGCTGACAGGAAGCGCCAGCGAGAGCAGGAGAAGCGCGCGGCCGCGCTGGCCCGCCAGCAGCGCGAAGCAGCAGTCGCCGCCGCGAAGAAGCCGCCCGTGGTCGTTGCCCGGGCCGATCCCGCGCCAGTCGCTCGGACCAGGTCTGCCTCCGGGAGCATCCAACGCTCGGCGCGAATCCCGACGCCGCCGCCTCCTTCGCCCACGCCTACTTCGCGCGCTAGCGAGTTGCCGCCGCAGCCGGTGGTCGTGGCTCAGCTTCCGCCCGCGACGGGCGCGCCGGGGGTTGCCATCGCTCCGGTTCAGCCGGGAGCATCGGGGCCGAGCCAGTCTCAGTCGTCAGTGACCACGCCGGCCGCCGCGCCCGTGGTCATCACTCCGGCACCTCCGCCCGCGAGCGAGGCGGTGCCGAACGAGATCGACCTTGGCGCTGCGTTTGCCGAGTTCAACAACGCCAGCATTGCGAAGGCACCCGCTGCCGGCGCGGTCGACATCACCGCGATCAAGCCGAAGCGCGAGGTGGTCGAGCCGCCCAAGCCGCCACCACCTCCCCCGCCGCCTCCCAAGCCGAAAGTGCCGAGCCGCGTGTGGGTCCAGGTCGCCACGGGCAAGGACGTGAAGGCGCTCGCTTTCGACTGGCGCAAGTACGGCAAGAAGGCGCCTCAGCTTCTCGGCAAGCGGGACGCCTACACGGCCAAGTGGGGCGAGACGCGCAGGCTGGTGACGGGGCCTTTCGCCTCGGCAAAGGATGCCGCCAAATTCGTCAACGACCTCAAGGCGGCGGAAATCGATTCCTTCACCTTCACCAGCGACGAAGGCGAGGACGTCACGCCGCTCAAGTAGGGGCTGCCCACCGGTTTTGCACAGGCTGTGAACAGGGTTATCGGGTTGTCCCCAACCGTTAACCAGGCGGCGATTGCCGGGCCGCGCCGGGCGCTCCAATCACCAGCCGATGCGACCGACGGACCAGCCATGATGAGAACCGAGCACGAAGACTACGCCCCCATGGGTGACGACGCCGCGCCGGTGGACATGCTCGCGGCGCTGTTCGAAGCGCGCGGCTGGCCGCACGAGGTGGTCTCGCAGGAAGAGATCTCGGGCGAAGTGCAGGGCGCCTGGGCGAATTACCAGATCCGCGCGATCTGGCGCACACACGACAATGTCCTCCAGCTGCTGTGCCTGCCCGATGTGCGCGTGACCGAGGCGAAGCGCCGCGCCGCGCACGAGCTTCTTGCGCTGGTCAACGAGCAGCTCTGGCTCGGACACTTCGATGTGTGGTCGCAGGGCGGGATGCTGGTCTACCGCCACGGCCTGCTGCTCGGTGACGAAGGGCTACTGAGCCTCAGCCAGGCGCAGGGACTGGTCGAGACGGCCGTCGACGAGTGCGACCGCTTCTATCCGGCGTTCCAGTTCGTGCTGTGGGGCGACAAGTCCCCCAAGGACGCGCTGGCAAGCGCGATGGTGGACGCCGCCGGAGAAGCCTAGCGCCGCCCGCGCGGGATGCGTAGTGCCCGGCGGATGAACCGCACTCCCACCATCCTCGTCGCAGGCTTCGGCACGATGACCGGCGCGATCGTCGAGGGCTGGCTGCGCGCCGGCCTCGATCCCGCGAGCGTCACCGCGTGCGGACCCAGTCCGAAGCCAGTCCCGCCGGGAATGCGGTTTGTCACCGGGGTTCCGGAGGGCGAGTTCGATTACCTGCTGCTGGGCATGAAGCCGCAGAAGCTGGCGGAAGCGGCGCCCGGGCTCGAGCCGGTTGCAGGGCCGGAGACGGTCGTCCTGTCGGTGCTCGCCGGGATCGAGCTGTCCACCCTCGCGCGGCTTTTCCCCCGCGCGGCGGGCGCGGTGCGGGTGATGCCCAATCTCGCGGCGGCGCTCGGCAAATCCCCAGTCGCGCTGCTGGCGCAAGGACTGGACGAGCGCAGGCGCGAAGAAGTTACCGAACTGGCGGCCGCGCTCGGCACGGCCGAATGGCTCGCGGACGAGAGCCAGTTCGAACTGGTCACCGCGCTCGCGGGTTCCGGGCCGGGTTTCCTCTACCGCTTCATCGATGCGCTGGCCGCGGGTGCGACGCGGCTGGGGCTCGATGCAGGACAGGCGCAGCGGCTGGCGGTGCAGATGGTCGAAGGGGCGGCGGCGCTGGCTGCGCAATCGTCTTATTCGCCCGCCGAGCTCGCGCGTCGGGTCGCCAGTCCCGGGGGCATGACGCAGAAGGGTCTCGACGTGCTCGATGCCGACGAGGCGCTCGTCCGGCTGCTTACCGAAACCCTTCGCGCGGCGCGTGATCGGGGCCGCGAAATGGCCGGGGCAGCGCGCGAAGAAGGTTAATCGCGCCATGTCCGGTTTCGCTTGAAAAGAGCGGCCCGAACCTCGATATTTCACCTACCGCCCGCGCATCTCGCGATGGGCATCTGGAGTAGGAAACAAATGGCCGATTATGAACCACGCACGACGACGACCGGCTTCGGCTCGGTTCCGCGCGCCGGCGGCGCGGTCGTTTTCGACGCAGGTCTGCGGCAGCACATGCTGTCGATCTACAACTACATGGCGAGCGGCGTCCTGCTGACCGGCGTCGTCGCGCTGCTGACGGCCAATTCCGGCCTCGCATATACTTTCGCAACCGGTCCGCTGATGTGGCTCGTGGCGCTTGCTCCGCTGGCCATCGTCTTCGCGATGAGCTTCGGTGCCAACCGTTTCAGCAAGACGACGCTTCAGGGCATGTACTGGGCCTTTGCGGTCCTGATGGGCCTGTCGCTGTCGACGATCTTCCTCGTCTATACCGGGGGTTCGATCGCGGTGACCTTCTTCGCCACGGCTGCGGCCTTCGCCGGCCTGAGCCTGTGGGGTTACACCACGCAGAAGAACCTCAGCGGGATGGGCACGTTCCTGATCATGGGCGTGGTCGGCCTGCTGGTCGCGAGCATCGTCAACATGTTCGTCCAGTCCGAGCCGCTGATGTATGCCATCAGCTTCATCGGCGTGCTGATTTTCGCAGGCCTCACCGCCTACGACACGCAGAAGCTGAAGGAGCAGTACGCTCACCTGCGCGGCACCGAGTGGGCCGGCAAGGCAGTGGTCCTGGGTGCGCTGAACCTCTACCTGGACTTCATCAACATGTTCCTCTTCCTGCTGCGCTTCATGGGCCAGAGCCGCAACTGACCGCAGCACGGACTCGCTTCATCGTGCCCGGGATGTGCCAAGCATCCCGGGCATTTTCTTTGCCGGCGTTAGCCGGTAGGACAATATCTCTTCAGCCGCGCGAAAGGTGCGGATTGATATCCGATGCGGGCTAGGGAGGGCCGCGCCGCATGTTTTCGATGACTGCTGGCCGAATTAGATTGATGGCTGTCGCGGCGGGTCTTGCCGTGCTGGCCGGTTGCGCGACGCCGCCTCCACCCCCGCCGCCGCCTCCTCCGCCCCCGCCCAAGGTCATCCCGCCGCGTCCCATCGCGCCGATGGGCTCGTACGAAGGGATGCCGATCCCCGGGGTGCAGTTCGATGGCCTTCGCCACACCGTGAACTTCGGGCTGACTCCGGCGCAGACGACCTGGAACCTGCGTTCGGCGCTCAACGTCGCCGCGCTCAACTGCCTCGAGCTTGAGTACGACCCGATCCTCCAGGGGTACAAGTCGTTGCTCAAGGACCAGGCCCGCGGGCTTTCGGCTGCGAACAAGACGCTGGAGAGCGAGTTCCGCCAGAAGTACGGTCCCGGCTTCCGCGATGTGCTCGATGGCTACATGACCCAGGTCTACAACTACTTCGCCCTCCCGCCGGTCCGGAAGAACTTCTGCGACACCTCGCTGGCGGTTGCGCAGGAAATACCCACGCTCGCACCGGCCGATCTCGATGCGTTCGCCGCGCGTTCGCTGCCCCGGATCGAGCAGGTCTTCATCGATTTCTTCGGGTTGTACGACACCTACCGGACCGACCTGGCGCGGTGGGATGCCGAGTACGGGCCGCCGCCCCCGGCCGTTGCGGCTGCCACGACCGGCTATATCAACCCGCTCGATCCGGCAGTTACCGTTCCGCCGGGAGCGACCGTGGTTGGGGCGACGCCAACGCTTGGTCCGGCAACGACGACGGCGACCGCCAGCGCAGCCGGCCAGCCGGTAATCGTGCTGACCCCGCAGCAGCAGCCGGCGGCGGAGCCCGTCATCACGCTGCCATCGGTTCAGCCCACGACCACCGGCACCGACAGCTAGCGAAAGCGGCGCATTTGCGCTTGGCAAGCCGGTCCGGCTTGGCCTAAGGGGCGCGCTCCCCGCCGGCTGGCGAGGAAAGGAACTGGAACGGGGCCGTAGCTCAGCTGGGAGAGCGCGTCGTTCGCAATGACGAGGTCAGGGGTTCGATCCCCCTCGGCTCCACCAGTTTCCGATTGAAAATCAGAAACTGGTGGTTTCCTGTTTCCGCACGCGCCTCCGCGCGTGCGTTATCCTCGCACCTCCGGTGCTGCGGGCGCGCGTTCGCGCTTGCTGGACACAAGTCCGTGCTCTCGCGACCCGGATCTTGCGCGCGGGATCGGACCGCGACCAGCGGGGCGCGAGGCCGAACGGCCGCCCGCATGTGCTCCGTAGCGAGGCGAAGGAAGTAGCACCGAGGATGCACCCGCGGAGGCGGGTGCGAAAAACAAGACTCCCGCGTCCCCCGCTTTCTACCTATCAGGTCTCTCATGCATTTTCTCGACCAGGCCAAGATCTACCTCAAGTCCGGAGCGGGCGGACCGGGGGCTGTCAGCTTCCGGCGAGAGAAGTACGTCGAATACGGCGGGCCCGATGGTGGCAATGGCGGCAAGGGCGGGGACATCGTGTTCGTGGCGGTTGCCGGCCTCAATACGCTGATCGACTTTCGCTACACCCAGCACTTCAAGGCGCAGCGCGGCGGGCATGGGATGGGCAAGGACCGCACCGGCGCCTCCGCGCCCGACCTCGTGATCGAGGTGCCGGTCGGCACCCAGATCCTGTCGGAGGACAAGGAAGAGGTGCTCGCCGATTTCACCGAAGTCGGCCAGCGTGTTGTCCTGCTCGAAGGCGGCATGGGCGGTCGCGGCAACGCGAGCTACAAGACCAGCACAAATCGCGCGCCGCGCCAGCACCAGCAGGGCATTCCCGCGCAGGAAGCGTGGGTCTGGCTGCGGCTCAAGTTGCTGGCGGACGTCGGACTCGTCGGGCTGCCCAACGCCGGCAAGAGCACTTTCATCAACCAGGTCTCCAACGCGCAGGCGAAAGTGGGACACTATGCCTTCACCACGCTGGTGCCCAAGCTGGGCGTGGTGCGCCATCGCAATCGCGAATTCGTGCTGGCTGACATTCCCGGCCTGATCGAGGGCGCTGCCGACGGGGCTGGCATCGGCGATCGTTTCCTCGGCCATATCGAGCGCTGCCGGGTGTTGATCCACCTGATAGACATCGGCGGAGTGGACCCGGTCGAGGCGCTGCGCATCGTCGAGGACGAGCTTGCCGCCTATGGAGAAGGGCTGGAGGATAAGCCGCGACTGATCGCCCTCAACAAGGTCGATCTCGCGGACGCCGAGCTGGCGGAAGATTACGCCAAGGAACTGCGCGCCGCGGGCGCCGACAGGATCTTTTTCGTATCGAGCGCGACCGGCGCGGGGATCGACCGCCTGCTCGACGCAGTGCTCGATTATCTGCCCGACCGCACCGCGACCGAAACCAAGGGCGGCGAAGTGGAGGAAGAGCCAGCCGGCGGCGGCGAGTGGTCGCCGATCTAGGTGACCGATCCAGGTGACGGGGAGCGCGGCCTCGGCTAATCGGCGGGCCATGGCGATCACCGCGCTCTCCCAGATTCACGATCCCGCCCTGTGCGCCCGATTGGTGCTGAAGGTCGGCTCCGCGCTGCTGGTCGAGCGCGGGGGAGCCGTTCGCCGGCAGTGGCTCGAAAGCCTGGTCGCCGAGATCGCCGCGGCGCGGGTGCGCGGTCAGCAAGTCGTGGTGGTGAGTTCGGGCGCGATCGCGCTCGGTGCCGCGCGGCTCGGCCTCGCCCAGGGCGGCAGGGCGAACCTTGCCGACGCGCAGGCCGCCGCGGCGGTCGGCCAGATCGCGCTGTCTGCGGTCTGGGCCGAACTGCTCGCGGCGCATGGCCTCACGGCGGCGCAGATGCTCGTCACCCTCGACGACCTGGAGGATCGGCGGCGCTATCTCAACGCCTCGTCCACCCTCGCGCGGCTGCTCGAGCAGGGCGCTGTTCCGGTGGTCAACGAGAACGACAGCGTGGCCACCGCCGAAATCCGCTTCGGGGACAACGACCGGCTGGCGGCGCGGGTGGCTCAGGCGGCGGGCGCGGATGCGGTCGTGCTGCTCAGCGACGTGGACGGCCTGTTCGACCGCGACCCGGCGGATCCTGCCGCCGAGCTGGTGCGAGAGGTCAGCGGGGTGGACGATACCGTGCGCGCGATGGCGGGTGCGGGTTCCGGTTCGGGCATGGGGTCGGGCGGCATGGTCTCCAAGTTGCAGGCAGCGGAGATTGCCGGGCGTGCGGGGATCGCGCTGGCGATCGTCAACGGCACTTTCCAGCGCGCGCTCGCGCGCGCGGTGGAGGAGAATCGCGGCACCCTGTTCCACGCGCATCGCCGCGATGCAGGCCGCAAGGCGTGGCTCGGCGGGCGGCTGGCTCCGGCGGGCGTGCTGACGGTGGATGACGGCTGCGCCTCCGCTCTCGAAGGCGGGTCGAGCATACTGGCGGCTGGCGTGGTCGCGGTCGACGGCGATTTCGCGCGCGGCGACCTCGTCGCGATCCATGGGCGCAAGGGCGACCGGCTGGCGCAGGGGCTGGTGGAATATTCTGCCGCCGAGTGCCGCGCGATCGCCGGCCGCAAGGCGGGCGAGCAGGCGGCGCTGCTCGGCTATGCGCCGCGCTCGGCGGTCGTGCACCGCGATCACATGGTGCTGCTGTGAGCAAGCCGCTGGTTGCGCTCACCGGCGGTACCGGATTCGTCGGCCGGGCGACCCGCGGCGCGCTCGAGCAGGCGGGCTACGCCGTGCGCGGACTGGCGCGCACCGTGCCCCAGGATGCCGGCGGTTCGACCGAATGGGTGCAGGGCGGCCTGGGTGACCGGGCGGCGATCGAGCGGTTGGTGGCGGACGCGGAGGCGGTCGTACACGTCGCCGGGCTGACGACAGCGACTGATCCCGCCAGGTTCGAGGAGGCCAACGTCGCCGGCACCATGGCGATGATCGAGTCCGCCGCGCGGGCCGGCGTGCGGCGGTTCGTGTTCGTCTCCTCGCTCTCCGCGCGCGAGCCGCAGCTATCGGCCTATGGCGCTTCGAAGGAGCGGGCCGAACGGCTGGTCATGGCGAGCGGGCTGGACTGGACCATCGTGCGCCCGCCTGGCGTATACGGCCCGTGGGACGTCGATTATCTGGAGATGTTCAAGCTGGCGCGACGCGGCATCGTGCCGGTGCCGCCGCCCGGCCGCAGCTCGCTGATCCACGTTCATGACCTTGCCGATCTGCTCGTCGCGCTCGTTCCGCCCAGCGAGAGCGCGGTCCACCGTACTTTCGAGCCGGACGACGGCCACAACGGCGGGTGGTCGCATCGGGAGCTTGCCCGCGTGATCGGCTGGGCGGTCGGACGCCGGCCGATGGTGATTCATCTTTCGCGCACGATGCTGACCCACGCTGCGCGTGCCGATCGGCTGGTCCGCCGCTCCCGCGCGCGGCTGACTGCCGACCGTGTCGGCTACATGCTCCACCCCGACTGGCTGGTGGACGAGAGCCGCGCCGTGCCCGCCGAATTGTGGCAACCCCGCATCCAGACCCGCGACGGGATCAAGGCGACTGCCCGCTGGTACCGCGAGCAGGGCTGGCTCTGATCCGTTTGGCGTTTCGCGAGTATCGGGATTAGTCTTCGCACAGGATCGCGAGTCGTGTTGGCGGCACGAGGCCGCCGTCGCTGAGGACAGGGGACTCACAAGATGCGCAAGGTCATTCTCATTGCAGCCGTGGCGGCCCTCGCCGCATGTTCGAAGCCTGCCACCAATACCGACGAAACCGCCACACCGGCGGCGACCGACACCGCTGCCGCGGCGCCGGCTCCGGCTGCGACCACGATGGCCGCCGATGGCAAACCTTCGACCGGTACGTTCAAGGTCACTTCGCCCGATGGCCAAGTGGTGATGGAAGAAGTGAGGGCAGACGGCACTTATGCCGATACCGTCGATGGCAAAGTCGTCGAGACCGGCCGCTGGGAGCAGAAGTCGAGCGCGCAGTACTGCTGGACCAAGGACGGTCCGGGCGAGCAGCAGATCTGTTCCGACGAGAAGGTCGAGAACGGCAAATGGACCTCTTACAACCCGGTCACCAAGAAGACGGCGACCATAGAGCGGGTCGAGGGCTGACCAGGCTTCAGAGAAACGGTTCGTAGCCCGGCGGCAGCTCGCCGTCGGGCCCGAGCTTGACCGGCGAGTGAATGCCGCACTCGGTCTTGTCCCAGCCCTTCCACCGGCCCGAACGCGGGTCTTCCCCCGGCGCCACCTTGCTGGTGCACGGCGAGCAGCCGATCGAGGGATAGCCAGCCTCCACCAGCGGATGAGGCGGCAGGCCGTGCGCCGCTACGTATGTGGCAAGGTCATCCGCCTGCCAGTCGATCAGCGGGTTGATCTTCAGCCGCCCCAGGGCATCGGAGTGATCGAGCTCGAACCGCGGCAGGTTGGCCCGGGTGCTCGCCTGGAACGCCTTTCGCCCTGTCAGCGTCGCGTCGAAACCGGCCAGCGCGGCGGCGAGCGGCAGCACTTTACGAATCTCGCAGCAACCGTCGGGATCGAACGACCAACGCAGGCCATTGCCGTCGCGCGCATCCAGCAAGGCAGGATCGGGCGCCAGCACCTGGAGATTGGTCAGCCCGAGATGGGCGACCAGCTCGTCGCGATAGGCGAGCGTTTCGGGGAAATGCTTGCCGGTGTCGAGGAAGAGTACCGGGGTATGGGAGGCGACCTGCGCCACCTGGTGCAGCAGGACTGCGCTCTCCGCGCCGAAACTGGAGACGACCGCCACGCGCCCGGCCACCCCTTCGTGCAGCACGGCGTCGAGCACCGCGCGCGTGTCGCTGGCGCGGTAAGCCTGGTTGAGGCGAATGGCGTCGGCTGCGGCGAAGCGCGGCGCGCTGTCGATCCGGTCTACGAGGCGGCCGATGCCGAGATCAGCCATGGCGCAATTTCCAGATCGGCACCCGGTCATCCGCGGCGGGCACATAGACGTGCTCCCACCGGGTCAGCGCCACCTCCGCGTCGGCGGGGTCGATCGGCTTGTCCGGCGCGAAGCTGTCGAAGCCGCAGCGGCGCATGAAGAAGATGAGATCGACCAGCACGTCGCCGGTCGCCTTGATTTCTCCGGTGTAGCCCGCCTCACGCAGCATCCGCGCGGTGGAGAAGCCCCGGCCGTCGCGGAACTTCGGGAAGTCCACCTCGATCAGCCGCAGGCGTTCGAGATGGGGGAGGAGCACGGTGACGTCCTCGCCCGCCTCGATGCGCACCGAATCCGCTTCCTCCTGTTCGAGGAACGCATCGAGCGATACTGCCGGCTCATCCGCCGGGGCATCGTCGCGAAAACGCAGACCGGCCGAGAATTCCTCGGTCGCGGCGGGTGTGGGGTTGCCGCTCTCAGCCATAGATTGCCTCCTTGAAGCCTTCCATTCCGACGCGGCGGTAGGTGTCGATGAAGCGTTCGCCGCCCTCGCGGATCACGCGGTAATGCTCCACCGCGCGTTCGACCGCGTCGACGATGCCGTCCTCGTCGAACCCTGGACCGGCGATCTTCGCCTGCGTCGTGTCCTCGTCACCTGATCCGCCGAGGAGGAGCTGGTAGCTCTCGCTGCCTTTCCGATCGACGCCGAGAATGCCGATGTTGCCCGCGTGGTGGTGACCGCAGGCGTTGATGCAGCCCGATACCTTGATCTTGAGCTCGCCGATGTCGGCCTGGCGCCCGGCATCCGCGAACCGCTCGACGATCTTCTGCGCGACCGGGATGGAGCGCGCATTGGCCAGGCTGCAATAATCGAGGCCCGGACAGGCGATCACGTCGGTCACCAGATCGAGGTTCGCATCCGCCAGTCCGGCCGAAACGAGCGCCTGCCAGACGGTGTGGAGATCCGCCTTGCGCACGTGCGGCAGGACGAGGTTCTGCGCGTGGGTGGAGCGCAGCTCGTCCAAGCTGAAGCGCTCGGCCAGATCCGCGACCAGCTCCATCTGCTCGGCGGAGATGTCGCCCGGGATGCCGCCCACCGGCTTCAGGCTGATGTTGGCAATCGCGTAACCGGGCGCCTTGTGCGCGACGACCTGCTGCTTGACCCAGGCGGCGAAGGCGGGGTCCGACAGGTCGATCTCGTCGCTCAGCCCCTGCTCGAACGCGGGCGGTTCGAAGTAGGCTGCGATCCGGTCGTATTCCGCCTGCGGGAAATCCTCGCCCAGCGAAAGGAAGTGCTGGAACGCCTCCTCCACCTGGCGGGTGAATTCCTCCTGCCCAAGGTCGTGGACGAGGATCTTCATGCGCTGCTTGTGGATGTTGTCACGCCGCGCGTGGCGGTTCCACACGCGCAGGACGGCCTGCAGGTAGCTGAAGATCTGGTTCGCGGGCAGGAACTCGCGGCTGCGGTAGGCGATGAAGGGCGTGCGGCCCATGCCGCCGCCGAGGAACACCTCGAACCCGATCTCGCCAGCCGCGTTGCGGACGATCCGCAGCGCGAAGTCATGCCAGCGCAGCGCCACCCGGTCCTCGGCGCTCGCGATCACCGCGATCTTGAACTTGCGCGGGAGGTAGCTGAATTCCGGCATGAAGGTGGTCATCTGCCGCAGCATCTCGGCCCACGGACGCGGGTCGATCACCTCGTCGGCGGTGGCTCCGGCATAATGATCGGACGATACGTTGCGGATCGATTCCCCGCTGGTCTGGATCGCGTGCATCTCGACCTCCGCCAGATCGGCGAGAATGTCGGGCGCCTCGGCCAGCTTGATCCAGTTGTACTGGATGTTCTGCCGGGTGGTGAAATGGCCGTAGCCACGGTCATACCGCCTCGCGATGTCAGCCAGCGTGCGCATCTGCGCCGAATTGAGCGTGCCGTACGGGACGGCGACACGCAGCATGTATGCGTGGAGCTGGAGATAGAGCCCGTTCTTCAGCCGCAGCGGCTTGAACTGGTCGTCGTCCATCTTGCCTTCGATGCGGCGGCGGACCTGTTCGCGGAATTCCTCGACACGGGTGTCGACCATCGCCTGGTCGTATTTGTCGTAGCGGTACATGTCAGATCACCCATTCACGGGCTTCGGGGTCGGCGGGCTTGAGCGTCAGGTCCGGGCGCACGGTCGGCCCGAGTGCCCGGATGCGGTCCTTGATATGCGCGGGGCGCACGCCGTCGGCGGTCTTCTCGCCTTCGATGATGTAGGGATTGTTGACCCGGCAGGTCGCGGTTTCGCGGGCCATGATCGCTTCGGCTTGGTCGCCGGCGTCGACCGCGTCCTCGACATGGAGCGACCAGTCGTAGCCGGTCCACCACGTCACCGCGCCGGACTTCAGGTCGTTCCCGGTGATGATCCTCATGCCATGGTCTCCATCAGCTGCGCGACGACGGCATCCTCGCGCGCGGTCACTTCGCCGATCACGATCAGCGCCGGGCTCTTCACGCGTTCGCGCACGACAAGATCGGGTAGGGCTGCGAGTGGCCCGCGGAGCACGCGCATCTCGGGGCGGCAGGCGTTCTCGATTACAGCCACCGGCATGTCCGGCGCGAGGCCATCGCCCATGAGCTTTTCAGCGATCTGCGGCGCGGTCTTGACGCCCATGTAGATGACGAGCGTGCGGCCCTTGTCGGCAAGGCCCGCCCAGTCCTGTTCGGCCAGGCCCTTGCACTGGCCGGCGACGAAGCTGACCACGCTGGATGCGTCGCGATGCGTAAGCGTGATCTGCGCGGCGGCGGCGGCGCCGTTGGCGGCGCTGATGCCGGGAACGATCTCGACCGGCACGCCGGCGAAGCGACAGGCTTCGGCTTCCTCTCCACCGCGCCCGAAGACCAGCGGATCGCCGCCCTTCAACCGCACCACATCGCGCCCGGCGCGCGCCTCGCGCACCAGCAACGCATTAATCTGGTCCTGCGCCAGCGTGTGCCGCGCGCGGCTCTTGGCCACGGAGACGAGCTCCGCCGCCGGAGGAGCCAACGCCAGCACGGCGGGATCGACGAGCCCGTCGTGAACGACCAGCTCCGCGTGTTCGAGCAGCCGCGCGGCGCGCAGCGTCAGCAGATCCGGGTCGCCCGGACCCGCGCCGACAAGATAGACGGTGCCTGTTTTCTTCATCCCGCCTGATTGGGAGAGGCCAGGACCGCTCGCCAGCCAGATTGCCTGTCAGGCGCGGTAGCGCCGATTTTGAAAGCTGGGATAGGCCCCTGGGAAGCTAGGCTTCCGGCTCGCCTGCCGCGATGCCTGCCCTCCGTTCGAGGGCGGCCACCAGCTGGCGCAGCTGCGCGCTGTCCTTCAGGTTCACGTCACGCTGGGGGAAGGGGATCTCGATGCCGTTGTCCCTGAACAGCACCCACAACCTCTTGAGCACTGCCGAGCGGACGTTCCCGACACCTTCTTCGGGATCGTTGATCCAGCAGTGGATGCGGAAGTCGATCGAGCTGTCCCCGAATTTCTCCAGCCAGACGACGGGGGGAGGGGTGGTGAGCACCCGCTTTGCGCCCTTCGCGGCCTCCAGCATAAGCTTTTCGGCCAACTCGATGTCGGAATTGTAGCCAATCCCGATCGGCACCTGGACCCGCACGTTCCTTGAGGAATACGACCAGTTCTCCACCTGATTGACCATCAGGTTCTCGTTCGGGATCAGGTATTCTTTCTGATCGCGCGTGGTCAGCGAGACGGCGCGGATGCCGATCTTGCGGATCTGGCCGAAGGTGGAATTGCCCGCCGCATCGGCAATGGCGATTACGTCACCCGGCTTGATCGAGCGGTCCATCAGCAGGATGATCCCGGCGATCAGGTTGCCGAAGGTCTTCTGCAGGCCGAATCCGATCGCGAGGCCGAACGCGCCCGAAAACACCGCCAGCGCGGTCAGGTCGATCCCGAGGATATCGATCCCGACGAGAATGGCCAGCGCCCAGACGGCGATGGTGACGAGCTTTTCGGCGAGCAGCCGCTGGGTGGTATCGAGCCGCGTCATCCGCCGCAGCAGATGGCGGGCGCCGCGGCTCAGGAACCACGCCGCGACGAGGACACCGACGATGATGGTGACGAACACCAGCGCGTCCCACAGCGAGACGCGCGAATGGCCGAGGTCGATCGCCAGGTCGTCGAGAGTCTCGACCATGCCGGCGGCGGTGTGGCTTTTTTCCGCCACCGCCTGCTTCAGTCCGTCCGCGGCATGGATCTCGTTTTCCGCCCCGGCGGCGCGGGCCTGCATCAGCGTGGCTCCATCGCCGCGAAGGCGCGGTCGAGGTCGGCGACCAGATCGGCGGTATCCTCCAGCCCGATCGAGAGGCGCACGCCCAGCCGGTCGGCTTGCTGCCAGCCCGGTGGCGGCCAATTCGTTCGCGAGCGAATGGGCGCGGGATCGAAGGGCGTCACAAGGCTTTCAAACCCGCCCCAGCTGAAACCGATCCCGAACAGCTCGAGCGCGTCGATGAACCGTGAACGGGCCGGTTCGTCGCTGCCGGCGAGGACGAAGCTCAGCAGGCCGCAACCGCCGGTGAAATCGCGCTGCCACAGGTCATGCCCCGGCGAGCAGGGCAGCATCGGGCACAGGACGTGCGCCACCTCGGCGCGCTGCCGCAGCCATTGAGCAATCGCCAGCGCGCTGGCGGTGCTGCGCTCCAGGCGAACCCCCATCGTGCGCAAACCGCGCAGGGCCAGCGAAGCGTCGTCGGGCGAAACGACGTGGCCCAGCGCCTGGGCAGTCTGCCGCAGCCGCGCGTGCCACTTCTCGCCCGCCGAGGCCGAGCCCATCATCAAGTCCGAATGCCCGCCGACGTGCTTGGTCAGGCTCATCACCGAAATGTCGCACCCGTGCGCGAGCGGCTGGAAGCCGAGCGGGCCGGCCCAGGTATTGTCCATGATCGTTGCCGCGCCCCTTTCGCGGGCGGCCGCCGCGAGCGCTGGTACGTCGCACACTTCCATGGTCAGGCTGCCGGGGCTTTCCAGCATGACCGCCTTCGTGCGCTCGCAGAACCGTTCCGGAAAAGCGGCAAGGTCGAGCGGATCGAAGAACCGCGCCTCTATTCCCATGCGGGCGAGCAGCCCGCGAGCCATGGCGCGGGTCGGCTCATAGGCATTGTCGGTCACGAGCAGCACGTCGCCTGGCTTGAGCACCGCCAGCAGCGCGCCGGCGATCGCGGCGACCCCGCTGGGGTAGAGCACCGTTCCCACGGCGCCGCTTTCGAGGCTCGTCAACGCGTCGGCCAACGCCCACTGGGTCGGCGCGCCGCGCCGGCCGTAGAAGAAATGCCCGTCGGCATTGTGGTGCTTGCACTCGTCGAGCGCGGCGGTGTCGGCATAGAGGTGCGTGCTCGCCCGCCACACCGGCGGGTTGACGACCGGGCCGGTCCACTCGACCCGGCGGCCGGCTTCGACCAGGCGGGTGCCGCGTCCGTGCGCGTTCCTCTTCGCCATTGTCAGGCGGCCGCTCCGCTTTCTTTCGGGGTCGAGGGATCGGCGCCCCATTCGCTCCAGCTGCCATCATAGAGCGCGGCGTCGTCGACGCCGAGCCGATGGAGCGCGAACAGCAGGACCGAGGCCGTCACCCCGCTGCCGCAGCTCGTCACGATCGGGCGCGACAGGTCGATGCCGGCGCGTTCGAAGGCGGCGCGAAGCTCGTCATCGGAACGGAACGTACCGTCCGGGTTCAGCAGGTCGCGGAAGAACAGGTTCCGCGCGCCGGGAATGTGCCCTCCGGCAAGGCCGTGGATCGCATCGGCGGTTTCTGCCGTGAACCGACCCGCATCGCGTGCGTCGATCACCTGCTCCGCGCCGCTGTCGATGTTGGCCAGCATTTCGGCCTTGGTGCGCACCCGGCTCCAGTCGCCGCTCGCCTCGACTTCGCGTGCCTGGCCGGCGGCTGAAGCACCGCTTTCGAGGGGCCGGCCTTCGGCTTTCCACTTCCCCAGTCCGCCATCGAGGATGGCGATGTTTCGCAGCCCGTTCATGCGCAGGATGAACCACGCCCTGCTGGACGTCTTTACGTCGCTGTCGTCGTAGATGACCACGCGGTCGTCAGCGGAAATGCCGAGCGCCGTCATGCGCTGTGCGAACTGCTGCGCGGTGGGCAAGGCGTTCGGGACGCTCGAGCCCGCATCCTTCAGGCCGGCGAGGTCGAGGAAAAGCGCGCCGGGAATGTGCCCCGCGGCGAATTCCTCGCCCGCGTTGCGGCCCACGGCGGGCAGGTGCGAGGAGGCGTCGATTACCTTGAGATCGGCTGCGCCAAGTTCCCTGGCGAGCCACTCCGTGCTTACGAGACTGTCCATCGGCGAACGGTAGCCGCGCGCCGGCGTCCAGTCGAGCGTGTCAGTCGAGGGCGTGCTGGCTCACCGCGCTGTAAGTCTGCGGCATCTCGTCAAGCCTGAACGGCTGCAGCCGCTGGCCCATGCCCGCAGGACGCAAGCCGACGACGAAAGTACGGGCCAACGGTTCGATCCCCTGTGCTTGCGCCCGGACGCGGAGCAGCGGAACATAGACCACGGCCTTGCCGTGCGGGATCGGGCGGATCTGGGCGACCGGCAGGCGCAGCTCACCCGAAACCTGCACGCTGGCGCCCGGATCGATCCGCTCGATCGTTCGGACCGGGTCGAGCGGGACGAGCGGATCGGCTATCTGCTGCTCGGTCGGGATGCGCGCATGGGCGGTAACGAGATCGGCGCCGAGTCTCACGTCTGTGAGCGGCTGGCCACTGCGATTCGTGACGACGACTTCGTAGCTCAGCGTCGCATACATCATGCTTCGGGCAAGGCGGAGCGCCCGCGCCTCGATCGTCAGCCGCGGCCCGCTGACGGCGACAGGAGGCTCTGCGACAATGTTGTCGGCCCGCGGCGGTGCGGCAACCGGTCGCTCTATGAGTGGAGCTTCCGCCTCATCGCCCGCGCGCCGGCGAACGAAGAACACCGCCGCGCCTGCGGCCACAACGAGCAGGCCGCCGAGCGCGTAGAGCCAGCCGGGGATGCCTTCGGATCGGGTTGCCGTTTCGGGAAGCGCGGTGGCCGAGGCGGTCGGCAGCGGAACGGGCGCAGATTCAGTCGGCAGGGTGCTCGCCGGCGCCGTCGGAAACGCGCTGGCCCCAGCCGTCACGGACGGGGTTTCCTGCGCCGGCGCCGCTGCGGGGGGCGTGAAGCGCGGGGGGAGCGAGCTGTTGCTTGGCTGGATCGCCGGCCGCTGGGTCGGCGTGGGCCGCGGCGTCGGCGTGGGTGTCGGCGTCGGGGTCGCGCGCGGTGTCGGCGTTGGGGTCGGCGTGGGTGCGGTTGCGCGGGGGCGAGTCAGGATCGGTGCGTCGGGATCGACAGGGCCCTGGATGTCCGTCGGTGTGGGAGTGGGCGTCGGTAGACGGAAACCGCCAGGCGCCTCCTGGGCAGCCAGCGATGCGCCGAAGGGCGCGCTCAACGTGGCAAGCACGAGCAGGCTGGTGTGGGCGAGTGGTCTCATGGCTCCCGGGCGTGCCGTTCAAGCGTGGGCGGCGCTGAATAGGCACTGAATTGGCCGAGTCCACCACTGCCTTGCAGCCGGGTGCAATTAGGCCCAGATGCGCGGCATGAGCGACACACCCGATACGATCCACCTGGGCTACCATAGCGAACTGCCCGGATGCCCCGACGAGGCCGCGCTCGATTACGTGCCCAACCCGCGCCAGGGCGCGCTCTACCTCGTGCGCTTCGCCGCGCCTGAATTCACCTCGCTCTGCCCGGTCACCGGCCAGCCGGATTTCGCTCACCTCGTCATCGATTACGCCCCCGGGGAGACGATCGTCGAATCCAAGAGCCTCAAGCTCTTTCTTGCCAGCTTCCGCAACCATTGCGGTTTTCACGAGGACGTGACGGTCGGCATCGGCCAGCGGCTGGTGGAAGAGATGCGCCCGCGCTGGTTGCGCATCGGCGGCTACTGGTATCCGCGCGGGGGCATTCCCATCGACGTGTTCTGGCAGACCGGCGCTCCGCCCGAGGGTCTGTGGGTGCCCGACCAGGGCGTCGCTTCCTACAGGGGAAGAGGATGACCAATACCCGCACCGAAACCGACACGATGGGCGCGGTGGAGGTGCCCGCGGACCGGCTGTGGGGCGCGCAGACCCAGCGGTCCCTGGAGAATTTCCGCATTGGCGGAGAGACGATGCCATTGCCGCTGATCCGCGCGCTCGGCACGGTCAAGCGCGCGGCAGCGGAGGCCAACCGCGACCTCGGCGTGCTCGATGCGAACCTCGCGGATGCGATCGTCCGCGCCGCGCAGGAAGTGATCGACGGCCGGCTCGATGCCGAATTCCCGCTGGTCGTCTGGCAGACGGGCTCCGGCACGCAGAGCAACATGAATGCCAACGAGGTGATCGCCAACCGCGCGATCCAGATACTCGGCGGCGAGATCGGATCGAAGAAGCCGGTCCATCCCAACGATCACGTCAACATGAGCCAGAGCTCCAACGACACCTTTCCCAGCGCGATCCACGTGGCCGTGGCGGGTGAGATCGTGCGCCACCTCCTGCCCGCGCTGCGCGCGATGCACGCGGATCTCGCCGCCAGGGCGCAAGCGTGGTGCGGCATCGTCAAGATCGGCCGCACGCATACACAGGACGCCACCCCTTTGACGCTGGGGCAGGAGTTTTCCGGTTACGCCGCCCAGGTCCAGGCCGGAATCGAACGGATCGAGCTGACGCTTCCGGGCCTTTACGAGCTGGCGCAGGGCGGTACCGCGGTCGGCACCGGGCTCAATGCGCCGCACGGGTTCGCGGAAAAGGTGGCGGCCAGGATTGCCGCAATCACCGGATTGCCCTTCGTGACCGCGCCCAACAAGTTCGCCGCGCTTGCCGCGCAGGACGCGCTGGTGTTCGCCCATGGCGCGCTCAATGCCCTTGCCGCGAGTCTCTACAAGATCGCCGGCGATATTCGCCTGCTCGGTTCGGGGCCACGCTCGGGCCTGGGAGAGCTCGCGCTGCCGGAGAACGAACCGGGCAGCTCGATCATGCCGGGCAAGGTCAACCCCACCCAGGTCGAGGCGCTGACCCAGGTTTGCATCGAGGTCTTCGGCAACCACGCCGCGCTGACGTTCGCGGGCAGCCAGGGCCAGTTCGAGCTCAATACCTACCGTCCGCTGATGGCATGGAATGCGCTGCGCTCGATACGGCTGCTGGCCGACGCCTGCGAGAGCTTTACCGAGCACCTGCTTGCCGGGCTCGAGCCGCGCCGGGAGAACATCCAGCGAGGAGTTGAGAACTCGCTGATGCTGGTGACCGCGCTGGCTCCCGCGATTGGCTACGACAAGGCGGCCGCGATCGCCAAGAAGGCGCACAAGGAAGGCACGACCTTGCGCGAAGCAGCACTGGCGAGCGGCGATGTGAGCGCGGCCGAATTCGACCGGCTCGTGCGCCCGGAAACGATGGTCTAGTCCGCCAGCTCGATCCACACAGGCGTGTGGTCGCTGGTCTTTTCCCACCCGCGCGGTTCCCGGTCGACCTCCGCCGCAAGGAGACGGTCCTTGAGCGAGGGGCTGAGCAGGAAATGGTCGATCCTGAGCCCGGCGTCGCGGGCAAAGGCGTTCCGGAAATAGTCCCAGAAGGTGTAGATCGTTTCGTCCGGGTGCATGGCGCGCAGGGCATCGGTCCAGCCCTGCTCGACCAGGCGGAACCAGGCCGCGCGCGTTTCGGGCGCGAACAGCGCGTCGTCCAGCCAACGCTCGGGCTTATAGACGTCCAGCTCGGTCGGCATCACGTTGAAATCGCCCATCAGGACGACCGGGAGGCCGCTGGCGAGAAGCTGAGCGGCGTGCTCGATCAGGCGTTCGAACCAGGCGAGCTTGTAGTCGAACTTGGGGCCGGGGCGGGGGTTGCCATTGGGCAGGTAAAGGCCGGCAAACAGGATACCGTTGATCGCCGCCTCGATGTAGCGGCTCTGCGCCGGATCCGGATCGCCAGGCAATCCGCGCCGGGTTTCGTGGATTTCGCCGATGCGGCTCAGCATGGCGACGCCGTTCCAGCGGCTCTGCCCATGCCAGATGACCTCGTAACCGAGTTGGCGGATCGGTTCGGCAGGAAACTTCTCGTCGGGCGCCTTGAGCTCCTGCAACGCCACCACATCGGGCTGTGCCTGCTCGAGCCAGCGGAGGAGTACAGGGAGGCGCCCATTGACGCCGTTCACATTGTATGTGGCGATCTTCACGGGCGAGGAAACGCGCGAACCTCCCGCCGGTGCCGGATGCGCTCAGGCGCAATATTGCGGAAACCATTCCACTTCACCAATTGTGGGGAGGTCCGGCCTATTCTTGCATGGATGAGCGACGCGCGCGACATTCCCGGCAAACGCCGCCGGCAACGTCCCCGGCTCCGGGTGGGCATCACCTCTCGCCTGGAAACGCTGGATGGCGTGGCTCACGTCCAGCTTCTCGATTTGTCGCAGACGGGGGCGAGGCTGCAGACGCAGGCGCCCGGAACCGGCCGCTCGGGCATCCTGCGCTGGCTGGACTTCGAAGCCTACGGCGACATCGTCTGGCAGGACGGTCTCTTCGCCGGGCTGAAGTTCGATCCACCCCTGACATCCGAAACGATCCTGGCAACAAGATCCCTCGCGCCGGACATCGTGCAGGACTTTGATCCAGTGCGCGATGCCGCCAAGGCCTGGACGATGGGCCACACGCACTGAATCCAGCGCTCTTTTCGGACGGGTATCGATATGGTGCCGGCTGCAGGATTCGAACCCGCGGCCCCCTGATTACAAATCAGGTGCTCTACCAACTGAGCTAAGCCGGCCCACGATCGCGCGGGAGCGCTTTGCTGCAATCGGGGGCCGGCGTCCAGACCTTCAACGCCTGGCGAGCGATCGTGCGATCAGCAGGTCGAGGACGAGGAAGCCCGCTACCGTGGCAAGCGAGAACCGCGCGACCTTGGCCTTGTCGCCCGTGGCCTTGCGTGCCGCATAGCCGGCCGCGCCGATATCGAGCGCATCCCCGGCCGCGCGGGCGAGAAAGGGGATCGGGCTGCGCGGACGGGCCAGCACTCCGATACCGGCGGCAATCTCGCGCGCGCCCAATCCGCGCACGACGTTCTTTCCTTCGGGCACTCCGTTTGAAATTCCTTCGCGAATACTCGTACTTGCGCTGGGGCAACGGCTGGACGGGGGGAATCGCTCCACGCTTCATCGCTCGGGCGGCAGGCTACAGCGCGCCGAAGGTCCAGCCTTCGGTCCGTGCAATTCCTTCTGTCATGGCGGCAGGCTGCCAGTAGCGCGCGTCGTGCGCCACGGTACGAAGCCACGCGGCGGCCAGAAGCGCGTCGGAACGATGATCGTCGATCGGACCCGAGCCACGCACCGGCTTGCTGCCGATGGCGGACAGGGCGGCGTTGAGTTCGGCGAAAGTGCGCAGCTTGCTCCGGCTCGCCGGTCGGCCTGCTGCGATGGCCGCGATAGTGGTGTAGATCTCCACCGCGACGTGGCCTCGTTCGGGCAGCGGGTCATAGGGCCACAGTGCGATATGGCCATCGAGGCGGTGCAGCACGCGCATGCCGGTCAGGCTGGCCTTGCCGACCTGGCTCGCGCCCACGAGGTTGAAGTTGCTCGTCGGGCGGCAGCCAAGCGCGGTCTGGCCCGTTCTCTCGGTCACCCGCAGACGGCCGATGCCACCGCCGAACAGGTCGCCCTCGCGTCCGCCATGACGGCGATAATGACGCGCGATCTCCGGGTGATCGACAAAGCTTCCCGCCGAAAGGTGCGGGTCCGTAGCCGAAAAATCCTCCACCAGCGCCCACAAGGCCCGCGCATCACCCGGGCTTGCCTCCCAGCCCGGAAAGTACGCCCCGGCATCCTCGAACGCGAGCGAACCCGATATATCGAGGCCGACCAGTGTTTCCGGTGGCATATCTTCCGCAATCCAGTCGCGGACCTCGGCGCGCGACCAGCGATGGCCGGGCCGCACGATGCGCGGAGCGCTTTCTCCGGCGCGGCACAGGGCGACCGCTATGCCAGCGTGCCGCTCGCCCGCGGCGCCCGACCAGTCGATCGCCGCGAAGTGCCGGAAGCGATCCGGGCTCACCCCTCGGCGCGTTCCGCGCGCAGGCGGTTCCAGTATTCGATCCTTTTGCGCACCTCGCGCTCGAAGCCGCGGTCGGGCGGATCGTAATATGTCTGGCGCTCCATCTCGTCAGGCCAGTAGTTGGCGCCGGAAAAACCTTCGTCGGCGTCATGGTCGTAGGCATAGCCCTTGCCGTAGCCGATATCCTTCATCAGTTTTGTCGGTGCGTTCAGGATATTGGCCGGGGGCATCAGGCTGCCGGTTTCCTTGGCGCTGCGCCAGGCCGCCTTTTGCGCCTTGTAGGCGGCGTTCGATTTCGGCGCGGTGGCGCAGTAGAGACAGGCCTGGACGATCGCCAGCTCGCCTTCGGGGCTGCCGAGAAAGTCGTAGGCGTCCTTTGCCGCGAGACACTGCACGAGAGCCTGCGGATCGGCGAGGCCGATGTCCTCGACCGCCGCGCGCACTAGTCGCCGCAGCACGAACAGGGGCTGTTCGCCCGCGACCAGCATCCGCGCAAGGTAATAGAGCGCCGCGTCCGGGTCCGATCCGCGCAGGCTTTTGTGCCATGCGGAGATGAGGTTGTAGTGTCCCTCGCGATCCTTGTCGTAGACAGCGACACGCCGCTGGAGGAAGTGGCCAAGCTCTGCCGGCCCGAGAGGCTCTTCCACCCGCGCGGCATAGAGCGTCTCTGCCTGGTTGAGCAGGAATCGACCGTCGCCGTCCGCGCTCGCGACCAGCGCATCGCGCGCTTCGGCGGTAAGGGGAAGGGGCCCTTGGAGTTCTTCCGCCTTATCAAGCAAGCGGCACAGAGCCTTCGCGTCGAGCCGGTGGAGGATCAGCACCTGCGCCCGGCTGAGCAGCGCGGCGTTCAGTTCGAAGCTGGGGTTTTCCGTGGTCGCGCCCACCAAAGTGACGGTGCCGCGTTCCACGAAGGGCAGGAAGCCATCCTGTTGCGCCCGGTTGAATCGATGGATTTCGTCCACGAACAGCAGCGTGCGCTGGCCGGCCTGCGCGGCCTTGTCCGCCTCGGCGAAAACCTTCTTGAGATCGGCTACGCCGGAGAACACCGCACTGATCGCGACGAAGCGCATTCCGACGGCGTCTGCCAGCAACCGCGCGATGCTGGTCTTGCCGGTTCCGGGCGGCCCCCACAGGATCATGCTCGACAGGCGGCCCGCTGCGACCATCCGGCCGATAGCGCCTTCGGGGCCCGTCAGGTGCTCCTGGCCGACAACTTGGTCCAGCGATCGCGGGCGCAGCCGATCGGCGAGCGGCGCGTCGGCGCGCGGCTCCTCTTCGGGAGCCGACCCGCCCAGCGGAGGCCTGGACACTGTTTCAGGAAAAAGATCGGCCATCCACTCCATGTAGGATTTGCCTGGCGAAACCGCGAGGGCTTGCATTTCGATACTTCCAAGATATATCGTGACGCATCTTAAGGAGGAATTCCGATGCGACACGGTTTCGAACACAGGGACGGCCCCAAGAGCTGGAAGTTCAATCTCAACGGTAAGCGCTGGGGCGGTTTCGGCCCCGATGGTCCGTTCGGGCCGGATGGCCCCTTCGGCCCCGATGGTCCGTTCGGACCGGGAGGACCCTTTGGCGCAGGTGGCGGCGGTCGCGGCCGGCGCCGTGGACGGATGTTCGGGCAAGGCGAACTGCGCCTTGCGCTGCTCAAGCTCGTCGCCGACGAGCCGCGCCACGGTTACGAACTGATCAAGGCGATCGAGGAACTGACCGGCGGCGATTACGCGCCAAGCCCGGGGGCGGTCTATCCCACCCTCCAGTTGCTGGCCGACGAGGGCGCGATCGAGGAGAAGGCGGACGACAGCTCGCCGCGCAAGGCTTTCACCGCGACCGATCAGGGTCGCCGGGAGCTTGTTGACAAGGCGGACGAGGTTGAGGCGCTGTTCGAACGGCTGTCGGAACACGGCGACACTCAGCGCAAGGGGCGTTCGCCGCACATTTTCCGGGCCATGGGCAACTTGGCGAACGTACTCAAGATCAAGGCCCGCTCCGGCCAGCTCGATAACGAGGCTATCGAGCGGATCGTCGACATGATCGATGAAATGGCCAAGCGTATCGAGCGGCTCTGAGCTCGCTTTCCCGGGAGCCCGGTCGATGGTATTCTTCCCCCCGGGGTCGCTTCCGGGGGGGGAGGATGCAGGCCATGGAACAGGCGGTCGTCGATCAAGGTCCCGACGGAACGGTCTCGAGCGGATCGGAGCGGGCTCCCTGGCACCTGTGGGTCGTCGGGGTGCTCTCGCTGTTGTGGAACGCCATGGGCGCGTTCGATTACTCGATGACCCATTTGCGGGGCGACGAATATCTCAGGCAGATGGGAATGAGCGATGACGTGGTCGCGTGGTTCGCGGCCGTTCCGGCGTGGGCCACCGCGGGATGGGCCTTCGGCGTCTGGGGCGCGATTGCCGGGTCGCTCCTGCTGCTGGCGCGCAGCCGACATGCGGTAACGGCTTTCGGGCTATCCTTGGCGGGGGTCGTCGTGATGACGATCTACACGCTCGGCCATGCCGCGCCGGATTCGGTCAACTCACCCGGGGCACAGGCGTTCAACTGGGCGATCAAGGCGGTCGCGCTGCTGCTGTTGATCTACGCCCTTGCCATGCGGCGGCGCGAGGTGCTGCGCTGAACTAGTTCCGGCGCGCATTCACCAGGCGAAGATAGGTATCCGCGACGGCGCGGTTGATCGCGTCCCATTCGAACGCCCGCGCTTTCTCCGCGCCGGCCTCGCCGTGCCGGCGGCGCAGTTCGAGATCGCCCGCGTAGCGGGACAGCCGCTCGGCAAAGGCCCCGACTTCGCCCGGCGGAACGAGGAAACCGTTCACGCCGTCTTCCACCAGGCTGGCTGCGCCGGTCGCGTCGGCAGCGACCACCGGCACTCCGCAGGCCATCGCCTCCAGCGTGACGTTGCCGAAAGTCTCGGTCACGCTCGGGTTGAGGAGCACGTCCATCGAAGCGACCGCGCGACCCAGGTTCTCCCCGTTCTGGAAGCCCACGAAACATGCGTCGGGCATCTTCTCCTCGAACGCGGACCTGGCGGGGCCTTCGCCGATCACCAGCACCTTGTGCGGCACGCCCGTTCTTCCGAGCGCCGCCAGGACCTCCGCGAAGACATCGAGCCCCTTTTCAAGGACCAGGCGGCCGAGGAATCCGATCACCAAGTCGTCATCGGAGAAACCGAGAGAATGGCGCCATGTCCGGTCGCGCCGGGAGGGGTTGAAGATGGCGTGCTCGACCCCGCGTGACCACAAGCCGATGTCGTCGTTCATCCTCTGCTCGCGCAGGGTTCCGATCATGCTCGGGCTGGGAGTGAGCAGGGCATCGCAGCGGCGATAGAGCTTGCGCAGCCAAGCCTCCATCGCCGGCTCGAGAAAGCCCAGGTGGTAATAGCGCGGATAAGTCTCGAACCGGGTGTGCACGCTGGCGACCACCGGAATGTCACGGTCGCGCGCCCACCTGGCTGCCTCGCGCGCGGCGAAATCGGGCGAGGAGATGTGCACGACATCCGGTGCGAACGCCGCGAGATCCGCCTCGACCCGCGCGCCCAGCCAGGTCGGCACCCGATATTCACTGCGGCCCGGAATCGCGAACGAGGGAAGGCTGACCAGCTCGCCCTGGGGCTCGAACGGCGGCTTGTCGATGGTCGGGGAATAGACCCGAACCGTCGCGCCTTGCCGCAACAGGTATTCGACCAGGCGGTTGAGCGCCTTGTTCGCGCCGTCGACCGTCATGGCGTAGTTGCCGCTGAACAGTGCGATGCGAAGGTCGGCAATTTCCATGGACGAGCCGCCATAAGGACCTCAGCGGCGTTTGGCGAGAGCGGGCATCGGTCGCAAACCCCCGGTGGCCCGTCGCATAATTTGCCTGCGTGCTTGACTTGCTGCGGCGCAACATTAGTTCGGCCGGCGGGCCACGCGGTCCCAACGCCGCGCGTGCTCTCTGCAAGGAGAGACTACATGATTGATACCCTGCCGCCGCCGGCGCAAAAGCCTGCGCGTCCTTATTTTTCTTCCGGTCCCTGCGCGAAGCCGCCGGGCTGGTCCCCCGAAAAGCTGGCCACCGAATCGCTTGGGCGCTCGCACCGCTCGAAGATCGGCAAGGCGCGCCTCCAGTACTGCATCGACCTCATCCGTGAAGTGCTCGAGGTGCCCGATACCCACCGCATCGGCATCGTGCCCGGTTCGGATACCGGCGCAGTCGAGATGGCGATGTGGACCATGCTCGGTGCGCGCGGCGTGACCACGTTGGCGTGGGAGAGCTTCGGCGAGGGCTGGGTGACCGACGCGGTCAAGCAGCTGAAGATCGATCCCACCGTCATCCGCGCCGACTACGGCGAGCTTCCCGACCTTACCCAGGTCGATTGGTCGACCGACGTCATCTTCACCTGGAACGGCACGACCTCGGGCGTGCGCGTTCCGAACGGAGACTGGATCGCGGACGACCGCGAAGGCCTGTCGATCGCCGATGCGACCAGCGCCGTGTTCGCGCAGGATATCGCGTGGGACAAGGTCGATGTGCTCACCTTTTCGTGGCAGAAAGTGCTCGGCGGGGAGGGCGCGCACGGCGTGATCATCCTCGGCCCGCGCGCGGTCGAGCGGCTGGAGACATACACCCCCGCCTGGCCGCTGCCGAAGGTCTTCCGCCTGGTCTCGAAGGGCAAGCTGGCCGAAGGCGTGTTCAAGGGCGAGACGATCAACACGCCCTCGATGCTGGCGGTCGAGGACGCGATCTTCGCGCTCGAGTGGGGCAAGTCGATCGGCGGGCTGTCTGCGCTCAAGGCGCGCGCAAACGCCAATGCCGCAGCGCTCGATGCGATCGTGCGGGGCCGCAACTGGCTCGGCCACCTTGCGGCCGACCCGGCGAGCCGATCGAACACCAGCGTGTGCCTGACGGTCGAAGGCGCCGACGAGGCGATGATCAAGGCAATGGCCAAGCTGCTCGAGGAGCAGGGCGCGGCCTATGACGTGGCAGGTTACCGCGATGCCCCGCCGGGCCTGCGGATCTGGTGCGGCGCGACCGTCGACACCGCCGATATCGAGAGGCTCGGTCCCTGGCTCGACTGGGCCTACGCCACCGTCACTGCCTGACTTTCCCGGCGCGACCAGCGCCAGAAAACCCATTTCGAACAAGGAGGCCGATCATGGCCAAGCCCAAGGTTCTGATTTCCGACAAGATGGACCCCAATGCCGCGCGCATCTTCGAAGAGCGCGGCTGCGAGGTCGACGTGATCACGGGCGAAACCCCCGAGCAGCTCAAGGCGCGCATCGGCGAGTATGACGGCCTCGCGATCCGCAGCTCGACCAAGGTGACCAAAGAGATTCTCGATGCGGCGACCAACCTCAAGGTCATCGGCCGCGCCGGCATCGGGGTCGACAATGTCGATGTGCCCTATGCCTCCTCGAAGGGGGTCGTGGTGATGAACACGCCGTTCGGCAACTCGATCACGACCGCCGAGCACGCGATCGCGTTGATCTTTGCGCTCGCCCGGCAGATCCCGGAGGCGAACAACCGCACCCAGGCGGGCGAGTGGCCGAAGAACGCCTTCATGGGTGTCGAGGTCACCGGCAAGACGCTGGGCCTGATCGGCGCGGGCAACATCGGCTCGATCGTAGCTTCGCGCGCCATCGGCCTGCGCATGAAAGTGGTCGCATACGATCCCTTCCTGACCGAGGAACGTGCGATCGAACTCGGCATCGAGAAGGTCGATCTCGAAACCCTGCTCACGCGGGCGGACTTCATCACGCTCCACACCCCGCTTACCGACCAGACCCGCAACATCCTCAGCCGCGAGCGGCTGGAGAAGACCAAGCCCGGCGTGCGCATCGTCAACTGCGCGCGCGGCGGGCTGATCGACGAGGCGGCATTGAAGGACGGTCTCGAAAGCGGTCACATCGCGGGTGCCGCACTCGACGTCTTCGCGAGCGAGCCAGCCAGGGAATCGCCGCTGTTCGGCGCGCCCAACTTCATCTGCACACCGCACCTTGGCGCATCGACCAACGAGGCGCAGGTCAACGTCGCGCTGCAGGTGGCCGAGCAGATGGCCGATTTCCTCGTCAACGGCGGCGTCACCAACGCGCTCAACATGCCGAGCCTGAGCGCCGAGGAAGCGCCCAAGCTGCGCCCCTACATGAAGCTTGCGGAAAACCTCGGCAGCCTCGTCGGCCAGCTTGCGCACGGCAACCTTACGCAGATCTCGATCGAGCGCGAAGGCGCCGCGGCCGAGCTGTCGGGCAAGCCGATCGAGGGCGCGGTGCTCGCGGGCCTCATGCGGCAGTATTCCGACACCGTGAACATGGTGAACGCGCCATACCTCGCGAAGGAGCGCGGGCTCGACGTGCGCAGCGTCCGGCACGAGCGGGAAGGGGCGTACAACACGCTCATCCGCGTGACCGTCGCGACGAGCCAGGGCGACCGCTCGGTCGCGGGCACGCTGTTCGGCAACGAAACCGCACGCCTGGTCGAGATCTTCGGCATCGGCATCGAGGCCGAGCTCGCCGGCCACATGCTCTACATCGTCAACGAGGACGCGCCCGGATTCATCGGGCGCATCGGCACGCTGCTCGGCGAAAGCGGCATCAACATCGGCACCTTCCACCTCGGCCGGCGCGATGCGGGCGGGGAGGCGGTGCTGCTGCTGTCGGTGGACCAGTCGATCCCGAAGGCGGTCATCGACAAGGCCTGCAAGCTGCAGGGCGTGAAGACCGTCATGGCGCTGGAGTTCTGACGCCGCTAGGGGGCGAGCCGATGACCGACCCGACCCGCGATCTGTTGCCCATCGGGCTGGAAGACCGGCTGCCCGCCGCCGCTCGCGCCCTGACGCGCGCGCGGCGGGCCGCGCTCGATGTGATGGACGCGCACGGCTACGATCGGGTCATCCCGCCACTGGTGGAGTTCGAGCGGTCGCTTGCGAGCAGGATGCAGGGAGGGGACAGCGATTCCGCAAGCCGGCGCATGTTCCGTTTCGTCGACCCGGCAAGCCTGCGCACGCTGGCGCTGCGGTCGGACATGACGGTGCAGGTCGGCCGGATCGCCGCGACCAGCCTGGCCGAGGCCCCACGTCCATTGCGCCTCTGCTATGCAGGCGAAGTCGCCACGATCACCAGTGACCAGCTCGATCCGGCGCGCCAGCGCCTGCAACTGGGCGCTGAACTGATCGGAAGCGATAGCGCGGCAGCCGCGGGTGAAGTCGTGGCGCTCGCGGTGGAAGCGTTGAAGGCTGCCGGAGCGGGCGCCGTCTCGGTGGATTTCACCTTGCCTGACCTGGTCGATACGCTTGCAGCCAGGGCCATGCCACTCGAGGCTTCGCGGATCGACGCCGTCCGGCGGGAACTCGATGGCAAGGATGCAGGTGCGTTGCGCGATGCCGGCGGAGCCGATTACCTGCCGCTGCTCTACGCCGCAGGGCCGTTCGACGAGGCGATTGCCCGGCTGGCGCAGATCGATGCGGGCGGGGCGCTCGCCAGTCGCATCGACGGGCTCAGGCAAGTGGCCGAACGCCTCGGCAACAGCGCGCGCATCACGCTCGACCCCACCGAGAGGCACGGCTTCGAATACCAGAGCTGGTTCGGCTTCACCCTCTATGCCGAGGGCGTGCGCGGAACGCTGGGGCGCGGCGGAACCTACCGGCTAGGCGGCACCGGCGAGGCCGCGACCGGCTTCACGCTCTACATCGATCCGCTGGTCGATGCGATGGACCAGGCGCCAGCCGCCGACCTTCTCTACCTCCCGCCCGGCCACGATCCCGATATCGCAGCCCGACTGCGCGCGATCGGCTGGCGGACCATCGCCGCGCTGGACGACGGGGAAGACCCGGCCAGGATCGGCTGCACCCATCTGCTCGAAGGCGATATGCCGCGCGCGCTTTAGCGGCCGGAGCGCAAACATCCGTTTCCTACCGCGCCCCTCCATGCCATAGGGCGCCCGCCGCTCGCCCTGTTTGGGCGGGGTGCAGAGTTTAACTTCAGGACAGTGGTCCAAGTGGTCCACGGCTCCAACATCCGCCACGAAATCAGCGAAGGATTGGGTTTTGGCGAACGTCACCGTGATCGGCGCCCAGTGGGGCGATGAGGGCAAAGGCAAGATCGTCGACTGGCTCGCCAGCCGCGCCGATGCGGTCGTGCGTTTCCAGGGCGGCCATAACGCCGGGCACACTCTCGTCGTCGGCAACACCACCTACAAGCTCTCGCTGCTGCCAAGCGGCATCGTCACCGGAACCTTGTCGATCATAGGCAACGGCGTGGTGCTCGATCCGTGGGCCTTGAAGGCGGAGATCGAGAAGCTCGAAGGGCAGGGGGTGACGATCAACCCCGACAATTTCGCCGTGGCCGACAATTGCCCGCTGATCCTGCCCATCCACCGCGACCTCGACGGCTTGCGGGAAACCGCCGCCGGCGCAGGCAAGATCGGCACCACCGGGCGGGGCATCGGCCCGGCGTATGAGGACAAGGTGGGGCGCCGCGCGATCCGCGTTTGCGACCTGGCTCATCTCGATCACCTCGAACCGCAGCTCGACCGTCTGTGCGCCCATCACGACGCACTGCGCGCCGGCTTCGATGAGCCTCCGGTCGACCGCGAGCGTTTGCTCGCCGACCTGCGCGAAATCGCGCCGTTCGTGCTGCAATATGCCCAGCCCGTGTGGAAGCGGCTCAAGAAAGTCCGCAAGGCGGGCGCCAAGATCCTGTTCGAAGGGGCGCAGGGTGTGCTGCTCGACGTCGACCATGGTACATATCCGTTCGTCACCAGCTCCAACACCGTGAGCGGAGCGGCGGCCGCCGGATCGGGCCTCGGCCCCGGCAGCACCGGTTTCGTCCTCGGCATCGTCAAGGCCTATACCACCCGTGTCGGCAGCGGTCCGTTTCCCACCGAACTGGACGACGAAACCGGGCAGAAGCTGGGCGAGCGCGGCCACGAATTCGGCACCGTCACCGGGCGCAAGCGGCGCTGCGGCTGGTTTGACGCGGTGCTGGTGCGCCAGTCCTGCGCGATCAGCGGGGTCACCGGCATCGCACTGACCAAGCTCGACGTGCTCGACGGCTTCGAGACCGTGAAGATCTGCACCGGCTACCGCCTGCGCGGCAAGATCCTCGACTACTTCCCCTCGCATGCTGCCGACCAGGCGGCGGTCGAGCCGATCTACGAGGAGATGGACGGCTGGCGCGAGACCACTGCCGGCGCACGCAGCTATGGCGACCTGCCAGCGCAGGCGATCAAGTATATCCAGCGGGTCCAGGAATTGATCGAGACCCCGGTCGCGCTGATCAGCACCAGCCCGGAACGCGACGACACGATCCTCGTGCGCGATCCGTTCCTCGATTGATGCGCTGGCGGCTCGCCATCACGGCTGCGGCCTTGGTGGTGGGCTCATGCGCCCCGGTGCGCGAGAAGTTGCCCCTCGGGCCGGCCGATCTCGTGCTGGTCGACAAATCGGACAGGACGCTTGTGCTGATGCGGGCGGGGAGGCCGCTCCAGACCTTCACCGGGCTGCAATTCGGCGCTTCGCCGCAGGGGCACAAGCAATTTGAGGGGGACGAGCGCACGCCGGAAGGGCGCTATACGATCGACTATCGCAATCCGCGCAGCGCCTATCACCTCAGCCTGCACATCTCCTATCCGAACGCCGCCGACCGCGCCTTGGCCGAAGCGGGCGGCCAATCGCCCGGAGGAGAAATCTTCATTCACGGCCAACCGAACGGCTTCGACGGCGCAGATCGCGGCGCGCGCGTGCCGGGGGATTGGACCGACGGTTGCATCGCGGTTTCCAACGCGCAGATCGAGGTGCTCTGGAGCGCGATACCGGACGGCACGCCTATCGTCATTCGCCCCTGATCGTTGACTCGACGGGCTAATGTTCTACACCTGTTCGGCAGGTCGCACGGAGAATTCCCACACATGGCGCAGGCCAACTTCGTCTATGCGGACGAAACGAGCGTTGTCGATTCCGGTGAGGCGTTCTGCGCCGGGGTCTATTCCGCCCGCCCCGCGACCACCGCACTGATTCGCGAAGCGGCCGAAGCGGTCGGCTGGGTCCTGCTCGATTACGATCTTCTGGCCGAGCTCGACCAGGCTCCTCCGCCATTTCCGGCAGACGTGCTCGTGGTCGATTGCCCGGTGCAGGACGGGGCGACGCTGGCCGCCTTGGTCCATCTCGATATGCGCGCGGCGCGCGAGGGGGCGAGACTTGTGGTCTCGACGACTCTGTCGGCGCTCGACGCGGTGTTCGGGTGCCTCGGCCAGTCCGACGCGGACATCCTGGTCGAGCCGACTAAGGGCGAACGCGTAATTGCCCTTGCGCGCGCCTTGGCCAAGGTGCGGCACATGGGCGTGCGCGAACTGAGCGAAAGCGACCGGGTCACATTGCTGCGTCTGACCGAGCAGGTAGGGCAGATCGCGGCGCAGCTCGATCGCCTGTCTTCGGGCGAAGGCGCCGGCCTGCGACTGGGAAGCCCGTCGGATACGTTCAACGGCGCGGGGGAAGGGGATCGCAAGTTCATGCGCACGCCTCGTCCGCCATTGCCAGACGCCCGTCTCGTACGCCTGATCATCCGCCATCGACAGCTCCGCTCGCAGTTCATCGACGGGGAACTCTTTGCCGATCCCGCATGGGACATCCTGCTCGATCTCACCGCCGCGCGGGTTGAGCACACGCGAGTCTCGGTCACATCGCTGTGCATCGCCAGCGGCGTCCCGCCGACGACAGCACTGCGCTGGATCAGCCAGATGGTAGAGGCAGGCCTGCTCGAGCGGATCGAGGACGAGACCGATCGTCGTCGCGCCTTCATCGAGCTGTCGGACAAGGCGGCCGAGGCGATGGCCCGCTATTTCCACGAACTGGGGAAGGATGCCAGGCTGCTCGCCTGACGGGTCCGGGCAAAGTGGCCGCGCCGCCGGCGTTGAAACTTCGGCAACCAATTCCCTCTACGCTCCAGGCTAGTCGTTAGGGGCGTGACGCTTTGATCGAAATCGAAATCCAGAACGAAACGCATCAGACGCAGCACCGCATACGTTTCGCGGCTGTGCCGCGCATCGGCGAGGGTGTGCGCCTGCGGGAACCCGACGGATGCTGGGCGAGCTACGACGTGCTCGACCTGTGGTACCAGAAGGCCGAGTATGGCGACATCTGGGTGCCCTATCTCCATGTCTGCATGACCCCGACCGAAAAGGCCGCCGCAACCGCTGTGCCTGCCCAAAGGCCGATCGGGGATACCAGCTTCGCCGATTCGCGGGCGGTGTTCGGTGAAGAGGAGTTCGTGCCATACACAGTCTGATCAAGCGAATGCACGGGGCTTCCGGGGGAATTCCGCCGAGGGCTGCTATTGCCGAACCCGACTCCGTGGCACCGCTTCAGCAGCCGGCGCAGCGCACCTGCCTCCTGGTCGACGATTCCCGGATGATACGAAAGGTCTCGCGCCGGATTGTGGAAACGCTCGGCTATGCGGTGATCGAGGCGGAAAACGGCGAGGAAGGTCTCGCCCGATGCCGCGCGGCGATGCCGGACCTCGTCATCACCGACTGGAACATGCCGGTCATGAGCGGCATCGAATTCGTTACCGCCCTGCGCGCGATTCCTTCCGCCCGTCCGCCCAAGGTCGTTTTCTGCACCACCAACTCGGGCGCCAAGGACATACACAAGGGTATCGAGGCGGGCGCCGACGAATATGTCATCAAGCCCTTCGACGAGGCAGCGCTTCTCAGTCGCCTCCAGTCTGTCGGCGCGGCCTGATACTGCATCCGGTCGCGCCCGAAGCGGCTTCGGGCATTTACCGATTCCACCCGATCGGTTGGGGACGCACGTTATCCCGAAGATTCGCGAGCGCCTGAGCAAAGGCCTCAGCGGGTCGTTGCCCGGCGGGGAAGATGGACCAAGCCGCGCGCGCCAGGATACTGGCATTGCTCCAGGAAAACAGGATCATGACGGTGGCCACGGTGCGGCCTGACGGATGGCCGCAGGCGACCACCGTGGAGTACGCGAGCGAAGATCTCACGCTGTATTTCCTGTGTGGCCTCGACAGTCAGAAAGCGCGCAACCTGCAGCGCGACAACCGGCTATCGCTGACGATCGACCACGACACCGATAACATCATGGCGATCAGGGGGCTCTCGATGGCTGCCCAAGCCGAGCCAGTAAGCGATCACGCCGAAGGCGAGCGGATCATGCAACTGCTGGCGAGCCGGTATTCCGCCGACGCCAATTCGGGCATGGCCATGCCGCCGCCCGAAGCCGTGCGGATCTACCGGGTCATGCCCCGGGTGATCTCGCTGCTCGATTACACGAAAGGCTTCGGTCACACCGACCTGTTCACCCTGGCCTGATCAGTCCCCGCTGGCGGAGCCCACAGCTCGAACCACCACGCACAGGCCGGACGGTTGCGACACTGACCGAGTGATTGGGCCCCGCTCAGCGTCGGCGCGGGCGCGATTGAGGATGCCATCCGGAACTCCGGCGTCATGGAGTATCAAGTCGGCTTCCCCGAGCCAGCGCGCCTGGCGCAGGGTGAGGTCGTCCGGATCATCGCTGAGCAGAACGATTTCCACCGTGCGCGTTCCCACTGGCTCGGGCGAGCTTGCGAGCCAGCCGTCGAGCGCATCGGCCGAATCCTCCCGCAGGGGGTCAAGTATTCCGCCGCTCGTGAGCGCGCTATCTAGCGCCCGCCGGCGCTCGCTTGCGTCCGGCCACCTTGCTCGCAACCGGTCCCGGGCGGCCGAAAGACCTTCAGCCAGTCGTCCGAGCGAGTGCGGAAGCAGGGTTTCGAGCCGCAGGCGCAGCTGCTTGGCAAGCCCGGCCGAGGCTCCGCCGGTTCCCACCGCGATTACCACGGGCCCGCGCTCTACTACACTTGGCAGGGTGAAATCGCACAAGTCCGGTCGGTCTGCGACATTGACGAGAAGACCCTTCGACTTCAGCCGCAAGGCGGCTGCCCGAGCCTCACGCCGGTCTTCCAGTGTCACGAACGCCATCCGGGCGTGATGCGCTTCGGGCTCACCGCAACAGATAGCGCCGGCCCGTTCAAGCAGGCGCCGCTTGGCCTCGGCCGCCGCGCCTGTGCCGATCACCACTACGCGCGCACCGTTCAAGCGGTGGAACAGCGGCAGGCTGCTCAGAGCCACTCGGGGACACGCTCCGCTTCCAGAATTTCTGCAGGCGCAATTCGGTCCGCGACGACCGCGAACCGGCCACCATCGACCAGCACCTCCGGTACGAACCCGCGGCTGTTGTAACTGGAAGCCATCGTGGCGCCGTACGCTCCCGCCGTGCGGAAGACCGCCAGGTCGCCCGCAGCTACCGCGTCGATCTCGCGGTCCATCGCGAAGGTGTCGCCCGTCTCGCAGATGGGGCCGACGATGTGCGCGGTCATCCGCTCGCCGGTGGGCGTTACCGCATCGAAATCGTGCCAGGCGCCGTACATCGCCGGCCGAGCGAGATCGTTCATTGCGGCATCGACGACCACGAATGGTGGACCGTTGCCGCTGCGCTTGGTGCGGATCACCCGGGTGAGCAGCACTCCGGCGTTGCCCGTGATGACTCGCCCCGGTTCGAACGACAGGCGGACGTCCCAACCCCGGGTCACGCGCGCCACCATCGCGCCGTATTCGGCCGGCGACGGCGTGGATTCGTCCTTGCGGTACGGAACGCCCAATCCGCCTCCTAGATCGGCGTGCGTCACGCGGCATCCGTGAGCCCGCAACTCGGCAATCAGTGCGCCTACTTTCCCGAAGGCCGTTTCGAGCGGTTCCATGCTGGTTAGCTGGCTTCCGATATGCACCGCGATGCCGCGCATTTCGAGCCCCGGCTCGGCGGACAGCGCGGCGTAGATTTCCGTCGCCCGATCGAGTGGCACGCCGAACTTGTTTTCCGCTCTCCCGGTGGAAATCTTCTCATGAGTGCGCGCATCGACATCCGGATTCACCCGCAAGGCGCAGGGAATCCGCTGCCCGAGCCGCTGCGCGATCAGCGACAGCTCGTAGCCCTCCTCCTCCGACTCGAGATTGAACTGGCCGATGCCGGCTTCGATACCCTGAATGAGCTCGGCATGGGTCTTTCCCACACCAGAGAAAACGATTTCCGAAGGCGCAATCCCGGCCGCCAGCGCGCGGGTCAATTCACCGCCGGAAACTACGTCCGCGCCGAGCCCCTCATCCCCCAGCACCTTGAGCACTGCAAGGTTGGGGTTCGCCTTCACCGCGAAGGCGATATGGGCGTTGTCGAGAAGGGAAAGCGCCTCACGAAACACCTTGGCATGGCGGATCAGCGTGGCCCGGGAATAAACGTAAACGGGGGTGCCGACCGCTTCAGCAATCGCGGGTAGCGGTACGTCCTCCGCATGCAGAACGCCGTCACGGAATTGAAAATGGTCCATCGGCCGTGCGCTTAGCCGTTTGGCAGCGAGCGAGTCGAGCAAGCGATGCTTGCCTGGGCATGCCAAGACATTGGCGCGTCACTCAGGCGGGAGATCGAATGGATCGTCCTGCCGCTCCTCCGAGCGCTTGCGCAGTTCGACCGAACGCGGCGGCGCGGCGAGGGGGTCGAGTTCAAGCAGCTTTTCGGAGTCGGGCTGCGCCTTGGCTCCCAGCGGCGCCGGCGGCAGGGAGTGTCCGGCGAGCGGCTCCAGATCGGTCTTCTGCCCGCAGGCGGCGAGCAGCAGAACGGCAGCAGGGAAAACAAGGCGGCGCATCACGACTCCATGCCCAGCGCCTTGCGCGCCGCGGCTACCTGTTCCCTTACCCGCAGCGGGGCGGTGCCGCCATAGCTTGCGCGAGCAGCGACCGAGGCATCGACCGACAGGGCTTCGTGAACCGCGGCATCGATGCGCGGATCGACGGCCTGCAATTCCGCGAGCGAGAGTGCGTCGAGCGCCACGCCCCTGCTCTCGGCGAGCTTGACCGCGGCGCCGGTGATGTGGTGCGCCTCGCGGAATGGCACATCGGCATGCCGCACGAGGCGGTCGGCCAGATCAGTCGCGGTGGCATAGCCCAATTCTGCTGCCGCGCGCATCCGGTCGGTGCGGAAGGTCGCATCCGTTACCATGCCGGTCATCGCAGCTATCGAAAGGGCGATCAGGCCATGCGCCTCGAACACCGGCGGCTTGTCGTCCTGCATGTCTTTCGAATAGGCGAGCGGGAGGCCCTTCATCGTCACCATCAGACTGGTGAGACAGCCGACGATCCGTCCAGCATGGCCACGCACAAGCTCGGCAGCATCGGGGTTTTTCTTCTGCGGCATGATCGAACTGCCTGTCGATAGTGCGTCGGGCAGGCGGACGAAGCCGAACGGCTGGCTGGCCCATAGGATCAGCTCCTCGGCCAGGCGAGACAGGTGCAACGCGCACTGGGCGGCTGCCTGAAGGTAGTCGATCGCGAAGTCGCGATCCGAGACGGCATCGAGGCTATTGGCTGTCGGGCGGGCAAAGCCGAGCGCCTGTGCAGTCGCGTCGCGATCGATCGGAAAGCCGGTGCCCGCGAGCGCCGCGCTCCCGAGCGGGCATTCGTCCATTCGGGTTCGTGCATCCGCAAAGCGGCTCCGGTCACGGCGCAGCATCTCGTAATAAGCGAGCAGGTGATGGCCCAGGGTCACCGGCTGCGCAGCCTGGAGATGGGTAAAGCCGGGCATGACGCTTCCCGCGTGCTCTTCAGCTCGCCCCACGAGCGCGCGCTGAAGGTCTTCAAGACCGGCGTCGATCTGGTCGCAGGCTTCCCGCACCCACAGCCGGAAGTCGGTCGCCACCTGATCGTTGCGGCTGCGCGCGGTGTGCAGGCGTCCGGCGGCCGGGCCGATCAGCGCGGCGAGGCGGCTCTCGGTCGCCATGTGAATGTCTTCGAGATCAAGGTTCTCGGGTACCCCGTTTACCTCGTACTCCGCAGCCACCCGGTCGAGCCCTTCGGAGATCGCACGGGCATCGTCCGCGCTGACAATACCCTGCGCTGCGAGCATGGCGACGTGAGCCTTGCTGGCCGCGATGTCCTGCCGCCAGAGCGCCTTGTCGAACGGGATCGAGGCGTTGATTTCGCGCATGATCGCGCTAGGCCCCTCGGCGAAGCGCCCACCCCACATGGAGTTCGTCTTGTCGCTCAGATTGTCGCTCACGCTGCTCGCCTCGGTGCTGGTGCTGGCCGGGTGCAGTAAGGAAGAGCCCGCGCCCCCGCAAGAACGGGGGCAGGGTGCCTCGCTCTCGGGCAAGATCGACCGCAGCCATGCTGGCGACCTGCTGCCAGGAGTTGCGCTGACCGATCCGGACGGCAAGGCGCTCAACACCGGCGCGCTGGCCGGCAGGCCTGTTCTGCTCAACCTGTGGGCCACGTGGTGTGCGCCCTGCGTGGAGGAAATGCCGACCCTCGATGCACTGGCGGCGGCTTACGACGGCAAGGTGCGTGTGGTGACCGCCAGTCAGGACCTGCAGGGGGCCGAAAAGGTGGTGCCATTCTTCGCCCAGGCCAAATTCGCGCACCTCGAGCCGTGGCTGGACCGGGAAAACGCGCTCAGCACCGCTCTGGGCGGAGAAGGCGTCTTGCCGACCACGGTGCTCTACGACGCCAGTGGCCAGGAAGTGGCGCGCGTCGCCGGTGGATTCGACTGGCAAGGTCCGGAGGCGAAGGCCCTGGTGGATGAGGTTGTCGAGCCTTCGACCTAAGGCGTGGTGGGCGATGACGGGCTCGAACCGCCGACATCCTCCGTGTAAAGGAGGCGCTCTACCAACTGAGCTAATCGCCCTCGCAAGAGGTCCACGCGAGGCGCGCTTCTAGCCGGTTGGCGCGGCGGGTCAATCGCGGGTAGGGGCCCAATATGAAACGTCCACGTATCCGCATCCTTGCCACCGGCGGCACGATTGCCGGTAGCGCAGGATCGGCTTTGCGGCGCGGATATCGACCGGGCCAGATCGGTGTCGAAGACCTGCTTGCGTCAGCGGCAACGTTGGAAATCGATGCGGAATTCGACGGGCGGGAAATCGCTGCCATCGGATCGCAGGACATCGGCTGGCGCGAGTGGGATGCGCTCTACCGCGAAATAACCGCTGCGCTGGAAGACGAGGCGGTGGACGGAGTGATCGTCACTCACGGCACCGATACGGCCGAAGAGACGGCGTTCCTGCTCGATCTGGCGCTACCGGCAGGAAAACCGGTGGTTCTGGTCGGTGCGATGCGGCCCGCCGATGCGGTCGGAAGCGACGGGATGCGCAACCTCGCCAATGCCGCGCGTGTCGCTGGGGACGCCGGGGCGGCTCATCGCGGAGTGCTGGTGGTGATGAGCGATCACGTGTTTGCTGCGATCGACGTGCGCAAGGCGGCTACGGGTGGGACCGAGGCCTTCCGCGGTTTCCCGCGCGGCCCGATCGCAACCGTCACGCCGACGTCGCTCGACTGGTTCGGGCCTGCCGATCGCCTGGGTCGTCCGGCTCGATTCCCTTGGCCCGAATCCCTGCCCAAGGTCATGATACTTACTGCCTATGCGGGCATGGAGGCCGATACGGTGGGCTGCGCGCTCGCTAGCGGCGCCCAGGGAATCGTCCTGGCGGGCCTCGGGCAAGGCAACGCGCCGGCAACGGTGATCGAGGCGCTTGCCGCCGCCAAGGTGGCCGTTGTCCGCTCCAGCCGGGTCGACCAGGGTTCGGTCGATCGCAACCTCGAAGTGGACGATGACGAGCTGGGCTTCGTCGCCGCCCGCGCGCTCGGCCCGGCCAAGGCGCGCATCCTGCTGCAGGTGCTGATCGCGAGCGGAATCACCGATCCCGCCGCGATGCAGTCCGAATTCGACCGGCGCTAGGTCGTCGCGCCCAAGTTCAGCCCCAAGGCGTGACGAGGTACTTTTCGCCCGTCTTCATCAGACGATAGTCGCATGCCGCGTCCTTCTCGAGCATCTGCTCGAGGGTGACTTTCTTCTTGTAATGGCTGGCGAACGTTGACGTCAGGCCCTCGCGGACTCGGCTGCGCATCCGCTGCATCGTCTCCATTCCCGCCTGCGCGAGGAACGGGGTGAGCAGCCAGCCCGACAGCGTCCAGCCGAACCCGTAGCTCGGCGTCAGGATGGTCGGACCGGTGTCGAGCCGGCCATAGATGAACATCCGCTTCGGCTGGTTCGAGCCGTAGCGATTGTAGTCCTTCATCTTGCCGACCGCGACGCGCTCCATCGCCTTGAAACACGAGTCGACCGTCGTTCCCCCGCCAATCGGATCGAAACCGTAGTAGGCGTCGGTCGCGTCGATCGCTTCCATCAGCTTGGCCATGAAATCGGGCGCGGAAGAATTCACCACCCACTTCGCGCCGAGGTCACGCAGGATCTGCTCCTGCTCGGCCTTGCGGACGATATTGACGAGTTCGATCCCGTCCTCCTGGCAGATCTTTACCAGCATCTGGCCAAGGTTCGATGCGGCGGCGGCGTGGATGATTGCCTTCTGCCCGTCCATCTTGGCATTTTCGACGAAGCCGAGGGCGGTCATCGGGTTGACGAAGGCGCTCGCGCCGTCCTCGGACGAAACTTCGCCCAGCGGCAGGCACATTGCGGCGTCTGCGATGGCATACTGCGAATAGGCGTGGCCCGGGACGCAAGCGACGCGCTGGCCCATGAGCGCCTGAGCCATCTCGCTGTCGCCGGCCGCGACTACAGTGCCGGCACCTTCGTTGCCGACTGGGAGGCGCTGGTCATGGCGGCCCTTCATCGCTGAATGAAACGGTTCGGGCATCGTCGCGACCAGCTTGCCGGCGGAATACTCGCCATTCTCGACATCGGCCTGCCCCAGGAGAAGCGCCAGGTCGGAAGGATTGATCGGCGCGGCCTCCATCTTGACGAGGACCTGGTTGCCGGTGGGATCGGGGAACTGGCTTTCAGCGACCTCGACCGTGAGCTTGCCGTCGGCGGAGAGGGTGGTGAAAAGCTGCTTGCCGGTGGTGGGCATCGATTGGATCCTTTCCCGTTGCTCTGTGTGGCGCTTCGCTACGCCGGGGAGCGGGAGAAATCTAGGTTGCAGGGGGAAACGGTTCGTCGGGATAAACCGCGCGGACGAAATAGAGGCCGTGAGCAGGGGCGTTGTGGCCCAAGGCCTGCCGGTCGCGTGCTTCCAGGGCGGCGGCCACCCGCCCGACCGGCCAGCGACCCATGCCCACCAACGCAAGACAGCCAACCATGCTGCGGACCTGGTGATGGAGGAAGCTGCGTGCTGCGGTTTCCACGATCACATGGGCACCATAGCGCCTCACCGAAATGCAGTCGAGCGTCTTGACGGGGCTGGCCGACTGGCACTGGACCGAGCGAAAAGTGGTAAAGTCGTGCCGGCCCACCAATGCCTGGGCGGCCTCATGCATCGCGGTCTCGTCCAGCGGCTGAGGCACGAGCCAGGCGCGCTCGCGGTCCAGTGTGAGAGGGGCGCGGCGGTTCGCGATCCGGTACTCGTACGCGCGCCCGACGCAGCTGAAGCGGGCATGCCAGTCCCCGCTCACCACCCGGCAATCCAGCACTGCGATCGGCTGTGGCCGCAAGTGCGCGTTGAGCGCCTCCATCAGACGGAAGGCGTCGATGTTCTTCTGTATATCCAGGTGCGCGATCATCGCCAGCGCGTGCACCCCGGCATCGGTGCGCCCTGCGGCATGCAAGGTCGGCCGCTCACCGGTAACGGCAAAGGCCGCCTCTTCGACCGCCGCCTGGATTGAAGGGGCCGTTGCCTGACGCTGGAGCCCGGCGAACTGCGTGCCATCGAATTCCAGCATGAGGGCGAAGCGGGTCACCCGATCAGCGTCCCGGACGGGATCGGTTTGCCGCGCAAGAACGACTCCACGTCCATCGCCGGCTTTCCGGCTCGCTGGATGCGCAAGGGCCGCAAGGCGGCGAAGCCGCATGCTATCGTCAGCCGGTCGTCGAGTGTCGTTCCCGGCTTGCCTTCGCGCGGCACCACTTGCGCCTTGAGCACCTTGATCCGCTCACCATCAAGCTCGAACCAGGCGCCGGGAAACGGGGCGAGCCCGCGCACCTTGCGCTCGATTGTCTCTGCGTCGCCAGTCCACTCGATGCGGGCCTCGGCCTTGTCGATCTTGGGCGCATAAGTTGCCTCTGCATCGTTCTGCTCCAGCGCGTGGAGCGCGGGCAAGTCGATCAGCGTGCCCACCATCAGCTGCGCGCCAATTTCGGCCAGTTCTTCGGTTAACTCGCCAGCGGTCTTGTCCGCGATCGGGACGCGGGCAAAGGCGAGCATCGGGCCGGTGTCCAGACCGGCTTCCATTCGCATGATCGTAATGCCCGTCATCGCATCGCCGGCCATGATTGCGCGCTGGATCGGCGCCGCTCCGCGCCACTTCGGCAGCAGGCTGGCATGGACGTTGAGGCACCCCATCCGCGGCGCGTCGAGGATCGGTTGGGGCAGGATCAGGCCGTATGCGGCGACCACGGCAAGATCGGCGCCGAGCGCTGCAAATTCGGCCTGGGACTCGGTACTCTTGAGCGATGCGGGCGATCGCACGGGAAGATGCCGGATTTCCGCTTCCACCTGGACGGCGCTGGGCTGCAGCTGCTTGCCGCGGCCGGCGGGGCGGGGCGGCTGGGTATAGACGGCGACAATGGTATGCCCCGCCTCGTGCAGCGCGGCGAGCGTCGGCACCGCGAACGCCGGCGTTCCCATGAAGACGATGCGCATAAGGGTGGCGGAAACCTTTCGTGAGGCGGGCGCACGCCCTATCTGTCGCCCCATGGCATCGCAAGAGATCGAAACCCTCGCCTCGGCGCTGGCGCGGCTTCCGGGGCTGGGGCCGCGTTCGGCCCGGCGCGCGGTGCTGTGGCTCGTCAAGCGGCGGGAAACGGCGCTACGGCAGTTGGTCGCGGCCCTTGCCGAAGTTCAGGCAAGGCTGGTCGAATGCGACACGTGCGGCAACGTCGACACGCAAAATCCGTGCGGCATCTGCGCGGACCCCCGGCGGGACCAGCGCTCGCTGTGCGTGGTGGAGGAAGTGGCCGACCTGTGGGCGCTCGACCGCGCAAAGCTGTTCACCGGACGCTACCATGTACTGGGCGGACGTCTTTCCGCGCTCGACGGGGTCCGTCCGGAAGATCTTTCCATTGGTTCATTGATCGACCGGGCCTCCCAGGGCGGGATCGACGAGGTGGTCCTGGCGATGAACGCGACTCTCGAAGGCCAGACGACCGCGCACTATATCGCGGAGCGGCTCGAAGGGCTGCCGGTGCGGATCACCCAGCTTGCGCATGGCCTGCCGGTCGGCGGAGAGCTCGACTATCTCGACGAGGGTACGCTGGCACAGGCATTGCGCGCCAGGCGTCCGGTAAGCTGAGCCGCAGAAGACCTGCCCACTGCCGGCAGGACACTCACTTGCCGTTCAGGGACAGTGTGACTATCTCGCCGCCATGGCCATCCGCGAAATTCTCGAAGTCCCCGACCCCCGTCTCAAGGTCGTTTCCGAACCCGTGACAGAGTTCGACGACGAGCTTCGCACGCTGGTCGCGGACATGTTCGAAACGATGTACGACGCTCCCGGCATCGGGCTTGCCGCGATCCAGGTCGGGGTGCCGAAGCGTGTGCTGGTGATTGACCTCCAGCCGGAAGATCCTGATGCAGAGCCGGTGGCGTGCAATCACGACGGCCATCACCATCACCACCAGCCGACGCTCAAGGAGCCGCGGATTTTCGTGAATCCGGAAATCCTCGACCCGGCGGACGAGCTGTCGACCTACCAGGAAGGCTGCCTGTCGGTGCCCGAGATCTACGCCGACGTCGATCGTCCGGCGCGTTGCAGGGTCCGCTGGCAAGATCTCGACGGAGCTTTCCACGAGGAGGTGATGGAGGGTCTGATGGCCACCTGCATCCAGCACGAGATGGACCACCTCGAAGGGATTCTGTTCATCGACCACCTCAGCCGCCTCAAGCGACAGATGGCGTTGAAAAAGCTCGACAAGCTGCGCAAGGCGGCCTGATCCGCAGGCCGCTTGGCGGCAGGATCAGTCCTTGCCGATCTCGCGCCAGCTTTTCTCGTTCACCTCGACATCGAACTTCCTGGCAGCCGCCTTGATGCGTTTCCAGGCGGCGTCGCGCTCGTCATCAGTGACATCCTCCACCTGATTGAACCGCGCGATCGCGTTGCGCACGTGACTCGCGTCCTCGAGCGGCTCCTTGCGCTGCTTGGGAAAGGCGAACTTGTCGTCGTCCAAGTCGTCGCGCTTCTCTTCGCTCAGCTCGCTCATGCGGCACCATGCTCGAAAGTGCTGCGTTCGCCATCGCCGTGCACTTCGTCGTTGAGAGCCGCGAGCGCCTTGCGGCAGTCGTCGGCGCATTCCAGGCACATCTCCGCGCAGCGGCGGCAGTGCGCGGTGTCGTGCCGCATGCATTCCTCGTGACAAATCTGGCACGCCTCGATGCAGACAGCGAGCACACTGCGAATGAGCTGCCGGTTCTCGTCCGTCCGCCGGCTGGCGACGCGATAGGTCATGCTGCAAACGTCCGCGCAGTCCACGCACAGGCGAATGCACCGGCGCATGTCCATCTCTTCAGCGCTGCAGGCATCGGCACAGCTGTTGCAGATCGCCGCACAGTACATCGCGTGCTTGACCGCCTCGAGCAGGTCCTCGTTCTCGTTTCCATCCACATCGGGATGCTCGCGGATCATTTCCTTGATCGACATCGGCAGCTCTCCTTCCCTCGGTCAGCGCGCGAAGGGTGGGGATAGTTCCGATGCGGGCTTTTCTCCTGAAGCCGTTCTGTCTATGTTCTTGGCATGGACATCCTTGCGGTTTTTCTGGTCATCGTTGCGCTTGCAGTCGGGTTCGCGATGGGGTGGGTGCTTGGTTCGCGTCCGGTAGCGGACTGGCGCGACCGGCATGGTGAGCGCGAAAGCGAGTGCAGGGCGCTCAGTGAGAAGCTGACCCGCATGGCGCCGGAGTTGGCGACAATGAGCGAGCGGGCAGCGCGTGCCGATGCACTGGCGGCGGCGCTCGACGCGGCGCGCGAGGAAAACGTGGCGCTCAAGGCGCGGGAAGCCGGATTTGCGGAAAAGGAACGTCTGCTCGAGGAATCGCGGGTGAACCTGCTCAAGGAATTCGAGAACACCGGCGCAAAGGTTCTCGGCGCGGCGCAGGAAAGGTTTCTAGCCGCCGCCACAGAGCGGCTCGGCCACTCGGAAAAAGCCAGCGAGGAGAAGATCAAGGCCCTGCTCGAGCCAGTGGGATCGCGGCTCAAGGCTTACGAGGAACAGGTTGCCGGTCTGGAGGCGAAGCGGGTCGATGCCTTCGGGCAGCTCACGGGGCTGATCGAGTCCATGAAGCTCGGCCAGGAGCAGGTGCGGCGCGAGGCTCAGCGGCTCGGCAATTCGCTCACCAATGCGCCCAAGGCTCGGGGCCGCTGGGGCGAGCGCGCGTTGCAGAACGTGTTGGAACAGTGCGGCCTGGCCGAACACACCGATTTCCATCTCGAACATTCGATGGACACCGATGAGGGGCGCCTGCGCCCCGATGCGATTGTGAACGTGCCAGGCCAGAAGAAACTGGTGATCGACGCCAAGGTCTCGCTCAACGCCTATCAGGCGGCGTTCGAATGCGAAGACGACGACGAACGCCGGCGTCACCTCGATCTGCACGCGAAATCGATGCGTAACCATGTGCAGACGTTGGGCGCCAAGAGCTACCAGAGCCAGTTCGACGAGGCTCCCGACTACGTGGTGATGTTCGTCCCCGGCGAACATTTCGTTGCCGCTGCGCTGGAGCATGACCCCGAGCTTTGGGACTTTGCATTTCGCAACAAGGTGCTGCTGGCAACTCCTACCAACCTGGTGGCGATAGCGCGGACCGTGGCCCAGGTCTGGCGGCAGGATACCATTGCCCGTGAGGCGGTGGAAATTGGAAAGGCGGGCGCCGAGTTGTACGATCGTCTTGCCGTCGCTGCCGAGCATATGAAGCGCGTCGGTGGCGGGCTGGAAACAGCGGTCAACAATTACAACAAGTTCGTCGGCAGCTTTGAGCGCAACGTTCTTTCGGCAGGCCGCCGGCTCAAGGACAAGGGCATCGAGATCGGCAAGCGCGAGATCGAGGCCGTGCCATTGGTGGAGGCGGCGCCGCGCTATGTCGAAGGGCCCGAACCCGAAGCTCTTTCCAAAGATTAGGTTGAAAGCTCCGCGATTTGACCGCTACCAAGCCGCGATGAGAATGATCGCCGGCAGGACGCCTGGAGTACTGGTCGCCGTGGTCGCCCTGGCACTTGCCGCATGCAGCCAGGAGAATGCGCCTTCCGACAAGATCCGTAACGCCGCAGATACGGTGGTGGACCAGGTGGGAGGTTCGAGCCCGGTCAGGCTCGCGCTCGGTAAATACGCTCCCCGCGACGATTGTCAGGATCTGCCGGGTGCCGAGGATTTTCGCGGCCAACTCGCCGCGGCGATCAAGCGAAGAGACACCGACGCGCTGACGGCACTCGCCGCACCCGACGTGAAGCTCGACTTCGGAGGGGGCTCGGGCAGGGCCCAATTGCGCGCTTTGCTTGAATCACAGGACAGTGACCTCTGGGCGGAACTCGACCAGCTCATGAGGCTCGGTTGCGGGGTCAACAAGCAGGGCGGCCTCAGCATTCCGTGGTATGTCGAGGAGCCCTTCGACAACGTGGATCCGGCATCCGCGATGCTCGTCGTTGGGGAGAGGGTTCCCATGCGCAGCGATCCTTTAGCCGAGGCTGGCGAGGCGGAAGAAGTGTCATGGGACATCGTCACGCTCGTCTCAGGTCTGGAACCGGACAAGCCTTTCCAGAAAGTGCGGACGAGTGACGGCACCGAAGGCTTCATCGCCACTGACAAGCTGCGCAGCCTGCTCGATTATCGTCTCATCGCCTCGAGCCGGGACGGCAAGTGGAGCTTCACCAGCCTCGTGGCGGGCGACTGATCAGGGACTCAGCGCCGCGATTACTTCGTAGGCCAGGACGGCCGCGGCAACTGCCGCATTGAGGCTGTCCGCCCGCCCTTTCATCGGCATCGTGACCTTGAGATCGCATGCTGCCTCATACTCTTCTGGCAGCCCCCGTGATTCATTTCCGACCAGTATGAAGCACGGTGCCGCGTAGGGAGCGCCGCGATAAGGAACCGCGTTGCGCAACGAGGCTGCGACCAGCTGTCCGGTGCCCTCACGCAGCCACGGCAGGAATTCCTCCCACTGAGCGCGGGCGACCTTCTGTGTGAAGATCGCTCCCATGCTGGCGCGGACTGCCTCGGCGGAGAAAGGGTCGGCACAATCATCGATCAGGATCAGCCCGCCCGCGCCAATGGCATCACCGGTCCGGAGCATGGTGCCCAGATTGCCAGGATCCCTCAGCGCCTGCGCCACCAGCCACACGGGGGATGACGAGCGGTCTATGCTCGCGAGACTGGTATCGAACTCGGTGAACACACCCGCAACGGCTTGCGGATTGTCTTTGCCGGTGATCTTCGAGAGGATGTCAGGCGAAGTCACGATAACCTCGCCCCGTGCCGCGTGAACGTCGGCTTCGAGTGCCGCGAGCAACGGGTGGGTGTCGCGCGTCTCTGCCATGACGAGCGTCTCCGGCAGAAAACCGCTCTCTCTCGCGTCGGTCAGCAGGCGCAGCCCTTCGGCAAGAAATTTGCCAGCCGCTTTCCGGTGCTTTTTCTCCCGCAGAGCGCGCAGCGATTTGACAGTTGGGTTGGAAAAGCCGGTGATCACCCTGCGGCCCGGGCCTCCCGCTACAAGAGAGCTGCCGTCAGTCCTCACCGAAACCGTCATCTATCAAAGCGCAGAGCTGGTCGAGGACCGCCTCGGCATCGCTTCCGGCGACGACCACCTCGACGCTATCGCCTTTCGCCGCGCCGAGCATCATCAGGCCAAGGATCGAACCGCCGCCGGCTTCGTTTCCGTCCTTGACCACGCGGACGCTGCAACCGTCCGGCAGTGCCGCCACCGCGCCGACGAACTTCGCGCTCGCGCGGGCGTGGAGTCCGCGCTGGTTGACGATCGTGCAGCTTCGGCGAAATTCGCTCACGAGCCGGCCTTGGCTTTTTGCTCGCAGTTTCCAGCGCCGAGGAATTCGCTGGCGATGGTGATGTAACTCTTGCCGGCATCGCGCGCCGCCTTGACAGCATCTGTCACGTTCATCGCCTTGCGGGCACCCGCGAGGCGGATCAGCATCGGCAGATTGATCCCCGCGATTACCTCCACCCGACCGGCGTCGAGCAACGAAATGGCGAGGTTGGAAGGCGTGCCGCCGAACAGGTCGGTAAGAATAATCGCGCCGGAACCAGAATCCACGCGGTGAATGGCGTCGGCGATTTCCTTGCGGCGCTTCTCCATGTCGTCATTCGGTCCGATGCAGACTGTCGCGACCGCGTTCTGCGGGCCGACGACGTGTTCCATCGCGCTGACGAATTCCTCGGCCAGTCGGCCGTGGGTGACCAGGATCAGTCCGATCATGATTGCAAGCTGCTCGCGTTATCAGGTGATTTCGGCAGCGGGACCCACCTGGCCCATTCGCCCGTTCGTTGAAGGATTGTCACGCCCGAGGCGAGCCTTCGAGCTGGTCGGCGGCGCGCGATCCGAGGTTACGATGAACGACAGTGGGCGAAAACCCGCTGCTGCGCAAGGCCTCCGCCATCGCCTCGGCGGTGTGGACCGAGCGGTGCCGCCCTCCCGTACAGCCGAATGCGAGGTTGACGTACGTCTTGCCCTGCATGGCGTAGCGGGGAAGCAGCATCAGGACGAGGTCGCGGATGCGTTCGAACGACTCTTCCCAGGCGGGATCGCCGACGATGTGCGCGGAGACCGGTGCATCGAGGCCCGTCAGCGGGCGCAGCTCGGGATCCCAGTGGGGGTTGTCGAGGAAGCGCATGTCGAAGACGAGGTCGGCCAGCGGCGGCATCCCGCGGGCGAAACCGAAGCTGGAGACGGTAACCATCATGTCCTGGGCACCGCGTTCGGCAAATCGTTCCCGGATCGCCTGCTGCAGATCGCTTGAACTCAGAGCCGTCGTGTCGATCACCGCTTCGGCCCAGCGACGGAGCGGCTCAAGCAGCTCGCGCTCGGCCTGGATGCTCTCTATCACGGGCCGGCCCTGCGCCATCGGATGGCGCCGGCGGGTTTCGTTGTAGCGCCGCTCCAGTTCAACTCCGCTGCAGTCCAGGAAGAGCGTCGTCAGGTCCAGGTCCGGCCTTGCGGCAAGCTTCTTCCAGCGGGCGATGATCTCGCTCGGCACGAAGCCGCGGGTTCGTGAATCGAAACCGATCGCGAGCGGGGGGCGAGGCTCGCTGCGCGTACTCCCTTCGACGCCGACAAGCCGCTCCAGGAGGCGGATGGGGAAGTTGTCGATGGCCTCCCAGCCAAGGTCCTCGAGCACCCGCAGCACTGTCGTTTTGCCGGCTCCCGATAGTCCCGTGACAAGCACGACTCGCTGGCGGGGGGGGCGGGGTTCGTCGCTCATTGAAACTGTCTTACGACAGCTGCCGGGCTTTGGAAGTGCGCTCGATCAAGCCGTGCGCGCGGCGGGCAATCCATGAAGCCGAAGAGCATACTCGGCCCGAACTGCCGCGGCGGGGCCGCGTGGATCGAACGCGAGCATGGGGATCGCGAAGCCTTCGATGTCCAGGCTTCCGGGATCTTCGACGAATCGCGGCGCATCCTCGCGAAGATCGAGCACGAGCGCTACGGGGGCCTCTGTCGTCGGCAGTTGAACGATACCGATGTTGCGCAGTTCGATGAGCCCGGCCGTGGCCGGAGCAGGCCCTGCCCAAGGCTCGCCCCCGTGAACCGCGGTCGCGATCCCGTCGTCGCCGATAAGGGTGGCCCCGCGATCGATCAGCGCCAGCGCCAGGCTCGACTTGCCCGTGCCTGGGGGTCCCTCGAAGAGCAGTGCGCGCCCGCCGATCGCTACTGCGGTGGATTGCCTCAGGTGCACGAGCGGGCGCTCACTGGCGGCGAGAAACCGCTTCGGGCAGGCTGAGAGCCATGCACGCTCCTTGCGTGCCGTCTTTCCGGCCACCGGCTGACAGGTTTCCGTCGTGCGCCTCTGCGATGGTGCGGGCCATGGCGAGGCCAAGACCGCTGTGCTGGCCGAAGCCCTCTTCTTCCGGACGATCGGAATGGAAGCGCCGGAACACTTTTTCGCGGCTGTCCTCCGGAATGCCGGGGCCGTGGTCGCACACGCTCAGAGTAACCAGCCCCTCGGCCCGCCCGATCTCGATTTCGATCGGCGCTCCTGGCGGGGAGAACGAGACGGCATTGTCGAGCAGGTTGTCGATCACCCGTTCGAGCCGGATGGGCACGCCCATCACGTTGGCTCCGCTCCTGGTGTGGGTAATCGTCACGCGGTGACCGCCGTTCTGGTCCCTCGCCTCGCGCCTGCCCACAATGTTGTTGGTAAGAGCAACCAGATCGATCGGCTCGAAGATCGCGCGGCTCAGCTCGGCGTCGATCCGGCTGGCTTCGGAAATCTCGCTTACCAGCCGGTCGATCCGCCGGACGTCGTGCGCTGCGATGTCGTTGAGCTGGCGACGCAGTTCCTTGTCCTCGACCGTGCCAAGCGATTCGAGCGCGCTTCGGAGCGATGCGAGCGGGTTCTTGATCTCGTGCGCCACGTCGGCAGCGAAATGCTCGACGGCATCGATCCGCTGGCGAAGTGCCGCGGTCATATCGGAGATGGCGCGGGCGAGCTGGCCGATCTCGTCGCGGCGGGCAGGCAGACGGGGAACCTCGACCTGCCGGTCGCGCCCCTGCCGAACCCGGTTGGTCGCGTTGGCGAGCATCCGAAGCGGGGTGACGATGGTGCGCGCCATATACAATGAAAGCAATGTGCTCATCAGGAGAGCCAGCAGCACCGCACTCACAAGCGTGGACCGGGCCTCGCGCACCTCCAGGGTGATGTCGACCGCGTTGCGAGTGGTGAGCAGGGTCGCGCCCTTCAAGCCGACCGGAGTCGCCGTGTTGATCACGGGCGTGCCATCAGGCGCGTCGCGCAACTGGATCTGGGTGAGGTTTTCCTCGCGGGCCCGCTTCAACTCGGGCCATGCGTCGGCATCGGTGCTGGCCGGCTCCATATAGTCGGGGATCGGGTCGGCCCCGACGACGGTGTCGACCGCCCGATCCATCCAGCGGGCCAGATTTTCCTGCCAGGTCTCGTCTCCCGGCGTGTCGAATGCGAAGGAGGGTTCGTCCAGCGCGAAGCTGTCGGCCCACAGCTGTCCTTCGGCGTCGAACATGCGCAGGCGCATCTTTTGCTCCTTGCCGATCTGTACGAGCACCGCCTCCTGGCGTTCGCGACTGGCACCGGCGAGGGCCTCGGCCGTGATCTGCGCCTCGACGCGGGCGAGCTTGTACCGTTCGTTGAGCAGCTGCTTGCGGTAGCTGTCGAGGTAGAACACGCCGCCGCCCAGCAGCAGCAGCGGCAGCAGGTTGATGATCAGGATGCGCGGGGTGAGCGACAGCAACCGCCCCGGAGTGAAGCTGATCCCCCGCGGGGAATGATCAGCCATCGGCGAAACTGTAGCCCGCGCCGTAGAGCGTCTCGATCGCCCCGAAGGTGGAGTCGACCACACGGAACTTGCGACGCATCCGCTTGATGTGACTATCGACGGTGCGATCGTCGACGAACACGTCGTCGGGGTAGGCGGCGTCCATCAACTGGTTGCGGCTCTTGATGACCCCAGGACGCTGGGCAAGCGCCTCCAGGATGAGAAACTCGGTCACCGTCAGTGACACCGGGTGTCCCTCCCAAGTCACCAGGTGCCGCGCCGGGTCCATTCGCAGCCGTCCTCTCTCGATAGCCGGGCCGGGCTCGGGCGTGCCGGCCGCGGCATCCTCGCCGGTTCCGAGGCCGCTGCGGCGCAGCAGGGCGCGGATGCGGGCAATGAGCAGCCGCAGGGAGAAGGGCTTCGCGATGTAATCGTCTGCGCCCATCTCGAAACCCGCTTCCTCGTCGCCCTCATCGTCCTTGCTCGTAAGGAAGATGACGGGGAGGGCAGAGCGCTCCCGCACCCGGCGTAGCAGTTCCATCCCGTCCATTCGCGGCATCTTGATGTCGAAAACGGCGAGATCGGGTGGGTTCTCGGTCAGGGCTTTCAACGCCGCTTCGCCATCCGAATAGACCCGGGTGGCGAATCCTTCGGCCTGGAGCGCTATTGAGACGGTAGTGAGGATGTTGCGGTCATCATCGACCAGCGCGATCGTGCGCCGGTCGCTTGGCGGCGTCTCTTCGGGCGCGGTTTGCGGTTCGTGCATCGCCGCTGGACTAGCTTGAAGCTGGGGGCGAGACAACAAAGCGTCATCGCGGGGCAGGTCGAGCCGGCGGTTTGACGAGAATCGCTTTGCCGCCTATGCGAAAAGGTGCGCCGCATGCTCGCGTGCAAGCGACAAAATTCCGTTTCTTCAAAGCTGTTTGCTTCTTGGGAGATACCTGTGACCACCCCGCTCGCCCAGCCGTTGTCCGCCCAGGGCATCGAGACGACCGCCGAAATCAAGGCAAATCTGGGCACCGCCGCCCTGATCGAACAAGCGATCGCCCACGGAGAGGGCCGCATGGCCAAGCACGGTGCGCTGGTGGTGGAAACCGGCCAGCACACCGGCCGCAGCGCGAAGGACAAGTTCATCGTGCGCGATGCCGAGACCGAGGAAACGGTTCACTGGGGCAAGGTCAACGTGCCCATGACGCCCGAACACTTCGCCGCGCTGAAAGCGGATTTCCTCGCCGCTTTGAAAGACAAGGACAAGCTGTTCGTCGCCGACCTGTTCGGCGGCTCGCAGCCGGAATACCGCGTCAACGTCCGCGTGATCAACGAACTGGCCTGGCACAACCTGTTCATCCGCACACTGTTGGTCCGTCCCTCGAAGGATGAGTTGGCAGACTTCGGGCCCGAATACACGATCATCGATCTGCCCAGCTTCCGCGCGGATCCCGAGCGCCACGGCACCCGCAGTCAGACGGTGATCGCGGTCAACTTCGCCGAGAAGCTCATTCTCATCGGCGGCACCAAATATGCCGGCGAGATGAAGAAGAGCGTGTTCGGCATCCTCAACTACCTGCTCCCGACGCAGGGCGTGATGCCGATGCACTGCAGCGCCAACATCGGCCCGGACGGCAAGAGCGCCGTGTTCTTCGGGCTTTCCGGCACCGGCAAGACGACCCTCTCGGCCGATGCCTCGCGCACGCTGATCGGGGACGACGAGCACGGGTGGTCGGATACCGCGGTCTTCAACTTCGAAGGCGGCTGCTACGCCAAGATGATCCGGCTCTCGCCCGAGGCGGAGCCCGAGATTCACGCCACCACGATGATGTTCGGCACCGTGCTCGAAAACGTCGTGATGGACCCGCACACGCGCGAGCTGGATTTTGACGACAACACGCTCGCCGAGAACAGCCGCGGCGCATACCCCATCGAGTTCATCCCGAACACGAGCGAGAAGAACATGGGGCCGCCACCGTCCAACGTGGTCATGCTCACCGCCGACGCTTTCGGCGTGCTGCCTCCGATCGCGCGGCTGACGCCGGACCAGGCGATGTATCACTTCCTGTCGGGCTACACAGCCAAGGTCGCGGGGACCGAGATCGGCGTGACCGAGCCCGAGGCGACATTCAGCACCTGCTTCGGCGCCCCGTTCATGCCCCGTCACCCGAGCGTCTATGGCAACCTCCTCAAGGAGCGGATCGCCAAAGGCCACGTCCAGTGCTGGCTGCTCAACACCGGTTGGTCGGGCGGCAAGGCGACCGAGCCTGGCATCAGCCGCATGCCCATCAAGGCGACCCGCGCACTGCTCAATGCAGCGCTCGACGGCAGCCTCAACAACGCCGAGTTCCGCAAGGATCCCAACTTCGGCTTCGAGGTGCCGGTCGAGGTGCCAGGCGTGGACAGCAAGCTTCTCGACCCACGCGCTGCATGGGCCGACGGCGAGGAATACGATCGCACGGCGCGGAAGCTGGTGCAGCTGTTCGTCGACAACTTCGCCCAGTTCGAGGACCACGTCGATCAGGGCGTCCGCGACGCCGCGCCGACCTCGCAGGCCGTGGCTGCCTGACGCGGCTCACCGACGTAAAGAAACAGCCCCGCCCGGGAAACCGGCGCGGGGCTTTTTCATTGGGACCGCCGGGCCCAGAAGAGCGTTGGACGGGAAGAAGGAGAACTCCAATGAGCCTTTTCGATTCCATCCATAACGCTGCCCACGATCATCCCACGCTCAAGAACCTGGCCGAGAAGCTGGGTATCGATCAGCGACAGGCCGAAGAAGCGATCGCCGCGCTGGGAGAGGCGCACACGAAGCAGGGTGATACTGTAAGCCTTGCGGCGGATCGCACGGGCCTTCCGAATGACGTCCTGAACCGGATTGTGGAACAGATTGGGGGCGAAGGCTCGCTGGCGCAATTCAGCCAGATGCTTGAAGCTGACCACTCGGGCAACCCGTTCGACGACGCGTCGCGCTTCGGCGGGAATTGAACCGGATGAACCTTGCTCAGGGGCTACAGCAAGCAGGGGCTATCGATTCCATCGCGCGGGAGCTGGGCATCGACCCTGCTGCCGCGCAACAAGCGGCCGGTGCGTTGCTTCCCGCGATCGTCGCCGGAATGGGACGGACCGCGGTGGCGCCCCAGGCCGGGGCCGGTGGCGGCCTAGCAGAGGTGCTGCGCGGGAGTCTCGGCGGCGGGTTGCTCGACAGCATCCTCAAGCCCGAACCGACGCCCGCGCAGCCCGGCAACGAAATTCTCGGTCATATTTTCGGCAGCAAGGATGTCAGCCGCGGAGTGGCCGAGGAAGTCTCCGGCTCGACCGGCTTGCCGCCAGACCTGCTCAAAAAGATGCTTCCGATGCTGGCGATGGCGGTCGTCGGCTACATGATGAAAAACCGTGCCGGCGGCAGCAACGCCGGAGAAGCGTCCGGCGGCGGCATGCTTGGTGGTGCGCTGGGTGGTATCCTGAGCGAGGTGGTCACGGGCATGCTCCGCCGTTAGGTGCCTGCCGCGGCGATGTAGCGATCGACGTTCTTGGCCAGGACATCGAGCGGGACGTTGCCGCCGCGCACAACTGCCCCGTCGAAGGCACGCAAGTCATAGCGCGGGCCTACCGCCGCCTGCGCGCGGGCGCGCTGGCGGACGATCTCGGTATGCCCGATCTTGTAGCCGCATGCCTGGCCAGGCCATGAGCAATAGCGATCCACTTCGCTCGCCGCTTCGTCGCGCTGAGTGCCGTTGCGCTCGACAAAGAAAGCGACTGCCTGCTGTCTGCTCCAATGGTTTGCGTGCAGTCCGGTATCGACCACCAGGCGGCAGGCGCGGAATGCCTGGTCCTGCAAGTAGCCTAGCCGCCATTCCGGATGCTCGTCATATGCCCCGAGCTCGTCGGCAAGTTGCTCTGCATATAGGGCCCAGCCTTCTGAAAAGGCATTGAAGGCCAACACCGAGCGGATAAGCGGCAGCGTGTGCGAGAACTCGCCTTCCCAGATATGGCCGGGGATCGCTTCATGATGGGCGAGCGTGGGCAGCGTATAAGTGCGGTGCAGATCGGTCGTGCGCAGGTTGAGCCAGACCTTGCCGGGGATCGTCCCGTCCTTTGATCCCGCGCCGCCGTAGGCGCCGGGAGCGCCTGGCTCTTCCGCGGGGGGCAGGCGGCGCACTTCCAGTTTGGGATCGACCAGGGTGTCGAAGGCGCGGGGCATCTGCGCCCGGATCCAGTCGATCCGCTCTTCCATGAAGCGGATGATCTGGCCGCGGCCCTCGTCACCGTCCTTGAACTGGTACCGCTTGTCTTCCGCGAGACGCTGCATCCGCTCACCTACGGTGCCCTGGCGGTAGCCGATGTCCTTGAGGATCGTGTCCATCCGGCCGTGAATTTCCTCGAGCTGGGTGAGGCCAATGCCGTGAACCTCCTCAGGAGAAAGGCGCGTGGTAGTGCTCGCGCGCAACGCCCAGGCGTAATACTCGGCGCCGCGCGGCTGGCTCCACATGCCCGGATCTTCGTCGGCAATTGCGCGCTCGGTCTTCAGTTCCGCGAGCTGGCGCTCGAGCGCCGCGGCGATCGGTCCGGTCACGATCCGCGTCGCGCGCGCTTCCCAATTGCCCGGGATGGCCCCGGTGCGACTGGTCAGGCCCTCTACGTAAGCGCCGCCCTCTCGCGCATCCGCGAGCGACGCGGTCATCGCGGCGATTGCCTTGTCGAGCAGGAAACCGGGGGGAATGAGGCCGATGGCACGCACCTCCCGGATGCGGGCGAGCTCGCCCTCCATCACCGCGGGAATTGCGGCCAGCCTGTCAAGGTAGGCCTCGGCATCGGCTGCATTCCGGACCGGATGGTCGGAGCCCAGGAACCGCGGCAGGTCGAGATAGGCGCCGACGTTCTGGATCACGACATAGGGCGAATTGCGCCAGCTGCCGACGGCGACATCGCCATAGGGCAGCGCGAAGCCATCGAGCGCCGTGGCGTAGGCGCTTTGCACGACCTCGAAGCTCGTCCGCGTCGCAGGGTCGAGCGCGGCGGTATCGACGGCGCGGGCTCGCGCGAGATCGGTGCGCAGGGTCGCCGCGATTGCGGCCTGGCCGGCGTATGACCGATCGGTTAGCCGGCTCCGCAGCGCCCCGTGTGCATCGATATCGACGCCCAGAGAGGTCGCCGTTTCGGGATAATGCCGCAGCAAGTTCCATGCTATGTCATCGAGCAGAGCATGGGTGGCGGCCGTCGTCGGGACCGGGACCGTCTTGCATCCCGCCAGCGCGGCAACGGAAACGCCGCCAAGCCCGGCGAGGGCCTGACGGCGCGTAAGTTCGAACGATTGAGAAATCATGTCGGCCGGTGTGCAGGGACGCACACCGGCTGTCAAACCGCCGAAATCAATCGAGGAATTCGGCCGGCACCTTGCCGCCATGCGATGACAGGCCGGCCATGACCTGCCGGTGGAGCCAGACGTTGTCCTCCGCGCTACCCGAATAGTCTGCACGGCCCATTTCCTGGGCCAGCGCCTTGCGGGATTCGTAATCGGAGTCGATGCCGAGCAGCTTCATCAGGTCGACGATCGAGGTGCGCCAATTGAGGTGGTCGGCACCGGGCATGGAATCGAGGTGATTCTCGATGTCGATCACCGGAGCCGAACCGCCGCCGCCTCGTCCATAACCACCTACTGGTGCTCCCGGAGCGTGGGCCGGATCGGCGGCATGCGTTCCCGGTGCCTGCGTGGTGTCGATCGCCGGCGCGGGCGCAGGAGTGGCGTGCGCCTTGCCGAAGATGGCGTCGCGAATCTTGCCGAAAATGCTCATGGTGGCAGGGCTCCTATGTGAAGAGCGGACTTCCCGCTCCCGATGCGTGAGAAACCGTCCATCGTGCGGGCTGTTCCGTCTGCCCGACGTGAGCTATCGACCGCCCGATGCTGTCCACCGCACTCTCTCTCGTCATGCTCACGGTGTTCGCGCTGCTCGGAGGGGCGGCCTGGCTCTGGCGCAAGCCGGGGATGCGCAAGCAGGCCGTGCTGATGCTCGTGCTGGCAGGCATCGCCCTGATCAACATCGCGATCTGGACGGTGCCTGATAGCGAGGGCCGCTCGCCGCTAGCGCAAGTGAACGAGCGCTAGGATTACTCGGGCAGTTGCCAGCGGACCGAGCTGGAATAGGTGCCTTCGGTCGCCGCTCCGGCCTGATCACGCGCCGGTTCGAAACGGGCGCGGCGGGTGACCAGGTCACAGGTTGCGCGGTCGAGCTCGCGATGACCGCTCGACCCGGTCACCGTGCAGGTCCCGGCCCTGCCGCTGGCTGTGATCTCCAGCCGGAAGCGCACCGTGCCCACCAGCTCGCGGTTGATCCAGCTCGAACGATAGTCGCCTTCGGTGATCCAGGTTCCCGGATCGTTGCGCGGACTCGCCGCCTTTGGAGCCAGAAGAGGATCGGGGCGGGCGCTAGGCAGGGGTGTCGGTGTGGGGATCACCTTGGGGAGCAGGTCCGTCGTGGGAAGGACGGTCGGCGTAGTCTCCACCAAGGGGCGCTCGGGGATGAGATCGAGCGGCGGGATCGGTGCGGTCACGATAGGGTCGGTCAACGTGGCGTCCTGTGAACGCTCCGGTCTGGGCGGGGGCGGTGGCGGATCGAGGGGGACCTGCACCTCGTAACCCAGCGGATTGTCGATGGTTTCGACAATTTGGCTAAAGGACAGGCCCGTGACCAGCGCGTAGCCGAGGGCGGCGTGGATCGCGACTACCGCTGCTACCGCACCGGGCCGCTCCCGCCAGTTGCTGTGTTGAAGATATGCCATCTGCATCACTCCTTTATCGCGGCCTTCTGCCGGGTCCGCGAGAAGCAATGTTACATCATAACCCGAATCCGAGAAGCGCTTTCGCGTTGCGGCTGGCTACCGATTGAAGGGTATCAGCGGATCGGGCAGTCCGGCGAGAGGCGGAAGTCGAGGTATTTGTCGACCGACTGCATCATGTCCTCGAGCTCGTTCTCGAAGAAGTGGTTTGCCCGAGGGATCTCGTCGTGATGGATCGTGATGTGCTTCTGCGTGCGCAGCTTCTCGACCAGCTTGGTGACCGAGCTGGGCTGGACGACCGTGTCGCCCCCGCCGTGCACGAAGATTCCGCTCGCCGGACAGGGAGCAAGGAAGCTGAAATCGTACATGCTGGCAGGTGCCGAAACCGAGATGAAGCCCCGCACTTCTGGCCGTCGCATGAGCAACTGCATGCCGATCAGCGCGCCGAAACTGACGCCGGCAACCCACGTGGTCTGCGCTTCGGGGTGGATCGACTGGACCCAGTCGAGCGCGCTCGCGGCATCGGACAACTCACCCACCCCGTTGTCGAAGCTGCCCTGGCTGCGCCCGACGCCGCGGAAGTTGAAGCGCAGTGTGGCGAACCCGCGGTCGACGAAGGTCTTGTAGAGCCGCTGGACCATCCGGTCATTCATCGTGCCACCGCCGTGCGGGTGCGGATGAAGGATCATGGCGACCGGCGCGCGCGGGCGCGGTCCGGGGCTGTAGCGGCCTTCGAGGCGGCCTTCGGGACCGGGGAATATGACTGAGGGCATGAAAGAACCTGCAAGAACGGAAGCGCTTCGGCACACGCTGGCGCCTCGCGGATGCGCGGCTATATAGGACCGAAGGCGAAAATCGCAATCGTGACGAATTCCCGCATATATCTCGACCACGCGGCAACCACCCCGCTGCGCCCTGAAGCGCGTGCGGGAATGGAGCAGGGCTTTGCGCTTTGGGCCAATCCCTCCAGCCCGCACGCGGAAGGCCGCCGGGCGCGCGCCGCGCTGGAAGATGCGCGCGCGCGGGTGAAGGAGTTGCTCGGCTGGGAAGGGGAGGTGATCTTCACCAGCGGGGCGAGCGAGGCGGCGGCGCTGGCGCTCGATGCGGTGAACGCGGTGCACGACGTCGCCAGCGCGGTCGAGCACGACGCCGTCCTTCGCGGCGACCTGCCGGAATGGACGCTGCCCGTGCGCGGCGACGGTGCGGCCGATCTTATGGCCTTGTCGGACGAAAGCCGTCCCTTGGAACTGCTGGTGGGCGACCCGGAGAACCGATCGCTGGTCGCCGTGCAGCACGTCAATTCGGAAACCGGCAATCGCCAGCACATCGGCTTCACCGCGGAAGTGGTGCATGACAACGGCGGGCTGCTGCTGGTCGATTGCGCGCAGAGCGCCGGCAAGTTCGAACTGCCGCGCATGGCGGACCTTGCGATCGTCTCGGCGCACAAGTTCGGCGGGCCGGTCGGCATCGGAGCTCTGCTGGTAAAGGACTTCGCGTTGCTCCATCCATCCGGCGGGCAGGAGCGCGGTTATCGGCGTGGAACCGAGAACCTTCCTGCCGTGCTCGGCATGGTGGCGGCGCTCGAAGCATGCCACCAGCCTTACATCGCGCCCGAGGTGCTCGAGCCGCTCGACGCCTTTGCCGAAGGGGTTCGCGCTCTCGGCGGAGAATGGCTGTCGGACCGGTTGTCGGACCCCACGCCCTACATTCGCGCCCTCGCGATGCCCCAGATGAGCGCGCAGGCGCAGCTGATGCGCTTCGATATGGCGGGGATCTCGGTCAGCCAGGGTTCCGCGTGTTCGTCCGGCACCATGAAGCGGAGCCACGTCCTAACGGCCATGGGCCTGCCCGGCGAACTCGCCGACCGCACGATCCGGGTGAGCTTCGGCTGGACGACCACCCGAGCCGAGGTCGAGCGGTTCTGCGAGACCTGGCTCGATATGGCGCGGCGGGCGGCATGATCTACCTCGATTACCAGGCGACCACGCCACTCGCGCCCGAAGCGCGCGAGGAGATGCTGCGCTGGCTCGATGGGCCGGGCGGGACCGGCTTCGGTAACCCGCATTCACTACACCGGATGGGCCGCATGGCGAGGGCGGCGATCGAGCTGGCGCGCGAACAGGTCGCCGCCCTGTTGCCTTCGGGCGGGCGGGTCATTTTCACCAGCGGGGCGACCGAGGCGATCAACCTGGCGATCCGGGGGACTGTCGGTGAGGGAGCGGTGGCAATATCGGCGATAGAGCATGCCGCGGTTCTCGATACGGCACTTTCTCTGGGGCGCTGTCACCGGCTTGGGGTCGATGGGGAGGGATTGTGCCGCCCTGATCAGGCGCTGCCGGAAGGCACCCGGCTTGTCGCCGTCATGCAGGTCAACAACGAGATCGGAACCACTCAGCCGACTGCCGAGTGGCTGAGGAAAGCACGTGAAAACAACGCTTTCTTCCTGTGCGATGCTGTTCAGGCTTACGGCAAATTGCCGCTGGCCGAAGCCGACCTCATCGCCATCAGCGCGCACAAGTTTCATGGTCCCAAGGGGGTCGGAGCGCTGTGGGTGCGGGACGGCGTCGAGCTGCGCGAGGTCCAGACGGGCGGCGGGCAGGAGTTCGGTTTGCGCTCCGGCACGCTCAGTCCGGCGCTCATCGCGGGGATGGGTGCGGCCGCGAAGCTTGCGAATGAAGCGCTCGATTCCGATGCCGAACACGTCGAGACACTGTGGAGTCGCGCACGCGCATTGTTCGGACGCTGGACCCTCAACGGCAGTGCCGAGGCGCGCTGGCACGGGAACCTCAACATTCGCCGGGAAGGGCTCGATGTTGCCCGCCTGATGAGCGACTGCCGCAAAGTGATGTTCTCAGCCGGATCCGCATGCGCCAGCGGCTCGGGGCGGCCGAGCCACGTGCTCAAGGCGATCGGCCTTTCCGACGGGCAAGCGAAAAGCTCGATCCGGCTCGGCTTCGGACGCTACACCACGCTTGCCGAGATCGAGGAAGCCGCCGCCATCATCAACACCGCGGCGGACGCGCAGGAGATGGCGCCATGATCCGGATCACTTTCATCCCCCCGCGCGGCGAGCCGGTGATTGCCGAGGCCCAGGCCGGCGACAACCTGCTTCGCGTCGGCCAGGCTGCCGGCCTGCCACTCGAGGGGACCTGCGAGGGGCAGATGGCCTGTTCCACCTGCCATGTGATCGTCGCTCCCGATTGGTTCGATCGCCTCCCCGCGGCGAGCGAGGAGGAGGAGGACATGCTCGATCTCGCCGCCGAAGCCTGCCGCACCAGCCGGCTTTCGTGCCAGGTGGAGCTGACCGCGGACCTCGACGGGCTCACGGTGCGCGTGCCCGCCGAGGCGCACGACATGCGCCGCTAGCAGAGCGGACGATCTCAGCGCAGGATCAGGTACAGCAATCCCGCGGCGATGGCGCCGCCCACCAGCATCCCTTTTGACGGAGTGCGCGACGAAGCTTCCCTCGCGCCGCTATCCTGACCGTCGTCGTCATTGGCATAGGCATGCGGCATGGCAGAACTGGGAATTGCGGACATGGTGACCCTTTCGCTTTGGCAAGAGCTTGAAAAGTCACCATGAAACCGCCGAATCCGCCGACCCGTTCCAGTCGCTTCGGCGATATCCTCAGGCTTCTTCGCTGACCTTCGCTTCGTTCAGGGCGGCGATCAGGGCCTCACTGAACGCGGGAATGTCATCCGGCTTGCGGCTGGTGATCAGGTTGCCGTCGGTGGCGACTTCCTGGTCCACCACGTTGGCGCCGGCGTTCTTCAGGTCGGTGCGGACCGAGGGCCAGCTCGTCACGGTCTTGCCGTCGACGATGCCCGCCTCGACCAGCAGCCAGGGTCCGTGGCAGATCGCGGCAATGGGCTTTCCGGCCCGGTCGAAGTCCTTGACCAACTGAACCACCCGATCGTTCATGCGCAGGATGTCGGGGTTCATCTGGCCACCGGGCAGCAGCAGCGCGTCGAAGTCGGCGGCCTCAGCTTCGTCTACCGTCAGGTCCACCTTCACGGGACGCCCCCAATCCTTCTGGTCCCAGCCCTTGATCTCGCCGTCCTCGGGGCTGACGACGACGGTTTCGAAACCGGCCTGCTCGAGATTGGCTTTCGGCTTTTCCAGCTCGGACTGTTCGAATCCGTCGGTGGCGATGATCATTACGCGTTTGGCCATTGGTGGTCTCCTTTTTCGAAGACTCCTACGCGTGGGGATAGCCGCGCGTTCCGGCGTTGAGCGTTCGCCCGTGGCCCTGCTAGGGCGCATGGCATGGTCGATACCCTGGACGCCCAAAAAGACCCGTTCGACGCGATCGTCGATGCCCCGTTCGATAGCGCGCTGTCCGAACGCTATCTCGTCTATGCGCTGTCCACGATCACCGCGCGCTCGCTGCCGGATTTGCGCGACGGGTTGAAGCCGGTCCACCGGCGGCTGCTGTGGGCGATGCGGCAGCTCAAGCTCAATCCCACCGACGCGTTCAAGAAGTCGGCCCGCGTCGTCGGCGACGTGATCGGCAAGTATCACCCGCACGGCGATGCGAGCGTGTACGATGCAATGGTCCGGCTCGCGCAGGATTTCAGCCTTCGCTATCCGCTGGTCGAGGGGCAGGGCAACTTCGGCAACATCGATGGCGATAACGCCGCCGCCTACCGCTATACCGAAGCGCGGCTGACGCGCACCGCGCTGCTGCTGATGCAGGGGCTCGACGAAGGCACCGTCGATTTCATCCCGACCTATAACGGCGAGGAGCAGGAGCCGGAGATTTTCCCCGGCCTGTTCCCGAACCTGCTGGCCAACGGATCGAGCGGGATCGCGGTCGGAATGGCGACCAACATTCCCAGCCACAACGTGGCCGAAGTGCTCGATGCCACGCTGGAGCTGGTGGACAACCCGCACGCCGAACATTCGCGGCTGATGGAGCTGTTCCGCGGCCCCGATTTCGCGACCGGCGGGCTGGTGGTGGATAGTCCGGAAGTCATCTCCGCCGCCTACGAGACCGGGCGCGGATCTTTCCGCATGCGCGCCCGCTTCCATGCCGCCGAATCGAAGGACGAGCGCGACCGCGAGGCCGGCATCGAGCGGCTGGGCAGCGGGCAGTGGCAGCTCGTGGTCAGCGAAATCCCCTACCAGGTGCAGAAGGGCAAGCTGATCGAACAGGTTGCCCAGCTCATCGCCGACCGCAAGCTGCCGATCCTGGAAGACGTGCGCGACGAGAGCGACGAGCAGGTGCGCATCGTGTTCGTGCCCAAGAGCCGCAACGTCGATCCCGAGCTGCTGAAGGAGTCGCTCTACAAGCTGACCGACCTGGAAACCCGCTTCGGCCTCAACCTCAATGTCCTCGACGCCACCGGCGGGCAGGGCCGCACGCCGATGGTCATGGGGCTGAAGGAGCTGCTGCTCCACTGGGTCGCCAGCCAGATCGACATCCTCCAGCGCCGCACGCGGCACCGGCTGGAACAGATAGCCAAGCGACTGGAGCTCGTCGAAGGCTACATCGTCGCCTATCTCAATCTCGACCGGGTGATCGCGATCATCCGCGCCGAGGACGAGCCCAAGCCGGTCCTGATGGCCGAGTTCGAGCTGACGGACCGCCAGGCCGAGGCGATCCTCAACATGCGGCTGCGTTCGTTGCGCAAGCTGGAGGAAATGGAGCTGCGGCGCGAGCATGATGCGCTGCTCAAGGAGCAGGAAGAGCTCAACAAGCTGCTCGAAAGCCCCGCGCGCCAGCGGACCCGGTTGAAGCGCGACCTCACGGCGCTGCGCAAGGAATACGCCGAGGATACTCCGCTGGGCCGCCGCCGCACCACGATCGCGGAAGCCGCGCCGACGGTCGAATACGATCCCAGCGCGATGATCGAGAAGGAGCCGGTGACGGTGATCCTGTCGCAGCGGGGCTGGGTGCGCGCCGCGCGCGGGCACTTGCCGCTGGAGCAGGACTGGAAGTTCAAGGAAGGCGATGGACCCGCCTTCGCGCTGCACGCGCAGACGACCGACAAGCTGCTGCTGGCGACCGATGACGGACGGTTCTTCACGATTGGCGCCGACAAGCTGCCCGGCGCGCGCGGGTTCGGCGAGCCGCTGCGCACGATGATCGACATCGATCCCGAAGCGGCGATCGTGGCTGCGCTGGTCCACCGGCCAAAGGGCCAGCTGCTTCTTGCAGCAACCAGCGGAAAGGGCTTCGCCGCCGTGACCGACGAACTTCTCGCCGAGACGCGCAAGGGGCGGCAAGTGGTCAATCTCAAGCCCGGCCAGCGCCTGCGCGTCGTGCGGGAGATCGCCGCCGCTCACGACCACGTCGCGGTGGTGGGCGACAACCGCAAGCTGGTGGTTTTCAACCTGGAGGAAATGCCGATCATGTCGCGCGGGCAGGGCGTGACCTTGCAGCGCTATCGCGATGGCGGCCTGTCCGATGCCATCACCTTCACGCTCGCCGAGGGGTTGAGCTGGGCGATGGGGGGCGAAACCGGCCGCACCCGGACCGAAGATGACGTGTGGCAGTGGAAGGTCGCCCGGGGCGCGGCAGGGCGGATGCCACCGCGCGGCTTCCCGAAGGACAACCGGTTCTAGCACGAAAGAACGGGCCGGCAGCACCTGGCCGCCGACCCGTTCCCACGACCCGAAGGGCTCCGTTTACGGGATGCCTTCCGGAACTTGTGCCGCCTGTATCTTACTGGGCCGCCGCATTGGCGCCAGCCGCCGCGCTGGCAACCTGTTCTGCGGTGAACAGCGCCATAAGCGCGCCCTGCGCATCGAGGGCGAAATGTTCGCGCTTGAGGGCAACCGGACCGGCCGCGCTCTCCAGCACCACGGCGTCGCCATCGACCGACTTGATCGTGCCGAGCGCGGCGCCCTTGGCGGATACCACCGCGGCGCCGGCCACCAGAGCGGCATCCACCGCGGCCTTCGCCTGGGCAAGCTGGCCGGCGACCATCTCGTCGAGCTGGGCCTTGGTGACGGTGATCGTCGGGCCCTTGTCACCCTTGCCGAAGGCGCTTTCCGGCAGCGCGGCCTTGTTCGCTCCGGTATCGACCGTCGCGGTCCCGTTCTCGACGCTCACGATCGTGCCGACCTCGCCGCCCTGCGGTCCGTAAACGGTCGAGCCGACCGCAACCTGCGCGGCGGCGGCGGTGGCGAGGCTGGCGGCAGCAAGGGCTGCGGTGGCGGCAAAGCGGTGAAATTTCATGTGGTACTCCGTGTCACTTCGATCGATGCCACGATGCAGCCGGATGGCCGCACGTGGCGGAACTTGGGTAGCGCGGGGGATGCAAGGCGTGTCCTTGCGGGGACCCTCGAAGGAGGGAAGGCAGCCGATTGGCCGCGGTCGCGCTGGGCCGCCGATTGGCGGCAGACGGGCTTGAAGCGTGTTCCCTTGCGGAAAGCAACTCCCGCGCATTTTGCCGAACGCAGATGAAGCCGGGATGAAGCGCTCCGGTGTGCAGCGATTTTCAGGGGCGCGCCGACAGTTCCTCGCCCAGCAGCGCTTCGACCCGTTCGCGGGGAGGGAAGCCTTCCCCGACCCAGCGCTGTTCGACGGTGCGCATGATGCGCGCGACCTCGGGACCCGCAGCCACCCCGCGAGCGACGATCTCTCCGCCCTTGAGCGGGAATTCGGGCCGCTCCCATTGCATGACCGGGGCCGGATCGCGTCCCGTGAGCAGCAGGCGGTCGATGGCGCTGGCGGCTCCCACCGCATAGGCCAGGGCGCGAGGGTTTTCGCCGTCGCGGGTGTCACGCGCCGCGGCGCATGCGAGGCGCTCGCGTTGCTTGCGCGAAAGCCGCAAGCGTGCGCCGACCGCCTCGGCAACCGGGCGGGCGGGCGGAAGCAGCGCGGCCATCCGCCGCATGGCGTCGGGCGCGATTCCGGCGGCTTTCTCGGCCGCGACCAGCGCGGCGAGCTTCCCGATCTCGTCGAGCCCGCTCTCGGGCAGGACCACTTGCAGGACGCCGAGTTCGCGCATCCGGGCCACGGTCGGCGATGGATCGGGTAGGGCGAGCAGGTTCTGGAGTTCCCACCCAACGCGTTCGCGGCTGAGACCCTTGAGGCTCGGCGCGAGTTCGGCGCAGGCAGCCTCGGCATCGTCGTCCAGCTCCGATCCGAAGCGCGTCTGGAAGCGGAAATAGCGCAGGATGCGCAGGTAGTCCTCGCGGATGCGCTCGCGCGCGTCGCCGATGAAACGCACCCGTCCCTGGGTCAGATCGTCGAGGCCGCCGAAGTAGTCGAACACTTCGAGCGACTCGGGATCGGCGTAGAGCGCGTTGATGGTGAAATCGCGCCGCGCGGCATCGTCGTGCCACTCGCCTGCGAAGCTCACGGTAGCGCGCCGCCCGTCGGTCGAGACGTCCTTGCGCAGGGTCGTGATCTCGACGTTGCCGCCTTCGAGAATGGCGGTCACCGTGCCGTGATCGATGCCGGTGGGAATCGTGCGGATGCCCGCCCGGTCGAGCCGCTGGATTACCTCGGCCGGCAGGAGCGGGGTCGCCGCATCGATGTCGTGCACCTCTCCGCCGACGATCGTGTCGCGCACCGCTCCGCCGACCCAGCGGGCGTTGCCTTCGCCCAGCGCTTCGACGAGCCCGGCCAGTTCGGAACGAGCGGTCCATGGGGCCGGGGGCAACTTAGCCATCGAATGTCTCGCTGATCGCCATGCGGCGGCTGAGGTTGCCGATTATCGCCGCCGTCACGCCCCAGATCCGGTGGCGCTGCCACATGATCTCGAAATAAGTGCGCGGGGCGCCCTCCCACTCGACCGTGCGGCGCAGGTGATTGGCCGGATCGAGCACGTAGTCGAGCGGCGGCTCGAACCATTCCTCGACCTCGTGCGGGTTGGGGACCAGCGGCAGGTCGGGCGGGACGACCGCGAGCACGGGCGTGATGTCGTAACCGGTGCGGGTGCGGAACGGATCGGAGGTGCCGATGACTTGCACGTGGCGAGGTTCGAGGCCGATCTCCTCGTGCGCCTCGCGCAGGGCGGCGGCGACGGCATCCTCGCCCGGGTCGAGCTTGCCGCCCGGAAAGGCGGCCTGGCCGGCATGGCTGCGCATCGTAAGCGGGCGGTGGGTGAGCAGGACGCCGGGCCGGGGGCGGTCGGTCACCGCGATCAGCACCGCGGCGGGGCGGAGGGTTTCCGGCACCGCCATGGCGTCGGTCAGCAGCTCGATATCGCGCGCATGCCCCGCCTCGAACAGCCCGGCGAGGCGGTCGAACAGCGTGTTCATGCGGGCAGGAGCGAGAACGTCGCGCCCTCGCTCGTCACCGACCAGTCGTCGCCGCGATCGAGAGCGATTTGGGCGAGCTGTTCGTATGTCGAGCGGTTGAGCCGCGCTTCGCACCCGCGCCGCACGTCGACATAGATCGCCGGCGTGTCGCGGTCGCCGCGCGCGGACAGCGGGTGGTCGGGGGAGGCAATGACGATCTCGTCGGTGTTCAGGCGAAAGGCGAGAGTACCCTCGCGCTCGGTAACGTCGGTGGCGATGAACGCGGCATCGTCCACCGACACGGCGAGCTTCTGCATCGGCGTCACCAGCCAGTGCCGGTCGCCCTCGCGCAACAGGAGCGAGCCGAAGGCGCGCACCATCGCCGGGCGGGTGATCGGGCTGCCCTCGTGCAGCCAGGTGCCGTCAGCGAGGATGCGCATGTGGCTGTCCCCGGTCTCTGCCGGGGTCCACCGCTCGACCGGCGGCAGCCGGCGCGCGGCCACCGCCTCGGCCAGCTCGGCCAGCGAGAGGGCGGCGATTTCGGGTGGCGGCTCGTACGGCATCGGAAGCGCGATGCCAGAAGGCGGCTAGTTCGCCAACCCGCCCCCTTGAGGAGCTGGCCAGGGGCCAAGCATCCCGCTCGGGGGGAGGGCGCTCGCGTCCCCGCGCACCAGCAGCCGCGCGGGATGCCACGGGCCGGGGCACTGCCAGCCGCGCGGTGCCTGGCGAAAACCGAAGCGTTCGTAGTAGGACGCATCGCCGATGAGGACCTGCGGCAGCGGCGCGGCAGGGTCGATCGCGCCCAGCGCGGCGGCGATCAGCGCCTTGCCGTATCCCTCGCCCTGCAGCGCCGGGAGCACGGCCACCGGGCCGACCATGATCAGCGGATGCGCCCGTCCTTCCCGATCGGTCAGCGCGATGGGCCAGAGCTGGATGGTCCCGACGAGGTATTCCTCGTCATCCATTGCGGCGAAGCTGAGGCCGGGGAGCCACTCGGTTCCCTCGCGGATGCGATAGGCGGTGCGCGTGCGCCGCTCGGGCTCGAACGCCGCGTCGAGCAGCTCCTCGACCAGGTGCGGGTCGATCGCGGAAAGGGGGACGATGCGCGGCATGAAGGCGCGCGCCGATAAGTCCGCGCCGCGCCCCTGTCGAGCCGATTCAGCCGGGGCGCAGTTCGATGAGCCGCCCGTCCTTGCCATCCTCAAGCAGCCAGAGTGCGCCGTCCGGCCCTTCGACGACTTCGCGGATGCGCCGCTCCATCGGGATGCGGGCGACTTCCCGCGCCTTTTCTCCCTCGATCGCCACGCGCACCAGAACGGTCGGCTTCATCCCGCCGATGATCGCCTGCCCTTTCCACTCGGGCCACAGCTTGCCCGAGTAGAACACGAAATCCCCGGGCGCGATCACGGGGTTCCAGCTTATCGCCGGGGCGTGAAATTCGGGCCGTGTCGCATGATCGGGAATCGGAGTGCCGTCGTAATCGTCGCCATTGGAAACGATCGGCCAGCCGTAGTTGTCGCCGCGCACCACGCGGTTCAATTCATCGCCGCCGGCCGGCCCGTGCTCGAGGTCCCAGAGCTGGCCGCTGGCATCGAATTGCAGGCCGAGAAGGTTGCGGTGGCCATAAGACCACACCTCGTTGGCCGGGCCGCCGCGGGTGGCGAACGGATTGCCCGGCGCGGGCTTGCCGTCGAGGGTCAGGCGCAGCGTCTTGCCGAGGTTCGTTGACAGGTCCTGCGCGGGCGCGCCCTTCTGCCGTTCCCCGCTGGAGACGAACAGGTACTTGCCATCGGGCGAGATGGCGATCCGGTGGGAGAAGTGACCCCGTCCGGTGACCTTGGGCTGCTGGCGCCAGATCACCGAGAGTCCCTCGATGCGGCAGGCATCGGACTCCTCGCATACCAGCTTCCCGCGTCCGACCACCGCGCCGCGCGTGTCGCCTTGCCCCGCTTCGACCCAGCTGAGGTAGATCGTGCGGGTGCCGAGAGTGCCGGCGGCCTCGGACGGGAGGAAGGCCACGTCGCCCAGGCCGCCCTGTCCGCCATAATCGACTTGCGGCAGGCCGCTGACGGTGCCGCGCCGCCCGCTCGGCAGGTCGACGAACTTCATCGTGCCGGGTTTCTCGGTGACGAACAGGACCGAGGTTCCGGGCGCGAATGCGGCGGCCCAGGGCTCGTTGAAGGTGCCGAATGATTTCGATGCCAGGTCGCGCCCGGTCGTCGCCGAGATCTCGCCGGCGGCGCGGGGGGTCGAGCGGGCATCGGCGCCGCTTTCCCCGGATGCGCCCGATCCGCAGCTTGCGAGAGCGAGCGCGAAAGTGGATAGGAGTGCGGCACGGGTCGCGGGTTCAATCATGCTGTCGGGAATACCTCATCCAGAATTCGGCTCCGCCCCGCTTATCGTCGGGGTCGACGAGGCAGGCCGGGGCCCGCTCGCCGGACCTGTTGTCGCCGCGGCTGTCGCATTGTGCAAGCCGCGCCCGGCCGGGCTGGACGATTCGAAGAAGCTGACGCGCGAGGAGCGCGAACGGCTCGAGGAGCGCATCCGCCGCCGCTGCGCGTTCGGCATCGGGGTGGTCGAAGTCGACCAGATCGACAGCCTGAACATCTTCCACGCGACGATGCTGGCGATGACGCTGGCCGTGACCCGCCTGTGCGAGGTGGTTGGCTGCGATCCGCTGCAAGTGCTGGTCGACGGCAACCTGACGCCTGCGAAACGCCAGCCGGCCTGGCGCTGGCCGGCGCGGGCGATCGTCGGCGGCGACGAGAGCGAGCCCTGCATCTCGGCCGCGTCCATCCTCGCCAAGACCCACCGCGACCGGATCATGCGCCAACACGCGCTCGATCACCCGCAGTACGGCTGGCATACCAACGTCGGCTATTCCACGCCCGAGCATCTCAAGGCCCTGCGCGAGCATGGGCCGTGCCCGCTTCACCGCCGCAGCTTTGCTCCGGTGGCGCAGGCGCAAATCGACATCGCCGCCTAGTCAAAAGCCCTGGCGCGCGGTTGCTCGATGCAGGCGCGACCGAACGCTTCGGCGCTTTCGTCGCCGGCGGCCAAGTCCCGTGTAGAGATGAGCGAAAAACCGCTTCCAGCGAGTCTTCCATGCCACACCCCCACGATATCGTCTGGCAGGATTCCGTGCAGACTCAATATCTTGTGCCGGACACCTTCTGTTCCGTGTGAATTGATTCGATGTTAACCATACCGCGCCCAGATTGCCGGCTTGACGCCGAGTCCGCTTGGACTCACCCTGTGGATAAGTACAACGGGGGAATGACGGGAATGGGGGTCATCGAGACCACGAGGGTGCGTGCGCGCTCCGCGAAAGCCGCGTTCGAGGCGCCGCTTGATCTGCCGCTCGGCCGCATCCTGGCGGGCGATTGCGTGGAGGCGATGAGGCGCCTGCCGACGGCGAGCGTCGATCTCGTCTTCGCCGATCCACCCTACAACCTGCAATTGGGCGGCGATCTCAACCGGCCCGACGGCAGCCATGTCGATGCGGTGACGGACGCGTGGGACCGGTTCGACAGCTTCGCGGCTTACGACAAGTTCACCCGCGAATGGCTGACCGAGGCGAAGCGCGTGCTGAAACCCGATGGCGCGCTCTGGGTCATCGGCAGCTACCACAACATCTACCGGGTCGGAGCGATTCTTCAGGACCTGGGCTTCTGGATTCTCAACGACGTGGTGTGGCGCAAGACCAACCCGATGCCCAACTTCAAGGGCACCCGCTTCACCAACGCGCACGAAACGCTGCTGTGGGCGAGCACCGGGGAAAAGGCGCGCTACCACTTCAACTACCGCGCGATGAAGACGCTCAACGACGAGCTGCAGATGCGCAGCGACTGGGTGATCCCGATCTGCGGTGGCAACGAGCGCCTGAAGGAGGACGGCCACAAGGCGCACCCCACGCAGAAGCCCGAGGCGCTGCTGTACCGCGTCCTGCTGGCAACGACCGAGAAGGGCGACGTGGTGCTTGATCCCTTTTTCGGCACCGGCACCACCGGTGCGGTCGCCAAGCGCCTGGGCCGCGAGTGGATCGGCTGCGAGCGCGAGCCCGCATACCGGGAGGTCGCGACGAAGCGCATCGCGAAGGAACTGCCGCTCGACGAGAGCGCCATCGCCACGATGGCCAGCCCGCGAAATGCGCCCAAGGTGGCCTTCGGCGCGGTGGTCGAATCCGGCCTGCTGCCGCCCGGCACGCAGGTGTTCGACAAGAAGCGGCGCTGGATCGCTACCGTGCGCACCGATGGGTCGCTGCTGTGCGGCGAGGCAAGCGGATCGATCCACGGCCTCGGCAAGGAACTGCAGGGCGCGCCGAGCTGCAACGGCTGGGTGTTCTGGCACTACGACGATGGCGGCGCGATCAAGCCGATCGACGCGGTGCGGCAGACCTACCTGCTGAGCATCGAGGATTGATTCCCGGGCCCGCCGGGGCAAAGGCCGCGCAATGACCGAGCGCCTCTACCTCATGCCCGTGGGCCTTGCCGCCAATCCGCAGAGCGAGGAAGGCGATTGCATCCGGCTGGCTGGCGGGCTGGTCTACGCCCACCGCTTCGCCGCGATCGTGCGCAGCGGCGGACGGGTGGTCGAGCGGCTTCGCTTCACGCCGGAAACCGCGGCCGAGACGTTCGCGCAGCTTCCCGCGGGGCTTGGCGACGATGCCGAGAACCAGTGGTCGGCGCTGCGGACGGCGCATCCACCGATGCAGCTTGGCAACCGCACAGTACGGCTGGACCAGCCACAGGTCGCGGGCATCCTCAACGTCACGCCCGACAGCTTCTCCGACGGCGGCCAGTTCCTCGACCGGCCTGAAGAAGGGGCGGCGCACGCCGCGAGGATGATCGAGGCCGGCGCGGCGCTGGTCGACATCGGCGGCGAGAGCACGCGTCCCGGCGCCCCCGCCGTGTGGGAGGGCGACGAGATCAAGCGGGTGGTCCCGGCGGTCGAATATTGTGCGCAGATGGGCGCGGGCATCGCCGTCGATACCCGGCGCGGGGCGGTGATGGAGGCGGCGCTCGACGCGGGAGCGCACATGGTCAACGACGTGTCGGCGCTACGCCACGATCCCCGCAGCGCCGAGATCGTCGCCGGTCGGGGGTGTCCGGCGGTGCTGATGCATGCGCCCGGCAAGGGCGATGACCTTCACGCCGACGGCGATTATGACTGCGTCGTATTCGACGTGTTCGACTGGCTCGCCGAGCGGCGCGATGCGGCGATCGCGGCCGGCATCGCGCGCGACAGGATCGTGCTCGATCCGGGCATCGGTTTCGGCAAGTCCCTGGGCGAAAATCTCGCACTCATGAACGCGCTGCCGCTGTTTCATGCCCTTGGCCAGCCGTTGATGGTCGGGGCCAGTCGCAAACGGATGATCGGCGCGCTGAGCAACGAAGCCGCCACGCACGAGCGGCTGGGCGGCAGCCTGGCGCTTGCGCTGAAAGCAATGGACGCCGGCGTCCAGCTCGTCCGCGTGCACGACGTTGCCGAGACGGTGCAGGCCCGTAACGTCTGGCGAGGACTGCGCGACGCGGCGCTAACCGATTTTTCGATGCTGCCCGGCTAGAGCGAGTAACCGCCGTCGCTGGTGAGCACGGCGCCCGTGATGGTTGCAGCGGCGTCCGACAGCAGGAAGGCGATCTGGCCAGCGATTTCCTCCGCAGTCGCGTATCGCCCAAGTGGGGTCGCCATTTTCGCCATGTCGGCGAGGGCCGCTGCCCTGTCGCCGCCGTGCCCGTCGACCAAACCGCGGAAGAACGGCATATCGTCCCAGATTGGTGTATCGACCCCGCCCGGAGCGATGGCGTTGACCCGCACGCCGCGCGGTGCGCCTTCTTTCGCGGCCACTTTCGCAAGCTGGATCACCCCGGCCTTCGAAGCGCCGTAGGCAGCGGTGCCCGGTTCGGCCCTTATTCCGGAAATCGAGGCCGTGAGGGCCATGCTCCCATTATCGGCGATCGTGCGCATCGCCGCCCGGAGCGATAGGAAAGCGCCGTCGAGGTTTGTGGCGAGGACGCGGCGCCATTCGGCGAACTCGGTCTGTCCGATGGCGGATCCGCTTGCCACCCCCGCGTTGAGGACTGCGTGATCGAGCCGGGTGAGATGACTTTCCACCTCGGCCCAATGTGCCTCGTTGGAAACGTCGCCCGCGATGCGGATCGAGGGACAAGCCAATTGGATTTCATGGAGCCTGTCGGCATCCGATCGGTGAGGACCAGGCTCTCCGCTCCGCGGGTGGCGAGCAAGCGGGCGGTGGCAAGCCCGATCCCGCTCGCCGCTCCCGTGATCAGGACGGTCTTGCCGGTGAAATCGATCAGGTTTGCCACCGGCCGAGGTTAGGCAGTCCCGCGCCCGCTGTCGATGGCGGCAAAGCCTATGCCGCGCTCTCGATGCCCAGGTCGCCCAGCTTGCGGTAGAGCGTGGACCGACCGATGCCCAGGCGTCGCGCCACCTCGGTCATGCGGCCGCGGTAGTGGCCGATGGCGAGGCGGATGACGTCGGCTTCGATATCGTCGAGCGAGCGCAGGTTGCCGTCGTCGGTGTAGAGCATCACTCCCACCCCGTCCTGGCGCGGGTCGCGCGCTTCGGCGGGCTGGCCGAGCATGTCGGACAGTTGCGGGAAGCTGTCGGCGGTCAGGGCATCGCCGTCACAGAAAACCGCCGCGCGGAACAGCACCGTCTGGAGCTGGCGCACGTTGCCGGGCCAGTCGTACGCGGCCAGCAGCGCGAGCGCGCCGTCGGTGATGGTCAGCGACCGCAGGCCCGGCTGCTCGCCGATGCGGGCCAGGAAGTGGCGGGCCAGCGCCGCGATGTCGCCGCTGCGTTCGCGCAAGGGAGGCAGCGTAATGGTCACCGGCGCCAGCACTTCGTGAAGGGAGGGGTGGAAGTATCCCGCAGCGCCCAGGGCGCTGACTGGCAGGTTGCTCGCCGAAAGCACGCGGACATCGATGCGGAAGCCGTGACGCGCCCCGACGGGACGCACCACGCCTGTCCTCAGGACCTCCGCCAGCTTTTCCTGAAGGTCCATCGGCAACCGGTCGACCTCGTCCAGCACCAGAGAGCCGCCGTCGCAATGTTGCAGGGCGCCAATCTGGCGCTCGAAGGCGCCCGGGAAGGCGCCCTGCTCGTGTCCGAACAGGACGGATTCGATCGAGCCCGGGGGAACCGCTCGTGCATTGATCAGCCGCAAGGGCGCCCTGGCGCGGGGACTGGCGGCATGCATCGCGCGCACCAGCATCTCCTTGCCCGAGCCGTTCTCGCCCTCGATGAGGACATTGCCGTGCCCGCGCGCGGTCTTGGCCGCCTTCGCCAGCGAAGCGCGAAAGTTGGGTGCGTTGCCGATCATGGCATCGAAATCGAGCACCTGGCCCAGCTTCTCGGTCAGCGGCTGAAGCTCGTCGCGCGGCGCCTCGCGCTTGGTCGCGCTGCGCAGCGCCAGCATCAGGCGGTCGGGCGCCACCGGCTTGATGAGGTAGTCGGTCGCTCCCGCGCGCATCGCCTCGACCGCCAGCAGGGGCGAGGCGCTCGCGGTGAGCATCAGGATCGGCAGCGCCGGGCGGCGCTTCTTCAATTCGGCGATGAGCGTGCAGGCGTCGTCTCCGGGCACCCACTGGTCGAGGATGATCGCGGAAAGCTGCATTCCCTGGCGGGTGCCGAGAGTGGCGATTGCGGTTTCGGAATCGCCCACTACCAGCGTGCGCCAGCCCTCGCGCGCAGCCAGCGCCGAGATCAGCCGGCTCTGCGCCGGTTCGTCGTCGATCAGCATCAGCAGGCGGTTGTCGCCTTCGACCATGTTCCTCGTCCCGTATCGATACAGCCGACCTGATACGGGACAGGAGTAAAGGTCCGCTTAAGTCCCTCTCGCGCTTACGGCGGGCTTGAGCGGGGAGGCCGGTCGGGATAGGAGACGGGCCAACGAACAAACCAGCAGGGACAAGCACAGGCGATGGCAACCGGCAACGACATGAAGGCGCACACGAGCACATACGGCAGCTTCATCACGCTGCTGAAATGGAGCGTGCCGATCGTCGCGGTGATTGCGCTGATCGTCCTCGTCCTGATTTCCAGCTGACGACGACGCGCTTGCGGATCGCCGTCCTCAGGGAGACCGCTCCGGGCGAAACCCGGGTCGCGCTGACGCCCGAGACCGCGAAGAAGTTCATCGCCCTTGGCGCCCAGGTGGCGGTCGAGAGCGGCGCGGGCACCGCTGCGAGCATTACCGACGCCGCCTATGCGGAGGCGGGCGCCGAGGTCGGACCCGCGCAAAAGGTCGTGCAGGGCGCCGATATCCTGCTCGCCGTCCAGCCCCCCGAGCCCGCCGCGCTGGCCGGGGCCAGCCCGGGTGCGCTGGTCGCGGCCGTGTTCGATCCCTTTGGCCGGCGCGACCGGGTCGATGCCTATGCGGCTGCGGGTTTCGAGGCATTGGCGATGGAGTTCATGCCGCGCATCACCCGCGCGCAGAGCATGGACGTGCTTTCCAGCCAGTCCAACCTGTCGGGCTACAAGGCGGTGATTGCCGCCGCGGACCTTTATGGCCGGGCCTTTCCGATGATGATGACCGCCGCCGGCACCGTGCAGGCGGCACGTGTTTTCGTCATGGGGGTAGGCGTTGCGGGCTTGCAGGCGATCGCCACCGCCCGGCGGCTGGGCGCGCAAGTCTCGGCCACCGACGTTCGCTCGGCAACGAAGGAGCAGATCCAGTCGCTCGGCGCGAAGCCGGTGTTCGTGGAGAAGGTCGCCGGTATCGAGGGTGAGGGCGCGGGTGGCTACGCCACGGAGATGAGCCCCGAGTACCAGAAGGCCCAGGCCGAGCTGGTCTCCGGGCATATCGCCAAACAGGACATCGTCATCACCACCGCGCTCATTCCCGGACGGGCAGCACCCCGGCTGATCACGGGCGCGCAGATCGCGACGATGAAGCCCGGCAGCGTGATCTTCGACCTCGCGGTGGCCCAGGGCGACGGGACGGGCGGCAACGTCGAAGGCTCGCGGGCCGACCAGGTGGTGGAGAAGCACGGCGTGAAGATCATGGGCTACGCCAACACGCCCGCCACGCTCCCGGCTGACGCCTCGGCGCTCTATGCGCGCAACCTGTACAACTTCCTGTCCGCGTTCTGGGACAAGGAGCAGGGCAAGCCGGTGCTCGACGCGGAAATCGGCGACGCGGTGCGCCTGACCAGGGGCGGCCAGGTCGTCAGCGAGAGGCTCAAGTCGTGAGCTTCCCGGTCGATGCGCTGCAGCAGGCGGCCCAACGGCACATTGTGACGGGGGAAACCATCCTCCACCACCAGGTCGAGGATGACGAATATATCGCCGTGACCGATCGGCGGATCGTGAGGGTGAAGGTCGGTTCGATCCTTGGCGAGCGATCGGAATCGGTCCCGCTGGGCGCCATCACGACCATGTCGACGACCGTGAAAAAGGGCAAGGTAGGCGGCATCCAGCTCGCCGTTCCCGGCCGCACGATGGGCGAGATCATGCTGTCCGGCGATGACCTTTCGTCGGTCATGCGCGCCATCGTGTCGGCGATGCCGCGCTACGAAGGGGCACAGTAGTGGACTTCATCTCGATCCTGTCGGTCTTCGTTCTTGCCTGTTTCGTGGGCTACTACGTCGTCTGGTCGGTCACGCCCGCGCTGCACACGCCGCTGATGGCGGTGACCAACGCGATCTCGTCGGTCATCATCGTCGGGGCGCTGATCGCTTCGGCCGCGGCGGGCAGCCCGAGCTCGAAGTGGCTGGGCCTGACTGCCGTCGCGCTCGCCAGCGTGAATATCTTCGGCGGCTTCGCGGTGACCGCGCGGATGCTCGCCATGTACAAGAAGAAGGACAAGCCGGCCGCGGCCGCGGAGAAAAAGGCGTGACCCTCCAGCCGGTCGAGCCAGGCGACATGTCGATCGTCGCCGATGCTGCCCACGCGGTGAACCCGTGGGTCGCGCTGGCCTACCTGGCGGCGGGGGTGCTGTTCATCCTCGCCCTGCGCGGCCTTTCCTCGCCCGCGACCAGCCAGCGCGGCAACCGTTTCGGCATGGCGGGCATGCTGATCGCGGTGGGGACGACGCTGGCGACGCACTTTCCGGTGCGGACGGAAAGCCCGGTTCCGGGGATCACGCACCTCATCATTGATGGGCTTACGGCGGCCGAGATCCTCGGGGCAATTGCCCTTGGCGGGGCGGTCGGCTGGTTCATCGCACGCCGCATCGCCATGACCGCGATGCCGCAGCTCGTCGCGGCGTTCCACAGCCTCGTCGGCCTTGCCGCGGTGCTGGTGGCGGTCGCCGCGTTCATGAACCCGGAGGCGTTCGGCATCCTCGGGATGGACGGCAATATCCTCACCGTCAGCCGGATCGAAATGGCCCTGGGCGCGGCGATCGGCGCGATCACTTTCTCGGGTTCGGTCATCGCCTTCGCGAAGCTCAACGGCAACATGAGCGGCAAGCCCATCCTGCTGCCGGGACGCCACCTGCTCAACCTCGGCACCCTGGCGGCGATTGTCGTCCTGACCGCGCTGTTCGCGATCTCCGCCGACGCGGGGCCGGGCGAGAACGGGCTGTTCTGGATCATCGTCGCGCTCAGTTTCGCGATCGGGTTCCTGCTGATCATCCCGATCGGCGGGGCCGACATGCCGGTCGTCGTGTCGATGCTGAACAGCTACTCGGGCTGGGCGGCGGCCGCGATGGGTTTCACGCTGCACAACACGGCGATGATCATCACCGGCGCGCTGGTCGGCTCTTCCGGCGCGATCCTCAGCTATATCATGTGCCGGGCGATGAACCGCAGCTTCATCTCGGTGATCGCGGGCGGATTCGGGGCGGACGAGGCCATCGCCGGGGGTGAGGCGCGCGAACAGCGCCCCTACAAGTCCGGCAGCGCGGAAGACGCCGCCTACATGCTGGAGCAGGCCGAAAAGGTCATCATCGTGCCCGGCTACGGAATGGCGGTTGCCCAGGCCCAGCACGCGCTGCGCGAGATGGGCGACAAGCTCAAGGCCAAGGGCGTCGAGGTGAAGTATGCCATTCACCCGGTCGCCGGCCGGATGCCGGGGCACATGAACGTGCTGCTGGCCGAAGCGAACGTGCCTTACGACGAGGTCTTCGAACTGGAGGACATCAATTCCGAATTCTCCCAGGCGGACGTCGCGTTCGTCATCGGCGCGAACGACGTGGTGAACCCGGCGGCCAAGACCGACAAGTCCTCACCGATCTACGGGATGCCGGTCTTCGACGTGGGCAATGCGAAGCAGGTGTTCTTTATCAAGCGGTCGATGGGCGGCGTCGGGTATGCCGGCGTCGATAATGATGTGTTCTATCTCGACCAGACGATGATGCTCCTCGCGGATGCGAAGAAGATGGTCGAGGATATCGTCAAGGCGCTCGACTGATGCGGCCGGCGGTCGCTCTCCTCCCACTCGCGCTGCTTGGCGGCTGCGTGGAGACGATCGCGGAAAGCCGCGTCCGCTCCGCCCTGGTAGAGGCCGGGCTATCGCAGGGCAACGCGGATTGCATGGCCGGCCGCATGGTCGACCGTCTGACCATCGCCCAGCTCCGCAAGCTCGAAGCGCTCAAGGCGCGTCCGGGCGCGCGGGAGAAGCCGGTGACCATCGGCGAATACATCGAACGGGTGCGCCGCGTGGGCGACTCCGAGGTCATCGCCGTCACCGCAAGTTCGGCCGGCCTGTGCGCCGCCGGGCTTGGCTGAGGCGGGTTAGCTTCCCTTCACGACCGGCTGTTCGCCCTTGAAGGCGAATTCGCCGAACGCGTAGTCGCAAACGTTGAAGTTCGTGAACACGCCCTGGCTGCCGTCACTGAAGGTCAGCCGCACGTCGAGCGCGCAGCCGGTCTTGTCGAAGTGGACGGTGTGGCTGACGCCCGGCCTGACGGGCCCGTTTTCCACGTCCTCGTCGAGCTGTTCGGCCGTCCACGCCGCTTGACCCGCGGCGGACGTTTCGATCGTCTTGATCGACTTGCCGGTCTTGTTGACCAGGACGAAGTCCCAGCTTTCGGCATAAGCGGGCGCGGCGAGCGACAGGAGTGCCGCGCCGAGCAGGATTCTTGCAACCATGTGATGCTCCCTTCCCGTAGGAACAGGATGATGGTGCGCTTCATCAAGCCATTGCGCAAGCTTCCTTTGAGCGTTGACTAACATGTCTGTCAGTAGCAGCTTGACGCCATGAAAATGTCCCGTCTCGCGCTCCTCGCGCTCACCGCCGCGGGTGCTCCCGCCATGGCTGCGACTCACACCGTTGCCCCGGGCGAGGGCGGGCAGCAGCGGCTGCAGGAAGCCCTGATCGTCGCCCAGCCCGGGGACGAGGTGGTGCTTGGGGCCGGGAGGTTCGTGCTCGACGACGGGCTCAGCCTCGACGTCGATGGCGTCACCGTGCGAGGGGCCGGCATGAATGCGACCGTGCTCGATTTCACCGGCCAGAAGGACGCGGGCGAGGGGCTACTGGTCACGTCCGACAAGGTGACGTTGCGCGATTTTGCGATCGAGAATCCGCACGGCGACGGGATCAAGTCGAAAGGCGCCGACGCCATCGTCTACCAGCGCGTGCGCGTTACCTGGACGGGCGGCCCGAAGGAAACCAACGGCGCCTACGGGCTCTATCCGGTAGAGAGCGACGGCGTGCTGATCGCCGAGTGCGAGGTCTCGGGCGCATCGGACGCCGGCATATACGTTGGCCAGTCGAAGGCGATCACCGTTCGCAACTCGGTCGCGCGCCACAACGTCGCGGGAATCGAGATCGAGAACAGCCGTGATGCGCTGGTCGAGGCGAACTACGTCACCGGCAACACAGGCGGGATCCTGGTGTTCGACCTGCCCAGCCTGCCCGTGATGGGCGGCGGCAATACGATCGTGCGCAGCAACCTGGTGGTTCACAACACCACGCCCAATTTCGCGCCTAAAGGGAACATCGTCGCGGGAGTGCGGCGCGGCACGGGCGTGATGGTGATGGCGAACGATGGCGTGCTGGTGGAAGGCAACACTATCCTCGACAACCCGACGGCGCCGGTCATGGTCGTGGCCTATCCGCTCAAGTTCGATGACAAGAGCTACAACCCCTATCCCCGCAATGTCACGATCGGGGTGAACCAGGTCGATGCCGGCGGGACCGACCCGCAGTTCGAGGGCAAGGAGCAGCTCCTTGCCGCGTTCGGCGGCGCGCTCCCCCCGGTGCTGTGGGACGGCCTTTCGCAGGCAGGCACCGTCGCGCTGCGGGTCGATCCGTCGATCAAGGGCTGGTCGCTCAATCTGCCCACGCAGGGCGGAGGTCTCGACGCGGCGGTGAAGCCCGGCCCGCTCGAGGCGCCGGCCCCGGTCGCGGGCGCGTCGCTGACCGGCGTTGGCGCGCCGGCTGAACTGGAGGCGCGGCTGGTCCCGTGATCCGGCGGGCCATCCTGGCGCTTGCCCTGCTGTCGGCGGCAGGCGCGGTGGCGCAGGCCAGCGCCTCGGCGCCGGCCGTCCCCGACAATGCGGTGGTGACGGGGAACGAACTGCCTGCGAACCTGTCCGCATTCGGCTTCTTCGCTGACGGCCCCGCGCAAATCCCCGCCGCCCGTGTCACCCCGTACAGGCTCAACACCCCCTTGTGGTCCGACGGCGCGGAGAAGCTGCGCTTCGTCTATATTCCAGACGGTTCGCAGGCGAAGGCCGAAGGCGAGAACCTGCTCCAACTTCCCGTCGGCGCGGCGCTGATCAAGACTTTCGCCTTTCAGGACCACGGCAAGCGCCGGCTGATCGAGACTCGCGTGCTGCTCCACCGCACCGATGGGTGGGTCGCACTGCCCTATTTGTGGAATGCCGAGCAGACCGACGCGAAGCTCGCGCTGGCGGGGGCGAGGGTTCCGGTCGTCTCTCCGGCCGGGGAGGCGATCGAGTACCGCGTGCCGAACAAGAACCAGTGCAAGGAATGCCACGGCCTCAACGGGGCGGTGATCCCGATCGGGCCCAAGGCGCGTAACCTGTCACGCGATTGGCTCGACCGGTTCGCAGCCGCCGGGATGCTGGACGCCGCACCTGCGGTCGCTCATCCGGTCCCGCTGTGGGAGGACCGGGCGAAGGCCGGCTCCGAAGCGGCCGCACGCGGCTATCTCGAGGCGAACTGCGCGCACTGCCATCAGCCGGGCGCGTCGGCATCCAACTCCGGCCTCGACCTTCGGTGGGAGCAGGACGATCCGCACGCGCTCGGAATCATGAAGCGTCCGGTTGCGGCAGGGCGCGGCGCGGGAAGCCTGCTGTTCGACGTGGTGCCCGGCAAGCCGTCCGAATCCATCCTCCTCCACCGCATGGGCAGCCTCGAAGGCGGAGTGGCGATGCCCGAGCTGGGCAAGGCGACGCTGGACCACGAAGGGCTCGCCGTCGTCGAGCGGTGGATCGCAGGTCTGTGAGGAAAACCGCCAAAGTCCTCGGCCTTCTGGCTGTCCTCCTCGTCGGGACATTTCTTCTCCTGCGCACTCCGGATAGCGATCCCGCCGCGATGCGCGCGAAATACGGCGCTGCGCCGTCGCAATTCATCGACATCGGCGGGGGCGAGCGGATCCACTTGCGCGACGAGGGGCCGCGCGATGGTTTGCCGATCGTGCTGCTGCATGGCTCGAACGCGGACCTCCACACATGGCAACCATGGGTCGATCGCCTGAAGGCGACCCACCGGATCATCCGGTTCGACCAGCGCGGGCACGGGCTGACCGGTCCCGCGCCAGACGGAGACTATTCCCGCCGCGCATTTGCCGACGATGTGGAACGAGTGGCGAACACCCTCAATCTGCGGCGGTTCGTGCTCGCCGGCAACTCCATGGGCGGCGGGATCGCTCTGGAGTACGCCCTGGCGCATCCCGGGCGGGTGGCCGGGCTGGTGCTGGTCGATGCGGCCGGTGCGCCGCGACTGCGCGAGGTGAAAGGCAACATCGGTTTCACCCTGGCGCGGACGCCGGGATTTTCCTGGTTGATGGGGCAGATCACCCCGCGCTCGCTGATCGAGCGGAGCCTGCGCCAGACGGTTTCGAACCAGTCGGTCGTGACCGACGCGGCAGTCGACCGCTACTGGGAGCTCCTGCGCTATCCCGGCAACCGTCAGGCGACCGCTGCCCGCTTTGCCACTGCGCAAGAAGCCTTCTCACCGGCGGCGCTGGACCGCCTCAAGGTGCCGACGTTGATAATCTGGGGACAGGAGGACGGGCTGATTCCGGTCGCGTCCGGGCGCTGGCTTGCGCAGCACATTCCCTCGTCCCGCTTCGAAGTGCTGCCAGGCATCGGCCACATTCCGATGGAAGAAGCACCCGATGCGAGCGCCCGTTTGCTGATCGACTGGCTGGCGCGCCTGGAGCCTGCGGCGGACTGAAGCGGGGCAGCTTTACTCGTCGTCGGCGTCTCGCCTATGGCAGCTCGGGGTCGCGTCGGGGGAGAGCAGAGTTTGCGCAAGTTGGGCCTGATCGGGGGAATGAGCTGGGTCTCCACCCGCGACTATTACGAACAGATCAACCGCGGGGTCCGCCGCCGCACTTCTCCGATGACGAGCGCGCCGCTGCTGATCGAAAGCCTCGATTTTGCGGAGCTATGGGGCCTGGCGAACGACGAAGACTGGGACCGCGCTGCCGGGGTGCTCGCGAAGTCGGCCGAGCGCCTGGTGGGCGCGGGCGCGGAAGGCCTGATCATTTGTGCCAATTCGATGCACAAGGTTTACGACAAGGTGGCCCAGGCGGCGGGGGTGCCGATGCTCCATATCGCCGACTGCGTCGGCCGGGCGATGCAGGCGGCGAACGCCACCAACGCCGCGTTGATCGGGACCGGCAACGTCATGACCGAAAGCTTCTATCGCCGGCGGCTCGTCCAGCACGATGTCGACCTCCTGCCCCCGGACATGGACATGGTCAGCGAGATCGACGGCATAATCTACGGTGAACTGATGCGCGGCAAGGTCACTCGCGAGGCGGAGCGCACGCTGAAAACGTGGATCACCCGCAAGGAACAGGACGGCGCCGAGGCCATCGTGCTTGCCTGCACCGAGCTGGCGATGATCGTGGACGTGGACGCGAACGTGCTGCCGGTCTTCGATTCCACCCGCATCCACTCCGCAGCGGCGGTTGACTGGATCCTCGCTGAGGCATCGTAGCGCGCGGAGCAAGGGCGGCGAACAGCTCGCAGTTCTCCCGGACCACGAAATCTTCCATGGCCGGTGGGGACCTTGCTGGTTCTCCCTGTGTTCCCGTTGTCCGCACCCCGCGCGGCCCCTATCGACCGTGGCCGATGACGCTTGCCCCATACGCCGCCACACCCCCCGCCGGTCGCGGACGCGAGTTCGCCGAGGACAGGGCGGGCGCGCGCGGGCCCCGCAGCGAGTTCCAGCGCGACCGCGACCGCGTGGTCCACTCGATCGCATTTCGCCGCCTGCGGTCGAAGACCCAGGTCTTCATCGCGCCCGACGGGGATCACTATCGCACCCGCCTGACGCACAGCCTGGAAGTATCCCAGATCGGCCGCGTCATCGCCCGGGCGCTGGGGCTTGACGAAGACCTGACCGAGGCACTGTGCCTTGCCCACGACATAGGCCACCCGCCGTTCGGCCACGCAGGCGAGGCTGCGCTCGAGGCGGCGATGGCGCAGCGCGGCGGGTTCGATCACAACGCGCACACCCTGCGCGTGCTGATGCGGCTCGAGAACCCTTACTGCGATCACCAGGGGCTCAACCTGTCGTGGGACGTGCTCGAAGGGCTCGCCAAGCACAACGGCCCGGTGAGCGCGCCTAACTGGGCGCTGTCCGAACTCGATCGCGCGTTTCCGCTCGACCTCGGCGCGTGGCCCAGCCTCGAGGCGCAAGTTGCCGCTCTGGCGGACGACATCGCCTACGACAACCACGACATCGACGACGGGTTGCGCGCGGGTTTCCTCAGCCTCGACGACCTGATGGAACTGCCCTTGCTGGCGGACCGCTATCGCGAGGTAGAACGGCGCTTTCCCAGCGCGAAGACCGAGCAGCGCCTTCGCGAACTGGTTCGCAGCCAGATCGGTGCGATGGTCAACGACCTGCTGGAGACTACCCGCACAAACCTCGCGGGCGTCGGCAGCGTGTCGGAGGTGCGCGCGCATCCCGGTCAGTTGGCGGCGTTCTCGCCTGCGATGTCGTCCGCCGAACGCGGCCTGAAGCGGTTCATGTACGACAAGCTCTATTTTCACGCGGAGCAGATCGCCGCTGCGGAATACGCGCGCGAGGTCGTCTCGCGGCTGTTCGCGGCCTACGATCAGGATCCGTCGCTTCTGCCCGATGATTGGCGCGCGGGCCTGCCGACAGTGGAGCCACAGCGCAGCAGGCACCTGGCCGATTTCATCGCCGGCATGACCGACCGCTACGCCATCGACCAGTGCGTGCGGATCTTCGGACGCGCGCCAGAAGGGCTGCGCAATGTCTGATCCGCTGCGCATTGCGCTGGTCGGCGCGACCGGCCTCATCGGTAGCGAGGTGATGAAGCTGGCTGTGAGGCGCGAGGACATGCGGCTCGTGGCAGTCGCCCGCAGGGAATCGCCGCTGCCGCAGGGCGCGCGGATGGAGATGTTCGTCGCCGATCCGTCGAAGTGGGGGGAAGTGTTCGAAGCGGTCCGGCCGCAGGCGCTGATCTGCGCGGTGGGCACGACCTGGCGCAAGTCCGGACGCGACGAGGATGCCTTCCGCGCGGTCGATTACGACCTGGTACTGGCTACCGCGCGTGCGGCGAAGGCGGCGGGAATCGAGCGGATGGTCGCGGTCAGCTCGACCGGGGCCGACGAGATGAGCAAGAATCGCTACCTGCGGACGAAGGGCGAGGTAGAGCGCGAGCTGGGCCGGATGAAGTTCAAGCGGCTCGACATCCTGCGTCCGGGGCTTCTCAAGGGGCAGCGGATCGGCGACTTGCGCCCGCTGGAGCGGCTCGGCAGCGCGCTCAGTCCCTTGGCCGACCTGGCGATGCAGGGCCGCTGGCGCGCATATCGCTCGATCCGGGCCGAACTCGTCGCGAAGGCGGCTCTCGCCCTGACGATGCGCCGTGCGGCGGGGCGCTTCGTGCACGACAACGACGCCATGCTGCGCGCCGCTGCAACCCTGCCGATGCCCGAGGGCGCCTGACAAATCACACTGCGGTGTGACAATCACATTTTGATGTGATAGAGCGAGTCGCATGAGCCAGTCCATCATCGAGCGGGTCCGCACCCTTGTCGCCGACGACCGCATGAGCCGCACGGCGCTCGCCCGCGCAGCAGGCCTTCACGCAAACAGCCTGCGCGATTGCCTTGAGCCGAAGTGGAACCCGACAGCCGATACGCTGGGCAAGCTGGAATCCTTTCTTTCGGCCAACGACGAGCGGCCGGTCATCGTCTCGGCCGAGGAGATCATCGACGAGGCGCGCAACGGGCGCATGTTCGTGCTGGTCGACGACGAGGACCGCGAGAACGAGGGCGATCTTATCATTCCGGCGCAAATGGCCACGCCCAATGCGATCAATTTCATGGCCACTCACGGCCGCGGCCTGATCTGCCTGGCGATGACCAGGTCACGGATCGAGCAGCTCGACCTCAAGCTGATGAGTCGCGACAATCGCAGCCGTCACGAAACCGCCTTCACCACCTCGATCGAGGCGCGCGAAGGCGTGAGCACCGGCATCTCTGCGGGCGACCGGGCGCGGACCGTGTCGGTGGCCATCGACGGAACCAAGGGGCGCGACGATATCGTCACGCCGGGTCACGTGTTCCCGCTGGTGGCGCGGGACGGCGGCGTGCTGGTGCGGGCTGGGCACACTGAAGCGGCAGTCGACATCTCGCGGCTCGCCGGCCTCAATCCCTCGGGCGTGATCTGCGAGATCATGAACGAGGACGGCACGATGGCGCGGATGGACGATCTCGTCCGTTTCGCCCGCCTGCACGACCTCAAGATCGGCACCATCCGCGATCTCATCGCCTATCGCCGCAAGCACGACCACCTGATCGAGCGCCGCGGCGAGCGACGCTTCACCAGCCGCTGGGGCGGCGAATGGCAGGCGGTTGCGTTCTATAACCGGGCGACCGGCGAGGAGACGCTTGCGCTCGTCAAGGGCGCGATCGATCCGGAAAAGCCGACCCTCGTGCGGATGCATTCGCTGTCGCTGTTCGACGACATCTTCGGCGAAACCGGTCCCCGCGGCGGAATGATCGAGCGGGCGATGGAGATCATCGCCAGGGAAGGCGCGGGCGTGATCGTGCTGATCAACCGCGTGTCGCGCGATTATGTCAGCCGCACGATTGCGCGCGGCAGCGAGCCTCCGCCGACGGACGCCCAGGTGACGGAGCAGCGCGATTATGGCGGCGGGGCGCAGATCCTCGGTGCGCTCGGTGTGCACGACATGGTCCTGCTGACCAATACCGAGCATTCGCTGGTGGCGCTCGAAGGCTACGGTCTGAGCATCGTCGGCCAGCAACCGCTGGACGATCCGGCCGGCTAGAACGCCGCTCCCGCGAGCGTGTCGATGGCCGCCTGGAGGATGACCGCGGCGGCGTGCGCATCGATCCGCTCCTTGCGCTTGGCCCTGCTCAGGTCCTGCTCGATCAGCGCGCGTTCGGCGCTGACAGTCGACCAGCGTTCGTCCCACAGCAGCACCGGCAGTCCCAGCGCGGCGGACAGGTTGCGCGCGTAGGCGCGGCTCGCCTGCGCGCGCGGGCCCTCGCTGCCGTCCATGTTGCGCGGCAGGCCGATGACCACCCCGCGCACCGAACGCGCCGCGACAAGCGAGGCCAGCGCTTCCCGGTCGCGGCCGAACTTGCCGCGCGGAAGGGTCTTGTCGGCAGTAGCGAAACGCCAGCCGGCGTCGCACAGCGCGGTGCCGATCGTCTTCGTCCCGAGGTCCAGCGCCAGCAGCACGCCGCCATCGGGCAGGGCGGCGGAAAATTCGGCCGCCCGATCGGTGATCAGCGCCGCGCCGTCCATGTCGCCATCCGCTGCGCCACGTCCGCCTTCAGGTTCGCCCAGAACAGGGGGATGTCATAGACGTGGTAGTTGTTGCCGGGCAGCACCCCGGGGCCGAGGTCGGGCCCTTCGCCGATCAGTAGCAGGCCTGTCGCGGGATCGCACCGCGCCGCAACCGCGCCTTCAATCAACTCCCCGGCGGAAAAGTCGCTGTTCGGCTTGAGCGTGCCGAGGTTTTCGTCCGCGGTGGCTGTGCCGTTCACCGTGCCGGTGACAGGGTTGACGCACAGGATCGAGCTGTTTCCGCGCGGCTTGCCGTCGAAGCCGGGGGTCGCGGTGAACCGTTCGAGCATCTGGCTGGGATCGGCCGGCTCGGCGAAAGTGGACCAGGTGGCGATGCAGCCAGCCTGGTCCGGCGTGGCGCACGCAGGCAGACCAAGCGCGGGCAGGTCGTGCTCTACCGAAACAGGCCACCCGATCGGATAGACCATGGCAATGCGCTTCTCGAGCGGGGTGCCGAGCACCTTTTCGCGCAGCAGTCGCATGATCTGCAAGGCGCCCTGGCTGTGCCCGGCGAGCACGATCGGCTCGTCCTTCCCGATCGTGCCGACGAAGAAATCGAACGCCTGCGCAACGTCGCGATAGGCGAGGTCGAGCGCCTTCTGCGCCTCGGGCTTGTCGGTCAGGAAGGCGCCGATCACCGCCTGCCGGTACTTCGGCGCCCAGACCTCGTCGGCTTGGCCGAAAGGGCTCGCCATTCCGCGCAGGAACAGCCGCGCGCGCGCCTCGGCTTCCTTGTTGCCGAGCGGTGCATTCCACGGCGCGTCGGACCCGATGGCAGGCCGAATGTAGCTCGTCGGGTGGACGAAGAAGACCGCGTAGTGATGGGCGCCTGCCGGACCTTCGGCTGTCGGGGAGGGTACAGGCGCGCCCAGCGCCCGCTCCGCCGCGGGATTGTCCGGCGAGGCGGCGCCATCGGAGACCTGCGGCACGTAGCGGGCAGGATCGGCCGCGCCCATGCCGGGGCGCGAATACCACATGGCCGGATCGGCATACGCGTTGCTGTCGAGCGCGGGCTGCGACACGAATTCCCCGCGCGGCACGAAGGCGAGCTCGGTCGCTTCTTTCGACCAGATGCTCAGGGCGATCGCCCCTGCAATGAACAGGAAGACGACGAACGCGACGAGGTAAAGGAACTTACGCGCCATCAGCCTGCGGCCGGCACTTCCGAGCCATTCGCCAGCCGGTGGGCCCGCCGCTCCAGCGCCACCTTGATCATCGCCAGCATCGGATCCGCGAAGGTCAGGCCGAGCACCCCGAAGAGCACGCCCATGATGAGCTGGAATGCAAGCACCAGCGCCGGGGCGAGATCGACCGTCTTCTTGGCAATCATGGGCACCAGCACGTAGCCATCGAAGCTCTGGATCAGGAAATAGCTAGCGATCGTCCACAGTCCCATCTCGACCCCGCCCGAGAAGCCGACGAGCGTCATGAGGATGCCCGCGGTGAGCGCTCCGATGTTGGGAATGAAGGCCAGCACGCCGGTGATGAGGCCCAGCAATGCGGCCATCGGCACGCCGATGAGTGACAGCAGGCCCCATGTGAAAAACCCCTCGGCGACCATGCCGACCAGTCGGCCGAACAGCAGGCGGCGCAGATTGAAAGCCATGTGATCGAGCGTGTCGGCCACATGGTCGCGGTGCCGCTCGGCAATCATCCAGGATAGCCCGCGTTCGTAAGGGCGCGGGTCGACTGCGAGATAGATGCCGATCGTCAGCAACAGAATCACTGTTGCAAGGCCGCCGAACACGCCGCCGATGGCACGCCCGAGGGAGCCGACGCCGGTGAAAAGCTGGCTGAACAGGTCCTGCAGGTTCCCCTCGTCGATCGCAAAACCCTTGGAACGGAGATAGGCCACGCCGCGTCCGACCTGTTCGCTGATGATGGCGGGGAATTCGGCAGCCTGGGCGGCGATCTGCGACCCGGCGAAGTTCACCAGCCAGACCAGGAATCCGATCGCGCAGACGAGCAGGATCATGACGCGCCAGGCGCGGCCGATCGGCAGGACGCGCCCGAGCAGCCGCGCGCCGCCATCGAGCATTGCCGCAAACACCAGCGCGCCGAATACCACCAGCAGCGATTGGGCGAGATATACCGCCAGCACGAGGAGCCCGATCACCAGCGCCCACACGAGCGCGCGGTTGGCCTCCCGCTGAAGCTCGGGATTCTCGATCCGTGTCGGGCTGGTGCCGACCGGCTCGTTATCATCCTGCGGTTCGGTGACGCTCACTTGCTCGCGGCGCCCTTGACCAGCGGCGGTCGCAGCGTCGTCCACGCACGCTTGCCGCGCAGCGAGCTCCACCAGGTGGCGGGGTTCCAGGTGGTGGTTCCGTCGAGCGAGAACGTGATGAACTCCGCTCTACCGCCGACGTTGGCGAGCGGCACGGGCCCGCCGAGCCCGCGTTCCCAGGTCTCCGCCCGGCTGTCGGCCGAATGATCGCGGTTGTCGCCCATCAGGAAGACGTGGCCCGCCGGCACCAGCGTCTCGGGATAATTGTCGAGCATCTGGTTTTCGTGGTCGATGACGAGATACGTCGCACCGTTTGGCAGGGTTTCGCGCAGGGCCGGGACTTCATAGTAGTCCTTCCCGTCGGCTGCGCGGACGCGGTAGTTGTCCCAGTAGCCAAGGCATGGACGACCTTCGCATAGCTGGGCATCGACGGGGATACGGATGTCGGGCTCGACTTTCTGCGGCACCGGCTTGCCGTTGAGGATGACCTGCCCGTTGACGACCGCGATCCGGTCACCCGGCAGGCCGATCACCCGCTTGATATAATCCTCGTCCCGGTCGGGCGGCACGGCGATGACGATGTCGCCGTACTGCGGCGTGGCGGGCCAGATGCGCGTGTCGCTGCGTGGCAGCAGGTGGAAGGATGCCGAAACCCAGCTCCAGCCGTAGGGATACTTCGACACCACGAGGCGGTCGCCGACCATCAGGTTTGGCACCATCGACGTGGACGGGATGTAGAACGGCTTGGCAACGAGGCTGTGGAACGCCAGCACCGCGAGAAGCATCAGCGCCAGGCCGCGCACTTCCGCGATCCAGTTTATCTTCTCGCGCTTCTTTTCAGGTTCGCTCACGGGATGGGTTTCGCTGACAGCTTTCAAGTGGGGAGGGCCTCGATTACGACGAAGGCCTGCGCCCATGGATGATCGTCGGTTAGGGTCAGGTGAATGCGCGCCTCATGGCCTTCCGGCATCATTTCGGCAAGCCGCAAGGCCGCGCCGCCCGTCAGTGCGAGGGTGGGGGCGCCGGAGGGCGCATTCACCACCCCGATGTCCTTGTGAAACACGCCGCGTTTGAAACCCGTGCCGACAGCCTTGGCAAATGCTTCCTTGGCCGCCCACCTTTTGGCGAACGTGCCCACCCTGGTGTAGGGGCGCCCGGCAGCCTTGGCGCGCTCGACATCCGTAAAGCACCGCGCCTCGAACTTCTCTCCCCATCGTTCGAGGGAGTTGGCGATCCGGTCCATGTTGGTGAGGTCGGAGCCAAGGCCGATGATCACTGGGACAGCCTCACCGCGCGTCGTCCATCAGCTCGCGCATCCGCCGCACCGCTTTCTCCAGGCCGACGAACACCGCCTCCCCGATAAGGTAGTGCCCGATGTTGAGCTCGGCCAGCTGGGGGATCGCTGCGATCGGCTGGACGTTCTCGTAGGTGAGGCCATGGCCCGCGTGCGGCTCGATGCCGTTCTTTGCGGCGAGGGCTGCCATGTCCGCGATGCGCTTGAGCTCAACGGCCACCTTCTCCCCGGTCGCATGGGCATATTCGCCGGTGTGGAATTCGATCACGGGCGCGCCCAGGCGCAGCGCCGCCTCGAGCTGGCGCTCGCTCGCCTCGATGAACAGGCTGACGCGAATGCCGGCGTCGATGAGGCGCGAAACCACCGGTTGCAGGCGGTTGTGCTGGCCCGCCGCGTCCAGCCCGCCCTCGGTCGTCACCTCCTCGCGCTTCTCGGGCACGATGCAGGCGGCGTGCGGCTTGTGCCTCAGGGCGATGGCCAGCATCTCATCGGTTGCCGCCATTTCAAGGTTCAGCGGCAGGTCGGTCGCCGCCTGGATCCGGGCGAGGTCCTCGTCGCGGATGTGGCGGCGGTCTTCGCGCAAGTGCGCCGTGATGCCGTCGCCGCCGCACGCCGCCACGATCCCGGCCGCGCGCACGGGATCGGGATGGTCGCCACCGCGCGCGTTGCGGATAGTGGCGACGTGGTCGATGTTCACCCCGAGGCGCAGGCGTCCGGTCAGGAGCGGCTCCCCGGCTTCGTCACGGGAGTCGCTGCGAGGGCGGCAGGAAGCTCGTTCTCGTCATAAGTGGGGAAGTTGATGTCGATCAGCGGGTAGAACGGCACGCCCAGATCGACGGTCCCGTTCGAGCGATCGACCAGCGCCGCTTCTGCGATGACCTCTCCTCCCTCGCGCGCGACCGCGGCAATCGCCTCGCGGCTGGAGAGGCCGGTCGTCACCACGTCCTCCACCATCAGCACGCGCGCGCCTTCTGGCAGGCGGAAACCGCGGCGCAGCTCGAACGTGCCAGTCGGCCGCTCGAGGAACATCGCGTCCTTGTTGAGGGCACGGCCCATTTCGTGACCGATGATGAGGCCGCCCATCGCCGGGCTGACAACCGCATCGATCTGCGCGCGCAGTTCAAGCGGCAGTTTCTGCGCAAGCGCGCGGGCGAGCCGGTCGGCCCGTTCGGGATTCATCAGCACGCGGGCGCACTGGAGATAATGCGTGCTGTGACGTCCGCTGGAGAGCAGGAAGTGCCCTTCGAGCAAGGCTCCGGCATCACGGAATTCGTGCAGCACTTCTTCGTCGGTCATCGGAGGGTCGCTGCGCTTGAAAGTGGGTGGGGAAATGGCGGCAAAAATCTCCCTAGAAGCGCTTGAGGCGCGGGGCAAGCGCGCGTATAGGCCCGCGCAAACCCCTGTCCGAGGGGTGTTTCCGGCTCGTCTTGAGGGGCAGGAAATCGAGCCGCAAAAAAAGTATATAAGACGGAAAGCTTCGCACCGATGATCCTCGGCAAATCGACCGCCCGTTTCCTTGCACCCGTCTGGGCCGCGCTCCTGCTGGCGCTCGCCCCGCAGGCGGCAATGGCGCAGGAACGCGCGCCTGTCGCGCCTGCGCCGATTGCCAGCAACCCGGTTCCGGCCGAAGGCGTGGCTCCGGGCGCCGATGAGGTAGGCGTGGGCGCCTCCGGCGCGGTGGACGACAAGGTGGATGCTTCGAGCGAAAAGGTCGCTCCGGGAGCAGGCGCCTACAAGCCGCTGGGGCCGGAATGGATCAAGGGGCAGCCGACGCCGGGCGCGCTCGACGTCCAGTCGCAGTACTCTCCGACCGGACGCCAGGCGTTCAAGCTGCACTTCGGCCTCGTCATCGTCATGGTCGCGATCAGCCTGTTCGTTCTCGCACTGCTCATTTTCGTGATGGTGCGCTTCCGCAAGGGCCGCAATCCGGTGCCTTCCCGCACCACGCACAACACCGCGATCGAAGTGGCCTGGACGCTGATCCCGGTCCTCATCCTGGTGGCGATCGCGCTGCCCTCGATCAGCCTGATTTCCGCCCAGTACGAATCCGCGCCCAAGGATGCGGTGACGGTCAAGGTGACCGGCTACCAGTGGTATTGGGGTTATACCTATCCCGATAACGGCGGGTTCGAGGTGATCTCGAACATGCTGCCCGAGGAAGAGGCTGCCAAGCGCGGCGAGCCAAGCCACCTGGGCGTCGACAACCGCATGGTCGTGCCGGTGGGCGAATGGATTCGCTTGCAGACAACGGCCGCGGACGTGATCCACTCGTTTGCCGTGCCGAGCCTGTGGTTCAAGCTCGACGCCGTTCCGGGTCGCCTCAACGAGCGTCGGCTCTTCATCGAGGAGCCGGGCATCTACTACGGGCAGTGCTCCGAACTGTGCGGTGCCAAGCACGCCTACATGCCTATCGCGGTCGAAGCGGTCCCGCGGGCGCAGTTCGATGCGTGGGTCCGCTCGCAGGGCGGCACCGTTGGTAAGCCGGAAGCGGCCGCTGCTCCGGCTGCCGCGCCGATCCAGCAGCCCGAAAGCTCGGCCCAGCAGCCTGTCGGCGCCCCCGCCGACGCAAAGGCCAGCCAGCCCGCCTCCGCACCTGCGACTGCCCCCGCTGCCAAGCCCGCCGCCTGAACCGCATTCGAAGTTCCGAAAGACAGACCATGGCCACTACCGCCGACCACTTCCAGGCTCACACCGACGATCACGCGCATCATGACGCGGATCACAAGCCGGGCTTCTTCGCCCGCTGGTTCATGTCGACCAACCACAAGGACATCGGTTCGATGTACCTTGTCTTCGCGATCTTCGCGGGAATCATCGGCGGCGCCATTTCGGGCGTGATGCGGGCCGAACTCATGCAGCCCGGCATCCAGGTGCTCGGCAGCTGGGTCGCCCTCTGGGGCGGAGAGGCGAGCTTCGAAGCGAACCTTCACGCCTGGAACGTGCTGATCACCGCGCACGGCCTGATCATGATCTTCTTCATGGTGATGCCGGCGATGATCGGCGGATTCGGCAACTGGTTCGTGCCGCTGATGATCGGTGCGCCGGACATGGCGTTCCCGCGCATGAACAACATCAGCTACTGGCTGACGGTCGCGGGCTTCGTGTCGCTCTGCCTTTCGATGTTCGTCCCCGGCGACGCGACTGGGCTGGGCTCGGGCACCGGCTGGACCGTCTACGCTCCGCTGTCGACCTCCGGGTCGGTCGGACCGGCGACTGACTTCGCGATCTTCGCGCTGCACCTTGCGGGCGCGGCGTCGATCATGGGCGCGATCAACTTCATCACCACCATCTTCAACATGCGCGCACCGGGCATGACGCTGCACAAGATGCCGCTGTTCGTGTGGTCGGTGCTGGTCACCGCCTTCCTGCTGCTGCTGGCGCTGCCCGTGCTGGCCGCGGCGATCACCATGCTGATCACCGACCGCAACTTCGGCACCACCTTCTTCGAAGCGAGCGGTGGTGGCGACCCGATCCTGTTCCAGCACCTGTTCTGGTTCTTTGGCCACCCCGAAGTGTACATCATGATCCTCCCGGGCTTCGGCATGATCAGCCAGATCGTCGCGACCTTCAGCCGCAAGCCGGTGTTCGGCTACCTCGGCATGGCCTACGCCATGGTAGCGATCGGCGTGGTCGGCTTCATCGTCTGGGCGCACCACATGTTCACCACCGGCCTGTCGGTGAACGAAAAGATGTACTTCACCGCGGCGACGATGGTCATCGCTGTGCCCACCGGCGTGAAGATCTTCAGCTGGATCGCAACGATGTGGGGCGGTTCCATCGAGTTCAAGAGCCCGATGGTCTGGGCGATCGGGTTCATCTTCCTCTTCACCGTCGGCGGCGTGACCGGCGTCTACCTCGCCAACGGCGGCGTGGACGACGTGGTCCACGACACCTATTTCGTGGTCGCGCACTTCCACTACGTGCTGTCCATGGGCGCGGTTTTCTCGCTGTTCGCCGGCTTCTACTACTGGTTCCCGAAGATGAGCGGGCGGATGCACTCGGAACTGCTCGCGCACCTGCACTTCTGGGGCTTCTTCATCGGCGTGAACGTGATCTTCTTCCCGCAGCACTTCCTCGGGCTGAACGGCATGCCGCGACGCTATCCGGACTACGCGCTGGCGTTCGAATACTGGAACAACGTCAGCACGATCGGCTACATGATCATGGCCGGGTCGATGATCTTCTTCTTCGCCAACCTGGTGTACGCCTTCACCGTGGGCAAGAAGGCTGCGGCCAACTACTGGGGTCCGGGCGCGACCACCCTCGAGTGGACGCTGTCGAGCCCGCCTCCGTATCACCAGTTCGAAACGCTGCCGGTGATCGAGGACGACCACGACTATCACAACCACCTGCCGCGGGGCGGAGCGCCGGCAACCGCCTGAGCCGCCTTGCGCAACTGAACAAGAACGGCCGGTCCTCTCGCGAGGGCCGGCCGTTCGCGTTGGAGGAAGCCTGATGCCCGAGATGCGCCAGATCGATACCGGCGAAGTTACCCTGCGCTGCGCCATCGAAGGCACCGGCCCGCTGGTGATCTTCGTCCACGGGTTTCCCGAAAGCTGGTACTCTTGGCGGCATCAGATCGGGCCGGTGGCAGGAGCGGGCTTTACCGCCTGCGCAATCGACGTGCGTGGCTACGGCGGATCGGACAAACCCCCCGCAGTGGCCGATTACGCAATGGAGAAGATCGTCGGCGATCTTGTCGGGCTGGCCGACGCGCTGCAGCCTGGCGCTCCTGCCATCCTTGTCGGCCATGACTGGGGCGCACCGATCGTGTGGAATTCCGCGCTCACTCATCCAGAGAGGTTCTCCGCGGTAGCAGGCCTTTCGGTCCCCTTTGCGGGAGTACCGAGCCGTCCCTTCACCGAAGTGTTCCGCGAGCATTTCACCTCGCAAGGCCGGTTCTTTTACCAGGAGTATTTCCAGCAGCCCGGCGTCGCCGAGGCGGAGGCGGAAGCCGATCCCCGCGAATTCGTTCACCGAATGATGTACTCGATCAGCGGCGACGTGGAGCCTGGGAGCTACTGGGAAAAGCCGCTTGGCGCGAAGTTTCTCGACGGCTTGCCCGAGCCCAGGCCGGTGCCGTGGCTGACCGATCAGGACATCGCGTTCTATGGCGACGAATTCGCGCGCAATGGCTTTCGCGGTCCGCTCAACCGCTATCGCAACCACGAGCGCGATTACGAGTGGTTGCAGGGCTGGGCGGGCAAGAAAATCGAACAGCCATGCCTGTTCATCGGCGGCGACCGCGATCCGGCGACCACGCTGTTCGGCGCGGTGAGCGATCCGGTGGCGATGATGCGGATATTCGCGCCCAAGGTGGAAGGTCACGTGCTGCCGGGTGTCGGCCACTGGACCCAGCAGGAACGGCCTGAAGAGGTCAACCGCCTGCTGCTGGATTGGCTGCGACTGCTTTAGGGAGCCGCGACTGGCCGCACGTGTCTGTCTCAGGTGGACGACCGCGCTCTTGCTGCACTTGCCTGGCGTATTCGATTAGGCCATTGGCCCCGCCTTCGACGGACTCGCATGCGCGAGTGGCTCGGCCCGGCGCCTATCCCCGGGCCAATCCGGCAGCACGCTGCCGTTGATCATATTCTGGACTTCTCATTGCCATCATTTGCCACGCTTCGCCGCGATTGGCTCTCGAACCCGCGTGCCGACATGCTCGCCGGAATGGTCGTCGCGCTCGCGCTGATTCCGGAGGCCATCGGCTTTTCGGTGATCGCGGGAGTCGACCCACGCGTGGGCCTTTACGCCTCTGTCGCGATCGCCATGGTGATTGCCCTTACCGGTGGACGGCCAGGCATGATCTCCGCCGCTACGGCCGCGGTTGCCGTCGTCGTCGTCCCCCTCGTGCGCGATCACGGGGTCGAATACCTCTTCGCCGCTACGATCCTGATGGGAATTCTGCAAATGCTGGCGGGTCTCGCGCGGCTCGACCTGCTGATGCAGTTCGTCTCCCGTTCGGTGATCACCGGTTTCGTGAACGCGCTCGCGATCCTGATATTCATGGCGCAGCTGCCGCAGCTCATCGACGTGACCTGGCAGGCATACGCGATGGTCGCGGGTGGCCTCGCCGTCATTTACCTGCTTCCGCGCCTGACAAAAGCAGTGCCATCCCCGCTGGTGGCCATCGTGATCCTTACCGCCGTCGCGATCTACTCCGGCGCGCCGGTCAACACGGTCGGTGACATGGGCAAGCTGCCACACGGGCTGCCCAACCTGGTCTTGCCGGACGTTCCTCTGAACTGGGAGACGCTGCGGACAATCCTGCCGTATTCGCTGACGATGGCGGCGGTGGGACTGCTCGAATCGCTGCTCACCGCGCAGATTGTGGACGATATGACTGACACAGGCAGCGACAAGCGGCGGGAATGCGCCGGTCAGGGCAGCGCGAACTTCGCCGCCGCGCTGGTTGGAGGAATGGGTGGCTGCGCGATGATCGGACAATCGGTCATCAACGTCACTTCCGGCGGACGCGGCCGCCTTTCGACTTTCACGGCAGGAGCGTTCCTGCTGATACTGCTTACCCTGTTGGGGCCGATCGTCGGCCGGATACCCATGCCTTCGCTGGTTGCAGTCATGATCATGGTGTCGATCGGCACCTTCAGCTGGAATTCGATTCCGAACCTGAAGCGGCACCCCTGGCCGTCATCCCTGGTCATGCTAACAACGGTAGTCGTGGTCGTAAGCACGCACGACCTTTCCCTGGGCGTGCTCGCGGGGGTCTTGCTGTCGGGAATCTTCTTCACGGGCAAGGTGCAGCGGATGTTCGGGGTCGATCGGACGGTGTCCGATGATGGTGCCATCGCGACCTACCGCATCTGCGGACAGATATTCTTCGCTTCGGTCGATCGTTTCGTGAATGCGCTCAATCAGCCCGAAACCGCGCAGACCATCCTGATAGACATGACCTCTGCGCATTTTTGGGACATCTCTGGCGTCGCGGCGCTCGACAGGTCGTAGAGCGCCTGCGCGGCGCCGGGCGGTCGGTCCAGGTCGTTGGCTACAATCGCGCCAGCGCCGACCTGGTCGACCGGTTCGCTCTGCATGACAAGACCGGTGTCGAGATGGGTCTCGCCCCTCATTAGACGAACCACTACAGTGGGGAACGCGGATGTTCTGCTCCTGGGGGGCGAGTTTCTTGGCGTTTCCTACAGCCACTCGCCTGTGCGATTGACGTTCGATGACGGTCGCGATTTATCCCTGTTCGCCGCAGACCTGCGGGTTTTCGCGGCAGGTCCGGGCCTTAACTCCAGGACAGTGGTCCAAGTGGTCCACGGATCCAACACGCTTCCCTAGTGCGGGCGGGGTGCCTATAGGCCGGCCCGCCCTTCCATGACCGATTCAGCCGCCCTCTACCTGCCGACCGACTGGCGAGACTTCCTCTCGCTGACCAAGCCGCGCGTGATGAGCCTGGTAATCTTCACCGGCCTGTGCGGGCTGTTGGCGGCACCTGGCACCATTCATCCGCTGATCGGCTTCGTCGCCGTGCTTTGTATCGCGATGGGGGCGGGCGGGGCAGCGGCGCTCAACCAGTGGTGGGAAGCCGATATCGATGCCGGCATGAAACGCACCGCCAAGCGCCCCATCCCCGCCGGAAGGTTGCGGCGGACCGATGCGCGCGATTTCGGCATCGCGCTATCCGCCGCGTCGGTTGGACTGATGGGGATCGCGGTAAACTGGCTCGCCGCGATCATCCTGGCGGTTTCAATCGTCTATTACGCGGTGGTCTATACAATCTGGCTCAAGCCCCGCACGCCGCAGAACATCGTCATCGGCGGCGGCGCGGGGGCGTTTCCGCCGATGATCGGCTGGGTGGCGGTGACCGGCCACATCACGCTGATGCCGGTGCTGCTGTTCGCCATTATCTTCATGTGGACCCCGCCGCACTTCTGGGCGCTCGCGTTGTTCGTGCAGAGCGATTACGCCAAGGTCGGCATCCCGATGATGCCGGTGGTGAAGGGCGAGGCAAGCACGCGGCGGCAGATCATCCTGTACGCCGTCCTGCTGCTGCCGATTGCCGCCGCTCCGTGGTTTATCGGCGGGACGGGCGCGGTCTATGGCGCCATCGCCATCGCGCTAAGCCTCGCGTTCATCGCGCTCGCCGGGCCTGTCGCACTTCGCCGCGTCGGCCCCAACGCCGACGGTAGTGACCGGATGAAGCCCGAAAAACGCCTGTTCGGCTTTTCGGTGCTGTACCTGTTCGCGCTGTTTGCCGCGCTGGTTGCGGACCGTGTCATTTACGGGCAGGGACTCCTGTCATGACCCCCGACGAAGAGATCGAATTCAAGCGCCGCCGCAAGGGGCGCAACCTGGCGCTCGCCGCCGTGCTCGTATTCTTCGTGCTGTTGTTCTACGCCATCACCTTCGTGAAACTGGGCTGACGATCCATGGCTTCCCTCGCACCTTCCGCCAAAAGCAACGCGCGCACCGGCATCATCGCCGCCTTCGTGGCAATTGCAATGCTGGGTCTTGGGTTCGCCGCCGTGCCGCTCTATCGGATTTTCTGCCAGGTGACCGGATTTGCCGGCACCACCCAGCGGGCCACCGCGGGCGAGGCGCAGGCGGCCGAAGCCCTGGGAGCGAAAGTAGCCGGGGCGACCGTATCGGTGCGCTTCGATGCCAACATCGATGCCGACCTGCCGTGGACCTTCAAGCCGGAGCAGGTGACCAAGACCGTCAAGCTCGGCCAGCGGCAGATGGCGTTCTTCTACGCGAAGAACAACTCGGACGTGCCGGTCACCGGACAGGCGAGCTTCAACGTCTCCCCCGACCAGACCGGCGCCTATTTCAACAAGGTGCAGTGCTTCTGCTTCACCGAGCAGACGCTGCAACCTGGTGAGGAAGTGCACATGCCGGTGCTGTTCTTCGTGGATCCGAAGATCGCGGACGATCCCGATGCCGCGCCGGTCCAGCAGATCACCTTGAGCTATACCTTCCACCGCGCTCCGGACGTGCCGCAATAGGCCACTGGACCGCGCCCCCACTGCGCATTAAGGGCGGGTCGAAACCGCTCGATTAGGGACGAGAATTCTCATGGCCGGCGCCAAGAACCACCAGTATCACATCCTGCCGCCCGACATCTGGCCGCTCATCGGCTCGATCTCCGCGGTGACCTTCACCAGCGGCCTGGTCCTGTTCATGCACCGGGACACGATGAGCGGCTGGCCAATTGTGCTCGGCCTCGGCATCGCGGGCCTGATCGCCACGTTCTTCAGCTGGTTCGCTAACATCGTGAAGGAAGCCCAGGCCGGCGAGCATACCCCGGTCGTCCAGCTTCACCTGCGCTACGGCATGATCCTGTTCATCGCTTCCGAAGTGATGTTCTTCGTCGGCTGGTTCTGGAGCTTCTTCGACTTCGCGCTGTTCCCCAGCGAGCTTTCCGAAGTCGTCGGCGGGCAGTTCCCGCCCAAGGCGATCGAGGCGGTGATGGATCCGTTCGACCTGCCGCTGCTCAACACGCTGATCCTGCTGTGCTCGGGCACCACCGTCACCTGGGCGCACCATTCGCTGATCCACGGGGACCGCGATGGCCTTAAGAAGGGCCTTTGGCTGACGATCCTGCTCGGCCTGCTGTTCAGCAGCATCCAGGCTTATGAATATGCCCACGCGCCGTTCAACTTCGGCGAGAACACCTACGGTTCGGTGTTCTACATGGCGACCGGCTTCCACGGCTTCCACGTCCTCGTCGGCACGATTTTCCTGATCGTCTGCCTGGTGCGGGCGTACAAGGGGCATTTCACCCCGCAGCAGCACTTCGGATTCGAAGCGGCGGCGTGGTACTGGCACTTCGTCGACGTTGTGTGGCTGTTCCTGTTCGTGTCGATCTACGTCTGGGGCGGCTGGGGCGCGCCGATCCACTGATGACATCGGGTCATACCGGCAACGAGGAAGGGCAGCCCGGCATCGCCGCGGCTGCCCTTTCCGGTTTGTGCCCCCGTTGCGGCGCGCGCACCCTGTTCGCCGGCCCCGCCCGCTTCGCGCCGAAGTGCCGCGTGTGCGGGCTCGACTTCAGCCGCTTCGACGTGGGAGACGGACCCGCGGCGCTGCTGATCCTGATTATCGGCGCGCTCGTTGCGGGCCTTGCCATCTGGCTCCAGCTCACCGCCGATCCACCCTACTGGCTGCAAGCGCTGATCTGGATTCCGGTCACCACCGCGCTGGTAATCGGCGGCCTGCGCATCGCCAAGGCGGCACTGCTCGCCAGCGAGTTTCGCAACAAGTCGGGTGAGGCACGGTCCGGCCAATGAGGCGGCGCCTCCCGGTGCTCGCCACCTTGCTGGTCGGGCTCGCGGTCGCGACGATGATCGCGCTCGGCTTCTGGCAATTGGGCCGGGCGCGTGAGCGCGACGCTGGCAAGCAGCAGATGGTCGCCCATTCGCGCCTCCCGGTCGTGGAATACCCCTATGGCGATGGTGATCGCGAAGACCTGATGTTCCGGCGCCTGTCAGCCACCTGCGATGCGGTCAACTCCTGGGAAGTGCGGGGCGGAGAGGCCGTCGATGGCAGAAGCGGTTGGCGCCACATCGCCACCTGCATTTCCCAGTCAAATCACGCGATCTTCAAGGTTGATATGGGCATCAGCTCAGCTCCCGATGCCCGGCCGGCCTGGACAGGCGGCAGCGTCGTTGGACGCGCGGTGCACGCGCCCGACACACGCGGCATCGTTGGCGGCGCGCTGCGCAGGAAAGTCGCCCGGCCGTTAATGATAGTTTCGGAGACGCCGGCGCCCGGCCTTTCACCGTCAAGGCAGCCCGACCCAAGCGAGGAAACCAATAGTTCATGGTCCTACGCCGGCCAGTGGTTCCTGTTCGCGCTCACGGCGCTGGTGATCTACGTGATTGCCCTGCGCCGCCGCTGGCGAGAAAGCGCCTGAGCGTGTTGCCTGGCAAAAGGGAAAGGCGGTCCCGGGTCAAGGGCGGCTTGCTTGCCGCTCGTTTGCCGCACGGCTAGGCGCACAGCTCAATGGAATACGTCTCGACACGCGGCTCGCAGGGGGCATCGATCGATTTCGAGGGCGCAACCCTCGCGGGACTGGCGAGCGACGGCGGGCTGTACGTCCCGCGCGAATGGCCGCGGCTTACCGGCACCGAAATCGCCGCCATGCGGGGACTGCCATATCCCGAACTGGCCGCAAGGGTCATGGAGCCGTTCGTTGGCGACAGCCTCGCTCCCGATCGTCTTCGCGCGCTGTGCGAGGAAGCATATGGCCGGTTCGCGCACGCCGCGGTCACTCCACTGGTCCAGCTCGACGAGCGTCATTGGCTGCTAGAACTGTTCCACGGCCCCACCCTGGCGTTCAAGGACGTCGCGCTGCAACTGCTCGGTCTCCTGTTCGAGGAGTTCCTCGGTCGCAACGGGGGCAAGCTGACGATCGTCGGAGCGACCAGCGGCGACACCGGAAGCGCCGCGATCGACGCGGTTGCCGGGCGTGAGGGCGTGGAGATTTTCATGCTCCACCCGCACGGGCGGATCAGTGACGTCCAGCGCCGGCAGATGACCAGCGTGCTTGCGCCCAACGTCCACAACATCGCCATCGACGGCTCGTTCGACGACGCCCAGGCGTTCGTGAAGCGGATGTTCGGCGATCCGGAGCTGACCGGACGCTTCCACATCGGCGCGGTCAATTCCATCAACTGGGCGCGGCTGATGGCGCAGGTGGTCTACTACTTCGCCGCCGCGCTCCAGCTGGGAGCGCCGGACCGCCGCGTCGCGTTCAGCGTGCCGACCGGCAATTTCGGCGATGTCTTCGCCGGCTACGTGGCGCATCGCATGGGGCTCCCGATAGAGCAGCTGATCGTCGCCACCAACGTCAACGACATCCTCCATCGCGCGCTGTCGCAAGGCGATTACTCCGCTGCCGCAGTCACACCAACCGCCGCGCCCAGCATGGACATCCAGGTCAGCTCCAACTTCGAGCGGCTGCTGTACGATGCGGGCGGCCGAAACGCTGCCGCGCTGGCGGACCAGATGCGCCAGTTCGAGGCGAGCAAGGCGACCCGCCTCACCAACTCCCAGCGTGAAAGCATCGCGGCGCTATTCACCAGTGCGCGGGCGGAGCCTGCGGACATGACCGCCGCGATGCGCTGGGCGCGCGAGGCGTGTGGCGAGCTGATCGATCCCCATAGCGCGATCGCGCTCCATGCCGCGCGGGCGAGCGATCTTTCTGCCGACGTCCCGATCGTCACGTTGGCAACCGCACACCCCGCGAAGTTCCGCGATGCGGTCGAACGGGCGACCGGCCAGCGCCCGTCCTTGCCTGCGCGCATCGGCGACCTTTTTGCGCGCGAAGAGCGCTATGCCGAGCTGCCGGGCGATTATGCCGCCGTGCGTGACTTCATCGCTGCCCGCGCGACCCCGGCCCGCTGATGGCCGAATTGTGCGAACAGCCGCTGGTCATGGCCGGCGAGCCGTGGGCCGACTACGGGCTGGTCGATAGCGGCGAAGGGCGCAAGCTCGAGCGCTACGGGCGCTTTCGCTTCATCAGGCCGGAGCCACAGGCCATGTGGACCCCGCGCGCGAGTGACTGGTCGGCAGACGGAGAGTTCGTTCCCGGGTCGGACGAGGATGGCGGCGGGCGCTGGCAGTTCGCGCAACCCGTCCCGGCCGAAGGCTGGCCGCTCGCGTGGGAGGACGTGCGCTTCACCGCCCAGTGCACTCCATTCCGGCACCTCGGATTCTTTCCCGACATGGCGCCTGTGTGGCGCTGGATGCGAGCCCAACTGGCGGGAAAGACGGGTGCGCAAACGCTCAACCTGTTCGGCTATACCGGCGTGGGATCGCTCGCGCTGTCCGCATGCGGCCCGGTCACGCACGTCGACGCGAGCAAGAAGTCGGTGGCCCAGGCGCGCGAGAATGCCGCCCTGTCGGAAATGTCCGACCGTCCCGTCCGCTGGCTGATCGACGATGCGGCCAAGTTCGCGGCGCGCGAGGTGCGCCGCGGCAAGCGCTATGACGGGATTATCCTCGATCCGCCCAAGTTCGGACGCGGCCCGAATGGCGAGACCTGGCGCATCGAGGAGAACCTCGCGCCGCTCGTGGCCGATTGCCGCCGCCTGCTCGATGCCGACAGCCGCTTCCTGTTCCTGACCGTCTATGCCGTTCGCATGAGCAGCCTCGCGCTGGCGGGGCTGTTGGCCGAGCTGTTCGCCGACCTGCCCGGCACCATCGAGCACGGCGACCTGGCGGTGCGTGAGGAAGGCGAGGGTGGCCGCTTGTTACCTACGGCAATCTTCGCGCGCTGGTCCAATCCGGGCTAAGGGGCGCCGATGGACGATTCCCTGACCCTCCAGGTGGACGACATCGAAGTCGATGTGCTCACCGGCATCTATTCCGAGGAAACCGGCAAGCCGCAGCCGCTGCGCATCTCGGTCGCTGCGAAGATGAAGCCCGCCTACCGCTACGAGCCCGATACCGCGCTTTCCGCGAGCAAGAATTACATGGACCTGAAGTTCGCGGCGACCGAGGCCTTGACGCCCGGCCTGCACTTCAAGCTGATCGAATCGGTCGCCGACCATATCTGCGATACCCTGTTCGTGGGCGATCCCCGGGTGGAGGCCGTGACGGTCAAGATCGTCAAGCTGGCGATCGCGGAAGGCCGTGAGAAGATCGGCATGACCCTCACCCGCGAGCGGCGCTGATGGGTCACGCGGTCCTGCGGATCGACGCGCTGCCTGAACGTGCGATCGAGGCCGCGGCCGTTTTCTATCGCCATTGGTCGGCGAAAGTGCGCGCGATTCTGGAGGAGCCCCAGGCCTCGCTTACCATCGTGATGCCGCCTGCCCGGTATGACCATTCCGACTGGCGGCGATCGGCGGTTCGCGATCTTGCCCGGGCGTCCGCTCCGGCCAGGGTCAACCTGATCGCAAGCGCCGATGAGGACGCGATCGGATCGGCATTGACCTATCTGGAAAAGGCACCGGGAGTGACGGGGCAGTACCTTCCTCTCAGCGACGGTATCCTGCCCCCAGGCTAGCTGCCGACGCGCGAGCGGAGCCGGGCCAGCACCTCGTCCTCCTGCCGCACCATCCCCTCCACGGCGTCGCGAGCGGATCCGATCGCGTCTCGCGGACCAGCCTCCACCGTCGAATCAACCCACAATGCATCGAGCTCGGCCAGAGAGACAGCGACCCGGCTGCGCAGCGAATCGAGATCGGCGAGCGCGACCTGGGCGCTCGCCCAACTGTCGCTGCCGGTTCCGCCTGCCGCTCCGGCCAGCCTCGTCGCCGCGGGGGCGGCGGCATTGAACTGCGCATGGAGTGAAGCGGCGTCCCGCTGAAGCTGTGCCAGGCGCGCCACAAGGTCTGCGCTCGGCGCCGGAGGTGGCGACGGAATCACTTCTGGCGTATCGGGTTCGAAAAGCCCCCCCACGCGCTCCGCCGGTCGCTGGGCGAGCGAGGGATAGTCGCCCGAGCTTGCGCAAGCGGAAACGGTCATGGCGAGAGCAATGGCGAAAGGGCGGCGGTCGATACTCACGCGCAGGTCATTAGCACGGCAGGCGGGAACGGGAACCCAGCTTGCCGCTTGCGGGCGCTGGAGGGCGAACGGGGCGTTGACTTGGCCCAGTCTTTCCCTTAACGGCGCTCATCTTTCCGGGGCCTTTGCGGGCTACCCGGTCTCGTCGCCTTGTCATGGGCGGCCACACACATAAGTGGAAGTGAACCTACCATGTTCGCAGTAGTGCGCACGGGCGGCAAGCAATACCGGGTTGCCGCCGGAGACAAGATCGCGGTCGAGAAGCTGGCGGGCGACGCCGGTGAAACCATCACGCTGGGTGACGTCCTCGTCGCCGGTGAAGGTGAGAACCTGGCCGATGCGGCCAAGGTCGTCGTCTCGGCCGAAATCATCGCCCAGGCGAAGAGCGAAAAGGTCGTCGTCTTCAAGAAGCGCCGCCGGCACAACTACCGCCGCAAGGCCGGTCACCGCCAGCAGATGACCTTGCTGCGCATCGTCTCGGTCGGCGATTCGAAGGCCGCGCCGAAGTCTGCCGCGAAGGCGGAAGCCGCTCCCAAGGCCGATCATTCCGCGCAGGCCGACGAGCCGGCCAAGGGTGTCGACACCAAGAAGGCTGCCAAGCCGAAGGCCGAAGCGCCGATGAAGGACACCGGCACTGCGGGCGACGGCATGGTCGACGCTCCTGCCAAGAAGAAGCCGGCTGCCAAGAAGGCCGCCGCTCCGAAGACCGACAGCGAATAAGAGTAGGACGAAACAATGGCACATAAGAAAGCAGGCGGTTCGTCCCGCAATGGCCGCGATTCCGCGGGCCGTCGCCTCGGCGTCAAGAAGTTCGGCAGCCAGGAAGTGATTCCGGGCAACATCATCGTGCGCCAGCGCGGGACCAAGTTCTATCCCGGCACCGGCGTCGGCATGGGCAAGGATCACACGCTCTTCGCGCTGACCGAAGGACGCGTGCGATTCCACTCGGGCAAGCTCGGCCGCAAATACGTGTCGGTCGACATGATGGCCCAAGCCGCGGAATAACCGGACGGACCGATAACGGGGCCGTCCACGGGATGGCCCCCCGCCGGGACTTCAGTTCCGGCTCGTAGAGGGAGATGGGGCCAGCCCGAGCAATCGGGAGGCTCGTCTCCCTCTTGTCGTATCTCCCTCGTGCAACAGGTGCCCGCGCAGAGGCGCCGCAACGAGAGTGTCACGCGGATGCCGTAGCGGGCGCCGCAGGGCCGGAGGAGAAGGCGATCGTGTTCCATCGTACGAAGAGGCTGTTCCTGCGGCCGGCATGGCCCGAGGACTGGGAGGCCGTGCTTGGCGGAATCGCGGACGAAGACGTCGTGCGCAATCTCGCCCGGGTGCCGTGGCCCTATGGGCCCGAAGAGGCGCGGGCGTTCGTTTCACGTGGGCAAGACCTGGGCTACCCCAGCTTTCTCTTGATCCGGCCGGAAGACGGTCGCGCGATTGGCTGCGCGGGACTGGGAGACCGCGACGGCGATGCGGAGCTCGGTTACTGGATCGCGCGTCCGTTCTGGGGCCTCGGCTATGCGACCGAAGCTGGCGGCGGGGTGCTCGAGATCGCCAGGTTGATCGGCCACCGGCGGCTGAGCGCGGGGCACTTTCTGGACAACCCGGCTTCGGGGCGCGTGCTTCGCAAGCTCGGCTTCGTCGCCACCGGAAAGGTCTGTCCGCGGTTCAGCTGCGCGCGCGGCAGCGAAGCCGTTGCTGCCGAATACTCCATCGATCTCGATGCCGCTTCCGTGGCCCCAACGCAGGCCGCCGCCTGAAAAAGAAAAGCGCCGCTCCGTCAGATCCGGGGCGGCGCTTTCATTTCGTTGGAGCCGCTTCAGGCCGGCAGTAGCGCGTCGGCGAATTCGCCCTCGTGCTTGGCGATCAGGTCGCGGTCGTCGTGGTTCCAAGGATGGAAGCCCGGCAGGAAGAACGCCAGCCATTGCCCCGCGATGCGGGTGAGGAAACCGGGCCGGACCAGCAGGTAGGCCCAGATCCTTGCCTTCCATTTCCAGCCGGTCAGACCGTCCTGCGCGAGGAGGTCCTGCACGTCCGTCACACGGTTGAAGATGAACCGGCGGGTCACCACCGTCATCATGAGGCTCTTGACCTTCCAGCGCCGCCAGCGGGACCAGTCGCGCGTCGCGTGGAGCCACGTGTCGTAGGCTACGCCCTTGTGCTCGATCTCCTCGATCGAGTGCCAGCGCCAGATATCTCCCAGATCGCCTTCCGCTCCGGCCAGGTGCGCCGGATTCTTAAGCAACTGCTGGCCCAGCATCGCCGTGAAATGCTCGAGCGCCATCGTGGCGGCGAGGTTGAGGATCGGCGGGCGTCCCTTGGTCAATGCGAGCATCTCGCCAACCCGCCGGTCGATGAAGCTCACGTCATACCCGCTCGCCTCCGCCAGCTTGTTGAGCACGATATGCTCGCGGGTGTGGTTGATCTCCTGCTTCACGAAAGCACGGATTTCGCGTTCCAGCCGGGGGCTTGCGCCTTCGCGGAAGGCCTTCACCGATTCGATGAAGAACGCCTCGCCGCGGGGGAACGTCGCACTCAGCGCATTGAACCACGCGGTCGCGACGGGATCGCCGCCGAGCCACCAGCGCTTGGCGGCGGCGCCGCGCAAAAAGCGCCGGTCGCGCACGACGATATCAAGATCATCAGGCGTGGCGGTGGGAGAGGGAAGATCGAATTTTGCGGGCGCGTTCAAGAGATCGGACTCCTTCGTGTTGCAATGGAAAATGCGCGTTACTGACACTAATGTCAATAAGGAACCGATTGCCCTGCGTGGGCTCGCGCTTTAGGCAGCGGTTCTCAATGAACACTCGCAAGCGTCTGAGCCCTGAAGAATCGCGCACCGCTGCTCTGGTGGCCGCGCGCATCCTGCTGATCGAGACCGGGCCGCAGTCTGTTACTCTCAAGGCTGTCGCTGCGCGGATCGGGCGGACGCATGCAAACCTGCTGCACCACTTCGGATCGGCGTCCGGATTGCAGAAGGCGCTGGCCAAGCACCTGGCTGAGACCGTCTGCGAGACGATCAAGGACGCGGTGCGCGCCAGCCGGGCGGGGCTGGGTTCGCCGCGCGAGGTGGTGGACCTGACTTTCGATGCTTTCGACCGCGAAGGGGCGGGTGCGCTGGCGAGCTGGATGCTGGTCAGTGGCAACGAGGACGCGCTCGACCCAATTGTCGAGACGATCCATCAGCTGGTGGACGAGATTGCTCCCGACGAAGCCTCGCACGGGCAAAGCCCACGCCGGCTGCACGAAGATACGTTGACCCTGGTGCTTCTCGCCTTGGGTGACGCCCTGATGGGCCGCGCGCTCGCCCGTTCGCTCGGCTTGCCCGAGACGTCGGCCCGCGACCGGGCGGAGCAGCTTCTAGTCAGCTCGCTCGCACGCCCGGCGGAACCGCAAGCCCAGGCCTAGAACCGGCCCGGCGCCTCACGCTCGCCGGTGTTTGCGTCCTGCGGCCGGATCAGTTCCCGTTTCGGCGCGACCGACAACGCACGCTGGCCCTCGGCGGACGTGGTGGCGGAACATGCCCGTCCCGCAAGGAAGTCCAGCGCGGCCTTGATCGCCCCTTCGTCCGGATCTCCCAGTTGGTGCGTCAGATCGTCGGGCGCGGCGCAGGTATTGGGGAAAACGCTGGCCAGGCCGGTGTAATAGTCCCCCTGGTGATTGGCATTTTCGGTGCGGAACGCGACAACGCGCATCCGGTCGTCGCACTCGGGCTTGTCGAGCGCGATCTGGCCGACCGGCTTCCCGTAGGTATTCGAGCCGATGAGCGCGGTGTTGGCACCCAGGTAGGGAATGAAGGAATTGGCCAGCAATTCGCTCGCTGAAGCGGTGCCGGAAAAGCCGATAAATGCGATCTTGGTTGCGGCTATAGCCTGAGGCTGCGCCGCAAAGGTCCTGGTGGAATTGTTGGCTGCCTTGCTGTCGCGGAAGGTCGTGTAGCTGAACACCTTGCCGACCTTGTCTGCGCCCAGCAGGTCCCCGAACAGCTCGGACACGCGGACAAGGCCTCCACCGTTGTAGCGCAAGTCGACGATCACCTCGGTCACGCCCTGCGCCTTGAACCCGGCGATGGCGTCGCGCAGGTCGCTCTCGGCGGTGTCGATGAAAGTCCGCAGGTTGATGTAGCCGACCTTCTTGCCCCCATCGTCGATTATGCGCGCGCCGTAACGGTCCGACACCGGATCGAGCGAGTACTCGGTCTTGGATAGGAGGATGTCGCTCACCACTCCGGCCCGGCTGATCCTGAGGACCCGAGTGGTGCCCACGCTCGAAGGTCCGAGTGCGTTGACGACCGCTTGCGCTCCGCCGTTCTGCATCAGGGATGCGACGGTCTGCAGGTTGCTTGACGAGGTGCCGATGGCGATGATTTCCGCCCCGCGATCGATCCCCGCGGCGAGGGCGGAGGTGCCTTCGAACGTCTCCACCACGAACACCCGGTTTTGCCCGGTGTCGTAGCTCAGGCGAAAGCCGAAACCGGCGCTCGATCCGGAACCATAGAACGCTTCCTCGTCGGCGATCGAGGTGATGTAGGTGAAATAGCGATCCTTCGCCTGGGCGCGAGCCGGGGCAACCAGCGCATCGATGTAGGCCTGGACCGTGCTGTAATTCGCCTTGTTGACCGAGTTGTTGACCAGGTCCGGGAAGAGGTACCACTCATCGATCACCGACTTGGCGAAATCCTGCCGGGCGGACAGCGAGCAGGACGCGGTTGTCGCTGTCGGAGTGGGCGCGGTTCCTCCCCCGATGGACCCGCCCGAGTTGCCCCCGCCGCCGCCGCCACCGCAGGCAGCGAGCGTTCCAGCCAATGCGATTGCGAGCGAAGTGCGACCCATGCCCATGCTGTTCAGTCCCCGGAATCGCCCGCCGGCTCGATTGCCGGACGCGATTCTTCCCACCAAAGCCGGATGATAGTGCCAAATCAGCGTATTTCCGAACCGAAATAGCGACAAACCACCGTCGCGCCTGTCGAAAACTTGTCCTCGGGGCGAACTGCCCCTCGCCGTTGCCCGAGCTTGCGCCTAGGCTCGCCGGCGGAAGAGGGCGCTTTACACCTGCCTGCCGCCAGCGGCGGTACAGGTGGAACGGCGGTTCCCTGTTCGACTAGCTTATTCGCATAGCCTAGCAGGAAAGGACCTAAATCATGGCTGGCAAGAACAATGCACTGCAGAAGCCCGTCAACCTGACCCCCGATCTCGAGGCGGTCTGCGGCAAGGGTCCGCTGACCCGCGCCCAGGTGACTTCGAAGGTGTGGGACTACATCAAGAAGAACGGCCTGCAGGACACCGCCGACAAGCGCATGATCAACCCGGACGAGACGCTGGGCAAGGTCACCGGCAAGGACCAGATCTCGATGTTCAAGATGACCGGTGCCGTTTCCAAGCACATGAGCTGATTGCCGCGGAGCCTCGCCGGATTATCCGGCGGGGCTTCGGGCCCGGCGGGCGAGCGGCCAGTCGGTCGCTTCGCCCGCCCACAGCGCCAGCCAGACGATCAGCGGCTGCGCAAGCAGCCGGGGCACGTGATAGCCCAGGCCCAGGCCATGATCCGCCCGCGCCATGTCGAGCACCATGTGGTGGAAGTTCGCCGGCCAGACGCACAGCGCGTATAGCGCCAGCCCCCATGCCGCGGCCTGGCGCAGGTCTTTGGACCAGATTTGGAGCAGCGCAGCGGCCCCAAGCAGTTCGGCGATCCCGGTCAGTGCGACAACTGTTTCGGGTGACGGCACCCACTCGGGAACAATCTTCACGAAAGGTGCGGGTTTGGCGAGGTGCAGCGCTCCCGCTGCGAGATACGCGGTCCCGAGAAACCAGCGAGCAAGGCCGCGAATCAAGGGCCCTCGTTCCACACCGAGCGGTCTGGAAGCGATACTTCGCCTTCGTCTTCTCCATCCCAGTAATGGATGCGGGTCGCCCTGACTTTCAACATGACGGCGCCGGGGGTGTCGATCCCCTGCGGGAACCAGCGATCGAGCGACTTGTCCCAGTGCTCCGCGAAGCGGGTCTTGTCGCGGATCACCTCAGCCTTGCCTTCGACATGGATGAACTGGCCGGGGGCGCCGAGAATTCCCTTGAGCCCCGCGCTGCCGAGATATGTCAGGCCCACGTTGGCGTCGCGTTCGATGTCCGCGACCATTTGCCGGTCCTGGTAAGTGAAGAACCAGGCGTCGCCATCGTATTCGACTTCGCTGTTGTTGCTCATCGGACGCGCGCCGATCGTGCCGCCGGGTGAGTGCGTGGCGAGTGTGCAGAAGTCGATCGACTTCATCGCCTCCGAGATGTCGGCCAGGGTCTTCGTCATGCGGAATTTCTCCTTCAAGAGATGAAACCTCGCACGACCACCCGGTTCCAGTGGCACGATCGGATCGCCCGCCCTATCACCCTTGCGATGACGATCCGCACAGGCATCGGCGGCTGGACCTACCCCGCCTGGCGGGGCGGCACTTTCTATCCCAAAGGGCTGCGCCAGGCAGACGAGCAGGCGTTTGCGACGCGCGCCGTCGCCGCCATCGAGATCAACGCCACGTTCTACCGGCTGCAGAAGCCGGAGAATTTCGCTGCCTGGCGAGAAGTCGCGCCGCCCGGCTTCGTCTTCAGCCTGAAAGGCTCGCGCTACATCACCAACCGCAAGGTCCTCGTCACGGCTGATCAGGCGCTCCCGCGATTTCTCGAGCAGGGGTTCGTGGAACTTGGTGACAAGCTGGGCCCGATCGTATGGCAGCTTGCGGTCGGGAAGAGGTTCGAGCCCGATGACGTGCGCGGCTTCTTCGCGCTTCTGCCGCGCACGCACGCCGGGTTGCCGCTTCGCCATGCCGTCGAGGTGGGGCACGAAAGCTTTGCCTGCGAGGAATTCGTCGAACTGGCACGCGCGGCGCGAGTGGCCATCGTCTATTCCGAAGACGAGGATCGCACGCCGATCGGCGACCGCACGGCGGACTTCAGCTACATGCGGCTCCAGCGCCTGCACAGCGATTGCGCAACTGGCTACGCGCCTCGCGACCTCGATCGTCTCGCGCGGGTCTGCCGCGCCTGGCACGAAGGAAAGGTCGTGCGGGAATTGCCGCACGCCGGCGATCCCGCGAATAGCGAAGGCTGTGCGGGCGACGTCTTCGCCATGATGATCAACGGCGCGAAGGAGCGGGCCCCGGCCGCGGCCATCGCGCTTGCCGGACGAATTGGGGAAACCGGATGAAGTTCATGCCATTCGCGTTGGCCGCCCTGTTCTTGGCGGGCGTCGCTCACGCCGCTCCCAGTCCCCAAAGGGTTGCCGAAGCGGCGCTCAAGGCCGCGCCCGTTTGGGACGGGCACAACGATGTGCCCGAGCAACTGCGCGAGCGATACCGAAACGTCATCGCCGATCTCGACTTCGCAGAAACCAGCGGGACCGCCGATGCCTCTACCGGCAAGGGGGCCATGCACACCGACCTCGCGCGCATCGCGAAAGGGCGCCTCGACGGGCAGTTCTGGTCCGTTTACGTCGACGCGGGCCTTTCCGAGCAACAGGCCGTCCAGGCGACGCTCGAGCAGATCGACGTGATGAAGCGGATCATTGCGCGCCATCCCGCGCGAATGGAGTTCGTGACGACCGCAGACGGTGCCGAGCGTGCGATGAAGGCGGGCAGGGTGGCTTCGCTGATCGGGATGGAAGGCGGGCACTCGATCGGGTCCAGCCTGGGCGTGTTGCGCCAGATGTACGCGCTTGGCGCGCGTTACATGACGCTCACTCATTCGAGGAATACTCCGTGGGCCGACAGCGCCACCGATGCTCCCGCACATGACGGTCTGACTGCGTTCGGCCGCGACGTCGTGCGCGAGATGAACCGCATCGGGATGCTGGTCGACCTCAGCCACACCAGCGAGGCGACGATGCTGGACGCGCTCGATGTGGCGAAGGCGCCGGTAATCTTCAGCCACTCCGGCGCACGCGCGATCGACGGCCACCCCCGCAATGTGCCGGACAGCGTGCTTGCCAAAGCTGAAGGATAACGGCGGGATCGTCATGGCAGTGGGTTTTCCGACGTTCCTCAGCGAAAAGCGTCGTCAGTGGAGCGCCGAGCAGGCGGCGGAGGAAGCTCGCCTCAAGTCGCTTTGGCCCGGCGACCCGGCAACGGTGGCAGGAGAATTCGCCAAGTGGAACGCCAGCCACCCGGAGGTAAGGGCGACGGTTGCCGACTGGGCGGATCACATCGATCATCTCAGGCAGGTCGCCGGCATCGATCACATCGGGCTGGGCGGTGATTACGACGGGATGGAGACCGGTCCAGTCGGCGCCGAAGACGTGTCCGGGTATCCCGTGCTGTTCACCGAGCTGGCGCGGCGCGGCTACGGCCGGGCCGATCTGGAAAAGATTTCAAGTCGTAACATCGCCAGGGTTCTTCGCAGTGCCGAGGCCTACTCGGCAGCGCACAGGTTCGATCCGCCGATCGAGAGTGCGACCGCGTTCTAGGCGGTTTCGACCCGTCAAAGCATGCAGAGCGTGGCCCGGTCGCGCTCGCCAGCGAAAAACGTCTCGAGCGCAATGGAGAACGGTTCTTTGCTTTCGGACGCGCGCTCGAACAGCGTGAGCGAACTCCTGAGCTTCATCGCGTCGGTATTGCCGAAGATCGCTTCGGCCGAACGGCGGTTACCCCAGCGCAGGACCGTGCCAGTGCATTCTACGATCCGTGAACCGAGAACCGGGTGGCCAAGGTATGCTCGCGCTTCGGCAAGGTCGGCGATGGCATAGTTGGCCGCCATCTCGCTGCGGCCCAGGCCGGCGAGCTGCGGAAAGACGAACCACATCCAGTGGCTCCGCTTTCTCCCTGCTCCCAGTTCCTCAAGCGCGCGCTCGTAAACCCCGCCCGATTGGGCGAGCAGGAAGCGTTCCAGTGGAGAGTTGCGGGATCCGGGCGGATCTCCCGCCCCCATGGCCTCAGTTGTCCGATTTCTTGTCGGGCAGGCCCTTGCGTTTCGTCTCGGCGATATCCTCCAACTCGTTCTCGCTCATCGACTTGTACATGCCCTTGGATGCGCCCTGCAGGTCCTTGACCTTCGTGTCTCCGCGCTTGGCGGACAGGGCGGCTCCGGCTGCCTTCTGCTGTGCTTTCGACTTGGCTGGCATGGTGCAAGTTCTCCTAAGCCCCCTCCAACTCCGATCCGAGCTTGAGAACTCGATCGCCGTCCGCCTGCTCGACAAGGTACGCGGGATCCTCGTTCGATCCGTTGCGGACGATCTTCGATCCCTTGATCGTGCGCTGGACGCGCCGATCGAACCGCTCGACGATCTTGCCGGAGGCCTTGCTTCCGCTCCATTGCCAGCGAACTTGCTGGCCCTTGCGAAAGCTGGACTCCGGCATCATTATTGCGCGTCGGGCTTCGGATCGCCCGCGGGAGCGTCACCGGGAGTGGAGGAAGCGGCTGGGGCCGGATCTTGGGCGGAGTTCGAAGATTGCGTTGGGCCCGCCTGTTCGCCGAAGGCTGGCGGTCGCGGCTCGCCATCGCGCTGGCTTGCCTGGCTCTCCTGGTCCGCCATCTCACGGCTGACATTGACCTGGCTGTCGGGGCCGTCGTCCTGCGACAGCGCGCCGCCGAACACGATGATGGCAAAGGCGAGCACGATGAGGACAAGGCCAACGCCCAGCACCCAGCGGACCACCCCTTCGCGCGACGCGCCGGTCGCCTCCGTCGCCGTTGCGTGAATTTCGTCGCCCCGCTGTTCCATTTAACCGGTTCCCTTGTTCCTTCCGGTTCTACGGTTGGCGGGGCGGGGGGTTCCTAGTCGCGGAGCAGCTCGTTTATGCCGGTCTTGGCGCGGGTCTGCGCATCGACCGTCTTGACGATCACCGCGCAGTAGAGACTGGGGCCGGTGCTTCCGTCGGGCAGCGGCTTTCCGGGAAGCGCGCCCGGGACGACCACCGCGTAAGGCGGCACCTTGCCCATGTGCACCTCTCCCGTCGCCCGATCGACGATCTTGGTCGAGGCGCCAAGATAGACGCCCATCGAAAGGACCGCGCCTTCGCCGACGCGCACGCCCTCGGCGACTTCCGAGCGCGCGCCGATGAACGCGCCGTCACCGATAATCACCGGATCTGCCTGTAAGGGTTCCAGCACCCCCCCGATGCCCGCACCGCCGGAAATGTGCACCCCCGCGCCGATCTGGGCGCAGCTGCCGACGGTCGCCCAGGTATCGACCATCGTGTTTTCACCGACATAGGCGCCGATGTTTACAAAGCTCGGCATCAGGACGGCTCCGCGTCCGATGTGGGCCCCGCGCCGGACCACCGCGCCCGGCACCACCCGGAAGCCTGCCTCGCGGAACCGGTTCTCGCCCCAGCCGGCAAACTTGGAGGGAACCTTGTCGAACGCGGGCGCGCCGCCGCTGCCGCCGTCGATCACCGCGTTGTCGTTCAGGCGGAAGCTCAACAGCACGGCCTTCTTCAACCACTGGTTGACCTGCCAGCCGCCATTTCCATCCGGCTGCGCAACCCGGGCGCGGCCGCTGTCCAGAAGCTCCAGCGCCTGTTCGACCGACGAGCGGATCGCGGCGCTCGCCGGGGTGACGCTGGCGCGGTCTTCCCACGCTTGATCGATGGCGGCTTCAAGGTCGGCGGTCATGGTTCAGGCTCCCGTTAGGTCGGTGGCGGGCTACCCGTGGCAAACCCCGCGGGCAAGCCGCCAGTGACGGGGCGGGCGCGCTTCCTGCTCTTCTGCCGAACAGGACGTTCACCCGAGGGTTATGCGTTCCCTGATATGACCGCCAGCTCACTTCGGGGACGCAACCGACATGACCACCCGCTTGTGCCGCGCGCCGCGGCTGCATCTTGGCTGCGCACTAGGCGCGCTTGCAATGCTGTCCGCATGCGGAGGCGGGAGCGGTGGTGGCGGCGGAGTGATCAGCGCGCCTCCTCCGGCGCCCACCCCTGCTCCCACGCCGACGCCCACGCCGGCTCCCCCTCCGGCGCCGACGACTTCCACCGCGACATTCGACACGGCCGAGTACAGGCGCTCCGATGGCCCCGAGTTCCACAATGCGACGGCTGCGTGGACGCGCGGAGTGACCGGCGCCGGCGCAAAGATCGCAGTGATCGATACCGGGATCGATACCGACAGCCCCGAGTTCGCCGGCCGCATCGATGGCGCCAGCCGCGACGTGGCAGGAAACGGCACCGTGGAAGCGGTCGACGATCACGGTACGCAGGTCGCGATGACGGCCGCAGCGGCACGCGACAATACCGGCATCGTCGGCATTGCCTATGGCGCGAAGATCATCGCGCTTCGGGCCGATACGCCGGGAAGCTGCGCCGGTACAGACGGTTGTTCCTTCAGCGACCGCAACATCGCCACGGGTATCGATCGCGCGGTGAGCGCCGGCGCGACCGTCATCAACCTCAGCCTTGGTGGCGATTCGCCAAGCAGCGCGCTGCTGGACTCGGTCAAGCGCGCCACTGCGGCGGGCGTGGTGATCATCGTATCAGCGGGTAACGAAGGCGACGGCAGCGATCCCGATGTGGATCCGAACCAGCCGAACCCGTTTGCCGCCGGCGTGCGCAATGCCGGGGGTGCGAACGTGATCATCGCCGGGTCGGTCAACGAGTCCGGTCAGTTCTCCGCCTTCAGCAACCGGGCCGGTTCCCAGGCGCAGTACTTCCTCTCCGCGCTGGGTGAGCGTGTGTGCTGCGTGTACAAGGACGGCAAGCTCTACACGGAGACCACCTCCAGCGGCACTTTCGTGACCCTCGTATCCGGCACGAGCTTTTCGGCGCCGCAGATTTCCGGTGCCGTGGCCTTGCTGAAGCAGGCGTTTCCCAACCTGACCGGCGCGCAGATGGTCGAGCTGCTGCTGATCAGCGCCCGCGATGCGGGGGCCGCGGGAACGGATACCACGTACGGCCGCGGCATTCTCGACATCGCCAACGCCTTCGCGCCCAAGGGCACCACCACGCTTGCCGGCAGCACGACCGCGGTGCCGCTGGGCGACACGACGGCTGTCACTTCGAGTCCGATGGGCGACGCCACGGCCGGCACAGCCTTGAGCGCGGTGGTGCTCGACAAGTATGCGCGCGCTTACGATTACGACATGGGATCGGGACTTCGCGGCGCCAGCGTGCAGCCCAAGCTGCTGGGCGCGGTCGATGCCGGGTCCCGCCAGGTGGCTGCGGTCGGACCCGCGCTGTCCATGGCGTTCACTCTCACTGACGGATCTCACGGTCAGTCGCAATGGATCGCGCCGCTGCGCCTTTCGCGCGAGGATGCGCAGATAGCGCGGGTTCTTGCCGGCCGCGTGGCGCTGAAGATCGCGCCGGACCAGCAGATCGGCTTTGCCTTCCGCGAGCGGGCCGAAGGTCTGGTCGCGCAGTTGCAGGGGCAGGACCGGCCAGCGTTCCTGATCGCCGGCGATGCCCGCGCGGACAAAGGCTTTGCCGAAGGCGGAGACCTGTCGGTCGCCTACCGGCGGCAACTCGGCAAGTGGGGCCTGACCGCCAGCAGCGAACAGGGCAAGGCCTGGCTCGGCAACCTGCAGATCCAGGACGGGCGCTTCGACCGGAAGCGCGAGGCACGGGGGCTGAGCAGCTTCTCGCTCGCCGCGGATCGGCGCTTTGGCGATGTCGATACTGCGGTCGGGCTGACCTGGCTCAGCGAACAACGGACCGTCCTCGGCGCGTATTTCAGCGATGCCTTCGGCGGGGGCGGGGCGGACACGCTGTTCCTCGATGCCAATGCCGCATGGCGGATGGGCGACGGTTGGCGGCTGGGCGGCGCGGTGCGGCAGGGCTGGACCCGGGCGGACCGCGTGGGCGCGGTGGCCGCGGGATCGAACTTCGTCAGCCGCGGCTGGTCGGCAGACCTGACCAAGCAGGGGGTGACGAGCCGCTTCGACAGCCTCGGCCTGCGGGTATCCCAACCACTGCGAGTCGAATCCGGCGGCCTCAATCTGCTGCTGCCGGTGGGCTACGACTACGCGACTCTGGCCACGACCTATGGCACCAGGCCGCTAGCTCTGACGCCGCAGGGACGCGAAATCGACACCGAACTGGCATGGCATGGTCCGATGCTGGGCGGCGATGCTTCGGCAAGCCTTTATTACCGGACCGATCCCGGGAACATTGCCAGCATGCCCGACGACAAGGGCGTGGCGGTAAAGTGGGCAAAGCGGTTCTAGCCCGCCGCGCCCGCTTTCCTCGCAAATTCCCACGCTTTGTCGGCGAGCGGCGCGACGCGGTCGGACTGCGCTTTTGCGTGGGCTGAACTCGCCGTGCCGTCGATCACCCGCTTCTTGATGCCCTGCAGGATGCCTGCGAGGCGGAAGAAGTTGTAGGCGAAGAACCAGTTCATGTCCGGGACTTCCGTGCGTCCGGTGGCCGCGCAATAGCGTTCGACGACTTCTTCGAGCTCGGGAATCCCGAGGGCCTTGCGGTCGAGGTCCATCACCCCCGAACGGCCGCCGTTCTCGGTCACGTACATCATGCACAGGTAGGTGAAATCCGACATGGGATCGCCCAGCGTCGATAGCTCCCAGTCCAGAACCGCGAGCACTTCGGGCCGATCTTTCGCAAAGATCATGTTGTCGATGCGGTAATCGCCGTGGACCACGCTGGTCCGCGTCTGTTCGGGGAGGGTGGCCGGAAGGTATTCGATGAGCTTTTCCATCGAGGGCAGCGTTTCGGTCTCCGAGAGCCGGTACTGTTTCGTCCACCTATCGACCTGGCGCCCGAAGTAGTTGCCCGGCTTGCCGAAATCCGAAAGGCCCGCGGCCTCGATGTCGGTATTGTGCAGCTTGGCGAGGGTATCGACCATCGCGTTGTAAACCGCGCGCCGCTCGTCGGAAGAAGCACCCGGCATGGCGCCGTCCCAGATGGTCCGGCCATCGACCATGTCCATCACGTAGAACCACGATCCGACGACCGCATCGTCGGTGCAGAGGCCGAACTGGCGGGCGACCGGGAAGCCGGTCTTGTACAGGCCCGACTGGACCTTGAACTCGCGATCGACGGCATGCGCGCTCGGCAGCAGGGGGCCGAACGGCTTGCGGCGCAGGACGTAGCTCTTGCTGGGCGTCGAGAGCTTGTAAGTCGGGTTCGACTGCCCGCCCTTGAACTTGCCCTGCGTCAGCGGACCTTCGAAGCCCTCGACGTTGGCTTCCATCCACTCGGTCAGGCGGCCCTCGTCGAGGTGATCGGCTTCGCTCGGCTCAACCGTGCCGGTGAAAGCAGCGGTTGCGTCCGCGATTTCCGGGCTGGGCGTGCTCATTGGTCGAACACGATAACGCTGCGTGCGCTATCGGCCTGCTTCATCTTCTCGAACCCTTCGTTGACCGCGGTCAGCGGGATCCGTTCAGCGATGATGGTGTCCAGATCGAGCAGTCCGCGCATGTAGAAATCAACGAGGCGAGGCAGGTCCACCGGGAACCGGTTGTTGCCCATGATCGCGCCCTGCAGCTTCTTGCCCGAGAGCAGATCCATCGCGGACAGCCCAACCTTGCAGTCCAATGGCATCATGCCGAGAATCGTAGCGGTACCGCCGCGGCGCAGGACCTTGGTGGCAAGCTCTGCCGAAGCGGGGCGGCCGACCGCCTCGATCGCATGGTCGACGCCGCCGCGGCTGATCTCGACCACCTGTTCGACGGCGGTGTCAGCCAGGGCATCCACGGCGTGGGTCGCGCCCAGCACCTTTGCGAGTTCGCGCTTGGCGGGGACCGGGTCGCACGCGATGATCATCCCAGCGCCGGCGATCCTGGCCGCGTTGATCGCCGCAAGGCCGACGCCGCCGCAGCCGATCACCGCCACCGTCTCTCCCGGAACCAGCTTGGCTGCATTGAACACCGCGCCCGCGCCGGTCGTCACCGCGCAGCCGATTACCGCGGCACGGTCGAGCGGCATTTCCGGATCGATGCGCACGCAGGCGTGCTCGTGGATCAGCATCTGCTCGGCAAACGCCGACAGGTTGAGCATCTGGTTGACCATGCTGCCGTCGGGACGGGTGATGCGCGGCGGTTCGCGCTGCGCCCGGCGAGTCTCGGCGCCGAGGCACAGCGACATGCGCCCGGTGACGCAGAATTCGCAGTGCCCGCAGAAGGCCGAGAGGCACGAAACCACGTGGTCGCCTGGCTTAACCGTGCGCACTTCGCTTCCCACCGCCTCGACGATGCCCGCCGCTTCATGACCCGGTACCGCGGGGAGGGCGTGGGGATAGCTGCCTTCGATGAAGTGGAGGTCCGAATGGCACAGACCGCAGGCGGCGGTGCGGATCAGCACTTCATGCGGGCCCGGCTTGGAGATCGACAGCTCCTCGATTTCGAGCGGCTGCTTGGGCTGGATCAGTACGGCGGCTTTCATGCGGGTCTCTCCGGTCCGCCTTGTTGGGCGGTTCCTGTGCTTGAACTGGTGGGAGGGCGGCTGGCGCCCTCCCGATGCTGATCGATCAGCGGGTTACCGCGAGGTCTCCCGAGCTGAATTCGGGCTCACCCGTCGGGCCGATGTTCGGCGCGTGACGGGCGAACTCGATGCGGGCGATGGCGCGCGCGTGCACCTCGTCCGGCCCGTCAGCTAGGCGTAGCGTGCGCTGGTGGGCGTAAGCGTTGGCGAGGCCGAAATCGTCCGAGACGCCGCCAGCACCGTGGGCCTGGATGGCATCGTCGATGATCTTGAGCGCCATGTTCGGCGCCTGCACCTTAATCATCGCGATCTCCTGCGCCGCGGCCTTGTTGCCAACCTTGTCCATCATGTCGGCCGCCTTGAGGCAGAGCAGGCGGGTCATCTCGATGTCGATCCGCGCACGGGCAACTCGCTCTTCCCAAACGGAATGCTGATAGATCGGCTTGCCGAACGCCTCGCGCGTCTGGAGACGCTTGCACATTTTCTCCAGCGCTTCTTCCGCAACCCCGATCGTCCGCATGCAGTGATGAATGCGGCCCGGCCCGAGGCGACCCTGTGCGATCTCGAACCCGCGCCCTTCGCCCAGGATCATGTTCTCGACCGGGACGCGCACGTCCTTGAGCACGATTTCCATGTGGCCGTGCGGGCTGTCGTCATAGCCGAACACCGGCAGGAAGCGCTTGATGTGCACGCCCTCGGCATCGAGCGGGACGATGATCTGCGATTGCTGCTGGTGGCGCTTGGCCTCGAAATCGGTCTTGCCCATGACGATCGCGACCTTGCAGCGCGGATCCCCGGCGCCGCTCGACCACCACTTCGTGCCGTTGATGACGTAGTGTTCGCCATCGCGCACCATGCGGGTTTCGATGTTGGTTGCATCGGACGAGGCGACCTGCGGCTCGGTCATCAGGAAGGCGCTGCGGATTTCGCCCTCCATCAGGGGCTTCAGCCACTCGTCCTTCTGTTCGCGCGTGCCGTAGCGGTGGAACACTTCCATGTTGCCGGTGTCAGGTGCCGAGCAATTGAAGACTTCGCTCGACCAGCCCACGCGGCCCATTTCCTCGGCGCACAGCGCGTATTCGAGGTTGGTGAGGCCGGGCCCGTCGAATTCGAAGGTATCGTCAACGTGCGGGCGGCCGCTCTGCGGCGGCATGAACAGGTTCCAGATGCCCTGCGCCTTGGCGCGCGCCTTTTCCTCTTCGAGGACCGGGTTCACGCCCCAGCGGTCGTTTTCGTGCGCCGCGCGGTATTCCTCCGTGCGCGGGCGGACATGGCTGTCGATGAAGTGGCGCACGCGGTCGCGCCAGTGCTTCTGCCGTTCGGTCGGTTCGAAATCCATCGTCAGTCCTTCCTTGCAATCGATTCATTGGTGGCAGAGCAGCGCGGTCCCGCCAAGAGAGCTTTTGTTGTCACGGATGGTGGCCGATCGCATCCGGATCGGCCCGCGCCGCCTCGCCCAGCAGGGCGAGCCGGGCCTCATGTCCCTCGCGCGTGATCGGGAACCGGCGAACGATCAGCACAAGCACCAGTGCCAAGATGAAGACGCAGGCGGCATAGGCCATCGCCATGGTGTCGATGATGTTGGGCGCGACCTCGCCCGGCCTCGCGCCGTTCGGCATGCCGGACATGCTCAGCAGCAATCCCGTGATGAAGATGCCGAGGCCGGTAGAGCATTTCGATGCGAAAAAGGCGCCAGCGGCGAAAGTCCCCTCCGAACGGCGCCCGGTCTGTTCCTGCGACGCTTCCACCACGTCGGCCACCATCGATGACAGCGCGATGCTGGTGATGACGCTGAACATGTTGGAGAAGAAAGTCGCCGCGAACATCAGGGTGAGCGACGGGGTCGACCCGTCCGGCCACCACAGGCCGAAATGGCGCAAGGTCAGCGGGGTGACCCAGAACACCATGCCGAGCACCGCGGTGACCATCGCGGTCTCCCGCTTGCCGAAACGGGCCTGGAGCGGGCCCACCAACAGGAAGCTGCCGACCACGCTGGCGAACAGCAGCAAGGGGTAAAGCTGCAGCGCCAGAGGGGGAAAACGCCACACGAACAGGTAGAGGTAATTCGAGATCGAGAAGGTGATTCCCTGGCTCGTTATCCCGGCGGCGATGGCGAACATCAGCACGACGAAAGCCGGATGGCTGAGGCTCTCGCGAATCTCGCCGAATGCTCCCGTGATGCCCGGTCGGGCGGGGGCCTTCGCCTCTGGACGGACCGCCACCCACTTGTGCTGTCCTCGGGCCGACAGCAGCACCGTGGCAAGAATCAGGATCGCGCCGGCGATGCCGTATTGCTGATACCCCTCACGCGCGAGCATCGCCTTGGGCAGGAACACGCCATAGGCCAGCAGCAGCATGAGCAAGCCGCCGCCCCAGGCGAAGAGGTAGCGCAGCCGGGTGAGGCGGGTGCGCTCGTCATAATCGCGCGTGATCTCCGCCACCAGCGCCGCGGAAGGCACCTCGCAGAATGCCACCGAAGCGCGCACGGCAATGGCCGAAAGCAGCAGCACCGGGAAGCTGGCGGCACCGACGGGTGACCATAGCAGCACCCAGAATCCCGCGAGGAAGAAAGGCGCGACGTAAAGATAGGGCAGGCGGCGGCCCCAGCGGGTGTTCGTCCGGTCGCTGATGTGACCGACGACGGGATCGATCAGCCCGTCGAACACCAGGGCGATCAGCAGCGCCAGGCTGACGAGGCGTGCGTCCATCCCCAGTACCTGGTTGTAGAACAACAGCAGGAAGGTCGAAAAACCGTTGTCCTTGATGCCGTAACCGACGCTGCCGAGCCCGTTGGCAAGCGCCAGCCGCGTCGGGACGCGGCCCTGTACGGGGATCATGCGCCCGCCTGTGCCGCAGCCTGCTCTTCCATCGCCTGAAGTGCGCCCATCATTCCCGGCTCTTCCGGATCCCAGGTATGGCGGGAACCGACGGTGAGACCGCCATCCACCAGTAGCGAGGCGCCGTTGACGAAGCTGCCCGCCTCGCTGGCGAGATAGGCGCACGCTTCCGCGATGTCGCGCGGCTGTCCGCCGCGTTTCACCGGCTGGGCGTTGGACGACATCTGCGCGATCATCGCCTTGGCGGTCGCCTTGCTCTCCTCGGGAATCTCGAGCGAGGTGGTGAAGATGTTCGTATTGATGAAGCCCGGCTGGATCGCGTTCACGCGAATCCCGTGCGGCGCGAGGTCGGCGGCGGCGCACTTGGTCAGGTGCAGCACCGCGCCCTTGGCCACGGCGTAGGCGGTGGGCGAGTAGCCCGGGCCGGTCGCGGCCACGCTCGAGGTGTTGACGATGGAGGCATTGGGCCGCCCCTTCATGTGCGGCACGGCATAGCGAATGCCGAACGCGACCGAGCGCAGCAGCAGGTCGAACGTGCGGTCCCAATCGTCCGGTTCGATCTCGTCGATCTTGGGGCGCGCCCCGCCGGCACCGGCGTTGTTGAAGACCACGTCGATACCGCCGGTCTCGGAACCGGCGCGGTCCATCAGGGCCTTGATCGCCTCGGTCGAGCAGACGTCGCAGTGCTGGAAACGGATATCGCCCACGCCCTCCTCGATGAGCGCGGTCACGCCCGCCTCGTCGATGTCTGCCGCGTAGACGATCGCGCCTTCGCGGGCGAACAGACGGGCGCTTTCTGCGCCGATACCCGATGCCGCGCCGGTGACGACGACGGTCTTGCCTGAGAATCGCATGGCCTCTCCCGAGCCTTTTTGGTTTCGCGGTAGGTTAAGCCGCTGCACCGCTTCGTCAACGGTGCATCGGCTTACCTTACGGCATCCTAGTAGATGCGGTATGCTCCAAATCGACCCTTGCCCCGGCAAGTGAATCGGCCTTACGTGTGCGTCAACGAGAGGAGACTGCCCTATGGCCGATCTGGACGCCTTCCGCGCCGAAACGCGCGCGTGGCTCGAAGCGAACTGCCCCCCCGAGATGCGCCAGCCAGTGCGCGACGACGATGACGTCTATTGGGGTGGGCGCAACGCGACCTTCAAGAACGATGCGCAAAGGGCGTGGTTCGAAGCCTGCCGCGACAAGGGATACACCGTCCCCGCCTGGCCGAAGGAATATGGCGGCGCGGGCCTTACCCCGCCCGAGGCGAAAGTGCTGCGCGAGGAAATGGCCCGCATCGGCGCCCGTCCGCCGCTTTCAAGCTTCGGCATCTGGATGCTGGGCCCGGCGCTGCTGCACTTTGGCACCGAACAGCAGAAGCTTCACTTCCTGAACCAGATCGCGCGCGGCGAAATCCGCTGGTGCCAGGGGTATTCGGAACCGGGGTCGGGCTCCGACCTGGTCAGCCTGCAGACCTTTGGCGAGGACAAGGGCGACCACTGGATCGTCAACGGCCAGAAGATCTGGACCAGCTACGCCGACAAGGCCGACTGGATTTTCTGCCTCGTCCGCACCGACAAGGCGAACAAGTACCAGGGCATCACCTTCATGCTCTTCGACATGGAGAGCACCGGTGTCGCGACGAAGCCGATCCTCCTCATCAGCGGCAACAGCCCGTTCTGCGAGACCTTCTTCGACGACGTGAAGGTGCCCAAGTCATACGGCGACGGCATTCCGGCCTATGTGGGCGAGATCAATCGCGGGTGGGACGTCGCCAAGTACCTGCTCGGCCACGAGCGCGAGATGATTTCCGGCGCCGACAGCTCCGAACGCGGCGCAGGCATCGGCGCGACCCTGACCCGCCAGGCCGGAGGCGAACTCGACCCGGTCCTGCGTGCCGAGCTCGCGATGTTCGATGTCGATGCGCTGGCCTTCAGCGCGATGGGCGAGAAGTTCCTCGACGAGGTCAAGGTGGGCAAGGCGCACCCGGCCTATTCGAACATGATGAAATACGCCGGTACCGAGCTCAACAAGCGGCGGCATGAGCTGGTGATGTCCGCCGGCGGATCGACCGCGCTCGAATGGGACAGCGAGGAGACTCGCGGCGGCGCGGCCCCGCGCGCGTGGCTAAGGACAAAGGCCAACTCGATCGAAGGCGGCACGAGCGAAGTCATGCTCAACGTCGTCGCCAAGCGTATTCTCGAACTCCCGGGGGCCTGATCCGATGCCGCTGTATCATACCGACGACCAGGCGATGCTCGCCGAAACCGCCCAGCAGTTCATGGGCGAGGAAGGCGCAATCGCCAAGCAGCTGCGCAAGTGGCGCGATCAGGGCTGCAAGGACGGCTTCGGCCACGACCTGTGGAAGCAGATGGCCGAGATGGGTTTCACCGGCCTGCTCGTGCCCGAAACCGACGGCGGCCTCGGCATGGGTCATGTCGAAGCGGGCATCGTGCTCGAGGAAATCGGCCGCAACCTGACCCCGTCTCCATTCCTGACAAGTTCGGTCATGGCGGCGACCGCGCTTGCTTCGGCCAGCGACGAGGCGCGCGGACGCTGGCTGCCGGGCCTGGTATCGGGCGAAAGCGTGTTCGCGGTTGCCATCGACGAGGGTGCCAAGCACCGTCCCGAGCGGATCGCGACGCGCGCCGAACGCTCGGGCAACGGGTTCAAGCTCTCGGGCAAGAAGGACTTCGTGGTCCACGGCGCCAGCGCCGACATGATAGTGGTGGCTGCGCGCACTTCGGGTGCCGATAACGACGAGGGGGGCGTGACGCTATTCGCGGTCCCGAAGGACGCGGCGGGATTGGGGCACAACTCGGTTCGGCTGGTCGACAGCTCGATGGCCAGCCATCTCACGCTCGACGGCGTGGAGCTCGACGGCGACGCGGTGATCGGTGAGGTCGACGGCGGGCGCGAAGTGCTCGGCCGGGTGCTCGATGCCGGGCGCGTCGGCGCGGCGGCGGAAGGCGTCGGAGTCGCGCGCGGAGCGATGGACCGCACGGTCGAATACCTCAAGCAGCGCAAGCAGTTCGGCCGGCTCATCGGGGAATTCCAGGCGCTCCAGCACCGCGCGGCGCACCTCTATTCCGAAGTCGAGATCGCCCGCGCGGTGGTCATCAAGGCGCAGCAGCTGCTCGATGCCGGCGCGGAGAACGCCAGCCTCATGGCTTCGGTCGCCAAGGCCAAGGTCGGCAAGGCGGCCGGGCTCGCGGTCAAGGAAGGCGTGCAGATGCACGGCGGCATCGGCATGACCGACGAATACGACATCGGCCTCTACATGAAGCGCGACCGCGCGCTCGCCGAGTTCATGGGCGACGTCTACTACCACGCCGACCGCGTCGCGCGGTTGAGCGGCTACTGATCCGGACTGCACCAATGACCCTCGAAGACCTGTTCAGCCTCAAAGGCCGCGTCGCGCTCGTCACCGGCGGCAGCCGCGGCATCGGCAAGATGATCGTCGAAGGCTTCCTCGCCGCCGGGATCGACCGGGTGTACATCTCGGCCCGCAAGATCCACGAGATCGAGGAAACCTGCGCCGAACTGGGCGATCGCGTCGTCGGCATCCAGGGCGATGTCTCCACCATTACCGGCATCGAAGCGCTGGTGGAGGAACTTTCCAGCCGCGAGAGCAAGCTCGACATCCTCGTCAACAATGCCGGCACCGCGTGGGGCGCCGATTACCTCGACTTCCCCGAAGCGGGCTGGGACAAGGTGATGGAGCTCAACGTGAAGTCGCCGTTCTTTCTCACCCAGCGATTGCACAAGCTGCTGACTGCCGCCGCGAGTGCCGAGCGCCCCGCCAAGGTGATCAATATCGCCAGCGTCGATGGCCTGCGGATCAACCCGTGGGAAACCTACAGCTACCAGGCATCGAAGGCTGCGCTCATCCACCTGACCCGCCGGATGGCTGCGCGGTTGGTGAAGGATAACGTCTACGTGACCGCGATCGCGCCGGGCGCCTTCCCGTCGAACATGAACAAGGTTGCGCGGGACCAGACGGAAAAATCCGCCCAGGGCATCCCGAACAAGCGTGTCGGCGACAAGTACGACATGGGCGGCAGCGCGGTGTATCTGGCCAGCCGGGCGGGAGACTACACCATCGGCGAGACGCTGACCGTCGATGGCGGTATCGTGAACGCCCATCTGCCGACCCACTTCGCCGATCCGGCCGGCGGCCTCTAGACCCCAGCGAGGACCTGTTCCCGCCGCGCCGGTCGCCGCAAATCACTTGCGGAACCGGCGCGCGGGTTTATTCGCCGTTCGAGGCCTGCACGGGAGCAGGCCGGGCAATCGACGGGAATCGGGGTCATCGTGCGTAGCAAGTTCGTCAATCTCGCGGGGGCGGCGGCGCTCTCCCTCATGCTGGCATCGTGTTTCGGCGGCGGCGATTCGTCTCCCACGCCATCCCCCACGCCCACTCCGACTCCCTCGCCAACCCCGACGCCGACCCCGACGCCTACCGCGGTGGTGTTCGACTTCACCAAGGCGTTTACTGCAAACGCCGCGAATACATCCTACAGCTATGCCTACTTCACGCCGACAGGCGGGGCGGAAACCTGGAGCGACGGCTCGCGCCGCGACGGTGCGAGCAAGATCACCTACACGGTCTCACCGGAAAGCGCCCAGTTCGCCTGGCCCGACAACGCCACGCTGACGAGCTTCGGCGCGGCCGACCTCAAGACTGCCGAGGCCACTCGCCGCGCTTACCGCAAGGGGACCGACGGTCTGGTGATGGAACTGCCGTTCCACCATGTCCTGCGCGTCACCTACGAAAGCACGCAGCCCTTCGTACTCGACACGAAGTCGGGTACCCTGCATGGGTTTCGCGTTTCGCTGTTTTTCAACCCTGTCACCGCGACCGGGGATATCACTGCGGATCGCGCTTATTCAGGCACGGCCCAGGTTGCCGGCGGCAAGACCGGCGTAACTCCGCCGGGAGTCTTCACCGCCGAGCCTGGCACCCTGACACTCACCGCCAGCACCAAGAAGATCGCCGGCACGATTCGCGTCTTCGAAACCGTGAACGGCAGTCCGGTGCTGCGCGCGGTCCTGCCCATTTCCGCCACGATCGGGACGGGCGGCGCCTTCGCGGGTGACATCAACGATGCCACCAATGGCTTCAAGGGCAAGTTTGTCGGCACGCTGGCAGGACCCGGGCGCGAAGAGGTGGTGCTGATCTTCAACGTCGCCCACACCGACGGGCGCGAGCTTATCGGATCGCTGATCGGCGGCTAAGGGTCGGGGAGGGCCCGGTCAGGCCGGTCGATCAGGCCGGCCCCGCCACCGTGGTCACAGCGGACTGGCCCATCAGCTCGCGGACGAAATCGATAATTCCCGTCTGCCGCCGGCGCTTGATCCGCTCGGCATGGAGGATTTCGCGCACCCGCGCGAAGCACAAATCCACGCTGTCGTTGATCACCACGTAATCGTAGGCGTCCCAGTGGCTGATCTCGGCCCGGGCGCGGTCCATTCGCGCCTGGATAACCGCCTCGCTGTCCTGGGCGCGGGCTTCAAGCCGTCGCCTCAGCTCGTCGATGCTCGGCGGCAGGATGAAAACCGGCACCACGTCCTGCTTGTCCTTCTGGATAAGCTGCTGCGTACCCTGCCAGTCGATATCGAACAGGAAATCCTGCCCCTCCTTCAGCGCCGCGCGGATGTGCCCCTTGGGCGTGCCGTAGCGGTGGCCGAAGACATGCGCCCACTCGTAGAAATCATCGTCCTCGACCATCCGGTCGAACTCCGCGTCGTCGACGAAGTGGTAATCCACCCCGTGGCGCTCCCCCGGGCGCATCGGACGGGTGGTGACCGAGACCGAAAGCTTGATCTCGGGATCGGCGGCCAGGAGCATGCGCGATATCGTCGTCTTCCCCGCCCCCGAGGGTGACGAGAGGACGAACATCAGGCCGCGCCGCCTGAGTGCATTGGGGAGAGCGTGTTCACCGGCCATGTGCGCACCTGCGCCAGCCGACCTTAACAAATCAACCCCTTCTGGCGAGGAAAGCCAGCCGGCTCAGTCCTTGGCCATCTTCGCGATGGTCCTGTCGCCCGATCGCCTGGCCTCGCGCTTGCTGCGGCTGCGATCGTAAAGCGTCTTCACCACCAGGCCGCCGCCGATCAGCACCGCACCGGGAATGGAACGGGTCGCGTACCGGGCAAGCAGTCCGGTAACGACGGTCTGCGCGATCGAGCGGTTTTCAACGATGGCCTTGGCCCCGTGCCCGCCATAGCGACCACGAAGAAGACCTTTTTCCACCGTGTGCCGCATCAGCCGGCCGCTGGCGCGCATGGCGACGTCCTGAATGATCAAGTTGGTGGCCGGATTGGGGCTGGGGCCGAAAACCTTGTCGCTTTCGCCCGTGGCGGTGGCGATCGCCTTGCCGCCGGCGTCGGTTACACTGCCCGAGGCTTCGGGCGCCTTGGCGGTGCTTTTACGGGCTGATTTGCGAACCATGACCGCTCCCTGTGTAAGGCGGTCCGGCCGCCAGGCTATTTCTTGCGGCCGAAATCGACCGTGACGACGTTCGAGCCGTCATCGCTTTCGGTAACGGCGTGCGCGCCCCCGCGTTCCGATCCGTCGTTTTCCGCCTCGTCATGCGTTTCAGGCATCATATCGGCGACGGTGGCCTGGAATTGCAGGCCGAAATCCACCGCAGGGTCGACGAACGCGGTTATCGCGCCGAACGGGATTTCCAGCTTTGCCGGAATCTGGTTGAAGGTCAGCCCTACCGAGAAGCCATCCTCTCCCACCTTCAGGTCCCAGAACTTGTTCTGGAGCACGATCGTCATCTCGTCGGAAAAACGCTCGCGCAGGTGAGGCGGGATGATCACCCCGGGCGCACCGGTCTTGAAAGTGATGTAGAAGTGATGATTCCCCGGCAGCGTTCCGCCGCTTTGTTCCACTTCGCCCAGCACGCGGCCAACCACTGCGCGCAGGGCTTCCTGCACGATCTCGTCATAAGGGATCAGGCTGTCGGGCGTGTCGTCGGTCATCCTCACAACTGGTGGCGGCGAGGCGCCGCCCGGTCAAGCGGGAATGCTTGCGCGCCGCCGGCCCGCGCGTATAGCGCCTGCCCATGCGCAGAGGCCTGATCGAACGCAACACCAGCGAGACAGCCATCCGGGTCGAGGTCGACCTCGACGGCACGGGTGCCTACGAAGTGTCCACCGGGATCGGCTTTCTCGACCACATGATCGAGCAGTTCAGCCGGCATTCGCTGATCGACCTGCGGATGAAGGTCGAGGGCGACCTGCACATCGACCAGCATCACACGACAGAGGACAGCGCGATCGCGCTCGGCCAGGCGCTCTTGCAGGCGCTCGGCGACAAGGGCGGCATCGGCCGCTACGGCCAGGCCTATTCGCCGATGGACGAGACGCTGGTCCGTGTCGCGCTGGACATCTCGGGGCGCCCCTACCTCGTCTGGCGGGCGGGCTTCAGCCAGGAAAAGCTGGGCGAATGGGACACCGAACTGGTCGAGCACTGGTTCCATTCGGTCGCCCAGGCCTGCGGGATCACCCTGCACGTCGAACTGCTCTACGGCAGCAACAACCACCATATCTGCGAGGCGATCTACAAGGGCTTCGCCCGCGCGATGCGGTCCGCGGCAGAGCTCGATCCGCGCAAGGGCGGCTCGGTGCCGAGCACCAAGGGACAGCTCGGTGGCTGAAGCGATCGCCCTGATCGATTACGGCGCAGGGAACATCCACTCGGTAAACAACGCACTGAAGGCCGCCGGGGCGGACCACGTCCACGTCACCGCCGATCCGGACATCGTCAGGGGGGCGCGGCGGATCGTGCTGCCGGGCGTGGGCTCCTTCAAGGCCTGCGCCGAGGGGCTTGCCGCCGTTCCCGGCCTGGTCGAGGCGCTGGAAGACCGCGTGCTGGAAGCGGGCGTACCGTTCCTTGGCGTGTGCGTGGGCATGCAGCTCCTCGCCACCCGCGGAGTCGAGCATGGCACCACCGCCGGCCTTGGCTGGATTCCGGGCGACGTCCTGCCGATCGAACGCACCGATCCCGCGATCAAGATACCGCACATGGGCTGGAACGACGTGCTGCCCATGCCTCACCGCGACGGGGCTGCGCTGGTGGAGCGCGGGGAAGCCTACTTCCTTCATTCCTATCATTTCGTGCCGGAAGAGGGCGAGAATATCGCCGCCATGACCGATCACGGTGGCGGACTGGTGGCGGCGGTGGCGCGCGACAATATCCTTGGCGTGCAGTTCCACCCGGAGAAAAGCCAGTCGTACGGCCTGTCGCTGCTGGAGCGCTTTTTGTCCTGGCGACCCTGAGGAACGGGAACGGGCGGGCGAGCCAGGGCGTCTCTTGCGCGAAGGAGTACCGCGCATGGCCGAAGCCGATCCGAAGAACCTTTCCGACGCCCACACCGAGATGCCCTCGCTGAAAGGGCGCAAGGCCGTCATCACCGGGGGAACCACCGGCATCGGCCGGGCAACCGCCGTCCTGCTGGCCAGTGAAGGCGTGGAAATCTTCACCTGCGGGCGTGACGAGCAGCACCTGGCCGACGGGCTCGAACGGATCAACGAAGTGGGCAAGGGCAGCGGCGTCGCGCTCGACCTTGCAAGGCGCGAGGAACTCGACCGGTTCTTCGACGAGGCCGAGAAGAAGCTCGGCAGCTACGACATCGCGATCATGAACGCGGCGATCCCGATCGACGCGCTGACCGAAATGAGCGCCGACGACCTCCGCTATGCCATCGCCACCGACTTCACCGCCTACCTCGCCGGCGCGCATCGCGCGGCCCAGCACATGAAGGACAAGGGCGACCTCGTGCTCGTCGGGTCGGTCAGCGCGCACGAGCTGGGCGGCAGCGGCCCCGTCTATGCCGGGATCAAGGCGGGCATCGCGGGATTTGCCGAAGCGCTGCGCAAGGAGCTTGGCCCCAAGGGCATCAAGGTCGGTTTCGTCGAACCCGCGCTGACCGGGGCTGACTTCCAGTACCCCGACATCCCGGCCGACAAGCAGCGTGAGATGATCAACGCGGAAAAGATGCTCCGTGCCGAGGACATCGCCGTCGGAGTCCATTTCATGCTCACCCAGCCCCGCCGGGCAGTGGTGCAGCAGATCGTGGTCTCGCAGCGGGTGTCCGAAGAAGAATGACTCAGTTCGCCGTTGATCGCCTCGTCCTCACCCCGGACGACATCGACCTTTCACGCTCGCCGCTCGCCGGGCATCTGGATGCCGAAACCTACGTCCTCGGCGCGTTCAATCCGGCGCTTACCCGGCTGCCGAACGGCAATCTCCTGATGATGGTGCGGATCGCGGAAGCCCTCCGCGAGCCGATCAGGGAGGGCAATGTCCATGCCATCCGTTGGGACGGCGACGGCGGGGGGCGCTTCGTGCTCGATCCCTGGCCGCTCCAGTTTGCCAATACCGCCGACCCGCGCAAGTTCGAGCTGACTGGTTATGGCTGGAAGGTCATGGCGTTGACTTCGCTGTCGTGGCTCCTGCCGGTCGAGCTGAGCCCCGATGGGCTGACCCGGATTGCGATCCACTACGACAAGGCGATCGCGCCGCAGGGCAGCTACCAGTGCTACGGGGTGGAGGACGCGCGGATCAGCCTGGTGAACGGCAAATACCTGATGACCACCTGTTCGGTCAGCCCCGAACGTCATTCCACTACGCTATACACGTCGAATGAAGCGCTTGATTGGCACTTCGAAGGCATCGTCCTCGATCACCAGAACAAGGACATGCTGATCTTCGAAGGGCTTATCGGCGATCGCTACTGGGCCCAGACCCGCCCGCTTGGCGCGCTCTTTTTCGCCTATCCCCCGGGCAGTCCGTGGCACGCCGGGCCCTCGATCAACCACGCCACCAGCCCGGATGCGCTGCACTGGAAGCCGCATATCGAACCCGCGATCCGCCCTCACGCAGGCACTGCCGCCACCGCTCGCATAGGCGGCGGCACGCCTCCCATACTGACCGAAGTGGCAGGGAAACGCGGTTGGCTGACCTTGTGGCACGGGGTGGAGCCGAAGGAGATCGTGGGCATCTACCGCACCTATTGGTCACTGCTCGACCCCCAGCAGCCATGGAAGGTGCTTGCGACCAGCCATCCTCCCCTGCTCGAGGCATCGCCCGAACTGACGGTTCCGCTCGAAGACCAGATGTATGTCCGTGACGTGGTGTTCACTACCGGCATCGTCGAGGAGGCCGATCATTTCATAGTCGCAAGCGGCGAAGCGGACCTGGCTTGCCGGATAACCCATATTCCGAAGGACGCGTTCGTACCGACGCCTGAATGATTGCGCGGAACAACGGCTGGCTTTACCGCGCGTGAAATGATCGTCTTCCCAGCCATCGACTTGAAGTCCGGCCAGGTGGTCCGCCTTGCCGAAGGCGACATGGCGCGGGCCACCGTCTACGGTGACGATCCCGTCGCCCAGGCGATGCTCTTCGCGGAGGCCGGCGCCGAGCACCTGCACGTGGTCGACCTCGATGGTTCTTTTGCAGGCCGCGCCGAGAACCGTTCCGCGGTCGAGGCGATCGTCGAGGCTTTTCCCGGGCATGTGCAACTCGGCGGGGGCATTCGCACGGCCGAGGCGGTCGTCGCCTGGTTCGAGCTCGGCGTATCGCGCATCGTCATGGGCACCGCTGCGCTGAAGGATCCCGATTTCGTGCGCGATATGGCGGCCGCCTTTCCTGGCGGGATCGTGGTGGCGGTCGATGCCAGGGACGGCATGGTGGCGACCGAAGGCTGGTCCGAGGTTTCGGACATGCCTGCGGTCGATCTGGCGCGCCGGTTCGAGGACGCGGGCGTGGCTTCGCTGCTGTTTACAGACATCGGTCGTGACGGGATGCTCAAGGGGTGCAACATCGACGCCACGGTCGATCTCGCTCGGCGGGTGGACATTCCGGTCATCGCCAGCGGCGGGGTCAAGGGCCTCGACGACATCCGCATGCTCGCCTTGCACGCCAGCGAAGGGATCGAGGGTGTGATCACCGGCCGGGCGCTTTATGACGGGCGTCTCGATCTTGCCACCGCGATCGCGATAGCGAACAAGGCATGAGGGTCCGTGCATGACCGTTCGCATCCGCGTCATACCCTGCCTCGATGTCGCCAACGGACGCGTGGTCAAAGGCGTGAATTTCGTCGACCTGAAGGACGCCGGAGACCCCGTCGAGCAGGCGAAAGCCTATGACGCCGCCGGAGCGGACGAGCTGTGCTTTCTCGATATCTCCGCCACTCACGAAGGACGCAGCACGCTGCTCGACGTGGTGCGGCGCACAGCCGAGGTCTGCTTCATGCCGCTCACCGTCGGCGGCGGCGTGCGTTCCGTCGAGGATGCACGGGCGTTACTGCTTGCCGGGGCGGACAAGATCGCGGTCAACTCCGCGGCCGTCGAACGGCCCGAGCTGGTGGCCGAGATCGCCGCCCGCTTCGGGAGCCAGTGCGTCGTCGCCTCGATCGATGCGCGGCGCAGCGGCGAAGGGTGGGAGATTTTCACTCATGGCGGCAGGAGAGCGACCGGGGTCGATGCCGTCCGGCATGCCATCAGGCTGGCGGAACTCGGGGCAGGCGAGCTGCTGGTCACGTCGATGGACGGAGACGGCACGCAGGCGGGGTATGACCTGGCGCTGATCCGCACGATCGCCGACGCGGTCAGCGTCCCCGTCATTGCCAGCGGCGGCGTGGGAACGCTGGAGCACCTCGTCGAGGGGGTAACCGAAGGCCATGCGAGCGCGGTGCTGGCCGCATCCATTTTCCACTTCGGCACACATTCCGTGGCGGAAGCGCACGATGCTTTGCGCGCCGCCGGGCTTGCAGCCCGCGCCTGAGTTGCGTCCCCCTGCGGGACAGCTCTCTCGTGGGCATTGGCAAGACTCGGCCGGAAGCGCTCTCATCGCCGGCGTGAAGTTCGCGATTTCCTTGATGTTGCTTGGTTTCGCCACCCCGGCGCTGGCGGCAGGGGCGGCGGTGCCCGAACCGTCGGCGATGGCGTTGTTCGGCCTGGGCGTGCTCGGGGTGATCGTGGGCAGGCGCAGCGCGCGCGGGAAGCGCGACTGATCGCTTGACCTTGCCGTGGGGCTTTGGCCATGCGGCGGCGATGGACACTCTCTTGCGCCTCGAGCACACGATCGCCGCCCGCCTCGCTTCGGGTGAGCCTGGCTCGAGCTATGTCGCGCAGCTTCACGCGCGCGGCCTTCCCGTAATTGCCCGAAAGCTGGGCGAGGAAGCCGTGGAGGCGATCGTTGCCGCGCTCGGGCCGGAACGCGGCGATCTCGTCGGGGAAGCTGCCGACGTCCTGTTCCACCTGCTCGTCCTGCTTGCCGCGAAGGACGTGCCCCTCGCCGAAGTGCTTGCCGAGCTCGATCGCCGCGAAGGCACCTCGGGCCTCGACGAGAAAGCCAGCCGGAGCGCCTGATGCCGATCGACCCGACGCAGCCTTACGACGACGCCAACATCTTCGCGAAAATCCTGCGGGGGGAAATCCCGGCGAACAGGGTGTACGAGGACGAATGGACCCTGGCGTTCCACGACATCGCACCGCAGGCGCCGGTCCACATTCTCGTTGTGCCGAAGGGTAATTATGTCAGCTGGGACGATTTCTCGGCCAAGGCATCCGACGCCGAGATTGCCGGTTTCGCGCGGGCGATCGGCCACGTGGCGCGTGAGGCCGGGCTGGTGGAGGCTGGATATCGGGTGCTCTACAACATCGGTCGCAACGGCGGTCAGGAGGTCCCTCACCTTCATGCGCACATCTTTGGCGGGCGGCCATTGGGACGGATGGTCGGCTGAGCGGCACCGGCTGACTTTCGGCAGGTTGCCAGCCGACTCGCGTCAGGGCTAAGGCCCCTCGCGATGAGCGAGCAGCCTCAACCTCCCGGCGGCGTGATCGACGGGCCGCGCCATTTGTTCGCGGTGCGCGCCTATTACGAAGACACGGATCTTTCGGGGATCGTCTATCATGCCAACTACCTGCGCTGGTTCGAACGGGCGCGGAGCGACCTCCTGCGCGTGCTCGGCATCGATCAGCGCGCAGCGGTTGAAGCCGGCGAGGGCGCCTACGCGGTGGCCGACCTGCATATCCGCTACGCCCGTCCAGCGCGGCTGGACGATGCGGTGCTTATCGAGACCCGCTGCGTCGAGCTTGGGGCGGCCAGCGTGAAGATCCGCCAGCGCGCAACCCGCGACGGCGAACTGCTCGCCGAGCAGACGGCCCGCGTCGGCTTCATCGATCCCGCCGGCCGTCCGCGCCGGCAGCCCGCCGCGTGGCGCGCGGCGTTTGCCCAATTTTCAGAAAGTGCCGAATGACACAGCTTGAAATACTCGCCGCGGCCGGCGCAGCACCGGGCCGCCTCAATCCGGTTCAACTGTTCCTCGATGCCGACATCGTCGTCCAGGCAGTGATGATCGGCCTGTTATTGGCGAGCGTGTGGACCTGGATGATCATTGTCAGCTTCTCGCTGCGGATGGGCGCGGTGCGACGCCGCTGCCGTGATTACGAGGACGACTTCTGGCAGGCGGAAAACTTCGACGCGCTGATGAAGGAGCGCGGCAAGAAGGACATCGCCAGCGCCCGCGTCGCCGCCGCGGGAATGCGCGAATGGCGCCACTCGACCAAGGGCGGCCGGGTGATAGACCGCGACGGACTGCGCCAGCGCCTTGCTGCGACGATGGAGAGCCAGGTTTCGGCGGAGGCCGATGAACTGTCGAACCGCCTCAATTTCCTGGCCACGGTCGGCTCGGTGGCGCCCTTCGTGGGTCTGTTCGGCACCGTCTGGGGCATCATGAACAGCTTCTTCCAGATCGGGCAGCAGCAGAACTCCTCTCTGGCGGTGGTCGCGCCGGGCATCTCGGAAGCGCTGTTCGCCACCGCGATCGGCCTGTTCGCCGCGATCCCCGCGGTGATCGCCTACAACCGCTTCAGCCATTCGGTGAACGGCCTGGAGGGACGCTTGCAGCGCTTTGCCGATCGCCTGCACGGCAGCCTCAGCCGCGAGCTGGAGACCCTCTGACGATGGCGATGGGCCTGCATGCGAAGCGTCGCGGACGGCGCGGCCGGGCGCCGATGGCGGAAATAAACGTCACGCCGCTGGTCGACGTCATGCTGGTGCTGCTGATCATCTTCATGGTCACCGCGCCGCTGCTCACCGCGGGCGTCCCGATCGAACTTCCGGACAGCCGGGCGAATGCGATCGACCAGGATCCCAAGCAGGTGACGATCTCGATCGACCGCAAGGGCTACATCTTCATCGACAAGGAGCAGGTGCCGATCGGCGGGTTTCCGGATGCACTCGCGCGGCTCGGGCAGGGCGGGGGAGAGCCACCTGTCGTGACGCTCCGCGCTGACAAGTCGCTCGATTACGGGCGGGTGATGGCGGTGATGGGCGAGCTGAACCGTGGCGGGTTCAACTCGATCTCGCTGGTCACCAACAGTTCAGTCTCGGCGCCATAGCCCCGCGGCTACGATGGTTCTTGCCGATCTCCGCCGCGAAGAACGCATTGGCCTTGGCATCGCGCTGGCGCTGCACGTGGCGCTCGCCGCCGCGCTGCTGGTCCAGCCGGCAAACCGCAAGCCGCTGCCGCCGGTCGAGAAGATGACGGTCAATCTTTCGACCGAAGTCGGTCTCGAAGCGACGGCTCCGGAGCCTGTGCCGGAAAGCGCCGCCGCGATCGCGCCGACATTGGCTCCCGAGCCCGCGCCACCCGTCGAAGCCGCGCCGCAGCCTGAAATTGCCAGGCCCGTAGAGGCTCCACGCCCGGTCGCCACGACGCCGCCCAAACCCAGGCCCGTTCCGCGCGCTACCGCCGCCCCAAGGCCCAGACAAACGACGTCCTCGAGCGAACCCCGTCGCCGTCCGGATGCTCCGGCGAGCAAGACGCGTTCGACGCCGAAACCCGTCGCCAAGCCGAAGCCGGCCGGTGGAAGCCGGATCGGGGCGGACTTCCTGCCGGGCGCGGGGAGCAGTACCACCACCCGCGAAACGCGCACGCCCGCAAACCAGATCGGAGCCAGCGCCAAGGCGAGCCTGTTTCAGGCTGTAGCCCGCCAGCTGCGCCCCAAGTGGCAGCCGCCGAGCGGTCCTGACGTCGAGGAACTGGTGACCAAGGTGCGTTTCCGGCTCAATCCCGATGGCAGTCTTGCAGGTCGACCTGAGATCGTGCGGCAGAGCGGAATAAACGAGACGAACCAGCCGCAGGCAGGGCGTCACGGAGAGCTCGCCATCCGCGCTGTCCAACTTGCCGCGCCGTTCGATCTGCCGGAAGAATATTACGAGGCCTGGAAGGTCGTCACCGTCGATTTCGATTGGAAGCTATCGCAATGAAGAAGACATTCGCCGCTCTCCTGATGCTGACTGTATCCCTGCCTGTGGCCGCGCAGGACCTGGGCCAGAAACCGCCGAGCGATACGCCGGTGGAAGTGACCGAGGAGGAGGGGCTCTCCGGCTCGGTGAGCTTCGAGGGCAACCTCGAAGACCTCGGCATCGCGATCCCGTCGTTCGCCACGGACCGCGATGCGCCGACCCCAGCCAATTCCGGCGGCACCGCTGCCCTGGGACGCGAGCTGGCCCAGGTCGTGTACAACGATCTGAAGAACAACGGGTTGTTCAAGCCGGTCGGCCCATCGGCACTGCCCCAGCCGAGCTTCGGGGAGATCACCGCACCCGCGTGGGGCATCTGGTCGGGCCGCAGCGCCGAAATGCTGGTCGAAGGCTACGTCCGCGCCGGGGCGGACGGCCGGTTGACGGTCGGCTGCTACCTGTACGACGTGCAACTTCAAAAGGAACTGGCCCGGGCCGGATGGGTCGTACCTCCGGCAGACTGGCGGCGCGCCGCTCACAAGTGCGCGGACCTGGTGTATTCGCGACTGTCCGGCGAAAGCCCGTTCTTCGACAGCCGGATCGCCTATATCGCCGAGACCGGACCCAAGGGGAACCGGGTCAAGCGGCTGGCGATCATGGATTCGGATGGGGCCAACCACCGCTTCATCACCAACGGCCGGGCGACCGCGCTCACGCCCCGGTATTCGCCGGACTACCGCAAGCTGATGTACCTTTCGTACGTGGACAAGAACCCGCGCATCTATGTCTACGACATCGGTACCGGGCGGCAGACACTTGTGACCCAATCCACCAATCCGACATTCGCGCCGCGCTGGTCGCCCGACGGAAAGTGGGTGCTCTATTCGATGGCGGTGGCGGGCAATACCGACATCTACCGCGTGTCGGCGCAGGGTGGGCAGAGTGTCCGCCTGACCGACACTCCCGGCATCGACATTGGTGGCTCCTATTCGCCCGATGGCAGGCAGATCGTGTTCGAAAGCGACCGTTCCGGCAGCCAGCAGTGCTATGTGATGAACGCCGACGGATCGAACCAGCGGCGGATCAGCTTCGGCGGTGGACGGTGCGCGACGCCGGAATGGAGCCCGCGCGGCGACCAGATCGCCTTCACCAACGCGAGCAGCTTCAACATTTCGGTCATGAACCCCTCTGGCGGTGGCGTCCGCACCCTGACGCATGGCTGGCAGGACGAAGCGCCCACCTGGGCGCCGAACGGGCGGGTCATCCAGTTCTTCCGCACCGAGCGGAATACGGGCAAGACAGCACTTTACCAGGTCGATCTGACCGGTCGAAACGAACGCCGCCTCGCGACTCCGGTCGATGGTTCGGACCCCGCCTGGGGACCGATCCTGCCATAAGCGCATTCGATCCACTGACACGAAACGACGGGTCGCACCGTTTAAGTCCGATAGGAGAGAAACATGAACCGCCACATCGTCATCGCCGCGCTGCTTGCAGGCACGGCCGCGCTGGGCGCCTGCAAGAAGGAGCCGCCGGCTTCGCTCCCGCCCGAACCGACGCCGACGTCAACCAGCTCTGGCGATATGGGCAACGAGACCGGCGCGGCGGTGCTTGGCAGCCAGCAGCACTTCGTGAACGCCGTGAACGGCCAGAACGTGATCTACTTCGATACCGACCAGTACAACGTGGACAGCGCCGACGCCGCCGCGCTGCAGACGCAGGCGGCCTATCTGACCCAGTACCCGCAGATTTCGATCACCGTCGAAGGGCATGCCGACGAACGCGGGACGCGCGAATACAATCTCGCGCTGGGCGAGCGGCGCGCGAACGCCGCGAAGAACTACCTGGTCAGCCTTGGGGTGGCAGCAAGCCGCATTAGTACCGTGAGCTATGGCAAGGAACGCCCTGTTGCGCTCGGTTCGAACGAGGCCGCGTGGGCGCAGAACCGCCGCGCCGTGTCAGTCGTCGTCAACTAGCGGAGGCTGAAGGGCGAAGGCAGCGAGAACGAGGGCGCGGGCAAGCTGGCCATGATCGGGCTGGCGCCTGCGCCCAGAGTAAGGTCTCTATCGCCCCCCGGTCCGCTCACAGCAAACGCCGCCATTGCCAGCACCGAGGCAGCTGCGGAAAGCATCAACTGGGGGCTCATTTTCGGCATGACCGGTTTCATATAGAGACTTTATTGCTGCAGTGCAACATTTCTGCAAGGGTCACGGCGAGGGTGCTTCCCAAGCCGGTCCGCGCCTCCTAGATTTCAACTCGTGAACGTGATCCTAACCACATGACAGGCGCTCGCCGATCGATGGACTGGGGCTTCCCGCGCTGGCGCAGCTACGGCGGTGCGCGAGAGGCGGTCGAGGTACGCTTGTGCGATCGCCATGGGTGTGACGAGCCGGGCAATTGTCCCGCGCCCAAGAGCCCGAACAACCCCGACCGTTGGCATTTTTGCCAGCGCCATGCGGCCGAATACAACAGCAAGTGGGATTATTTCGAGGGCCTCGACAAGGAGGAGGCGGCCGAGCGTGCGCGCACCGAACAGCGCGACAACGCCGGTTATGCAGAGTCGGCCCACTACGGCTGGGCCGGCAGCGGCGACGGCAGCCGCAGCGGCGATGAAATGCGCGCTCTCGAGCTTCTGGAACTGGAGGCCGACGCGGACTTTGCAGCCGTCAAGAAAGCGTGGCGCGAGAAAGCCAAGCAGGTGCACCCGGACGTGAAGCCCGGAGACAAGGCAGCCGCAGCCGAATTCCAGAAGTTCCAGGTCGCCTACGAGGTGTTGCGACAGGCCGAAGAGCGAAGAGAGTGGAAGGGGTAAGGTCGATTGCCCGATTCGCGGCAGCCGATCCGGCCCCCGCGAACGCGGCTCTTCGCAGTGACGGGGTCGTCGTACTTGACGGGTTGCTGACCTCCGACACGGTCGATGCCCTGCGCGAAGCGGTGATGCGCCGGCACCCGGAATTTGCCGACAAGGCTCTGCTGACGGATTTCCAGAACAACGGCGAAGGGCGCTTCATCGCGCCGGTCGCAATCAGCCGTGCCGTCTACGACAGCGGAGTGCTCCATCTGCCGGCCTTGATGGCCTTGGCCGAAGGAGCGCTGGGTCCGGATTGGGTGGTCGATGGATTCGGCATGCTCATGGCGTTTCCGGGTTGTACCGAGCAGCATCATCATCGGGACGGGACCGAGCTTTTTCCCGGAACACAACTCGCCAAGATCCTGCCCCCTTTCGCTCTGACCGTGCTCATTCCACTTGTGGACGTCGATAGCGACAATGGCGCCACAGGCTTTCACCTGGGAACGCATCGCTATCCCCCGCCGGATTCCCTTCCCGAGCCAGCTATGGCCCCGCTGCCGCGGGGTTCCCTCATCGCGTGGAACTACGAGACGTTGCATTGGGGCCTTCCCAATCGCAGCGACCGTCCGCGACCCGCGCTCTATCTGACCCTGTGCCGTCCGTTCTGGACCGACATGACCAACTTTGGCGGCACCGCGCGCACCCGACTGATGGTCGACGAGGATGTCGTCCCGCTGCTCGACCGGCGCTTCGCGAGGGCGAGTGGCGGAGGAAGGTGGGTGCACGCCGGCCTTGGCAAGGTGCTGCGCAAGGTCGGCGAGCAGCCCGCTGGCTAGACCCCTTCGAGGGCCTGCCTGAAATCGGCGATCAGGTCGTCGGGGTCCTCGATCCCGATGCTGATCCGCACGAGGTTGTCCGTGATGCCGAGGGCAGTCTTGCGCTCATCGGGCACCGAAAGATGGGTCATCGACGCGGGGTGGCTGGCAAGGGTCTCGGTGCCGCCAAGGCTGACCGCGAGCTTGGCGATCGTCAGCGCATCGAGGAACCGGAAGCATTCTGCTTCGCCGCCCTTGATGAACACGGAAAAGGTGCTGCCTGCGCCGGTGCAATGACGATCGAAGATGTCCTGCTGGCGCGGGTCGTCGATCATCCCGAGATAGCCGAGCTTCTCTACCTTGGGGTGAGCGGCGAGGAATTCACACACCTTGGCGGCGTTCTGGCCGGCGCGGTCCATGCGCAGTTCGACCGTCTCGAGGCTGCGCAGAAGCATCCAGGCAGTGTTTGGATCGGCTATGCCGCCCATCGTGTTGCGGAGCATGCGGATCGGCGTGATCCACTTCTTCGCACCCGATACGCTACCGGCTACGAGGTCGGAATGACCGCCGACGTACTTGGTGAGCGAATAGACCACCATGTCCGCCCCGTGGTCGAGCGGACGCGACCACAGTGGACCGAGAAAGGTATTGTCGATCGCGATCGGGCAATCCGCCCCGAGCGCGGCGTCGCGGGCGTCGCGCACTGCCTCCACATCGACGAGGGCGTTGGTCGGGTTGGCCGGGCTTTCCAGATAGATCAGCGCGACCTTGCCGCCCTGGCTCTCGGCCTGGGCCTTGGCCCTCGCCATTACCGAGTCCAGCTCGGCACGATCGGCGCCGGCGGGGAAGTCGATGTAGGTGACTCCGAAGCGGCTCAGGGTCTTGGCGACGAAGCCCTCGCTCGCGGCGTAGAGCGGGCCCGAATGGACGATCACGTCACCCGCCGAACACAGCGCCAACATCAGCACGCAGATGGCGGTCATGCCGCTAGAGAAGCACAGCGTCTCCTCGGCGCCGTCCCAGATCGACAGGCGCGCCTCGAGGATTTCCTGGTTTGGACCGTTGAAGCGCGAATAGACGAGCCCTTCCGAGCCGCCCGGACGCTTGCCGGTGATGCCTTCGAAGTGGCGCTTGCCCGCCGCGGCGTTTTCGAACGCGAACGTGCTGGTCAGGAAGATCGGCGGCTTGAGGCTGCCCTCCGAAAGCGCCGGATCGTATCCCGCGCCCATCATCAGGGTGGACGGCTTAAGCTGGTGGTCGCCGATCGCGGTGATGGCGGCCTTTGGCTTGCGGTTTGGGGAAGTGGTGTCAGTCATTTGGCATCCTCGGGCCGAACGCTCCCAGGGAGGCGGGAGCCGCGCAAGGGGGCCGGGGCGCTCGCGTCCTAACCTCCGCAGGACGCATCTCCACCGGCTCGCCGTTGACCGCCGCGACTAATCGCGCGCGTGATTGATTTCAACCGTAACCGGATATGTTCTCAGTCGTCTTCGATCAGGCTGCGCTCACGGGTCTCGGGCAGGAGCAAAGTGGCGACCCCGGCCATGGCGATGACCACGGCGACGTAGAGATAGAACCATCGCTCGAGGCCCGCTCCCTTTAGGGCCAGCGCGACCATTTCCAGCGTGCCTGCAAACGCCGCGTTGCCAATTGCGTACGGCAGAGCGACCCCGAGCCCCCGAATGTGGGCGGGGAACAGTTCGGCCTTCACCAGCGCGTTGTTGGCACTGTAGCCCGATTGCAAGGTCAGCGGAATGAGAAGTATGAGCGCGGCCATGACCGGAGAACTCGTCCGTTCCAGGGTCATGAATACCGGGATGGCGGCCACCGCCCCGCCGATCCCGAACAAGAGCAGCATCGGCTTGCGCCCGAAACGGTCGGCCAGTGCCCCGAAAAGAGGCTGCATCGCGGTGAACCACAGCAACCCGGCGGCCACGATGTAAGTGGCGGTCGCCTTGTCGAAGCCTACCGTGTTGAACAGGTACTTCTGCATGTAGCTGGTATAAGTATAGGCGCCGAGCCCCCCGCCAGCGGACAGCATGGCGACGAGGATGCTCTCGCGCCGGTGTTCGCGCCAGAGGAGACGTGCGGTGGAGACCGGGCGGTCGACTGCCTGGTTCTCGAAGGTTGGCGTTTCGGCCAGGTTCCGGCGCAGCAGGTATACACCAAGCGCCAGGATCGCCCCGATCACGAACGGGATGCGCCAACCCCAGGCGGTAAGCTGTGCCTCGCTGAGGAAGCCCTGGAGGATGACAGCGACCGCAATCGCCGCGAGCTGCCCTCCGCACAGGGTCATGTATTGGAAGCTTGCCCAGAAGCCGCGGTTCTCCTTGGGAGCCATTTCCGACAGATATGTGGCGCTCGCGCCATATTCGCCGCCAAGCGACAAGCCCTGGACCACGCGAGCCAGTAGCAAGGTGGCGGGACCGAGTAGGCCGGCGGTGGCGTAAGTTGGCGCCAACGCGATCAGGATCGAGCCGGAGAACATCAGCGCCACCGAAAGCGTCAGGCCGGCCTTCCGCCCCCGCGCATCGGCGAAGCGGCCCATGACCCACGCACCGACAGGGCGCATGACGAAACCGGCGGCGAAGATCGCGGCCGTGCTGAGCAATTGTGCGGTCGGGTCCGCTTTCGGGAAAAAGACCGGCGCGAAGTAGATCGCGAACGAGGCATAGGCGAACCAGTCGTACCATTCGACCAGATTGCCCGCCGAGCCCCCCATGATCGATACGAGCCGCCGGCGCGGTATCGCCAGTCTTGCCATTCCCAAGCCCCCGTCCCTCTACCCTTGCGGCGCTTAGACCGGAAGGCGGCGGCGAGGAAGCCTCGCTAGGCCGGGCGCAGGTCGATGCTCTCGATGTGCCAGCGGAGTTGTTCCGGCGTCGCGCCCGGCACGTCGTTCACCCGCCGCAAGATCACCTCCCCGCGCAGAGTGGCTCCGCTGCCGCCGGCAAGGGTTCCCGTGACGGTGGCGGGAACGGTGTAGTAACTCGATCCGGCGGCCCCCTCCAGGGTGCCGCCGGGGACGGCGACGCTGATATCGCGCAGCGGGGCGAACATGGCGTTGAAGGCCTGCCTGGAAATCTTCGCCTTTGCCGCATCGCCCATCAGGCTCCACGCCTGGTCGAACTCGCGCAATTCTATGCCGCGCGCCCAGGCGAGGAGTAGGTTGCGCGCGCCTTTCACGCCTTTCGCCGCGTCGCCGCTGAGCGCGGCCGGCGTGATGTCGGGCGAGCCGTCGTTCTCGCCCGTGTCCGGGCTTGCGACCACCGTTGTCGGCGCAGGTGCGGGCGTGGAACTCTGCCGTGCAGGGTACCCGGCAGGAGCCGGAACCTCTGCGGCGGTCCCAGCATCGAGTTTACCTTCGCCTTGCTGGTTGGCGCCTTGTTGGCAGGAGACGATCGATAGAGCGCCGAGTACCAGCACCGCATGAGACTTCCGGATCATAAGGACTTTCCTGTCGCGGCCTGCCATTCAAACCGGCAGGGCCGCGACGAGGTTCCTTACTTGGGCGAAATCACCATCAGCATCTGCCGGCCTTCGAGGCGCGGATAGGCCTCGACCTTGGCGATCTCCGCAGTGTCTTCCTGCACCCGCTTCAAAAGGTCCATGCCCAGTTCCTGGTGCGCCATTTCGCGGCCGCGGAAGCGCAGGGTCATCTTCACCTTGTCGCCTTCCTCGATGAACTTGCGGACGTTGCGCATCTTCACATCGTAATCGTGATCGTCGATGTTCGGGCGCATCTTGATTTCCTTGATGTCCTGGGTCCGCTGGGTCTTGCGCGCGGCGTTCGCCTTCTTCTGCGCTTCGTAGCGGTGCTTGCCGACATCGAGGAACTTGGCGACCGGCGGATCGGCGTTAGGCGAGATCTCGACCAGGTTGAGGCCGATGCCATTGGCCTGCTCGATCGCTTCGCGCGTGTACATGACGCCGAGGTTCTCGCCGTTCTCGTCGATCACGCGGACTTTATCGGACTGGATCAGATTGTCGTAGCGGGGGCCGCTCTTTACGGGCGGGGCCAGCATGCGACGGGGGGGACGGGCTATGGGGCGTTCTCCTGAAGGTTGTATCGTCGGAGGCTACTTAGTGCTGAATCGCCCGCGACGGAAGGGGCCGCAATTCAGGCGGCTGCGCGCCAGAGCGGGAATGTGGCAAGCTTGCCACCCGCAGGCACCACCGCATCGATCGCGCGAGCCGGTTGAAGGGCCTTGAGGATCTCCGGATCGCCTGCGTCCATTCCCCCGGTCAACGCGCCGAAAGCAGGCAGGATCATCCTTCCCGAACCGCGTCCGTCACCGCTGACGACCGCGCAGGCCCGGCGGATGCGGCGCTCCCGAACCGTCACCTGCAGGCGGGGGTGGAAGTGCCCCGATAGCTCCGCGCGAGTCTCACCGCGCAGCGCCCGGTGGCGAAGCACGATGCCTGCGATCTCGAGTTCGTCGGCCAGGGTGCCGCCAGCCGTGGCTTCTGCGACCTTGCCGTCCTTGCCGATGTCATGATTGCCGGTGATCCACACCCAATCGGTGGCCCGGGTCAGCGCGGCAAGCATTCCCGCGGCATGCGGTTCAAGCCGCTCGGCACCGCTCGAATCATGGAAATTGTCGCCCAGCGTGTAAACCCGCCTCGCGCCCGTTTCGCGGATCGCCAATGCCAGCCGTTCCAGCGTCTCGCGGCTGTCGTACGGCGGCAGCATTTGTCCATGGCGGGCAAAGAAGCTCGCTTTCTCAAGGTGCAGGTCGGCCACCAGCAGCGCGCGTTCACGCGGCCAGTAGAGCGCGCGGCCCTGCGTGATGGCAAATTCCTCGCCAGCGAACGAAAGGGGAACCATGGCGCGCTCTTGCCCGAGCCGATTCCGCTTGGCAAGGGGAGGGGATGACCGTTTGGACCCCTTACACCGCCCGCGCGAAGGATTGGTTCGAAACCTTGCGCGACGATATCTGCGCCGAGTTCGAGGCAATCGAGCGCGAGGCCGGATCCGATGCCGCTTTCGAATACGCCAGCTGGACGCGCGAGGAAGAAGGTCTGGCCGAACCGGGCGGCGGCACGCGCGGCGCCATGAAAGGCAAGGTGTTCGAAAAGGTCGGTGTCAACGTCTCGACCGTTCACGGCAATTTCGCGCCCGGTTTCGCCGCCACGATCAACGGCGCGAGCGAGGAGAATCCCGGCTTCACCGCGACTGGCATCAGCCTGGTGGCCCACATGGCAAACCCGCATGTGCCGGCGGTGCACATGAACACTCGCTTCCTCACCACGTCGAAGGCATGGTTCGGGGGAGGCGCGGATCTCAACCCCCCGATCCCCTACGACGAGGATACGGAGCAGTTCCACGCAGCCTTCCGGGCCGCCTGTGCCGGACACAATCCCACATATTACGACCGGTTCAAGAAGTGGGCCGACGATTACTTCTACATCCCCCATCGCAAGGTGCACCGGGGCGTCGGCGGTATCTTCTATGATCACATGGAGTGCGCCGACGAGGCCGCGTGGGAGCGGAACTTCGCCTTCACCCAGGATGTCGGGCGCGCATTTCTCGACGTATTTCCCAAGATCGTCCGCCGCCGAATGGACTCGCTGTTCACCGAACAGGACAAGCTCCAGCAACTCGAATGGCGTGGCCGCTATGCCGAATTCAACCTGGTGTATGACCGGGGAACTCTCTTCGGCCTCCGGACTGGCGGCAACATCGATGCCATCCTGATGAGCCTGCCGCCCGAGGCGGTGTGGAGCTGAGCCCCGCCTCTCCCCTCGATCACCATTTTTGCCATAAATCCTCCCCGGAGAAAATCATGCGCCGTCTTGCCGCCGCCCTCCTGCTGTCCACCGCTACCGCCGCCTGCACCACGATGACGCCTGCCGCGCCCGAGAGTGCGCGGGTGGCGCCGATTCTCACCACTGCGGACGCGCGCGATACCGCGTCGTACGCCCAGCCCGAAGTGGCGCGCGTGACGCACGTCGACCTGGACCTCGCGCTGGACTTCGCGGGAAGGACCGTGAGCGGCACGGCCATGCTCGATGTGCTGGCGGCGCCTGATGCACGAACTCTGGTCCTCGACAGCCGGGGCCTGCAAATAAAGCGGATCACCGACGCGAGCGGGGCCCAGCTTCCGTTTGAGCTGGGTACCGCGGCCGAAGGGAAGGGCGCGCCGCTGACGATCGATTTGGGGCCAGGCCCGGAGCGCCGCCGGATTACGATCCAGTACATCGCCGCGCCTGGCGCGGAGGCGCTTCAGTGGCTCGCACCGGAACAGACCGCCGGCAAGGTACACCCGTTCCTGTTCAGCCAGGGCCAGGCGATCCTCAACCGGACCTGGATCCCGACGCAGGATAGCCCCGGCATCCGCCAGACCTGGCGCGCGCGCATTACTGCGCCCAAGCCGTTGACGGTCGTCATGTCCGGCCTGAAGCAGGGCGAGCCAGAGGATCTCGGCGATCGCCGCGCTTTCACTTACGCCATGGACAAGCCGGTCGCGCCCTACCTGATCGCGATCGCGGCGGGCGACATCGCTTTCCGCGAGCTTGGCCCCCGCACCGGCGTGTGGGCGGAGCCGGCGACGCTCGAAGCGGCGGCTTACGAAACGGCCGACACGGAGAAAATGGTCGAGGCGGCCGAGAAGCTTTATGGCCCTTACCGCTGGGGCCGCTACGACATGATCGTCCTGCCGCCGAGCTTCCCCTACGGCGGCATGGAGAACCCCACTCTCACTTTCCTGACGCCGACCTTCATCGCGGGCGATCGCAGCCTCAACGGGCTGGTCGCGCACGAACTCGCGCACTCGTGGTCCGGCAACCTTGTAACCAACGCCAACTGGTCGGATTCCTGGCTTAACGAGGGCGTCACCAGCTACTTCGAAAACCGCATCATCGAGGCGCTCTACGGCAAGCATCGCGCGCAGCAGGAAGCGGCTCTGAGCTTCGGCGAGATGGAGCGGGAACTGGCCGGTGCAGGAGCAAGCAACCCGGCGACCGCGCTCCACCTGCCTGACGGCGTCGCCGGGCCCGATGGCGGCCTCGGCGGGGTGATTTACGACAAGGGCGCAACCTTCATGCGCACGGTCGAAACCATCGCCGGGCGAGAGCGCTTCGATGCCTGGCTGCGCCAATGGTTCGACAATCACGCCTTCCAGCCCGCCACCAGCGCGATGATCCTGGCCGATATGAATGCAAATCTCGTCGGCAGCGACGCAGCGCTCGGGCAAAAGCTGATGCTCGAGGAATGGATCTACCAACCCGGCTTGCCTGCAAACGTGGCCCGCCCCGATCCCGCGGCATTCGCCGCCGTCGATGCGGCGGCTGCTGCCTACGGACAGGGCGGGGCCATCCCCGCCGCCGCGTGGCGCGACTGGACCACGGCCGAACGGCTGCGCTTCATGGCCAAGGCTCCTTCCGAACGAACTGCCGCGCAGCTTGCCGCGCTCGATCAGGCGCTGGGGCTCTCCGGCGAAGGAAACGACGAAATCCTTTTCGCCTGGCTCCAGCTCGCTCTGGCCAATCGCTACGAACCCGCGGTGCCGGTGGCCGACCGGTTCCTTGAGCGGGTGGGCCGCCGCAAGTTCGTCCAGCCGCTGTTCGCGACCCTGATGGGTGAAGGCGAGTGGGGAACCACCATCGCCCGCCGGATCTACGCGAAGACGCGCCCCGGATACCATGCGGTGACGACGGGCAGCGTGGACAAGGTCGTGCTTAAGAAGGAGTGATCCACAGCCTGAGCACGAAGGCAACGACGCCGAGCGCCGCGACGCTCGTCGCCCAGATTGCGGCCATCCAAGCGAGCCGCCGCCAAAGCGGGCCGGGCGGAGGCTCGGCTGATGGCGGAGTGCTCAATGGTATCCCTCGTCGCCCACCTTGCCGCGGAAGACCCAGTACGACCACGCAGTGTAACCGAGGATGAGCGGGATGGTGATCGCCGCGCCGATGAGCATGAACACCTGGCTCCGTTCCGGCGCGGCGGCATCCCAGATGGTCAGTTGGCCGGGCAGGACATAAGGCCAGATAGTCACGCCAAGCCCCGCCATGCCGAGCAGGAACAGCGTCAGCGAAAGCATGAAGGGGGCAAGCTGGCGCCGTTTGCGGATGGCGCGGAACAGCCACACCGCGATGATCGCCGTCAGCAACGGCACCTGACTGGCGAACAGGATGTTCGGCATCTCCAGCCAGCGTTCACGATACTGCGGCAGGAGCGCCAGGTTGTACGCGCTGACCGCGCCCATGAGCACCAGGGTGGCGATCCCCGCGCGGGTGGCAATTCGGTAGGCCTTGGCCTGCAGGTCGTCCTGCGTCTTCCAGATGAGCCAGCATGCGCCAAGCAGGGTGTATCCTGCGACCACGCCAAGGCCTGTCAGCAAGGTGTAGGGCGTCAGCCAGTCCCACCAGCTGCCGGCATAGTGCCTGTTCTCGACCGCGATGCCCTGCAGGATCGCGCCGAGCACCATGCCTTGCGACAGCGCCGCCACCAGCGATCCGCCGAAGAACCCGGCATCCCAAAGCGCGCGGTGCCTTTCGTCGCGGAGGCGGAATTCGAACGCAACGCCGCGGAAGACCAGGCCGAGCAGCATGGCGATGATCAACGGATAGGTCGCCGGGAGGATGACCGAGTAGGCGAGCGGGAACGCTGCCAGGAGCCCCCCGCCGCCCATTACCAGCCAGGTTTCGTTGCCGTCCCACACGGGCGCGATCGAATTCATCGCCCGGTTCCGGCCGTGGCCGACGGTCAGCGTGGGGAAGAGGATGCCTATGCCCAGGTCGAACCCGTCCATCACCACATAGGCGAACACTGCAAAGGCGATGATGAAGGCCCAGATGGCAGTGAGATCGAAGTTGACGCTCATGCGCCTTCCCCGCCGTGAGCAGCTTGGGCGGCGGGCGTGGTCCCGGCGGACCGGATCGGCTCGTCCTCGGCTTCTGCTCCCGGCTCGCGCGCCGTGGGAGGATCGCTCATCAGCCGCAGGATGTACCAGATGCCTACTCCGAAGACCGCGAAGTAGACGCCGATGAATGCCAGCAGCGAAGTAGCAACCGCCGGCGCGCCAACCGCGCTGACGCCATCGCTGGTGCGCAACAGTCCATAAATGATGAAGGGCTGGCGGCCGACTTCAGTCGTCACCCAGCCCGCAATCACCGCGACGAAGCCGGCCGGCCCCATGGCGAGGGCGAACCTCTGGAGAAGGCGGGACTCGTAAAGAGTCCCGCGCCAGCGCGTCCAGAGGCTCAACAGGCCGAGTGCCAGCATGAGAAGTCCAAGGCCCACCATGATGCGGAAAGACCAGAACACCACGGCGACCGGCGGCTGGTCCGCGTCTGGCACGGTATCGAGCCCCGGCATCGAGCCATTGAGACTGTGCTTGAGGATCAGGCTGCCGAGCTTGGGAATGCCAACCGCATAGTCCAGCCGCTGTTCCCGATCGTTGGGGATCCCGAACAGGTAAAGGGGCGCGCCATCGGCGTGGCTCTCATAATGACCCTCCATTGCCATCACCTTAACCGGCTGGTGCTGCAGGGTGTTGAGGCCGTGCTGGTCGCCGACGAAGATCTGCACCGGCGCCACCAGCGCCGCCATCCACATCGCCATCGAGAACATCTTGCGCACCTGCGGCGTCGCCCGTCCGCGCAAGAGGTGCCATGCGCCCACAGCGCCGACGACCAAAGCCGTGGTGAGATAGGCTGCGATGACCGTGTGCGTGAGACGATAGGGCAAGCTGGGGTTGAAGATTATCGTCCACCAACTCGGACCGGGCAGGAACTGGCCATTGGCGGCCATTTCGTACCCTTGGGGGGTGTGCATCCAGCTATTCGCAGCCAGGATCCAGAACGAAGAAAGAAGCGTTCCGAGCGCGACTGCCAGCGTCGCCGCGAAATGAAGTTTCCTGCCAACCTTTTCCATCCCGAAGAGCATGACGCCAAGGAACCCGGCCTCGAGGAAGAAAGCCGTGAGCACCTCGTAAGCCATCAGCGGTCCGATGACTGGCCCCGCCTTGTCCGAGAACACCGCCCAGTTTGTGCCGAACTGGTATGAGAGTACGATCCCCGAGACGACGCCCATCCCGAAATTGACCGCGAAGATCTTCACCCAGTAGCGGAAGAGATCGAGGTAAAGCTGCTTTCCGGTCCGCAGCCACAGGCCTTCCAGCACGGCGAGATAGCTCGCCAGGCCGATCGTCAGGGCCGGAAAGATGAAGTGGAAGCTCACCGTGAAGGCGAACTGCAGCCGCGCCAGGAACAGGGCGTCGAAATCTGGCATCGCGGGCGATATGGGCCTGAGCGGGAGCACTCTCAATGGCGCATTTGCCATCATGGGTTGAGCTTAATGCATCGGTCCTGCCTGTGTTATCGGCGACGGGCTGGCGAAAAGGCTTGCTCCCGCCCGATCAATCCGCACATCACAACACAGGATGCTGCGACAATATGAACTGGTTGAGCGGGTCAAGGAGTACGACCCGGACGCCGACGAGGCGCTGCTGAACCGCGCCTACGTCTACACCGTGCAGAAGCACGGCACCCAGAAGCGCGCGAGCGGCGATCCATATTTCAGTCATCCGGTGGAAGTCGCCGGGCTGATGACCGACCTGAAGCTCGACCAGGAAACGATCATCACCGCGCTGCTCCACGACACCGTCGAGGACACTCTCGCGACTATCGAGGATGTCGAGACGCTGTTCGGAGAGGAAGTAGCGCGCCTAGTCGACGGGGTGACCAAGCTATCGAAGATCGAGGCCATGCCCGAGAACGAGCGCGCGGCCGAAAACCTGCGCAAGTTCCTGCTCGCCATGAGCGAGGACATCCGCGTCCTGCTCGTGAAGCTGGGCGATCGCCTGCACAACATGCGCACGCTGCACTTCATCAAGAGTCCGGAAAAGCGCCAGCGCATCGCCCGCGAAACGATGGAGATCTACGCGCCTCTCGCCGAACGCGTGGGCATGTACGAGTACATGCGCGAGATGCAGATGCTCGCGTTCGAGCAGATCGAGCCCGAGGCATATGCTACGATTACCGGGCGACTTGCCCAGATCCGCAGCGCCGACCACGGGCAGGTCGATGCCATTGCCCTTGCCATCAAGCAGGCGTTGGCGGAAGCCGGGCTGAAAGTTGAAGTGACCGGGCGCGAGAAGCACCCCTATTCGATCTGGCGCAAGATGGCCGAGCGTCACGTGAACTTCGAGCAGGTCACGGACATCATGGCTTTCCGGGTGATCACCGAAAGCGAGGCCGATTGCTACCGTGCGCTCGGCGTGCTGCACACCACGTGGCAATTCATCCCCGGCCGCTTCAAGGATTATATCTCGACGCCCAAGAACAACGGCTATCGAAGCCTGCACACCAGCTTGATCTATGAGAATTCGATGCGGGTCGAAGTGCAGATCCGCACCAGCGCGATGCATCGGACGAACGAGTTCGGCCTCGCCGCGCACTGGGCGTACAAGCAGGGTGACCGTCCCGATGGTCAGGTCGGGTGGCTGCGCGATCTGATCGAGATCGTCGATGCCAGCCACGATGCCGAGGAACTGCTCGAGCACACGCGAATGGCGATCTACCAGGATCGCATCTTCGCTTTCACTCCCAAGGGCTCGCTGTTCCAGCTGCCCAAGGGCGCGACCCCGGTAGATTTCGCGTTCGCCGTTCATACTGATCTTGGCGCGCAGACAGTGGGCGCCAAGATAAACGGGCGCCACATGCCGCTGCGAACGGCGCTCAACAACGGCGACGTCGTCGAGATCATCAAGGGCAAGCATGCGGAACCCCAGCTTTCCTGGCTGGGGTTCGTGACCACCGGCAAGGCGCGCGCGTCCATCCGGCGTGCGGTCAGGTTGAAAGAGCGCGACGAAATCGCCGCTCTGGGCCGGAAGCTCTTCGACGAGATCGCCGCGCGGTTGCCGGCAAAGATCGGAAAGAAAGCGGTGCAGGATGCGGTTCGGCGGCTCGAACTCGAAGACGAGGACGAACTGCTCTATGCTATCGGGGCCAACAAGCTGCCTGACCGCGAGATCATGGAAGCTCTTCTTCCCGGCAGCACCGCCAACCTGGAAGAGCAATCGGAATGGCCGCGGCAGGAGCGGGCGATCTCGATCCGCGGGCTGACGGCCGGGGTCGGCTTTCGACTCGCCGAATGCTGCCATCCGGTGCCCGGCGACCGGATCGTCGGCCTTCGGAAGCCCGGAGAGGCGGTCGAGGTCCATGCGATCGACTGCCTGCAACTCGCCAGTGGCATCGATGCCGACTGGATCGATCTTTCCTGGGGCAAGCGCAGCCAGGGCGCCACGGGTCGGCTGCGGGTGATTCTTTACGATCGGCCCGGCACGCTGGCCGAGATGGCGGGGTTGTTCGCTCAAAACCATGCGAACGTGGTTTCGCTCGACCAGACGCAGAAGGATCACCCGTTCACCACCTACGACGTCGAACTCGACGTGAAGGATCTTGCGCACCTGACGCGAATCCTGAGCGCGCTGCGCGCCAGTGACGCGGTCGCGCAAGCCGAACGCATGTGATGCCGAGGTGATCGTCGGATTCGATCACGTGCAACTCTCGATGCCGACGGGAGGGGAGGAGCAAGCCCGAGCCTTCTATTGCGGCGTGCTGGGTTTCACCGAGCGGGAAAAGCCTGCCGCCCTCGCCGGGCGTGGCGGGTGCTGGTTCCAGTCAGCTGGGGCCGAACTCCACCTGGGGGTGGCAGATCCTTTCCATCCATCGGCGAAAGCCCATCCAGCCCTGCTGGTCAGCGATCTCGACGCCCTTCGTGCTGCATTTGATCGGACGGGGGTTCCTTTTACCGAGGGTATCCCACTGCCGGGCTATGTGCGCGGGGATGTCCGCGACCCATTCGGCAACCGGATCGAACTGATGCAAAAGATCGGAGACGGCTCGTCCAGCGGAACTGATGGCTGACGAAATGGGAGGTTTGCAGAGGTGAGGGGGAGCCGCCGATGATCAACCTGAAGTGGATTACCGGCCGGTTAGTCGCGGTGATGCGACGCGAAGGGCCATGGGGCACGTTCCAGCGCATCGTCAAATACGTGCGCTTCATGATCGGTTTGCCATCGAAAGACATGCGCGAATATCGCCGGTTCAAGGCGGCGATGGACCGCGAGTACGACGAGACGCACGGGGTCGATACCGGAGGGACGCAGTTGCTGTTCGACCTTACGATCGACTCTCCCAACGCCGCTCTCGGCGGTTCGCATATCGCCACCGTGCCGCGACAGTTCCATTCCGCCATGGAGGGCCTCGACATCGATGTCGCGGACGCCACCTTTGTCGATCTCGGCTCTGGCAAGGGGCGGGCGCTGATGATGGCCGCCGAATATCCTTTCCCGAAGATCGTCGGAGTGGAGTTTGCGGCCGAGCTCGATGCCATCTGCCGCACCAACCTGGAACGGCTGGGCAACCGTCGGATCTCCTGTGAACTGGGCGACGCCGCGCAATTCCGGTTTCCCGGAACCGATCTCGTCGTCTTCATGAACAACCCGTTCGATCCTGTTCTCGTGGAACGGATTGCCGCGCGCCTGGTCGACTCCGCGCGGGCGCAACCGCGCACGATTCGGGTAATCTATATCAACCCGCGGGCGCCCGAGCTGTTCGGGCGCGAGCCCTGGTTCCATGTGGGGTCTGTCAGCGGCGGCGACATTTTCGGCTTGTCTCCGCCTGCATGAGCCAGCTCACGGATGGGTCGGAAGTTTCCTCACCGGCACTGGCGCATTGCACACATCCACGCCGCCCGCAGGTGCGATGAAGAACTCGTCGCGCCGGTTGGCCCGGGCATCGACGTAGCGGGCGAACGCCGGCGTATCACTGATGAGGTATTCAAACCTCGGTCGCTCCGCCTCCGACAGGTCGCTCGCCAGCCTGATCGAAACGATGCCCGTGCGCTCGCCCGGGGTCGCATAGAACCCGAGCGGACCCGTCCCGCGCGGCAGGACCGACAGGTGTTCGATGCCTTCGACTACACGTCCGACGACCGCGATGTTGCGGTCCAGTTGGCGTGGTGCGTGGCCGATCACCGCGTAGAGTTCGGCACCGGTCCCCGCATCGGGCGACAAGTTTCGGCCGACGCCGACCGAGCCGTAACAGTGAACCGGCCAATGGGATGCGCTGTCCGGGGTGCCTGCACCCTCGATCGGCCAGCCGCGATCGAACGAGACATAATGGCTTACGTCTCCGCGTGGCCAGGTGACATCCTTGAACCGGGTCCAGCCGGGCGCGTCACCCGATACGGTGTACTGGCTTTCGCTGGTCGTGCGCAGGCCTTGCGGGAGAGGGCGCGCCTTGCCCGCCTCCTCGCCATCGGGATCGCCCCACTGGACGACGTAGTTGTCCTGCGCGCGAACGATCGCGAGACCATCCCACCAGTGCGCCTTCGCCAATGTCCGGATGTTGGCTGTCCAGGCCTCGCTGTAGGGCTCCGCGATCAACTGGATTACCACCCGTCGTGGAGTGCCATTCCGATCGGGCGCCAGCGTCATCACCAGGAGGTCGTCCGCCGCGATCTCGCTCCATGCCTCCTGCGGGGCGGCCGCGACAATCTCGGCTGGTGAGAGAGATCGCGTCTCCTCCGCGGCATATGCGGGGACGGCGAAAAGGGCGGCGCATGCGAGAAGCGATTTCATGCGCCGCGTTGTGCCACGCGCCGAGCGCAAGGCAAGCCGTCAATCGTCTGCACTCTCCAGCGCGTGCATGTCCTCGTCTGACAGGCCGAAGTGATGCCCGATCTCGTGCACGACCACATGGGTGATGAGATGCTCGAGATCGTGCCCGTCGGCGATCCATTCGTCGAGGATGGGTTGCCGGAACAGTCGAACCCGGTTCGGCAGCCGCCCACTGTCTTCGATCGACTGCTCGGGCAGGCTGACCCCTTCGAACAGACCCGTCAGTTCGAAAGGATCGTCGAGGCCTAGAGCGGCGAGTGTCTCGGCATCGGCGAATTCCTCGACCATCAGGGCGACATCGCGGGCGTGACGCGCAAAATCGCTCGGCAACCTGTCCAGCGCGGCGCGAGCGATGGCTTCCATTTCGGCGGCGGAAGGCGGGGGACCGAAGGTGCGGCTCATCCGCATTCGTTAGAGGTTGTCGCGGCGCTTGTCAGCGGGGATGCGCCCCGCTAGGTGCCCGCGTTCCTTGACCAGGACATGCGGAGCGGTGGCCGAGTGGTCGAAGGCGCTCGCCTGGAAAGTGAGTATACGCCAAAAGCGTATCGAGGGTTCGAATCCCTCCCGCTCCGCCAGTCACCCCCAGCACCAGTCTCCACTAACAGGGTCTCCGCGCAAAGCCGCGGAGCAAGCGGGACTGAGGGGTTCATTCGGTAACAGGCGGCGCACGTGGAGCTTGTCTCCGCCACTATCAGGGCCGTTTCGTCGCGCCGGTCTCTGCGCCGATCGCCATCGGTACGGTTTCCCTGCAAAACAGGGAAGAACAGGGAAAAATGCAAATTTCAGGGCCAAAACAGGCTGATTTCGCCTGATCGAGCGATTTCGTTTCGGAGAAATCTGCCTTCTTTCCGTGGCTTACGGGCGGCAAAATACCCTTTCCCTGTTATTCGCCGGAACAGGGCGTTTAATCGCCCGTAACAGGGAGCGAATTCGCCTGTAACAGGCTAATTGATCGTCATAACAGGGTAGCTCAGGTGCGCGGCCAACCGAGAGCAACTCGCTGCTCTTTCCAGTCCAGTGGGAGCTCGCTGCGAAGGAATCCCTCGAGGTTGAGCGATGGCGGTTGGCGGCCGGCCAGGATGTCGCGCTGGAGCTCGGGAGCGAGGAACGCGAGCCGCAGGAGCTTGCGCTCGTAGGCAGTGCGCGGAGCATCATCGAGAAGCGGTAGTCCACTGCGATCGCGCCGGATGCACCGATGCGCCTTGCGCAGCGCGGCAACGAGCACCGGATCGATGCGCACTTGCGAGCGGTCACCGGCAAAGACCATCCGCCGACCACCGCGCAAAGGAAGGGCCACGTCGAGCTGGACGATGGTGCGCTGACGCGTCGCGCGCACGATCGTCTCGCTCTCACTTAGTCTCGCGGTAATCTCCGCTGCCAGATCACCGGTCAGCGTGACGAGTAGCCCATCACCCGTCAGCCGAACGGCCTCGATGAGATCGATTGGACCAGGGCATGCCGGCAACCATCGCCCGATGCATGTCTCGAGCAGCTTCTCGACTTCTGATGCAGGGAGCCGTCGGACCACTGCGTCATCGCGTTCGATCCGGTCTCCCTGCTGGAGCAAGCCCGAGACGTAGTAGCGGTAGCTTCGTCCCGATCGCCCGCGGGAAAACGACGGACTCATCGGATCGCCCGCCGCATCGAAGAGCTTGCCGGTCAGGGGCGCGCGGACCATCCGCTGTTCGCTCCTCGCGCCATGACGGCGGGCATTGGCATCGAGCGAGCGCTGGACGGCTTCGAACAGGTCTGCGTCGATCACGCCCGCGTGCTCGCCATCGTGCACCGTTCCGCGGTGAACGATCTGGCCGAGGTAGATGCGGTTGCGCAGCAGGTGGAACAGCGCCCCGCGGCTGAACGGGGTCCCGCCGAGGTGCTTGCCGCTTCGCGTAAGGTGGAGCTTGGAGTGGATACCCTGGCCTGTCAGCTCCCGCTGGAGGGCGTGGACCGACCCGAGATCGAGGTACCTGCTGAAGATGTGCCGCACGGTCTCGGCCTCGGCATGGTTGACCCGCAGTTTGCGCGAGCCCGTTTTGGGTACGTCGTATCCCAATGGGGGGATGCCGCCCATCCACATGCCCTTGGCCTTGGAGGCGGCGATCTTGTCCCGGATGCGCTCGCCGGTCACCTCGCGCTCGAACTGCGCAAAGCTCAGGAGCACGTTCAATGTGAGCCGGCCCATGGAGGAGGTGGTGTTGAACGCCTGCGTCACCGAGACAAAACTCACCTCGCGCCTGTCGAACGCCTCGACGATCCGCGCAAAGTCGGCAAGGCTTCGGGTGAGCCGGTCGATCTTGTAGACGACCACCACGTCAACCAGTCCGGCATCGACGTCCTCGAGCAGACGCTTGAGACCGGGCCGCTCCATCGAGCCGCCCGAAAACCCGCCGTCGTCGTAGCGCTCTCGCAGCAGCTTCCAGCCTTCATGCGCCTGGCTCTTGACGTACGCCTCGCCCGCCTCGCGCTGCGCATCGAGCGAATTGAACGACTGGTCGAGACCCTCGTCCGAGCTTTTGCGGGTGTAGACCGCGCAGCGCAGCGTCCTGCCGCTCATGACGCGTTCCGCAGCCCGAAAAAGCGCGGCCCGTTCCACTTGGAGCCGGCGATCGCAGTGGCGGCAGCTGACAGGCTCGGGAACAGCCGGTCCTCGAAACGGAACCCCTGCTCCTCGACAATTACCTCGACCGAACGGCCCTTCCACTTGCGCGTCAGCCGTGCACCGATCCCAAGGTGCTGGCCTTCGGGTGCAGCGGCACCGGTACGCGCCAGTGCCTTGCGCGTATCGGCGTCGAGCCCGCCATGGGCCTCGGCCTGCATACGCCAGGCAAGCAGCTGCTGCAGGATCGGGACCGAGCGCAGGCGAGGAGGCGGGCCGTAGCGCCGCCTCCACTCTGCCCGCAGCTGCTCGAGGTTCATGCGAGCGATCTCGGCCACGAGCTCTGCGACATCGGTGGTCATGCGGGCTTGCTCGCGCGGTAGCGGCGAACGCCGTCGATCTTCTCCGAGGTGATGACGAGCCCCCGCTTTTTCTTGAGCGCGCCCGCCATCGCGCCGCGGACCGAGTGCTGCTGCCATCCGGTTGCATCGACCATCTCGGCGATGGTTGCGCCATGCTCGCGCATGAGCAGGGCTTCGAGCTGGTCGATTCGCGAAGGCGCCGTGGTGTTCTCCGGCGTAGCGGCGGTGCTCGTGGTCTTCGGCTCGCGCGCCATGCGGCGCCTGGCGGCGGGCTTGTGGGTGGTCGTTGTCATGCTTGTTCTCCGGTTCGCGCGGCGGAGACAGTCTCCGCCGCTACCGGTTCGAGCCCGAACAGGCCGGGCGCGGGGGCAGCAATGCTCGGGTTGCGGGCACAGTCCAGTCCGAAGTGGACCCATAATCCACTGGGGATAACTCAGGTCGCGGCGGGGTGGGGAATCGCGCGATGTTCCTGTAATGTACCTGCCATGGCTACCCAACCCATGGAGGCAGCCGGCGCTGCCCATCGCCCGCTCGCGGTCGTCTACAAGCCGATCGCGAGCCTGACCCCCGATCCCCGCAACGCGCGCACGCATCCAAAGCGGCAGATCGAACAGATCGTCCAGTCGATCCGCGCGTTCGGGTTCACCAACCCGGTGCTCGCCGACGAGGCGGGCAACCTCATCGCCGGTCACGGCCGATTGCGCGCGGCAAAGGAGATGGGACTTGCCGAGGTGCCGGTCATCGAACTTGCCAGCCTTACCGAGGCCCAGAAGAAGGCGCTGCGCCTTGCCGACAACAAGATCGCGCTCAATGCCGGGTGGGACCTGGAAATCCTCAAGCTCGAGCTCGCCGATCTCTCGCTGCCCGAGTTCGACATCGACATCTCGCTCACCGGGTTCAGCTCGGGCGAGATCGATGTCGTGCTCGGTGACACTCCCGATCCCGACGACGAGGTGATCCCCGCGGTTCCCGAGGTGAGCCGCGTGCACCCTGGCGACATCTGGCAGCTGGGCGAACACCGGGTCGGCTGCGGCGACGGACGCGATGTCGCGTTCCTGCGCCAGCTGATCGGCGAGGATCAACAGATCGACTGCGCGTTCCTCGATCCGCCCTACAACGTGAAGATCAACGGGCACGCCAATGCCAAGGGCCGGCACCGCGAGTTCGCGATGGCCTCGGGCGAGATGACCACGACCGAGTTCCGTACCTTCCTCGCCGATACCTTGGGCGCCTGCGCTTCGGTGTCGCGCGACGGCGCTGTCCACTTCGTGTGCATGGACTGGCGCCACATGGACGACGTCACCGCATCCATCCCCGGCATCTACTCGGACCTGCTCAACATCTGCGTGTGGAACAAGAGCAACGCCGGGATGGGCTCGCTCTATCGCTCGAAGCACGAGATGGTGTTCGTCTACAAGGTCGGGACCGGCCCCCACACCAATGCAGTCGAGCTCGGCAAACACGGTCGCAACCGCACCAACGTGTGGGACTACCCGAGCGTCAACTCGATGCGCGGAAGCCGGCGCGAGGACCTTGCGCTGCACCCGACGGTCAAGCCGGTTGCCATGGTTGCCGATGCGATCTGCGACGTGACCCGCCAGGGCGAGCTGGTGCTCGACATCTTTCTCGGCTCCGGCACCAGCCTGATCGCTGCTGAACGCGTGGGCCGCGCTTTCCGCGGGCTCGACATCGACCCGGCCTATGTCGAGGTGGCGATGACCCGCTGGTCCGAGATCACTGGCAGGGAGCCCGAGCTCGTGCACCGCGACAGCCAGGACGAGGCGGCATGAGCCGTGGCGGCGACACGCGGTTCGAGAAGGGCCGCTCGGGCAACCCGAACGGAAGGCCGAAGAAGCGGCGGCTCAATGTCTCAGCGTTCGACATCATCTTCGACAAGACGCTCACGGTCACGCAAGGCGGGGCCGAACGTGAGCTGACGATCGAGGAGGCACTGGAGCTGCAGACGTACCAGGCGGCCCTCAAGGGGAGCAAGATGGCGATCCGCAAGGTGCTCAAGATGATCGAGAAGCGCGAGGCTGCGCTCGCCAGGCAGGGCAAGCCCACTGGTCGTGGTGCGAAAATGGTCATCGAGCACTGCTCGTCCAATACCAACGAGGCTCTTCGCATACTTGAGATCGCACCTTATGATCCGGCTTGGGGCGACGAGCACCCGCGGATGCGGATGGCGACCTGGGCGACCCAGGCTGCGCTGAGCCGGCCTGGCCGGCGCAAGTTCAGCGAGCGGGAGGTGCAGAACATCAAGTTCTTCACCATGAACTCGGAAGCGCTGAAGTGGCCTCGGGGCAGATCCGCGTGAGCGATCCCGAGTCAGCTGATGAGCTGAGACGAGCGGAGGAGCGCGCCGGCTTTGGCCGACCTCCGCGTGCAACTCGGTTCCAGAAGGGCAGGTCTGGCAATCCGAAGGGTCGGCCTCGCGGAAGGCGCAGTGAGATCCCTTATAACGGCGTCCTCGGCCAGATGGTCACCATCCGCGAAGAGGGCCGTGAGCGGAGAGTGACGGCCGCTGAAGCGTTCCTTCTGCAGCTCACGCAGAAGGGGCTCGCGGGCGACAGCGCCGCTGCACGAGCCTCGCTCGACGCGATCGAAGCGGCCCGGGCAAAGCAGCAACGCAACTCGCCGCGGATCGGCACAATCCGCCTAACTGTCATAGGCGAAGGGATCGATGCCATTCTGGACACGCTGGGAATGGCGGTGAAGAAGTTCCCGCGCGACGAACAGCGCGTACGCTGGGAGCTTCAGCCTTGGATCGTCGAGGCCGCGCTGAAGCGAATAGGCAAGCGCGAGCTGAACACGGACCAGCAGCAGGAGGTCTGGAACAACACCCGCACGCCCGAGAAGGTCAACTGGCCCAGCTGGTGGTCTGTCCGGAGCTGAACGACAGCTTTGCGCCCAACTTCAGTCATTGAGCAACGTAGAATGGAGCGTGAAAAGCGGACACGCTAAAAGCATCACGTTTAAACGAGACGGCGGACAAACACGCGTCTCATCTTTGGCGAGAAGTGCGGCTGAGACTTATACTCAACGGCGGCTCTTCGAAGCGCTTTAGACATGAGCGCCAGACCCAGTCAGCTCGCAAGGTTCGCCTGCTTGCTCGGTCTGGATCGTCGCATGGACGATTGCGAACTTTTCTCGGAGCAATCGTTCGACGTTACGGCGAACTTCGCTAGCGCTTTCCTGTGCCCTCAGGCTAATATGCATCGTGCAACTCACGTCGTCGTTGCTGATCGACCAGACGTGCAGATCATGCACTCCTTCGACGCCGGGCACAGCGACCACCGAGGATCGAAGCTCGCTAAGGGCGAGCCCCGCCGGGACGCCCTGCAATAGCACATTGGTGGTATCGCGCAGTAGCACCCAAGTGCGCGGAAGCACCCACAAGCCGATACCCACCGCCACCACCGCGTCCACCCATGTCCAGCCGGTGTAGCGGATGATTAGCGCGCCGATGATCACGCCGACAGAGCCGATCATGTCGGCCCATACCTCGAGATAAGCGCCCTTGACGTTGAAGCTCTTGTCCTTGCCCGCTGAGAGCAAGCGCATGGAGATTAGGTTTACGACCAGGCCGACACTTGCGACGGCCAACATACCCCAAGACTGTATCGGTTCGGGGTTCGCAAAGCGCTTGATGGCCTCCACGAACACGTAGATTGCAATGACGAAGAGTAGCACCGAGTTGAACGCGGCCGCCAGAATCTCGAAACGCCGATACCCGTAAGTGCGCTTCTCGTCTGGCGCCTTCTGACCAAGCTTTATCGCCATTAGCGCGATCACTAGAGCGGCAACGTCCGTGAGCATGTGCGCCGCGTCCGAAAGTAACGCGAGGCTGTTGAAGACGAGGCCGCCGACGACTTCGGCGACCAGGTAGGTGAACGTAAGCGCCAGAGCCCAGCCTAGCATTTTGGCATTCGCGCCAGCGGTGTGATCGTGCGAGTGACCCGCGTGTTCCTGCCCCATCAGTTGGTTCCCTTCTTTGCGCGGCCTTCACGCTCGGTGATCCAAGCCTTCATCAGTCGTATTTCGGATTCTTGCGCCGCGATGATGTCCTTGGCGAGTTGCCGGACTTGGGGGTCGGTACCCGCCGCAAGTTCCTGACGCGCCATGTCAATCGCGCCCTCGTGATGAGGGATCATTGCCTTCAGGAAATCCGTGTCAGGGTCGCCAGTGGTGTTCATCGCCATGTCGGAAGAGTGGGGCGATGCTAAATGGCCATCTGAGCTCGGGGTGGTGGTCTTGGGGCCACATGCGGAGATGGTCGCAACCATCGTCAAAGCGAGAGCGCCTCCGAGACGTTTGAAATTAGGTCGCATTGGGAAGTGCTCCTTGATTTGCGGCCGCGGCCTCCGGTTCGCGCCCGAACCGATCCTCGTGGGCGTAATTGCCTTGGACGTGATCCTCCCGCTTGCGATGGAGCAGGAGCTTGCCGATGGCGGGCAAGACGAACAGTGTCAGCAGCGTGGCCACGACCAGCCCGGCAATCACAACGATCGCCAATGGCTTTTGGACCTCTGCTCCACGTCCGGTGGCGATCGCCATCGGCACGAAGCCTATCGCTGGAACAACGCCGGTGATGATCACCGCGCGGACCCGCTCCATCATCCCTTCTGAGATTGCTGCGTCGATCGGAACGCCCCGGTCTAGTCGTTGGGTAATGCCGCTCATCACGACCAACCCGTTGAGCACGGTAACACCGGACAACACGATGAAGCCGACTGCCGCGGAAATCGAGAAAGGCAAACCTGCCAGGAAGAGCCCGTAAACGCCCCCGGCGAGTCCGAGCGGAACTGCGGAATATACCGTTAGCGCGGAACTGAGGCTCCGCAGTGCGAGGAAGAGAATTCCGAAGATCAACGCGAAAACGAGAGGAATAACGATCATTAGGCGCTGCGAAGCCGCTTGAAGATTCTCGTATTGCCCGCCCCAAGTGATGAAGACGCCAGGTGGCACTTTCACCTTCTCGTTCACGGCAGTGCGTGCCGCCTCGACATAGGAGCCGAGGTCTCGTCCACGGACGTTGGCCTGAACCACGATGCGCCGCTGACCGTTTTCGCGGCTAACCTGGTTCACGCCTTCGCTGTAAGTGAATCGGGCAACTTCGCGCAGCGGAACTGATGCACGGGGTCCGGAACCGCCTTCGAGCATGACGGGTAACGCGCCGATAGCGTCAAGACTGTCGCGCGTAGCGTTGTCCAGCCTGACCACGATATCGAACCGGCGGTCACCTTCAAACACGAGACCCGCTTCCCGCCCACCCAAGGCAGCAGCGACGGTGTCGGCAACGTCCTCGGCAGACAGCCCGTAGCGCGAAATTGCATCGCGATCGAACTGCACGTCGAGCGTGGGAAATCCACCGGTTTGCTCGACGCGCAAATCTGCGGTTCCTTCCACGTCCCCGATCGCTCGCGCTACCTGTCCGGCAAGCTGTTCGAGCTGTTCAAGATCATCGCCGAAAAGCTTGATCGCTACGTCTCCCCGAACACCGGCAATCAATTCGTTGAACCGCATCTCGATCGGCTGGCTTACTTCAAAGCCATTGCCGGTGAGCGTCTTCATCTTTGCCTCGATGCGTTCGACGACGTCTTCCTTCGAGTTCACGCCGTCAGGCCACTTTTCCTTCGGTTTGAGGATGACAAACGCGTCTGATGCGTTCTGCGGCATCGGATCGGTGGCCACCTCGGCGGTGCCCGTCTTCGAGTAGATAAACGAGACTTCAGGCAACGACGCGATGGCTCCTTCGACCCGCCGCTGCATGGTGAGCGACTGGTCGAGCGAGGTGGAGGGAATGCGGATGGCCTGCATCGCAAGGTCGCCCTCGTCGAGCTGTGGGATGAACTCCTGTCCAAGCGTCATGAATAGCACGCCCGCGAGCGCGAATGCTCCTACACCGGCCAAGGCGAACTTCTTCGGCGCGGCCAGCACATGGTTGAGCCGGGGACGATATCGATCCTTGATCCAGCGGATTGCCGACACGTCCTCTTCGGACACGCGGTTTCGGATCAACACGGCCACCATTGCGGGCACGAAAGTCAGCGAGAGGATGAACGCTGCGACCAACGCCAAGATGACCGTGATAGCCATCGGCGTGAACATCTTGCCCTCGACCCCATTGAAGGTCAGCAGCGGAGCGAAAACGAGCAGGATGATGGCTTGTCCGAACAACGTCGGACGGACCATTTCCTTGGCGGCCTCGAACACCTCATGGAGCCTCTCGCTTAGGTCGAGTAGTCTACCTTCGTGATGCTGCCTTTCGGCGAGCCGACGTAGGCAGTTTTCGATGATGATGATTGAACCATCGACGATCAGACCGAAGTCGAGCGCGCCAAGGCTCATGAGGTTACCGGAGACGCCGTAGCGGTTCATCCCGATCGCCATCATGAGAAACGAGAGCGGTATGACCAGCGCGGCGATGACCGCCGCGCGGATATTGCCGAGCAGCCAGAATAGCGCGACAATGACTAGAAGCGCGCCTTCGACCAGGTTCTTCTCGACCGTGGCAATCGTGGCGTCCACGAGCGCCGAGCGATTGTAAAGTGGAGTGAGGCGAACGCCCGGCGGCAGAGATTTTGTGATCTCGCCCAGTCTTTCCGACACCGCTTGAGCGACGATGCGGCTGTTCTCGCCCGCCAACATGAGGGCGGTTCCAATCACCACTTCCTTGCCGTTGTAGGAGGCGGCACCAGTGCGTAATTCCCCGCCGAGTCGGACTGCGGCGACGTCCGCGACCGTGATGGGCAACCCACCTCGGTTGGCGATTACCGTCCTGCCGATCTCGTCGATATGCCGGATGCGAGCATCCGCGCGCACGAGAAAGGCCTCGCCGCCACGCTGGATGAAATTCGCCCCCACCGACAAGTTGGCCCGTTCGAGCGCATCAGCCAGTTCGCTAAAAGACACACCGTAGCCCGCCAATTTACTTGGGTCGGGCTGGACGACGAACTGCTTCTCGAAACCGCCGATGCTATCGATCCCAGCTACGCCATCGACTGCACGCAGTTGTGGGCGAATGACCCAGTCCTGCACCGTGCGCAGATATGCCAGTCGCGCTGTTTCATCTGTTAGCAGTTCACCATCCACGGTGAGGTAGCTGCCGTCAGGCTGGAAGCCAGGACGCCCTGAAATCTTGGGTGACTGACGCGAGGCACTTGATTCGTAATCGACCGACCACATCAACACCTCGCCGAGGCCAGTCGAAACGGGGCCCATCTGAGGCTGCACACCGTCAGGCAGGCTTTCCGCCGCTTGTGCCAACCGCTCGGCCACCTGTTGTCGGGCAAAGTAGAGGTCTGCGCTCTCGTCGAACACAGCGGTGACTTGCGCGAAGCCGTTCCGAGATATGGAGCGAGTGTAATCAAGGCCAGGAATCCCGGCGAGGGAGTTCTCGACCGGAAATGTCACTAGGCGTTCCATATCGACCGGACTGAACTGCCCGGCCGAAATGTTCACTTGGACCTGCTTGTTGGTGATGTCTGGCACCGCATCGATCGGAAGTCGGGCGAGTTGAAACGCTCCGTAGAGAGCAACGAGGGCGGTTACGGCGAGCACTACCCAGCGAAATCGGACGGAAGCGTCCAAGAGACGGTCAATCATTTAGGTTGTCCTGTTCGGCTTCACGCCGGTGAAAAGGATGAATTGCGATGCGCACGCGGTCGGCGCGAAGCGCGTCACCGGCCAGCAGCGACTGGAAGCGGCCCCCGGGTAGCCGGTGCATGGACATCACAGACCACCAGGCCCGTTTGCCAGCCAGACGCTCATTCCCGCGAAAGGCCTCCACGACAAGGTGGGCGCCGATCGCGCGAGCTAGCGGGTGCCGTCGTCGGACGGCCCCGATGACTTCCAGTGAGCTACCCCGAATGCCGACACGCACGCCGGAAAGCTCGAAGTCGTCGTTGGGCAGGACTTCGACCCGCGCAGGGTTCTGCAACGCCTTGGTCGCTGCGCAACCCGTAGCCAATGTCATCACGGCTGTCGCGACGAACAGAGCACGCACCTAATGCTCAGCCTCGCTGGCCCCGAGCTGTGACTTCAGCGCGAACGCGCCGCGGGTGACGACCGTTTGGCCTTCCTTCAGTCCCGAAACGATCTCGACCCGGCCGCCGCTACGCTGTCCCGTTGCGACAGGCACAGCGCGAAATCCGCCCTTGACCGCCACGAACACACTGTCCTTGCCTTCTATCTGCTGGATCGCCTCTTCAGGCAGGACAATTCCGCCAGCCACGCTGCCGCTGGGCACGATGCGCACGCGCACGGCCTGACCTTGTGTCAGGCCGCCTGCTGGGCCGATCACACGAAGCACCACGGTGGCTGCGCGGCTTTCCGGATCGAGCGCTGGGGTTGAAGAACGAACGACGGCTTCGGTCCGCTCACCGTTCGACAACTCAACAAAGGCCCTGTCGCCAGGTGCAAGCCGCCGGGCGTCAGCCACGGGGACGGCAGCTTCGACCTGGATGCGGGTCGGGTCCGCGACGTTGAACAGTTCCGCCCCTGCGGTGACGAACGCGCCGAGCCGAGTGTTGACCTCGGTGATGCGACCGCCAATCGGACTGCGGACAGCAAGGTATCGCCCGCCCCCCGCAACCCCTGCCGCGCTGACAGCGGCGTCTGCGCGCTGAAGTTCCGCTTCGGCTATGCGGCGCGCGGCAATCGCCGCTTCCAAGTCCTGCCGAGCGGTGATCTTAGCGTCGAACAGGCGTTGTTCTCGTGCGGCGGCAGCCCTTGCAGCCTGGGCCTGTGCTGCGGCCGTGTTCCGCTCGGCGACAAAGCTTGCCGCTTCCCTGCTTTCGAGGAGGGCTATGGTCTCACCTGTCCCGACGGGGTCGCCGAGCTGCTTGAACATGCGCACCACTGCGCCGTCCGCCCGTGCCGTCAGCACCCCGGCCCCTTCAGGCGGCGCACCGACGGTGGCCTGCGCAATAATCTCATCCGTGAGGGAGCCAGCCGTGACCCGTTCCACCACGATTCCGTTCGGTGCAAGCTGCTCGCGAGCGATGGCGATAAAGCCTTCTGGGCCTTCGGCGTGATCTTCTTCTGCAGGTGCGGTCGGCACTTCCGGCTGAGGAGCGGACGATCGTCCGATGAGGAGTCCCCCAATCCCGGCGACCAAGGCCACGGCCGCGACCCCCGCCCATAGGCGGGCCTTTGGCTCGTCGCGCAGTATGCGGACGCGTTCGACGATTGTGTTCATGATTCGGTGTCTCCGGTAGCAACGGCTCGGGCGAGTTCTGCTTGCGCGAGCGCCAGCGCGAGGCGTGCATCCGTCAGTGCGGCACGCGCGGCTGTGTAGGATTCTTGGGTGTCGAGAAGTTCGAGGAGGGTCGCTCGTCCTTCGCGATACGAGAGTTCGGCCAAGCGTAAGGCTTCAGCAGCCTCGGGGATGGCCGACTGCTCTAATGCTTCGACCCTGCGCAAGTTCGCGTCCACCGCGCCGCGCGCGTTCCGGGCACGAGCATCCGCCGCGATTTCCGCTCCTGCCCGCCGAGCTTCGGCACCTTCGAGCGCGGCACGCGCAGCGGAGATCCCGCCACGATTGCGGTCAAATACGGGCAACGGAATTGATACACCGCCGACCAGGCCAATGTCCCCGGTCTCGCGAATGTGCCGCACTCCCAGCCCAACTGCAGGATCAAGGCGGTTAGCGGTCAGCTCAATTGCCAGCGAAGCCTCCGCGGATGCTCTTTCAGCATCGGCCAATCGCAATTCGAGTGGACTGCCCACGACGCTTGGTGGCGGGAGGCTCATGTCGCCCTCGACGAACGCTATGGCGCGACTGGATCCCAAAGCTGCTGCAAGCAACGAACGTGCAGCCAAGTCTTCGGCACGAGCTGCTTCTTCATCGGCAACGGCTTGGGCCAACGCCGATCGAGCGCGGATCGCCCGAAGCGGAGGATCGCGACCCACTTCTACCAAGACACCGGCTACACGAGATAGCTCACGAGCTCGGGCCACTGTATCGCTGGCCTGCGCGAGCTTTTCTCGGGCCGCGACCGCGCGAGCAAATTGTTCTCGGACGGTAAACTGCAGATCGGCCTGAACTATCGCCAGGCGCAGTTGCTGAACGATCAGCTCGGCTTGTGCGAACCGCACTCGCGCACCCCGTCGCCCGGCGAGATCGAGCCTCTGATTGACGGAGAGCGTCGTCTCCATCGCCCGAAGTCCCGCCAGTTCGCCGGTGCCGAGAACATTCTCGACTTCCAGGCTCAATTCGGGATTGGCTCGATAACCAGCCTGACGCAGACGCCCACGGGCTGCTCGCACGTCAGCCTCGGCGGCAATGATGGCCTGCGAACGTGCTAGTCCTTCGGACAGGGCATCTGCCAGGGACAAGGATGGGGGCAGCGGACCGGTGCGCACGGACGCAAGTGGTTCATATGCCGTTTCGGGTGCCGGGGGACCGGCAGCTTCGGTGCCCATCCGTGGGGTCGCCACGTTCGGGACTTGCGCGGCCGCGGAGCAATGTGCCCCGACCGCAGCCACGGCACATGCCGCAGCGAACATCGATTTCATTGATTAGCTCCTGACGAACACTCTCAGCGCCGCTGGGTGCGGCGCGCGGAGTTCGTCAGGCGATCGGTGGCCTCAACTGCTCGAAGCCGTGCGCGAGCGGACGCCAATCATCAGATAATGGCGACCCAAAGCCGAGCAACAAGGAGCGAGCAAACCCGACCGACTCAAGCCGCGACGATGCTGCGTAGTGGCCGGAGCATGGCGCATGATGATGCGCTGCTTCCTTGCCCCCGCTATGCGAAGACTGATCGCTATCGCCGTCATAGTGCCCGGTGGCTTCGCTGATCTCCGGGATACAATCGGCATCGCTCGCTGCCGTGGCCGGTTGGCATACGACCGCGCCAACCGCGAATGCGATTGTCGCCAGCAAGAGAAGCGCGCGATGGATCACGCGGCGGCGCTAGCAGCAACGACTTCAAACGGAAAGGCCCTAACCATTGAGATGGTTGGCCTCAGTCTTGCGCAAGTTCGACCGCGACATCTTTGGGGACCGGCATAATTGCGAAAGCCGACACGTCAGATCTTCCGGTATTTCCTGAAGGCAGCCGCCTGAGAGCGTGCCCGATCGGTATCAAGGCCAATCTGAAAAGCTGTCCCCCAGTTTCGCGAAAATCTCGAGTTTGCAAGGCAAATGATAGCATACGCATGTGCACGACGAAGTGCAGCAGTATAACCGTCTGTCCCAGGATGTGGGCGCGTTCCAACGCGCGCCACGCCCCAGCGACATCGCCCTCGTAACGAGCCGAGGCAAACTGCGACAACTCACGATCCACGAGACGCGAACGGTTGTGTTTAGGCATGGCTCACCTGCGGCGAGGCACGAAGCTCATCCCGCGCCTGGCGAAAGATGCTGATGCTTCCCCAGACTGCGAGGACCGCCATGATCGAGGCAACTAGCAAATCTGGCCAAGCCTGGCCGGTGCCGAACACGCCGAGCGCCGCGAGCATCACGGCCAGGTTACCGATCGCATCGTTTCGCGAGCAGATCCATACCGACCGCATGTTTGAGTCGCCCGCGCGAAAGCGATACAAGATTGCCGCCACAAACACATTGACGCCGAGCGCCAGCAAACCGACCAGTCCCATTGTCTCGGCTTGCGGAGATGTGCCGAAAAGCGCGCTCCATGCAGTGACTCCAACAACGCTAAGTCCGAACACCAGCATCGTTGCGGCCTTCACCACAGCGGCGCGCGCTCGCCACGCCAACGCCATGGAAGCCACCGCGAGGCTCAGTGCGTAATTTCCACTGTCGCCCAAAAAGTCGATCGCGTCGGCCATGAGGGCGCGTGAGTCTGCGGTCAGACCTGCGACGATCTCCAGTCCGAACATACCCGCATTGAGTATGAGCGCGATCCATAGCGCTCTGCGCCATCTTGGATCATTCATTGATTGATCCATGGAGTTATGGCTGCAGCAACTAGCGCTCATACCTGATCCTTCTCGACAAAATCCGAGTCGGCAGCTCATATGCACCTTATACCAGCTATAGGGTCAAGCGATGGGCCTCACGATCGGTCAGATGAGCAAGGCCACGGGCGTGAAGCCTGTGACGATACGGTTCTATGAGAAGAACGGGCTGATGGGGTCGCCAAGCCGAACCGGAGGCAACTACCGGTCCTACGGCAGCGCCGAGCTTGCACGGCTATCGTTCATATGCAGAGCGCGGAAGCTTGGTTTCAACTTGGATCAAGTCAGGCAGTTATTGGAGCTGGCTGACGCTAGGGGGCCTGACTGTTCAAGCGTGGATGGCATCGCTGCAAGGCACTTGGAGGAGGTGGACCGTAAACTCGCTGACTTGACCGCACTGCGTCGGGAGTTGGCTGCGGTGATTTCATCCTGTTCGGGTGGTTCTGTGACCGACTGCCGAATCATCGAAGCTCTGGCACCTGCCTCGCAGAGTCCGTTGTGAACCTAATTGCAGGCCAGGTTCGCCAGTAACTTAGCCTGAATTTGGGTCTGCGTGCGTCCTGGACGACAATGTGCTGGCCTTCGTCGAGCCGTGGCCAGATGTTCGTCATTCCTTGCGCGACCAGCCGAGGCAGAGGGAAACGTTCCCGACCGAGCGTGATAGAGTCAGCTTGTCCCATTCTCCCTTTATAAGCAGACAGGCAGAAATCGGCCCAGAAGCGGACCCCACTCCGCTCGTGGTGTGAATGGCAGGAATTGGGCCGGTAGCAGACTGACTGCTTATGAGCTCGCGCCGCGCAAAGTTGCCATTCCGCAACCCGCCTAAGCGGAGCTCCTGCATACAGGCCCCTTGCTAACCTCTCGCCTCACAACGGCCGGCTAGGACTACTCTTGCGATGCAGCCGCTTGAAATCCGTGCGCCAACCAGTCCGCAATAGCAGCCAGGTTCCCGTGATCGCGAGCCACACCGCCGCGAAACCAACCACTATTATGAGCGGGTGGTTGAAACTCGCCCTCTCCCCGTAGTCCATGATGTGCAGCATCCAGAAGAAGTCCCACAGCCTCCATGCTGAGGTTCGGCGCTCCAGCACTTCTCCGGTTGAACCCGAGACGAAATAGCTGCTGCCCCTGTCGTCGGCGAAATTCACGCGCCAGATCGGGAGCTTATGTTCGCGCACAGCCATTGGCAATTCGGTGAGGGCATCGACGGATTTCACTGGCGCCGCGGCAGGGTGCGATGAGAGGGCGATGTCGCGTGCGGTTTGTTCATCGACGCGAATGGTCGTCGCGCTCTTGGCATCAAACAGTAGTGTGCGAGTTGGAGTGGAGATCTCATAAACCTCCCGGCCAAGCAGGGTGCGCACCTTCAAGCTTTCAACGGCAATTCCGCCAAGCTGTTTCTGGACTTCCGGCCAGCGATCGATCGTGCTGAGGTTTGGCCGAGTATCTTGGTTGCGCGCAGGGCCCCCGGCTACTTCGTCCATCGGTAGGAGGGCCATCGCGGCCCCACTGAGGGTCCAGAGCAGAAATTGCGCGCCAATCACTAGGCCGATCCACTTGTGGATCACGCGCAGCGTATGCGTGTGCACGCCCATCACCGAGCCCTGGCCTTCCGCCGGGGCCGCGAGAAGGCGAACCAAAGCAGCCACACCCCGAAGGCTCCCGTTGCGAGAGCGGCCAGCGTGAATGCACGCAGGAGCAGGTTGTTCACATTATCGCGGGTTTCGTAATCCATGATGTGCATCATCCACAGGAAGTCGAACACTCGCCACAGTTCGTGACGTCGGCTCACGAGCTCGCCTGTCGATGGTGCAAAATAGAGTGTCGGCTGGTTCCAACCTTCGAAATCCACCCGCCAAAGAGGCGGCTTGCGGCCCCGCAGTTCGCTTGGAATCTGATCGATCAATGCGATCGTCGAAAGCTGCCCGGGACCGGTGAACCAGTATTCTGCGGCGCGCCTAATTTCGTCTTGCGTAGGGGGCGGCAAGGGCCTCGCGGTCTGGGCATCGAAGCGGTATTCGCCTTGTCCGGTCGTCACGACATAGATGGGGCGTTCAAGGACGCGGGTCAGCCGCACCGACGTCGCCCCTGGGAGCGCGGCCGCTGCCGCTATCGGGCTGGCAAGATCTCGAGCAGAAGTAGGCGCGGGCAACGCCGATCGGACGAGATGGTCGCCGTGAATCGTGTCGATATGCACGACCGTCATGTAGAGACCGCTCAGGGTCCAGATGACGGCCTGAACACCGATTGCGAGGGCGAGCCACTTGTGCACCCTTCGCGACAAGATGTGTGGACGAAAGCGCAAGCGCGAACCCCTGACCCGGCAAGGCGCCTTTACGCCCTCCCACCGACAACGGTCGCGCGATTGCAGTAAAATTGCGGGGGCGGCAACTCTCTCGCCGCCCCCCCTCATGCAAGTTGCCTCAGCAATGACCCATCGCGTGGTGTTCGGGCGAACACGAGGCGGTAGCCGACGGCGAAGGCTGAGCCGCAGGCGCAGGAGCGACCGTCGCCTTTGGGGCAACCTTGGCTGCCTTGGTTGGCTTCGCGACTGGCGCGGCAACGGGCGTCGGCTTCGGGGCCGGCGCAGGGCTAGCGACAGAGGCCTTGGCCGCCGGCTCAGCCGAGTGATCCATCGTCTCGCCGCGCAGCATTGCCTCGACCATGGCGACTTCCTTGACCTGGTCGGCCCGCGTAGCCTGAACCCGCGTGCGAACGGCTCCGCTCACGCCGTTCCGCAGGGCGACGTCGGACATTGCGACCGCGCCCTTGTGATGCTCGAGCATCTTGCGCAGGAACGTCTCCGATGAATCCGCCCCGCTGGCGGCCATCATCTTTTGGTGCATGTCGGTCATGACAGGTCGATAAAGTTCGGCCGCCTTCTGGTCCGGAACGCCGTCCTTCAGAAGCTTTCGGATCGCCTCGATCTCCTTCCCCTGCTTGTCGATCGTCATCCGCGCCATCTCGGCAACGTCCGGGCTCGGGTCGAGCTTGAGCACGACCTGCGACATGTCGATCGCTCCCTGGTGGTGCGCGATCATCTTGCGGGCCCAGTTGTCGCCCACGTCGGTGCCGACCGCCGCCGTCATCGCATCGTCCATCCGCTTCTCGGATTCCGCGTATGGGTCAGCGGCGGCTTCCGCGGGCGCCGCCGCGGAGGTGGCATCGTCCGAGGGCTGATCGGACGGCGCCCCGCAGGCAGCAAGCGCGGCGGTGGCGACCAATGTGAAAAGCACGTGTCGTGTTTTGAGCATCTTGATACCTTTCGCGAGCCGCGGCTCGCCTAATTCACCAGTTCATGTGGTCCACGCCGTGCACCAGCGCACCGCCGAACCACCCTTGGACGACGATCGCCGCGGTGAGCACAGTCAATGCAGCCATCATCAGCCCGCTGCGATCCTGATCGGGTTTTCGCCACGCCCAGACCGCAAGAGCGGCGCCCAGCGCGCCAATCATCGTGCCGAGCCAGCGATGAACGGTCAGGAGCGGATCCGGGTCCATGCCTATTGCATCGAGCCACCCTAGCAGCGCCGACAAAGGCGCCAATGCGCCACCTGCGACGACCAGGAACTGCACCGGCGTTGCGAACGAGGCCCGCCGCCGGCCGATGGTTGCGGTGAACAATGCTGCGGGGAAGAACGCGAGCGGAAAGTGCACGATGATTGGATGCAGTCGCCCGATCCAGCTGAGAAGGCGATCCGTGAAGGTCAGTGGCGGCTCGTCCGCCGAATGCTCCATCTCCATCGCGCCGTGCATCGGTTCCTGGTGCATCCTGCTTGCGGCTGGCGCGCCCTCCTGATGCGCGGAATTATGCATGGCCTCGGCCGCGTGCTGTTTTCTATCGTGATCCTTGTGAGCGAAGGCCGGCACCGAGGCGCTGAGACTTGCCAGCATCAAAAACGCCAGCATGCGGCGAATTAAAACCATGTCCGCACCCCCAGAAGGATATTCCAGCCACCGCGACTCTCTCCGCGGGCCGTCCGAAATCGTCCCGTATCGCCAAAGGCTCGATCATACTCGACGCCCACATAAGGGGCGAACGTCGGGGTGACCTGATAACGCAGGCGGGCCCCAAGAGCGACATTCGTCAGGCCGGAGCCAAGAGCGAGTTCCGGGACATCCTGAAGAGAGAAGTTGAGCTCCGCCCGCGGCTGCAAGATGACGGTCTGCGTGACCCGCACATCGTGTTCGGCCTCGGCCCGCGCCGTGATGTCTCCCTTGGTCGAGAGAAAGACAGCTGCCTCCGTTTCCAACCAGTAGGGGGCGAGGCCCTGGACGCCGAGCACCAGATGCGCGCGATCAGATCCGGACCGAGCATCATAGCGAACCCCCGTCTGCAGATCGAACCAGGGGCCGATCGCGTGGCTCCATAGTGCCTGGATCTCGGCCTCATCCACGCCCTCGTCAAAGCCGCCCTCCAGCTCGGTCTTGAACCAGGCCTTGTCGATGTCGCCGCCAAACCACGCCTGGCCGTCAATCAGGTAGCCGTCCTCACCGTCGCGCAGCCGGGCTTCCGCCCGGTCGAGCAGCATTTTGTGAACGGCCACACCGCCGTGAGCCTTCCGCATCGCATCGCGCGCGGCCGCCATAGCGCCGCTGCCGTAAATCGCGTCGGCAGCGTCTTGCGGCCCCTCGAAGGCTGCGGTCGGTGGCGGGGCTACCGGGGGCTCGCCCACGGGGAGCGTGCAGTGGCCCATGGCCGCATGCTCCGGCAAGCATCTAGGACCAGGAGCGGTCGGAGTCGGAGACGCTTGGGCCGAAGATACCGGGGCGGTGATGGAGCAATGACCCATTGCCGCATGTTCCGGAAGACATTCGGGCGTGGCTGGTTTGGTGGCCTCTGGCGGTGGGGGTAACGTGCAGTGGCCCATGGCCGCATGTTCCGGCGAGCAGGCAACTGCTGGTGGGGCCGGTGCGGGGCTCGGGGCAGGCGAGGCCGGCAAAGTGCAGTGGCCCATGGCTGCGTGCTCGGGCAGGCAAACCGGCGCAGGCTTTGGCGCCGGTGCCGAAACCGGAGCAGCGGGGGCTGGCAGACTGCAGTGACCCATGGCGGCGTGTTCGGGGAGACAGGTAGATGCGGCTGCCTGCGCACCCGCCGGTGCAGCAGCCGATTGGGCCATCGCCGGTCCTGCCGCGAAAGCCACCAACAGGAGAAGAAGAGCCTTCATGCCCCCTCTCCTTCCATCGGCCGGATCTTCACGATGCGCATCATTCCGGCGTGCATGTGGTAGAGCAGATGGCAGTGAAACGCCCAGTCGCCGGGGGCATCGGCCGTGAGATCGAGATCGACATAACCACCCGGCAGCACGCGGACGGTGTGCTTGAGGGGCTGATGGATCCCCTGGCCGTTCACGAGTTCCCAGAAGTGGCCGTGGAGGTGCATGGGGTGCGTCATCATGGTGTCGTTCACCAGCCGCATTCGCACTCGCTCGTTCCGGGCGAAGCGATACGGCTCGGGGTTCTCCGAAAGCCGTTCCCCATCGAGCGACCACATGAACCTCTCCATGTTTCCGGTTAGGTGAATTTCGACCATGCGGGTCGGCGTTCGCGTATCGGAACGCGGTTTCAAAGATACGAGGTCCCGGTAGGTGAGCACGCGGTGGCCGACATCGTCGAGACCGACGCCAGGATGCCCGGTGCGGTCCATCGGCATCGGCGCAATCATATCCACGGCGGGACCGACGGCGAAATCGACGCTGGAGGCGTCGCGCATATCCATCTTGCCGTGGTCCATCGCCGGCGGGTTCGCAGTCGGGGCGTCACCGCCATGTCCCATCGCTGCATGATCGACCGCTCCGTCGGTCGCAGGAGCGGCTGAGTGGTCCATGCTCATGCCCATGTCGGTCATGTCTAGCGTCGGCCGCTCTCTTAGAGGCGGGACTGCGGCGCGCATTCCGGCGCGGGGAGCCAGGGTCGCCACACCCATGCCGGACCGGTCGATCGCCTCCGCGACGATACTGTATGGCTGGTCGCCCGGCTGGACGATCACGTCGTAGGTTTCGGCATTGCCGATCTGGAACTCGTCGGTCTCGACCGGACGCACGTTGATGCCATCCGTCGCGACGACAATCATCGGCAGACCGGGGATGCGCAGGTTAAACGTCGTCTGCGCTGCCGCGTTGATGATCCTCAGCCGCACGCGTTCACCGGGCCGGAACAGACCGGTCCAGTTCTCGGCGGGGCTATGGCCGTTGATCAGGAAATCGTAGGCCGCGGCCGTCACGTCCGAAATGTCGGTGGGGTCCATCCGCATGCGCGCAAACATCTCGCGGTCTGCGGGTGACAAGTGCTGGTTCTTGCCGCTCAAGCGGTCGGCGAGGGTCAGCTTCTGCCGG